>NZ_JACVOS010000010.1 GCF_018882335.1 Polynucleobacter sp. AM-25C3
ACCCTGAGGTAGCCCCCAGACTTTAAATACTCAGTAACTACTTTTAGCTTGAACTGCGTACTGTATTTGCTCATGAAGCTGACCCCTTTGAGTTGGATTTGGTGTCCAACTTTTGTGGGTCAGTTCAAACAAGGGGCTTTTTTTATTTCAACAGATTCCTTAAAGCTTCTTAGGGGGTAGTGGTTTGGGTGCCACTTTATATAGTGGCTCTACGGCTGGCATAAGCGCGGTTAATTGCTCAATCCTAGTTTCACCAGAAGGATGGGTAGATAAAAACTCTGGGGAGCTCTTATCTTTTGTAGCCTTGATCATTTTTTGCCACACGGTGATTGCGCCGTTTGGGTTATATCCAGCTCTTGCTGCAAGCTCTAGACCAATCGCATCAGCCTCTGATTCATTCTCTCTTGAGTTTGGCAGTACAAATACATAGTGGGCAACTTGATTAGCGGCGCTCACTGCTGAACCATAACCGCCAGCTGCGGCCATTGCAACATTCACTGCCAAGTTCTGCGCCATGGCTTGTGATACACGCTCTCTACCATGCTCTCGGAGTGCATGTGCAATCTCATGACCCATGATGGCAGCGATTTCATCGTCATTTAAATTCAGTTGCTCAATAATCCCAGTGTAGAAAGTAATCTTACCGCCAGGAGCGCAGCTTGCATTTAAGACCGGAGCATCAATGAGGGTCAGGCGCCAATCCCATTGCTTGGTGTCATCACGAAATGCTTGAGTCTGCGGAATAAGTCTATTGGCTATGATCTTTAAGCGATCATAGCTTGGACCCGATGTGACCAATAGATTTTTTTCTTTTGCCTTTTGATTCTGCTCGTTATAACTTACAGCAGAGAGGCGATCCACTTCCGCAGAAGAGGCCATCATAAATTGAGATCGACTAACACCGACAACCCCTGGGCGAGTGGTGTTAGCACAAGCCGAGAGGAGGGTAAGAAGGGCAGGGACCCAATAGATACGAATGTTCAGATTAAATCCTTGCTATTACAGCGTATTGCTTTTATTTCTTACTTCTTTTTTGGAGATGTAATCGATGCAGCCATTGCATCAAAGTAAATCACCTTCACTTGTTCTCCAACGTTCACATCAGCCAACAACTGTGGGTTCTTGACTGTCACTACAGTCACCTTGCCACTTGGACCTTTAACTGACACTAATTTTTTAGCGCGATCCACATCAATAATGTCAGCAATGATCGTAGTTGTATTAGTGATAGTGCGGGCTGGTTTTTCACCAGGCTTGGAAGCAACCTCAGATGAGGTTTCCACCTTGCTACGAATGCCGTCACTCTTAGTTTTGATTAACTCAATAGCAACTGCTAGTTCGTATGTAACGCTGAGACGATCACCTTTTTTGATTTGATCAAAGCTTTTGATCTCTGGACCAGCAATGAACTTCGATTCACCTTCTTTATTTTTGAAGAAAATCGTACGAGTTTTCTTATCAATCTTGGTTACTGTACCTTCGTACAACTGGAAAATATTGTCTGTAACTGCTGCATCAACCACGACAGCATTTGCAGCAGTAGGGGCTTGAGCCATCACTAATGCTGGACCTGCCAACAAAGCTGCTGCTACGAGGGTAATTGGGGCAAATTTCATTTTCATAACTTTCCTTATTTTTTGAGTATTTCTTCCTAGATATTAGCGTATTTTTAGCCCCAATTTGTCTTTAACAGCCCTCCCATTGGGCTCAAGGTAATTTATGGGCTTCTTTGATAACATCAGTTCTTTCGCAGCTCCACGACCCAAAGGAATGAGATGCCCCGTTTTGCAGCCAACCTCACGATGTTATTTACCGAAGCACTATTCTTGGAACGCTTTGCGCTAGCCAAGACCGCCGGGTTTAAAGCAGTCGAATTTCTATTTCCCTATGCCTTTGATGTAAAAGAGATTAAATCCGCCCTAGATAACAACGCCTTAAAACTGGTTTTGCACAACCTTCCTGCTGGAAACTGGGATGCTGGTGAGCGTGGAATAGCCTGCTTGCCAGATCGTGTCACCGAATTTCGCGATGGAGTTGCTAAAGCCATTGAATATGCAAGCGTCCTAGGCGTTCCACAGTTAAATTGTCTTGCTGGTAAGGCGCCAGCTGGGCTTGATCCAAAAGTTCTGCACGATACCTTTGTTAGTAATCTTCAATACGCAGCGAGTGAACTTAAAAAAGCCAGCCTAAAACTCCTCATCGAGCCGATCAACACCTTTGATATCCCAGGTTTCTACCTTTCAAAAACAGAGCAGGGAATTGCCATTTTGGATGCAGTCGGCGCCGATAATGCATTTTTGCAATACGACATCTACCATGCGCAACGCATGGAGGGTGAGCTAGGTAATACGATTCAAAAGTATTTAAGTCGCATTGCCCATATTCAATTGGCTGACAACCCTGGACGTAATGAGCCCGGTACTGGTGAGATCAACTATAGCTACCTCTTTGATCTATTAGATCGCATGGGCTACTCCGGCTATATCGGCTGCGAATACAAACCCCTCAAAACCACCGAAGCTGGTCTTGGGTGGATGGGGCAATACGAGCAAGAGTGAGCTCTCAAATCCGGCCCCACATATAAAAATATAGAAAATTAAAATTTGGAGAATGCAGTCATGGGTAAATTAAAACTGGGTTTTGTTGGTTTAGGAATAATGGGCGCCCCAATGGCAGGCCATTTAGTAGCTGCTGGACATGAAGTCTTCATCAGCACTCGTAGCAAAGTGCCGGAAGAGCTTGCCAATAGCGCAGCAATCGTCTGCGCTAGCCCTGCAGAAGTTGCAAATAAGGCGGATATTATTTTCACGATGGTGCCAGACACCCCTGATGTTGAAAAAGTACTCTTTGGCGAGAATGGCATTGCCTCTGGCTTAAGCAAAGGCAAGATCGTAGTTGACATGAGCTCAATCTCCCCAATTGAGACCAAAGCATTTGCTCAAAAAATCAATGCACTCGGATGCGGGTATTTGGACGCTCCAGTCTCTGGTGGTCAACTTGGAGCCAAGGGCGCAACACTCACCATCATGGTAGGTGGTAGTGAAGAGACCTTTGCTCAGGTTAAGCCCATCTTTGAATTGATGGGCAAAAACATTACCTTGGTCGGTGGCAATGGAACAGGTCAAATTACAAAAGTGGCCAATCAAATCATCGTGGCTTTGAACATTGAAGCTGTTGCTGAAGCGCTCTTATTCGCATCTAAAGCCGGAGCAGATCCCGCCAAAGTGCGCGAGGCATTGATGGGTGGTTTTGCTAGCTCCAAGATTTTAGAAGTGCATGGTGAGCGCATGATCAAAAGAACCTTTGACCCTGGCTTTAGGATTGAGTTGCACCAAAAGGATCTCAATCTCGCACTCAGTAGCGCTAAAGCCTTAGGCGTCTCATTGCCTAATACCGCTACAGCCCAAGAATTATTAAACTCTTGTAGCGCTCATGGCGGTAAAGCCTGGGATCACTCTGCCATGGTGAAGGCGCTTGAGAAGATGGCAAACTTTGAAATAGGCCAGAAGGTTTAAGAGTCTCTGATGAAAACAACCCTACTCGTTTATCTACATGGCTTTCGTTCATCTCCAAATTCAACTAAGGCGGTGATGACGGGTGAAGCGGTGAGTGCGCTCTCGACAAGCAACCATACATACGAATGGTATTGCCCGCAATTGCTAGCATCACCAAAAGAGAGTATGGAGATGGTGATTAAGCACATCGATCAATCTAAAGCGGATCGCATAGTGATCATCGGATCTTCTCTGGGGGGCTTCTACACAAACTACCTAGCAGAAAAATATCAATGCAAAGGTGTTGCCCTTAATCCTGCGGTGTATGCCGCCAGAGAATTAGAGCCACATGTTGGCATGATGACCGCCTACGATAGCGAAGAACCTTTTGATTTCAAGGCCGAGTACATTGACGAATTGCGAGCCTTGCAAGTAAATACAATTTCAGATCCTAAGCGTTATTTTTTAATTGCTGCTAAGGGCGATGAGCTTCTGGATTGGAAAGAGATGATTGCTTTTTATCCTGGAGCAAAGCAACTGGTGTTAGAGGGCAGCGATCATGGAATTGCTGACTATGCCAAGCACTTATCGGCAGTGATTGATTTTATCGAGCATTGATTTCTTGATTGATTCATTTAGCAATCTAATTCACAGTATTCGCAGAAAATCTCTGTGGATTCTGCTTGCTGCAATCTTTATATCCATCGTTGGCCATCTCATCCTATTTTTTGGTATTCCCTTTATTTCATTTGCTAGTGCACCGCCTATCTCCGAAGATCTCATTATCAAAACTGATCTTCGCGTTGAACCCCCTCAAAAGATTCAACTTGCGACAGCGCCAAAGAAAAAATCTCCACCCAAGAAAACCACCGCCGTATCGGCAGACTTGCCAGAGGCAAGCAATGGAAAGCAGGGCGCCTTGGGAAATCAAACGGGGCAAGCATTTCGCCTGCCCGAATCAGGAACGTATTATTTTGACGCCTATGTTGATGGTCAGTTATATCAAACAGCTCAACTGGACTGGATAACAGAGGGCAACAATTGCCGCCTCTATATCAACATTCCTTATGCAGTCGTTGGACCATTTGTATTTGAATCCCGAGGATCTGTAGATGCTTATGGAATAGCGCCTTCGATTTACTGGACACAACGTGGAACAAAGCCCCCGCGCTATTCTCGGTTCGATCGAGATCAAGGTGGAGCAGGGAAGATGTATTTCTCCGAGAAACCGGAATTTTCCCCCGATTTACTGCCAGGCACTCAGGATCGGTTTAGCCTCATGTTCCAATTTGCCTCTCTTTTAAATGGCAGCGATAAGATTGATGAAGCGGGTAGCGTTAAAGCGCTTCCCGTGGTTGACTACAACACCTTAGAGATGTGGCAATTTAAGAGCTATGGTGAGGTGGAGTCGGACGACATCCCAAGCCTAGGAAAGTCGGTGAATCGCCATTACGCCTTAATGCAGCGTGAAAATGATCCATACAAGCGTCAGGTCGATATTTGGCTGGCTAGAGATCTTGACTGGCTTCCTGGCAGAATGCGTTCCCTAGAGGCTAATGGACGTGTTCTGGAGCTTATTTTTAAGCAGAAGGCGCCCATCGATAAGGCGAAACTCATCGATTAGAGGACTCCGAATAATGGTTGATCCTAGAATCCAGATCCTGATTTGGGGTTTTTGTTTGATCTGCCCAGCAACGCACCCATCATTGAGTACATTGCAGCGCCGGACATGGAGACGGCAAAGATCCCCGAGAACGAGATGATGATCGGGAGAATTCTCCATTGCTCAGATAAGGTGTAGTCACCATAACCAACAGTCGTATACATTTCACCAGCAAAATAGAAGGTTTGTGGATTGGTTGGGAATACCTGTAAAGCCACGCAAATATAAGACCAAGCTACGATTTCAAGCAAGTGGCTAGCAATAATCAACAAAATCGCAATGAAATACGAGAGAAAATTAGCGCCGTAAACCCGCTTGTTTTCAAGCCTGCTATCCAACCAATGGAAGGTGCCAGCAATCATCAAGACAGCTACACCATGAAGTGTCAGCATGAAGCATGCCAGTAGCAACACGAACCAGATCTCACTATTGCCCATATCCGTATTAATCTCAGAGAACAGCGTGCTAAAGCTGGGGAGATTGTGAAGACCGGGAAGGTTGGCTATACGCTCAAATAAGGACATGGACTCTTAAAGATTAGGGCTTGGGTTTAGTCTAATTTCTTGTTTGACATAATAATGATTATACGCATCTTGAATTAATTTAAAAAAGACAAGAAAGAACTAGAACCATCCTCCGTAAGAATTAAATTAACGACAGATTAACAAAGAACTCACGCAAATGCAAGGGTTTAATGCTAGGTTATGACAATAACGATTTGACTGCAATTCATTAGTAATTCACATAAGGTAGAGTAGATGAATGTCAATTTTTAGTAGAAAATTACCTAATTAGGTAATTTTATAAGGCTCATATGAAGGCAACGCAAACCAAGGTTTCTGGTCCATTTCAGACCTATAACAATGCTAATGCTCTACGTGAAGATTTGGCAAATACCATAGCCTCGCTGATTGAGTGGCGGGAATTAAATCAGGTAGAGGCTGCTGCACTCATGTCTATAAGCCCATCCAAATTGTCCGTATTGCTTAAATACGCAAGAGAGCCAAATGCCCAACTAGGTACCCTCAGCATAGGAAAAATGATTGAATGCATCAATTGTTTGGGGGTTGATGTGGATCTTATTGTGCGCAGACCCAGGAGCAACAAACCCCAATTCCCAGGGCAAACAAGGCTGGGTCTTGCATAGGTTAGTAGTCCCTACCCTAGGGTGGCAAACATTTCAATCTTTGGTGAAACAGCTTTAACCACCTTTTCAATGCCATGCCCAGGGTTAGTTCGTTTTTGTGAAATCAGCAACCCAACCTTTTCCAAAAGGCTAATATCCCTAGTAATGGCAGAGCGCTCACGATGCAATTTTGTCGTCAATTGGGTGATGGATTTTGGCTCCTCCATTACCTCCAGCATTAGACGCCTGCGCGCCTCAGAAAGAACCATAAACATCTCTTGAGGATCTTCAAACGAGAGGGTTGCTACCTTCTTAAATGACTGTGAGCAATCTGCCTTTTGCGCAGCTTTGCGTGCTCGAGAAAAAAAGCTCTCAACTTTATCGGCACGAATAACCATTTTTGTCATCTCTTCTCCTTTTTGATCTTTTGAATAATGCCTTGCCACTCTTGCTCAAACTGCTCCAGCGTGTGCTCGTAACTCACAAATTCTACCGGCGTCACCTTGCCCATGAAATGCCTGTGATGGTAATTATGCGCATTATCAAATCCAAGTACCCTGCCATTGTCCTTTTGACAAATCAATCTATTGATATATGCCAGGTTGTATCTAGTGACAACGGTATGCCCATCCTCAAAATAACCCCACACTTCAAAGCTAAGGATCCCCCCGCCTTGACTTGCTTTAAGGTAGAAAGTCTCCCTCTCAATTAGGGATTCAACTTTCTCTCGCTTACTCTTGGCCATGACCAATTATATACCAGTTATGTAATTATTTATCATATCTGATCATAAGGCAAATTTAACGGACATTAGGATAATTAAAGCGGTGCAATTGATAGTGCCTACCTTTTTCGAGGGATATATTGTGAAAGCTCCCCCCTCTAGGGTGATGCTGTTTGTGAACTCGTTTTAGCCTCGCGATTGAGGTATGGGTGTAGATTTGAGTGGTTTGAACGCTCGCATGGCCAAGTAACTTTTGGATCACAATTAGATTTGCGCCGCCATTGAGTAGATGGGTAGCAAACGAATGCCTCAGGGTATGCGGGCAGACTTTTTTGGTAATACCGGCACGCAGCGCATGCCGCTTCACAATTAAGCGGCAAGTTCGAGTATGAAATCGCCCTCCTTTGCCCTTGCCAAGGAATACGAAATTTGCTCTGGAGCCAGCCGCAACCCTCATTCTGTAGAGTCTCGATCGTATTTCCTCTAGGTACCGAGATAGCCAGTGTGCTGCAATTGCCCCGAAAGGAACAATGCGATCCGACTTGGATTTACTCGTATTGGCGCGAACGATAATGTACTGATCAGGCAGATATAGGCTTGTAATTTCCAGCATAACCAGCTCACTTACCCGCATCCCAGTCGCGTAGAGTAGCTCGAGCATGGCCCTATCCCTTAGGCCAATTGGTGTCGTTGTGTCCGGCGATTCAATGAGCCTGGTTACCTCTAGCTCCGAAAGAATATTTGGAAGGGATTGCTGGGACTTAATGGGTCTGAGCCCTAAGCATGGGTTTAATTCTAGTTTGCACTCACGATCCAGGTATCGATAGAGGCGTCGCAAAATTGAGATGCGTAAATTATGTGTACGCACTCGATTGGTGGCCGTGATTTCTAGAAAGCCTAAAATATCTTCAGATGTTGCGCCTAAGAGGCCCTTCCCTTCATATGCTTTAAGCCACTTGCTAAAGGTTAGAAGCTCCTTCCGGTAGGTTTTGATGGTGTTGCTGGACCAATAATTATTAAGCCAGCCAGAATTTAAGAATTGCTCTATTAGTTGCTCACTCCGCATTAGCTACCATTTGCCGTAGATTTTCCAGCAAAAGATTTTAGACTCGACTGCACGCTAATGCCGACAAAATGCACCGCTTATTTATGGAATGCAAAACTTAAAAATAAAAATCGGAGTACCCAATATACTTTCACACTGATACTTTTCGACTATTGACTTAAAAGTTAATTTAACTGGGTCATGGCACCACAGAAATACAAATCAAATTTACAAATGAATTTTGCCGCGCTTAGCTAGCAAAAGTTGCTTTTCAAACTTTCTTTTTACGGCCTATAAGTGTGTGCTCGTTCGAGCACACGATATTGATTTGCCAAGCTTGCAATGAACGCGTTCATTGCTGCGCCTGACAATAACTTTCAACCTCACAGTTGTACCGATCTTGGTTCTCTGTGTTCTACGGGTCGTTTAGGGCTCTTTGTGCTCATGCTTAGCACAAACGCCCTGCTCTTCAAGAGACTTTCGCGGCATAAAACGCCAGGGACACACAAGAAATTTCTTGGTGTGTGCCCCTGACATTTATTCCACGGTTCTCTTGACCCGTAGCCCCCATCGCCCTGCAGCTCGTCCAACCGTGAGGAACACCCAAACCCTTGAAAGATGAAAAGAAAGGAAAAAAGTTTTAGGAAATACAGGGTGTTTTTTGCGGTTCTTTTGATTATTTAAAAAGGACAAGCAAATGAATTTAATTGAACACAGAAGTAATGGTGCAACCAATGAGTATGTTCGGTTTTGCATTAAATCAAACATAACGGGCAATACGCTTTATCACCGCAATGGTGGTGGGCTTACAAATTTTATTAGCAACAAGAGTAAGAATTTTCAACTAGGCAAGGCGATTGCTAAGGCAATTCGCAATAGTGCCTCTGATGAGGCAATGGAGCTAATCAATGAAAGTGCAGTCCATATTTCAGAAGCCTATCGTTTGTTTGAAAATGCCTTTGGTGTAAATGTATGCTGGTGCGACCATTGCCGAAAGTTGGTCTATGACGAAGATTGCTCGTCAGTTGATGGTGATGGTTCGTATTGCCAGCATTGTCTAGATGAGCACTATTACTGGTCAGATCGTGAAGATCGTTATGTATCAGATGAATATAGCGATGACTACGATGATGATTCTAGTGATGGGGCGATTGGCTGTTATCACTCTAGCAAAAGAAGATTAAACAAAATTCCATCGAGTTTTGATAGTAGAAAGCCAGCCGTTTATCTTGGCATGGAATTGGAAATTGAAATTCGGGATGGTGATAGAGAAGAACGTGCCGAGTATTTACTCGATAACCTTTCTCTACACAAAACCAGTAACGAGCAAAAATACCTCTATGCCCTTTGTGAGAATGACGGCTCACTAAATCATGGTTTTGAAATGGTTACTGGGTGGACTGGACTAGATGTCCACGAAAAGCAATTATCTTTCTTTAAAGAGCGTTTTGTAGGCGCACGAAGCCACGACACTAAAACTTGTGGGCTTCATGTTCATATCTCCAAAGCGGATATGAGCGTCTTACATGGCACAAAAATTATCGAGTTCATTAACGACCCTGCCAATCGCCTATTAATCAAAGCTATTGCTAGACGGGATGAAAGTAGATGGTGCGCCTTTAAGGACAAGAAGAATAACCAAGAGTGGAAGAAGTTTGCCGTTAAGCACTTTAAAAATAATAAAGAGCATCAACTATCAAACCTTAATCAAGATCGCTATGAGGCGGTGAACTTTCAGAATCCAGCCACGATTGAATTTCGCTTATTCAAAGGCACATTACGTTTTGAAACGATTATGGCTTGCTTGCAATTTGCTTACGCCACCTATTTTTTCTGCAAAAAATCATCTAAAGCAAAGCTAACCACCGAGCAATTCTTGGAATACCTATGCCAAGCAGAGAACCTAAAAGATACCAAATACCTAAGAGAGTATTTAGATCAAAAAGGGATTATGCGAGCCGATGGCTTAACTCTGGGCGCATTTAGTTTAATCAGTCCTGATAGCTTGAAGGAGGTAGCGTAATCATGTGCTTACTCGTTATTCAACATCAAGATGCGCCAAAGTTAGGCAAAGAATGGTTAGCAGATTTTTATTCTCATAATCAAGATGGTGTCGGCGTGATGTATGCCGATGGTGGCAAGCTGATTGTCAAGAAAATATTGCCTAAAACTGCCAAGGATTTTGAGAGCTTCTATAACAAAGAAATCACAGGCAAGTTTTGCGCCTTTCACCTTCGCATGAAAACGCATGGCGATATCAATCTTGAAAATTGCCATCCCTATGAAGTATTAAATCAACAAGAGCATGGCATTGATTTATGGCTCATGCACAACGGAATTTTATCAACTGGTAATGCTTCAGATGAAACCAAGTCCGATACATGGCACTACATCAAAAATTATCTTGTACCGATGTTGGCTAAGAATCCTGATTTTGCCTTCACAGAACCATTCGCTGAAATTGTGGCTGAGCATATCGGGTCAGGGAATAAGTTTGTGCTGATGGATAACACGGGCAGATACCAAGTTATTAACCAAAATGTAGGGGTGCAATGGGGTGGTTTGTGGTTATCCAATACTTACGCATGGTCAGCACCATATCAAGTATCGAAAAAATCGAAAAAGGCAAACTGGGGGCAGGAAGTGACTGTATTGCCAATAGCCAAATCTCGCTACGGACTTAGTTCATGGGGTAATCAATCCTTAATCGAAGAAGAAACGCTAGAGCTAGAAGATGAGGAAATTTATCTGCATATTGAGAGCGAACTTGCTGATCTTTCATATTTTGGGTATCAGCAAGCCAGCGACATTGATTTTGCGCTTGCCTATGAATTTATCTATCGCATGGGTATGGATGCTTTCTTTGAGATATTGGAGTGCCTAAGAGAGGGCAATATGCTGGAGCGTGAATTTATAGCGGTTATGGAAAATCCTGTGAAAGCTACTCGCTATATCAAGACACTTGTGGGGGAGGACTACTAGGGATTAGGTACAAAGCTCATTTTGCAGGTTCACCATCCCGTGTTGGGGTGGTGAATTCAGAAGGAAGTTACTCATGAGTAACTGTAAAAAAGTTCCTACGTAGGAACTCTGAGCCTTATCAAAATCAATCGAAGATCAAGAAGGAAATCAAAATGAGGTGGGTGATGCGCTTAATCAAGATCGAGGCACGGGAGGGCATCTTTGGGGTGCAATGGGCGTTTGATTGACTAGGGGAATCTGCAAATTCAGCCAAAACCCAAACCTTCGACCCATCTAGCAAAATCGGTGGTGGAATGACTGAAAAGTTCCTACGTAGGAACTCTGAATCTAGTGCAGGATAGGCTTATCGCCGGTATGAGTGTTACATAAGAAATACATTAGTAAACTACAGGGAAGTAAAGAATGCTCAATCCGGGAATAAGCTCTGCACGGTAGTCTGTAGAAACGATTAAGTGTTTGCTGGGCCAGGCGAAAGTAATGGGTTTATTGTTGTAGCTATAAATGGGGGTTAAATGAAAATCAGGTCTGCATACACAAATAAATCATGGCTGATGCCATCATCGATTAGTTCAACGGCATCAGGTGAAAAGAAGTCGGACCGAGACGAGGCGAAGGAGCAGATTCACCGCTCACTGGCTGAAATTGTGCGGTGCCAAAATTTGATTGTGCTCTCAGGTCTTGGAACCTCACTTTGCCTGATAGATGATTCCGCTCCTCCAAAAAGAAAGGCTCCAACAATGCCCGACCTCTGGGGGCGAGTGAAGGCAGCCTATGAATCAGGCGATGAAAGCCAGTGGAAAGAGCTTCTTGAAAGCGTTCGTCACACCACAGGTAACGAAAACATCGAGGAATTGCTGTCAGCTTGCAAAATCGCCGAAAACTTTCTGCGCGATGGAGAACTAAAGCGGCTTCAGGCTTTTATCCAACTGGCGGAAACAGAAATTCGTACAGCCGTCAACTTCTTAAAAAGTGCGGACTCGTTGCCTGTACATGGCGCATTCCTTCAACGGATTGCCCGTCGCTCCTCCGGGAAAAGTCGAGCAAAGATTTTCACCACCAATTACGACCTCTGTTTTGAGCACGCAGCAAAAGCTGGGCGCTTTGTTGTGATTGATGGTTTTTCACCCACACTCCCGCCAACGTTTGATCCTGTCTATTTCACGTACGACATAGTTCGGCGAGGTTCGGAAGGTGATGCATCGGCATTCATACCCAATGTTTTTCACCTTTACAAGCTGCACGGGTCAATAGATTGGGAACGCTGTGCGGGTGATATTGAAAAGAAGCACGACACCGACAAACCCCTTCTTATTTATCCGCGAAGCAGCAAGTATGAACAAGCCTTTTCACAGCCGTATCTTGAAATGATCGCTGCCTTGCAGTCCGCATTGAGAGAGCCGAATACGGGTTTATTGATTGTTGGCTTTGGATTCAATGATAATCATATCGCTGAACCCATCCTGTCTGCAATACGTTCAAACCTTGGACTCAAGGTTGTAATTGTTGATCCTGCCTTGGTCAAAAGTGTTGATGCTCACAAACACGTAGCGGACGGTGGTGATAAAAATGACTTGAATGAAGATGATGAACAAACTGGCAATTTAGGCACAGCCAGGACAAATGCGTACCTTTACAAAATCATGAGCCTGATGGATCAAGGCGATGCTAGGTTGACATTTCTCAATGGGACATTTGAGGATGTAGCCAGAGAAGTACCTGATATGGCTGCCGAAACCGATCTTGAGAAGCACATGCTGCGGATGCGTGTCATCGAGGGAGACACGCCGTGAGCGGACTGCCAATAGCACCATTTGACCCAGCTCGTTACATCGGTACGGTTTGTCAGGTTGACCCGAACACGGTCAGGGTAAATCTTCCTCACGCAGCATCTCCCGTGTCAGGCCATCATGCAGGTTATGGCATGCCTGCAGGGCAAGTAGGCGAGTTCGTCCTGATTGAGAGTGAAGAACACGCGATTGTCGGACGGATCACGGAAGTCAAACTTCCTGAACGAGACAGATTGACAGTAGAGCCCACCGCTGACAATGGCAGTGATGCCAATCCGATAGGGTTGATTCAGTTGCTCACATCCATCGAATTGGCCTCTGGAAAAACTGTTCGTGGAATACCTGCGCATCCTCGCATTGCTCAGCACGTATTTTCGGCCCACCCTTTGCTTATTAAGCATGCTGTCGAGCAAGGATACGAAGCCGACCGAAGCATCCGCCTAGCTTTCTTGCCCCACTCATTGAACACAATGGTGTCGCTGACTCCTGAGGCACTTTTTGGGCGCCACTGTGCAGTTTTGGGGGCAACAGGCGGCGGCAAGAGTTGGACTGTAGCGCGCCTTGTCGAAGAGATAGTTCGATTGAAAGGAAAAGCCATTCTGTTTGATGCAACGGGCGAATTCGAAGCATTGAATGATGGCGTCAGGCACGTTCATCTAGGAGGACAACCAGAAAATGCAAAGGGCGAGACGCGGGAGTTTGTCGGCTATCCATTCAACCATCTAAATGAAGCGGATTTTTTTGTGATGTTTAACCCGACGATGGCATCACAAGCGCCCAAGCTAAGAGAGGCTTTACGTAGTCTTAAACTTCTAGAGATTGATGGCACCCTTGGAACCGATGGATGCTTAATCAAAGCGAATAAATCTAAAAAACCAATCGAAGATAAATTCATAGAGTTTGCCGACCGAATTGAGGCGGAGGGAGCACCTTTTAAGATTAAACATCTAGCGAGGCAAATTGAACACGAGTGCGTAAAAAGTTGGGGGGATAAGTGGAATGGAAGTGACGAGCAAATCCTAGGGTATTGCTCCACACTACTAGCCAAAATAAACGTGGCACTTCAATCTGCGCATTTGAAATGCATATTCAATCCTGAAGACTTGACATCACTACCTGAAGTGATCAATTCCTTTTTAGAATCAGATAAGCAGGTTCTCAGAATTTCGATGGCAGATCTACCGTTTGAACACAACACTCGTGAATTAGTAACAAACGCAATTGGTAGGCATCTATTGAGATTGGCGCGAACAGGTACTTTTAGGGCCAAACCTACCGTCGTCGTGCTTGACGAAGCCCATCAATTTTTAGATAAGTCTCTGGGAGATGAGTACAGTCGGGTTTCTCTAGAGTCATTCGGACTCATTGCGAAGGAGGGTCGCAAATACGGGCTAACCACATTGCTGGCCACTCAAAGACCGAGAGACATTCCAGAGGACGTACTCAGTCAGATGGGCATGTTTATTGTCCATCGACTAATCAACGAAAGGGATAGGCAAGTGGTCGAAAAGGCTTGTGGGAATATGGATGCATCAGCCGCGGCATTTTTACCAACGCTAGGTAAAGGCGAGGCAATCGTTGTTGGCATTGATTCTCCAATGCCCTTGCCTGTTCAAATAATTCCCCCCTCAGCTACGCCCCAGTCAGAAGGACCGCAATATGCTAAACATTGGAAACTGATATAGCAATGTCGAACAGATATGAAGTTTGAAGATAAATATCTTCAGCAACTTATTTAGGAATTTTAATTGGCGAGATTCCGTTATTTTTTTTCTCAGGCAACTCTTTTGGCATTTCGAACTTTTTGTAGCTATCAACAGAAAACTGACTGGCTGCAATGCTTAAAGCTCGATCTTCAATCAAAGAAGAGCCAGCCAGTAATTTTGCAATCCCCGACCAGGCAATAATTGCCCCCGCAAACTGAAATGGTTTTTTGGCTCCAGTTAATGAACTGGCAATCGGCAACTTCTTAAATACCAAAGAAAGATCATCGCTACGTGACGGTTTGGTTATTTCACTCGCCTTTACAGCCAGGCGAATTTTCTTCTGCAGAGCAACTTGGGATAGCGGAAACTTAGATACCCCTCTTGTTCGCCTTGGTGTAGCGTTGGCTGCTATGCCGATATGACGCAGTTGCTGCGCAAACTGCTCTCGCCACCTGGAAAGGTCAGCTTTGCGTGGGTTTAACCGTTTTCCCCCTCCCAATGGTGCAACCTGGATACATGCATGTATATGCGGCTTATCCGTGTCCGTATGAAGCGCGAATACATAAGCATGCTTGCCACCAAAGGTCTCCGCTAGAAACGCCCTACCTGCAGTCAAAACTGCATCCGGTGGCGTACCCTTTGGCATGGATAGCATGAAATTTATGGCGAGACGATGTTCGCTTTTCTCGGGTAAGGGTTTTCCGGTAATGCCTTGCTTCCACTCCTCCTGGAGAGCCTTAATCCCGGGTTTGGTGCCGATTATTTCGCCCTGGTCTGTCTCAAGCTCTACTTTACCGTTACGGCTAATGTAGTCCAGATGATTGCCTATTTGCTTCATGCCCTTGCCAGCCTCTTTTTTGGAGGTAACCTTGAGCATGACTTCAGGATCTCTTTTAACTGTCCGATCAATTTGATCGCGTAAGAGCCCTCCCTTGTTAGCTGCGCTACTTTTACTCCAGCCAACCCCCTTTTCTTTGTCAGAGATTGGATCTAGTAGATTAAAAACCCGAGGCTTTTTAATGACAACCCGCTTAACCGGCTCCTCAAAAAGCTTATCGCCATAGCCAAGTAGGCGGCCGTCTATGTAGATTTTTGAGTAGGGCATTTAATACCGAAATCCTAAGTATTCCAGCGGGTAATATTTGCAGCCAGTACTTGTCTCACAAGGGTAGTATGTCGACCAATTTGTTCGCGCAATTGCTCTAATACACCAAACCGGAAATTACCGATGACTGATAAATCAGCATTTGCAGCATTGGCGGTTTTGACATCGATCACGAGTTGGTTGAGGTTTCGACCAATGGCCATCATCTGACGGTTAGAGCTAACCAACGCCTTGAATTCTTCAAGATTTAATTGGGGTGATCCTGTAGCTTTGACGGCTAAAAGAGCTACAGCATAACGATTGAGAGTGGGGAAACCTTCCTTTGCAGTAAGTTCATTAAGTGCCTCACATATATCAAGCGGTACCTGTAATTCTAAGCGCCTTATTTCATTGGAATCATTAATTACAAAATCACTGTCATTTTCGTTGAAATGGCCTTCGCCATTAGCAGAGAGTTCGGCACTCATTAACTTTCGCAGTAGATTTGCAGAGGAAGTCTTTCGGGCTCTACAGTGGGCAAGCCAGGCGGCTTTCAATGACCCCGCCCGTATAGTCATGTGCCCAGAGCTTTGCCCTGCAGGCATTTTCTTACTCATACGAAACGGGAGCATTCATATAATGATCAAGCAGTGAACCTTCCCCTAGATGGAAATCCAAAACAAATAAAACATAGTTCTCTGGGGAAAGATTACTTTTGGAGGCATTATGAAGTAAAGACTTAGCGATATTCGCGGGAAGAAATATTTGCAAGGGAATTACCGCTTTGCCTATCGATTCCCCATCGGTCTTTGCCGTATCTCCATTGGTTGAAGTTGAAACCTTTTTCATAACTAAAACTTTCTATAAAAAATAAATTAGCGGCCAATCGACTGACTACGATCGATCTTGGGTTTTTTCTGGGTCTTTTCAGGGTTTAGAGTCTGCACCATGGGTTTGGCTGGTGCATTAGGATCAAAGACGGTTGGCATGGGAATGGCAACACCATTTTTAGCCAACTTATGCCCTTTGATTAAAGCCGCCCTCACAATCAGATTTACGGCCTGGCTATTTGCGCCTTTTGCTTTTGCCACCGCTCCAAAACTAATGGCTTGACTGTAGATAGCGACATCTCCGCCCTTTATCTCCCAAGTGCTACCAGTGGCTTGCGCAATATCTAACAAATCAGCCTTTTGGTTTGATATGCGAATTGATTTGGAGATTGCGTTTTTACTCAGCTCAATGGGTTGGCCGATCGCCAGCGGAGTTTTTTTAATGGCGCCTTCAAGCCCTGGGTCCCTTATCGTCTGCACTTTACCGAATAGATCTTTGTAAGAGATAAAGTAAGAGTTGTCCCCCGTTTTTCCGTGGTCAACTAAAACACCAATTTTTCGTTCATCAATAATTTGAATCTGTGGAATATTTCCAGACAGGATGCGGGCATATAGCCCTTGTTTAATTTCTGTCAATATTTCGCCGCGCTTTTCCTCATTTGGAACCGTCTTTTCAAAATAGGATTGCGCCGCTTTAAATGCCAGGAGAGTTTTACCCAGCTCAGGGAAGGCCCCTAATACCTGTTTAGGATCTCCATTTAAAAAGGCTTTGGCCTTATGAGCCCATAGAGTGTTCGAATTTGCTGGCAAAGATTGTGGCGACTGCGTTGGCCCAATATTTTGGGACTCGGTTGCGATTGAATCAACCTGCCCCGCACCACTACCGACAGAATGTGTTGGCTGGCCAAGATTAGCCAATTTAATTTCCCAAGCGTTTCTCTCGGTGGTAATCGGCTCATGGCCAAGCAGCTTTCCCGACTCATCCCAGATGGGTTTATCAGTTACAACCTGCTCTTTTCCCAGCCTCTTTAGCGAGATTTGGTCATTAATCTTTACTCCAGAATGAATTAGGGCGTCCTGTAGCCCGACACCCCAGTAGATTCGCTCTTTTCCATCTTGGCCTTCGGTTTTAATAAAGTAACTTTTCTTTGCCCCGTCACGTTTATCAAATTCATATGGAGCAGCTCCATGCGCTACGAGCCTCTCCCCTGCAGGAGAGAGGGACTGTTCGCTAGTATCACGATTTGACGGGTTGTCAGATTGGTTGGCAGTCTTAGCGCTTCTTTCGTTCCTTTGATTTTTAGAATCTGCTTTAGCAATTTTCTCGACATCCTTTCTCGCTTTTTCTGCTTGATATTTCTTTGCAGCATCGAGCCTGGCGTAATCCGCATCACTTGGGATGTAGCCAATTGTTAGCAGGCCAGCAAGCTGCGCTTGTAACCAAACTTCCTTTTTGAACTCATCGCTACCGCTAACCCTAATACTTCCCCACCCTCTACCAATTGCCATGGCAACCATAGAATCAGCAACAACAGGGTCATCGTGCTTCGTTATTAGTTTGATGCCCGTATCGCTAAATGCAAGGTCATTTTTGCGGTCTCGAAAAAAGAATAGCCCAGGATTGGCTGGGTTGCGTAAGTAACGCTCTTTAACAATTTCCGGAACATCCTCGGGATTGAGTGCGCCTAAGTTATCAGGCTTGGCGGAGCTATCTTGTGCTTTTGAAGGGGGGGCGCTGTCTACGCCTGCTTGCCCTGCAGTTTTGTTAATTGGGCCTTCCGCATACTCATAACCCTTGGCTATAAGCTCTTCAGCGCGAACGTGTTTTTTTGAATCCTGCCAGCCTGGATTTAAGCCTAATAACGCGCGATTTGCCTCACGCATATAGAGCAATAGTGAGGCCGTGTTATCGCTTGATATTGGTGCTGCCAACATACTCCTAGCTTTCGCTCCTAATGCCAGTGCAGTTAGGTCTGTAGCTTGCGCAGCGTCTTTGGAAAGTTGATCGAGCAAACCTCCAATATCCTTACGCAATGCTTGTGAGAAAAAGTCGGGGAAAAGCGGGGTTGCGTGTAGGAGAGAATTTTCAATTGCTAAATCCTCAGGGCTAGCATTTTGTAAGGTGGCCATAGTTATTTGGTATCCAAAAAAGAAGGTGAAAAAGGATTGGCGATGGGGTTAGCTTTAGCTTGACCATCTTTGGGATGATCAAAAGCTGTCGGCATGCGTACTCGAGAATCTAAGTACAGCTGGCGATCAAAAACATCATCTACAAGATCATGGATATAGGTTTTGAGCTCAGGCTCATTTATTGACCCTGACGGCGAAAACAAATCTAAGTCGTGATTAAGTTGCGTGTTCATGTCATCTCATCTATCGGATGTTGTGCTTTTTAGCGCGACCTAGTTGGCGCATCTTGAGCACTCGGGGCTGGGGCAACGATTGTGTGATCAGGGGCAAGCTGCTTTTTAGGTTGGCGAACTTGCTGAAGCTGCTCTAGGCGCTCACGACTCATGCGCTCCCAAGATGACGCCATAATGTTGTTGAGCATCTCGGTAAACTCAGGGGGCTGAGCCATAATCTCTGCCGACTCCTTCATCTCTCTACAAACTTTTAGAAAATTGTCGTGCATGCGATCGTATGGTCGCACCTTGGCTTGATCACCTTCATAATTAATTTTTACCTCCAACCCATTAATGCGGTTGTCTTTCTCAAGCGCAGCGATCTTATCGTTCTTATATTCAATCTTGCTTTTGTCATGAAACACCAGGGCTCTTGGGCTAACTTCTTGAATCAAATAATTCGAGGTATTTAATACCTCACCCTTGTAGGGACCGCCGTTTTCACGCGGTGGATAGTGGTTGTGACGTGAGCCAAAAAAACTACTCGCTGCGGTACGCACTTCGTGAGGAACCTTAGAAAGGTCATATAAGGGCTCACCTACCGAGCGGGATGGCTCCGTCTTTTCAGGTGAGGTTGATAGCCTGGACTCCTCAAGAGTCTTCTCTGAAGGTGCGGCTTGTTCTGGCGCACTAGTTTTGGCTTGTTTGGCCATGTTGATATCTCCTGAAGAGGGAAAATTAGCGTGAGCTGGCCCAATAAATTGGCCTGCGACATTGAACTGCTTCTCTTCTTTGGAGTCGTTGGCATCGCTTGATGCCTTTTTAAATGAAGGGTCAGAGTAATTCCAACTTGGGCTAAAAACTGGTGCAGCCCCTTCACGCAACTTGCTAAAGGTGTTTGCAACTAAATCTCTTGCTTCTTTGCCGGCAGCAACAGCTCGCCATTGTTTGGCAGCCTCTGGAAATCCACATTTATCTGCAAGTACCGCAACCCAATTACGGACAGTGCGAATTGCCTTAGCCTCAAATGAGTTTAGTTGATATCCCGATGGGTTGGTTTGAATAATTTCAGCAAGATCTGCTAAAGCCTCATCAACGCCTCTGGCTTTTACATACGCAGGATCTTTGGGATTACGCGCAAGAACATCTTGTCCGTCAGGTGATGCTATCCATCGATCGGCCTTATTGGCAATCCACTGATCTTTGTTATATAGTTCATTTAGATTTTTGCTATATTCATCTTTAGTTAAAAATCGTCGCAACCCAAAATGGAGCATTTCATGCCACAACGTTTTCTCGACATCAGCGATGTTCCCAAGCCCTTCCCTAATAAGGAAAATGTGCTCCTGGTGCGTTACGCCGGAAACTACAAACCCGGGATCAATAGCGCCCAGCTCCCGAGTCGTTTCCAACAACTTTACGGGAATGGTCGATTTAAATGGCTTAATAAGCTGATCAATTTTCTCGACAAGCAAGCTGACTGATAAACGCTGTGCCTCCGGCACAGCGCCTAAACGGGCTTCGCTATAAATAGCCATACCCTTATCCGTCTGTCTTGTTTGCACTTGCGCAAACAAATTCCCAAATGCCCCATTAATTGACTCGACCTCCCGATCAACTGGATAGGGGTATCGAATTAAATCTTCACTGTTCCATTCTTTCGGGGCAAGGTAGTTAACGAGATAATCGTTGCGAATGCCTAGCCCTGATAGCTTCTCGCCTACATACCCCTCAAAGCATCTGGCAGACATTTCTATTGGGGTTGCCCAGTACGCAGAGCTGCGAAACTCATCCATCTTGGCCGATCTTGCTGGCAGATTAGAGAGTTGAATTTGCTCCATCACCTGCACAAAAGACTCTTGAAGGGCATTACGCAGAACTACAGCTTGCGGGTTTTCGCTTACAAATCCCAATGGGCTTTCAGGTTTGTTAGTTCGCACCAGGTAGTTATCTAATGCATGCCACCACTCATGAGCTAAAGAGCCTGCACCCTTTTCTTTGGTGAGGTTAATGACCACATGGCCAGCCTCATAATGCGCCTTAGCTGGATCAACACCACCTCTACCCCTGGCCCCAAAAGCTAAGCCTAATTCACCGTTGAGAGACAGTGCGGCCGGTGGTAGACCTAAGGCCTTAGAAAGGTCCATCAATGCGTCATAGGCCTCGTTTAAATCACTTTGACGCCTTCCCTGCTCAACCCAGTTTCCAAATTCGACCCCTCGGAAACCAAAAACTTCATTAAACTCTTGCGGGGTGATATTTTGATCGCCACGGTAATCTATGCCTAATCGAGGTTCATTTTGTAAAGCCCGTATAGCAGGCACCTCTTTTAGTTTTGCTAATGATTGCTCTAACTCATTTAAGTTAGCGCTGCGATAATCTCGAGCTTCCTTTACATCCAAAAAAGGCCCAGCTAAATCGATGTAGCGCCTGCCAATTTTTTTCGCAATAAAGAGTGGGGCTCCCGCCCTTTTCCGATAAAGGACAAATTGCGGTTCTTTATTAGACTTACTTTTTTGAGAGCCATCCAAAAGAGATTGATGCTCACTTGAGAACCGCTCTAGAAGGGCTTGCCTTGTATCGGCAACAATGAGCTGCTTTGGCCATGAGCGGCCCTTGGTTTTTTCTTCAATAGACCACAGTGTTTTAGCTGGGTTATGAGTTACCCCATCTAGCATGGAATAACTGGCAATCTTTATTTGATAACTTGCCAATGATTGCTTGTGGCCAGCAATTTGGTAGAGCATGGCACGGTCAGCAATTTCGGGGATGGAATTAAATTTATCAAAAATAAGTTCAAGGGATTGAGGTTGATCGATGACTTCGTTAATCTCTTGAGCAAGCGATTTGCTCGCCTCTACTTTTGCACTCCAACGGGAAAGCTTGTAGGTAGCCTTCGGCTTGCTAGGGACTACATCTCGCAGCGCCCGAAGATAGGCAATCGCTTCAGGATTCTGCCCTGCCTCAATGAGTTTTTGATAATTTGGTTCAGGCCAGTATTGAGAAAATGGAACCTCTCTGGCTGCAAGTGTTTGAGCGGATTTAAGTCTATCAAGGTAACCAGTCCACACATCCTTCCTGGCACCACCAATCTTTTCTCCAAAGTCGCTGATCGCAACCGATTCATTGCCGGCTTTTAGAAGGGCTCTTCTGGTGTTGTCTGATCCACGTTCGTCTGATGTGACTCCTCCAAGGCCTTTGCTAGCGTCTTGCAAAAAGGGTCGTCCTGAGCTTCCGTTGAGAGCGTGACTGTAAATGGCTTGGCTAATGGATCTAGATTGGTAGCGCTGCTCAAGATGGCTTGAGAGTCGGTGTTTGATGGTTTCATAGTTGCCTTCGGAAAAGAGTTTTGGAAGATGATCCCAGCCCCGCGCAATAAGCGGGCTTGCTGGATCTGTGCGATCGACGATAGTTAGTTTAACGGCCTCGCCATGAGCCTGGGCAATCAATTCAAGGGTATTGGGTAATGTAGCAATCGAAGCGGCAATATCGTCAATTGTTGCGCCCCGCCCTACCGTCTCAAAACGCTGCAATGACGCATCAAGGGAGTCGACAGCCTTAGAGTGAACGGCTAGAACATCAACTTCCATGCCCATATCAACGCTTTGGGCGATCATCGATTTTACGAGCTCTAAATTATCAAGCTGACCCTCATAAATGCATGCAATACTGGGGTCGCTGGCTATTACTGCCTTAACAAAATTCGATTTGCCAGCTCCAGGCATTCCAGCGATTAAGATCACTCGATTTTGATTTTTTGCCCCATCCTTGAAATTGCTTTGCGCAATCTCCAAATTCTGACGAAAGAGCATATTTGCCAGCATGGTAGCGCTGTTATGCACAGGAAGATTATAAATATCCTTCGACTCTTTTGATTGGCGATATGGCTCGAAGGTTTTTTTAAATAGATCCACATTGATATAGAGCCCGCCATGCGACCTAAGATCATTCTTGTAGAGGTCAATAAATCTCGTTGGAGCGGCTTTCACAGCATCGCTAATTTGAAGTTCTACGCTAGCCTTATCAGCATCATTAAAGCCACGAAGGGGTACAGACTCGATGCCCTGGCTCTGTTCAGGTGACGCTGACTTAAAAGGCTTTTTTGAGGATAAATTGTCTCCCCTGGAGCTGGCGCTTGTCTTGATTTGAGTAGTCAATGCGGCCCCTTCATCGTTACTCACCACCTGGCCATCAATCAATTGATATCCGAGGCTTTGTGGTGTTTGAGCAGCAAGCAGTCCAACAACTACTTTCTGATCACCGGCAATTAATTGCAAATCATTGAAGTCATTTTTATCAACAGTTTTCTGGCTGGCTAAATCAACATCGCTAAAACTTGGTTTTGACACCATGCCACCCACCATTAGGGCCACCTTAATTGCCGCTTGTTCTCCGGGGCCTAGATCACTCGCAATAACTATCAAACTATTTGGATGCTGAGCACGGAGTGCAAGCGCAACAGAAGGCATGTTGCCGGTTGAAAGTGAGGCTACGATGAGGGCGTCCGGCAAGCCAAGGTCAGCTTGTAAAGCGCTGTAAGAGTGCTCGATCGACCTGGTAGTTGCAATACCTTCCCCAATGTAAATTACCGACGGCTCATTGGTTGATTGCGCAAGGTCTTTGGCCACCCAATAAGACTGTAATTTTCGTCCGCCAGCAAGAGCCGATTTACGTCCATTCTCATCAATTAACTCCAAGGTATTAATTGAATCATTTTGCTTAACCGCTGCAAGCAATATGCGGCCAACCAGAAGCTCGTCATTTGCCTTTGGGGCATAACCAATGAGGGATGCTAATTTGGCTTGATCAATCTCATGAAGATTTTCGCCGGTTATACCCTTGCGAACCAAATATGGATGATCGCTCCCCGCAGGAATGGTTGCTTGCCAAATCTGGGAGGATAGGCTTGCTACCTTGCTGTATCGCGCCTCTTTTTTTGCAATCTCTTCTGCTTGCTCTTTGGCGCGTTTAGCACGTAGCTCCGCTTGCTCTAATTTGGCTTGCGTTGATAGCGGTTCATTGCCAATGCGGCCTGTTGGGTCAAAGCCACCTTGCTTGGCCAAATGAAAGACAGTTCCTAGCCCAGCTTTACCAGGCTTAAAACGGTCCCATGTGTATTTAGCTGTTTTAGCGTTATAACTCTCAGCCTTAGAGCTCCATTCATCCCATAGATCAAAAGCGTCTTGGCCAAGCTCACGTTTTAAGGCTGCCCCGACAATTAGCCAATCATCCCTGCTGGTAGAGTCTACGTAACCAAGAGCATCTCGAACTTTGTCGAGCTCGGAAATCCAATTGGCACCATTTACATTGGCCATTACGCTCTCCAGCTCTCTATGCTGCACTGGGAAGCATAAAACCATTGATTAGAGGTGAAAATACCTCGAAAACTAATGCTATCGCTAAAGAAATTTGGCATCTGAATCCCATCAAGTTTTGTCATAAACCCAGAGCGCTAACTCTTGATGGGTTGTATGCATGAAATTAAACCATATTTTCCCTTGAAAAGGAATGATTTAGAGCGGTGTTTTGGCGGGGGTCGGGCGGCCTAAAAGCATCGGCCGACTCACAAATTTCGTGAATCAAAGCTTCCTAACAAGCCCAACTACAACACCCCAAATATCTAATTGCTCATCACTCTCTAAGGATATCAGTGGATAACCCTCGCTCTCAGCAGCTAGCTCCACCCGTCCATTCGATACATGTAAGCGTCGAACCAAAAACTGCCCTTCATGAACTGCAACGACTGTATCGCGGTTTTTAGCCTTGATTGAGCGATCGACCACCAGCCTGTCGCCGGAATTAATTCCTGCCTGCGCCATAGCATTGCTGCCCACACGGAAGAAGTAGGTTGCTGCTTTATTAGCTATCAAGAAGCCATCAATGTCAAAGTGTTGCTAAAAAATGTGTGAGGAAAAATCCTGGTTTAGTGTGGTTGCCATATTACGTTTATATATTTAAAGGTTATCAAACAGATTGTTTAGCTCATGTGTTGAGGGCGTTTTATTTATGGACACTAAGACAGCATTTTGACCGCTGTCAATCATATCTAAAAATTGAGCGCTAGTTTTGATGCCCGTAGCATCGATACCCTCACCCGCCTGTAGATCAACCTCAATCTTTTCATCTAACAGAAGAGTGGCATCCTCGTGATCGACGTTCCTAGCGTAATTAGCATGATTATCGTCTGCAAGACCCTCTTCCAATGCGCTAATGTCAACACCCAAGCTCGAAAAGCAAGCATCTGCAAATTCATTTGCATCTGCCTCGCTAAAATCGCTGTTGTCAGAAATATCAAAACTTGGTGCATCTGCCAGCAATGCAAGCTGATCAACGGCTAGCGGAGGATCTCTTAAGGTTTGAGAGTTAAAGTCAATTTCATCCGCACTCAATTCCCTAACCTTATTTTGTGATCGTGCCACAAAACTCTGAATGTCTAGAGGGGTGATTGATGGTGGCGGCAATAACTTTTCAGTAAACAAAGGATCTTCATAGTATCTAATTTTTGTGCACCGGATTGGCTTGGTGTATTCCATCAAGACGATTTGCTCATCTTGATTCATCTCCTTTAGTTCTTGAGGAAGCATTAATGGCCGTTTTTGATGCGACAAGCTTTCACTACCGCCAGCGCGTTGATTGAAAATACTCCGTGATCGACTGATATTGGCTGATAACTCCGTGTATGTTCCCAGCATTTCTGAATACTCATTTGCGTCTTTTTGCTCTTTTGGTGGATACACCAGCCTCACCGCAAAGTTGGTAATCATCGTTCTACTATCCTCTTTGCCGTATACAGACTCGAGCTGGGAGGGTGACTGAATAATGATGAGTAATCTTAGGTTGTAACCGGCAATATAGCCAATTGCTTTTGCAATAATGTCGACCTTGCCAATTGAGGTGAACTCATCCATCAATAGAAGGCATGTGTATTTGAGTGATTTGTCTTTTTCTGGCAGCGTTTTTGTGTTCAGATTGATCAGTTGGCTAAAAATCAGATTGAGAAGCAACTTGGCTTCGGCTAAATGATCGGGAGTGATCCCGATGTAAATCGTCATTCTTCTTTTGCGTACATCGCGTAAATCAAAATCATTTTCGGAGGTTGCCGCGTCAACGATTGGATTGCGCCAAATTGTCAATGGGGCATTAAAGGTAGAGAGAATATTGCCAAGCGTCTCTGGGGGTGCTGATAAAAAGTTTCCAATTGAATCCACGCATTCCGAAGAGAGCCAGGTATATTCTTCAAGAAGACCGGCCATATAATCCCTAACAGAAAGGCGGCTTCCTCGTCCCGCAGCTTGCCGCAGCACCTCTCCCATGGTTACCGGGTAATTCGGTAATTTTGACCCAGGGCCCTCTAGCTCCCTCTGGTCCTTGATATCTAGCAACAATAAGACGATCGCCAAGAATAGATTTCGGGCGCTATCGTTCCAAAAGGAATCCTTGCCACCGGATGGCCATATTGCCGAGCCTATAGCAAGCGTATCACCGACTCTAAATACTCCTTTTGAGATTGATGACAAAGGGTTATATCGGTGAGTTTTTGGTGCCTCAACGCCATTAATTTTATCCTCGGCAAATGGATTAAACAGATAAACCTCTTGACCAAGTACATCCCTTCTATAGCCGGCGGTAATGTCATAGAGTTCTTGCTTAATATCCAACCCAACAACGGACTCCGTCCAGCTGAGCAAGTTTGGAATAACAAAGCTAACCCCTTTGCCCGATCGTGTAGGAGCAGCCACAAGGACAAATTGTTGGGTAGAAAAGCGTAAGAATTTCTTGCCAAATTGGCCCAATACGATTCCGATGCCATTTAAAAGGCCGCTTTTTTTAACATCTGCAAGGTTTGCCCATCTTGCGCTTCCATGCAGCTCCCTACTTAAATAGGCTTTAATACCCACCCCGTATGCAACAAGCGTCAGCCCATACACCAACATGAAAGACAGCGCCCCGCTTACGACCAATGGCTTATATTGATTCTGTATATAACCATTTTGATAATCAGTTACACCATCAACCCATGTCCAGACGTCGGGAGATAGTAAATTTAAGCGAAGGCCAAAATACCAAAAGATTCCGGCTAACTGCAAGGCGACCGGGAGCATCAAGGTGAATACAACAACTACCAAGCAAAGCTGGCAGGAGCCAGTGCATTTAAATGCGCCGATAGCCTTGAGGTACTTGGCGTAGGTTTTCTTTAGCTTGTCCAAAATAATCACTTAGTGTTGCAATATAAAGTTAAGGCTTAGGCGATTTGCTTGACTCAAAGGGGCCACAATAGGAACGAACTTGAGGTAATTTGGCAACCTCAAATTCGCCTTCTTTTGCCCAAAGTACCTTTAGGCCCGGCCCAAATACAGCGCGGTACTGGGCAACTAGTTGTGCAATCAATGGCATGTCGCGATGCAGGGCCTCCCTAGTTAGGCGTTGGCGCACTTTCACCCGATTTCACTCCTGCTTGATGGCGGAAATTGGAAGGTCATTTTGATGAGCATTTCACCAGAATTAAGACTCAAGCTCTTCTGGAGAGCATTGCAAGAGAATGCAATTGATTGGGTTTCGCAGCATAAACCCGATGCGTTCTGCCATCCATTAACTCTGGCCATAACTCAAACCTTGATTTTGCAATCTCAAAACCATTTTCACGCTGGCGTTGCTCTGCCTGACATTTAGCCATGCAGAGTTTCGCGTACATCTCTATACCATCCGGGTGGCGAACGCTGGTTTTCAGTGTCGAGGTGATTTGCTTTTTAGTAACCATTTGAGCCAAGAGTGCCCTGCACTTTGCCATGGATACTCCACTTAGCAACGCAATTTGGCGTAATTCCAACCAGGATCGAGCCTCCCGAACAACGCTTAATACGGCCTCATAGTGGATAAGGTTGGTGTCAGTAGAATTCTTCTTCGCCTTAGGCGAAGCTGTGGGCTTTTGCATATGCATCCTATCAAGTTTTAACAAAGTAAGAGGCGCTAACCTCTTATAGAACTGAAAGTCTACGCTAGTTTTTAAACTAGCGAAACCTTTTTAATCCGCGTTAGCCGCAAGCGCTGCGGCAGGCTAATTTTATAAAGCTTAACCGATTAATAGCCCTTTTTGCTTAAATTTGAGGCGCTAGGCACTTGATTTCCCTTGGCGTACATACATTGTTGATAGGCGACGTTATATTGCGTCTGGGCGGTCTTATCTGAAGAGTAGCTACTCAAGGCTCCCCCGAGCGCACCCGCCAAGAGGCCAGCGCCTGCCCCGGTACCCACTCCCGCATGACTCCCGCCACCAATTACTGCGCCAGCAATAGCGCCTACTGCAGCTCCAAGTCCCGCATCTATGGCGGCCGACTTAACCCCTTCTTCGCTTGTAGCTTTTGAGCTGGTTTGGGCAAACTGGCGGCACACCTGGTCATCTTGCTGAAAGACATCGAAAGGCTTTCCTTGTGCCGGCATTACTGCGATAGTAGGCCCGGTTGGACCAGATACGCAGGCAACAAGTGAAAGACCAAGAACCAAGCAGGAAATAATAAGCTTCATAAAAACTCCTCAATAAATATACAAGAAAAGCAGTTGAAGTATTAACGCCTAGCTATGGTTAGAGTTGACTCATCTATTGAGACAATGGAGATTCAATATATAGATCTTTTATGCATGCAAAGGCTGCACTTCCCTTTCGATCTTCTTGGCCACCGCCTTTTGGGCCACCTTCAAATCATAAGCTTGCTGCAGATTTAGCCATGATTGTGGGTCTCCGCCAAAATACCGCGCTAAGCGTAAAGCGGTATCTGGCGTAACGCCTCTGCTCCCTCTCGCAACATCGTTAATTCGTGCTGGCGTGACGTGCAAGGCTCTAGCCAATGCGTTAGCACTCATACCCAAAGGCAGGAGGTAGTCTTCTCGCAAAATCTCGCCTGGGTGAATTGCTCTCATTCCATTCTTCATTCCATTCTCCTTAGTGATAATCCACTATTTCTACATTAGCTGGGCCTAAGTTGGTCCATGTAAAACAAATCCGCCATTGCACATTAATGCGAATACTGTATTGATTGGCTCTATTGCCTCTCAAACTCTCTAAACAATTACCGGGAGGCGATCTTAAAAATTCTAAAGTTGCAGCACTATCGAGTTGCTGCAACTTACGCTCAGCCACTGATTTAATCGCGCTAAATTGCTTGGTTTTCCCGGTGGTAAAAAGGGCTTCTGTCTGGGCGCATTTGAACGATTGAATCATCACATTATTTTATATCATATATCGGTATAGGGTACAGATTTATGAATCAAAGACGCCTGACGGGTACTTGATCTACCCCAATTGCAGGGGTTGCCGGATTGAGCGCTTGCGGTATAGTTGCTCTATGAGAATTACCACCAAATGTAAGATAGCAACAGATGCTCTGCTGGAGATCGCCGCTCATACGGAAAAAGGGTATGCCATCTCGCTGCCCATTGTTAGCAAGAGACTAGCCGTCTCTCACTCTTACCTTGAGCTCATTTTTTCTAGTCTAAAGGCTGCTGGACTGATTCGCAGTCATCGCGGCCCTGGTGGTGGGTACTCCTTGGCTAAAGAACTAGGAGCGATTTCTGTCAAAGATATCGTTGATGCCACTGGTGAATCCCCTTCCTTGGAGGGTGACCCTAGCGCTCAATTATGGGTCAATTTAGATGCGCATATGCAAAAGCAAATGGCGCAAATTACGCTGAGCCACCTCTTGGCCAGGACCGCTATTCCTATTGAGCCCAGCCTTACGCGCCTTCATCTCAGGCTAGAAAAAGCATCAAAATCCAAGGCGACCAAAGCATCGGCAGAAAAGCGATCCAATAAGATTCGGAAACCTACAGGACCAAACTCCGTATTTAGCTTTGGAAAATACCTATTACATAAGCAATAGCAATCCAGGCATTAGTGAACGGCTGAACTTCCTCGCGTTGAAGAAATCATTCTATCAACCAACACTTGATCCCACATGCGATCGAGCAGCTCTTTGGCTTGACTCCTCTCACTCTCGGAAAGCTCCATACCAATTAAGGTAGATTTAATCATCACGGCGTATGCCATCATCACTTCTGCAGTACTAGAACCCCTGACATGGGGCAATATTTCCTGCAAGGCATCAACGACAATTTCACCTACCTTCTTAGCATCAATAGTCTTTTCAAGATCGTCTAAATCCTTGGAATCCGCTGTCATATGCCCCGCTAGTATTTAATGTTGTTAATGGTGCCGTTGAGAAGAATTGAACTTCCGACCTACGCGTTACGAGTGCGTTGCTCTACCAACTGAGCTACAACGGCATTACATGCAACTGGAGCGGGTGATGGGAATCGAACCCACGCTATCAGCTTGGGAAGCTGAAGTTCTACCATTGAACTACACCCGCGCATTGATACTGCTTTGGCGGAAACGGAGGGATTCGAACCCTCGATACTTTTTCAAATATGCCGGTTTAGTAGACCGGTGCCTTCAGCCGCTCGGCCACGTTTCCTTGATCCGATTATAAGGTCGAGTGAATCATGAAATCATAAGGAAATACCTCGTCAGCGTTTATGTCGCTGATAAGAGGTGAAAGACCGAGAACCTTGCTTTCCAGGGCTTATGTGCTTATACCTCAATCCCATTTAGAAACCTGACTTATCGTAACTTGTTTGATTTATGCATGTGCATGATGTATGGGGTAAGTTTCTCCAGCAACAAACTAGAGAGTTTCTTAACCTGACTCTCTGTGAGAATTTCTCCATATTTAGCACCACAGTTTTTGAATGCGTATTCCGTAGCCTCGGCTATTACTCGCTCTCTCTCGAAATCGTCTTTCTTTTTTAGCGCTGCTGGCATTACTGCATGGAAGGCAGCTTCAATCGCGCCATTTGGAATCATTTCATATCTATAAATTGCATCAATTTCACTTTCATTGAAATCAAGGTTTACTGACAAGTAAAGTTCTTTGCCTGTTCTGGGGTCAATTGCATAACTGGATTTAACAACCTCTCCACAATACCCTTTTCCCAAACAGACCACCACGCGATGAATACCAAAGTATTCGGCATATCCCAATACAAGGCCAGTTACTGGATTGGCATTAACAGCAACGCAATGAAGCGGTGTCTCTAGAGGCCTATTAGCAACAAGATTGGTCGCTTGGTAGTAGCCAAAGCAGGCGGGTGCTGTATGATCACGTAGATATTGAATGGCATCATTACAGAGATTGGCAGCAATTCCTGCTTGGTGAGCAAGTGCAAGAACGCTTTTTACAATAGACCTGCCTGAAACCTCCCCACCAAAGTCTAACTGGTGATGCACCATTCCCGTTGGATAAGAACTTGAAAACTCAGCATTCGCCAGCAGTTGATCAGTGTTGGTATTTGGATACTTTCGCTGCACACCTTTAAGCATGCTTTTCGCCTCATTAACATCACGTGCCACAATCTTGATTTGCACGCCATCCGGAGTAATCTCCTCCGAAAATGATGGTTTATTTGGTGAAAATCCACCATCTGGCCTCATGATTAAATTCTCACCGGTGGTGGTGCTTATTGGCAAGCCAGGGGTGACGCCTCTCTGACGGGTAACTCCAAAGATGTGGGCTAATGGGAGTAATTGGGATGCAAGTTTTGCATCCCATGTACGACCAGCCTCATTATTACAACTCTTGCAAATAAATCCACTTACCCTAAGACGCCCGCCAATTGCCTCCGTAATCACATGCTCTTTAGAATTATTGCCTGCGCTAATCTGCGTGTTGCAGATTGCACAATATGGCGACCGTATGTTCATAGCATCCAATCCAATCCCCAAGACTCAGTATTTTTCCAGATAAGATCGGCTAATTATGCGCCTGAACTTGCATTCTTAGCTATTCCGATCTCCAACCATGTTTTGCACGTAACGGATGAATTGCACATTATCAACCTGGTGTCCAACTTTTGTGGGCCAGCTCAAAAACATCCCTCGATCTTTCCATGCCGTGTCCACAGATACAGACGCAATCATTGGATGGAATAAAATTGCGATCTTATTTATTCAAATTTAATGAGCGTTGATGTTAACCATTACACAATCCGAACTACTTCATCGCATACGGGGCTTTGCGATTGGATTGCTAGCCTTTGTCCAAGAGAAGCCCGCTTTACCCATATTAGTGGTGAAGGCGCCTAAAGAAGCTATTTTGGCTGCCAAGCTTAGTTCTTTTTTAAAGATCTATGTCGTTCCAGTTCATATTAATGGCTTTGATTCAATGGGGTTGATCACAGCATTTTTTGATGATTCAGATGAGCCTCTAATTATTAGATCGCAGCTGTTTGCGGAGGACGCGGCCACAGAAAGTTTGATGGCTACCTTAAGGGCATCAGAAATTGATCTGCATTTCTTCGATGAGCATTCACGTGAGATGCTTGCTTATAGATCGAAAGTATTGATGCCGAAACCAACTGCACTGCGCCTCAATAGCATTTCGCTTGAAAGATTTGATGGCGTTAATCATGGGGCAGTCGATGATCAAATGCAACGCTGGTTTTCTCAGCGCACCCCAGTTGATGATGAGAGTGCCATAACTGTAAGGCTTGGTGAGCCGCTCATGCCGGAAGAGATCGTGGTGCTAAATTCTAACGCCCCCAATCACTTTTATCGTGGCTCACCTTCAATCATCCTAGCTTCCCTAGAAAGAGAAGATCCTGGAGCGCCGCAAGAGCATGATATCGCCCTTTTGCTTGGTCGAATATTTCTACCAGAGCAGATTATTAGAAGCCCATTGAAAGTTACTGACAATGAGGAGGCCGCAGATATTCTTGTGGTCACCAAAAAGCACCTCATCATTATTCAAGCCAAGGATAGCCCAAATTCCGCAAACATTCTTAATAATACAATTTCCAGAAAAAAGGCGACTGCAAAAAAGAGTCTTCGCAAGGCCGTCAAGCAGCTGGCAGGTACCATCCGGTATGCGCGAATGCAAGACCCAATGACAATTGTGGTTGACAACAAAAATCTAGCCTTTGGTGTGTCGGGGTTGCAATGGCGAGCAATTGCAGTTGTAAAAGAATTGTTTAGTGATAATTTTTCAGAGTACAGTCGTCTGCTTTTAAGGCTCAATGAAGATACTGGTGTTCCTTCTATTGCATTGGACTATGCGGAGCTCAATATGTACACAGCGAATTTGATTGATGAGGCATCATTTATCACCGCCATTGATAAGGTCTTCAATCATGGAATAAATACTGGGGCATTCCCTCGCCTACGAATTTTTTAGCGTTGATACTCTGGCATTCATAATCCATGCTAAGACTCTGAGCAGAATCAACTGCAGCTTACATGTGCCTACGCTAAATTTCAAACTGAGACACTGCCAAAATCTCTCACTTGGAAAAACATTAAAAAATCAACGCGGGTCGGTGAACTCAAGCAAATCACTGGCTGTCACCGCTAATTGATAAATAACGCCTGTTTTAAGGGCATCAATACACTGCTTACCCATCAGTACCTTAAATTTTTCATCTCCTCGTAACTTACTAGGGTCACTGGTGCCCTTTGTCTCAGCCACAAAATATAACTTATTATCCCGCTCTAACACAACCGCCCAGTCCGGCGAGTAGTTGCCAATCGGCGTGGGGATTTTGAATCCCCGGGGTATTTTGAAGAAAAATTTGACCTCTTCACTCACTTCACAATCGCGGGCAAAACAGTCTTCGGTTTTACTGTCAGTTCGGTAGTAGTTAAAGGGTGTTTTGTCTTCATAGCCCTCTTTGACTTGCAACACCTGTTCTTGGAGCACTTCTCCCAACTCGTCGGTAAAAAGTTGTTGCGTGTAGCCCAAGCCCCATGCTGCCCCGCGCTCATACTTGACGCCGCCTTCATACAAAATTTCATTCCTTGCGCGTTCAAACGCTGCCACCATGTGCTCTAAAAACCGCTGCGGATTCAGCATCAACTCATTGGCACGGCCACACTCCTTGAGCACGGCCACGATAGATCCCCGCGACAATTTGATGCGGCTTTGAATAAAGCTAAACACATCGGGCATCATGCAGGAGGTCAATTCTGTAGACTTAACAGCACTGCCCTTACTTAGCGGGCTTAAACCTGCCCCATCCATTTCAATTTGCGCCGTGTTCGATTTAAGCTGCAAGCGAGCAATGGTGGGGTAATGGTTGGTGTCTTTCAAAAATGACGCCGCTTTACTCACTAAAACGGCATCGTCATAGTGAACGGCGTAGCGGGTGTGAAAACTTACCTTGTCCCACAGCTCAAACAACAAAGGGTAGTTCTCTCGCGTCAGCTCATGCTTGGTGTATTTCACCACCACCTTGTCGCGGTTAGCATCCCCAATGCGCCCCGTAAATGGCACACCCGTTTCTTCTTCAATTTCAGTTTGTAGGGCTTTGGTAAAAGCCTCATAGCTTTCATTGGCAATGACCGTGAGCAAGTTGATTTTTTTGTCCGTGATGCGCTCACCTGTTTTGCTGTTGACTGGCAAACGCAAACCACGGCCTACCTCTTGACGCTTTTTCACATCGCTTGCGCTCTCGTTCAAGGTGCAAATCTGGAACACATTGGGGTTGTCCCAGCCCTCACGCAAGGCGCTGTGAGAGAAAATGAACTGCACAGGGTTATCTAGGCTCAACAACTCTTCTTTGTTCTTCATGATAAGGTTGTAGGTATCCTCATCGTCTTTGGTGGTGCCCTTGGTATCCTTCAATACGCCTTTTTTGTCCTGAGAAAAATAGCCCTTGTGAACCCCATTGGCTGGGTGGGGTATCAAGCCTGGGTTTTGCTTATTAAACTTTTCAAACGCCTCTTCAAACCACGCTTCAAACTTGGCTTTTTCGCCATCCGCGCTGCGATAGTTGGCCACCTTATCAATGAAGAAAAGCGACAACACTTTGATGCCTATGGGGTGCAGTTTTTTAGCCCTTTCAAAGTGCCATTTGACCGTTCTCTCAACTTGGAATTTTTGGAGCTCATCGGTTAAGCCACCCCGTGAATCGCCCTCATGCAGCACCAAGCCACCTGTGAATTTAATAAAGCCCGCTTGAGCGTCGATGTCTTCGACAATGAAGCCATCGCGGTAAATTTCACGCTGGTTTGACTTCACAAACAAATCATCGCCCGCCGACAATACCGCATCTTTTTTGAGCACGCCGCCCGCCTCACCATTGGCAAAGAAGCTCAACTTCACTTTGATGGTTTTCTTGGCTCGCTGGAATTCCTTCAGCGCCACAAAAGCTGCGTTGTAATTTTGATCAGCTGTGACGCCATCCACCTGAATTTGTTTCACTAGCCCCAGGTTGTAGGCGTCCACGGGGGTTAAGCGTGAAATTAAGTTATAGGGGTTCTTGTGCGTTGCACTATATCGCAGGGTGCAAAATGGGTTCAGGTTGTGAATAGCTTGGCGGCGGAGTTCCGTTTCCATGTTCTGCGGTTCATCCACAATCACAATTGGGCGGGTGGCTTGCAAGAATTCAATCGGTTTCACGCCCTGTTCGCGCACCGTGTTGATGATGTTGCTGTCGCTGGCAAAGCTGTCGATGTTGATAACCAAAATTTGCAGCGAATTGGAAGCCGCAAAGTTGCGTAGGCCATTACGGTTCTTGCTGTCCCACACCGTGTAATTGGCTGGGACTCCATATTGAGCCTTCATGTCCTTGGCGGTGATTTCCAAGTTTTTCAGCGTGCCTTCACGAATGGCGACACTGGGCACCACAATGACAAATTTGCAAAAACCATAGACACGATGAAGTTCATAAATCGTGCGGATATAGGTGTAGGTCTTGCCTGTGCCCGTCTCCATCTCAATGGATAAATTCAGGTCAACGGCTAGGGAATCATCGTTGGCTTCATTGGTGGCTTCGCTGGTGGCCCTTGGCACAAGTGCCGTGGACACCTCCAATTCATTCTCTTTTTGAACCTCTTGGATATTGGCTAAAAACTGCTCTTTGGACAACACTAAACGGTTGCCAATGCCTTTGTCACCAAACTCTACAGAACCGACTTCACCACGGGTATTTTCAAAAGCGGTGCCCGCCTGTGGCTGGCCTTTAAATACCTTCACCACAGCATTGAGCGCCGCCATTTGGTGCGGTGCGTGGTGGTCAAACTTAAATTCCATCATCCAGGCACCCCTTACAGCACTTCAAGCGCAATGTCTGCGTCTTGAAGTTGTAGGCTGAAATTAGTCAAAGCCTGGCTATCCACAAAACACTTGTTCAAACACAACACCTTTACAGGCTTGGCTTTCAGAATAAAGGTCAGAACATCTCCCGCATGGTTTGCGGGAGCCTCAAAGAACATCGCCACATGCTTGCCGTTGTCGGGTTTTGCCATATAGGCCGTGGCCGCAGTCGCATCATCACCCACTTTGTGGCTTTCAATGGGAGTTGTGATGGGCAAAGCCAATTTCAACAACAACTCATACACCATGCCGCCCGCTTCGCTGTCGGGCTTGGCGCTGTCAACGTGGTATTCCAATTGCGCCAATAAATCAGCTTCATTATCAACATCAGTGCGCCACTCTTTAAAGTTCGATGGGGCAAGTTTGAAGGCGTTAAATCCTAACGCTTGCTTTTGCATATCGCCTTGTGTAAGAGCCCCCTGCGCCAAACCCTCTAAGCGCTTAGACTCAATTTTTTCAAGCACCTTGGCAATGCGAGCACGGCCAATGTCGGCGATGGTGCGATAACCTACTTTATAGGCCTCACTTGATTCATCCAATACCTCGGGCATTTGAACGCAAATGAACTGGCGATTACCGCCGTCTTCTTCGTTAAGATCGAGAACGGCTTGGGCGGTTGTGCCGCTGCCTGAGAAAAAGTCAAAGATTAAGTCATTGCTTTGAGTTGCCGCATTGACTAAAAAACTTATTGTTTTAGATGGTTTTGAATGGACAAAAATTTTTGCCATATCGAAAAGCTCAGTCAATTCTGCCGTTCCGTCTTCGTTTAAACCATGCTTATCCCACCAGCTCTCAATTTTCAATCTTTTAGATTTTCGTTCATTTAGGAAAACTTTTTGAACGGGTCGAGCATCACCACTTTTTCCAAAAATTATTCGACCATCTTTAATTCTTTTTAAAGCCTCCGTTTCATTAAAAACCCAATACCGCCCTCTGGAAGGAAGAAAACTTTCCTTTGTTTTAGGATTGACAATCGGATAATATGGACCCTCATGATTTGCAGATAAATCCATTGTTGTCCATAGCCCTCGTTCGTCACCATCAGGATTTGAATAATTTTTTGAAATGAACTCTTCACTCAATGGAAGTCCAAAATTGTCCTCGGGAATGCTTTTTGCATTTTTTGCATAGGCAAAAATAAAATCATGAACGGGAGGGATTAGACCCATATTATTTCCGTTTGTTTTCTTCTTCCATACAATCTTTCCAATAAAATTTTCTTCCCCAAAAATTTCATCCATCAACAGCTTCAAATCAGCCGCTTCGTTATCGTCAATTGAGACAAAAATCACGCCATCATCACGCAACAAATTACGGGCCAGAAATAGGCGGGGATACATCATGGACAACCAAACGCTGTGGAATTGGCCGTTTTCTTTGGAGTTCTTTTTCCAAAGCGTCTGCTTGTTCACAAAACCTGCTTCGTCGGTTTGACCTGTGCGGGCTTGGTATTCTTTCAGCGTCTCGCTGTAATCGTCTGGATACACAAAGCTGTCATTGCCCGTGTTGTAAGGCGGATCAATGTAAATCATCTTGACCTTGCCAAAGTAGGCTTTTTGAAGGGTGCGCAGCACCTCCAAGTTCTCACCTTCAATGTAGAGGTTTTGCGTGGCATCCCAATTCACGCTGTTGGCCGTATCAGGCCGCAAGGTGGCCGTGGTGCGCTTTTGGATTTCAGCCCTAGCATCAGCTTTGCCTGCCCACGAAAGTTCATAGCTCTCTCGGCCAGTGGCTACGTTCTCGCCCAGAGTTGCAGTCAAACGCTTAATGTCAATCTTGCCTTCGGTGAAAGTCTCGGGGAAAAGTTGGCGCAATTGCTCCATCTTTAAGCTGACCACATCGAGACTTTGAGATAGATCCCCAACTTTGGAGGCCTGATTAGTTTCTGAGTTGTTCATTTTTTGCACTTAAGGTTGCACGTCACGTTTGACCCCCAATTATGCCGTAGCGCATGGGGCACCTGTGGCACCTGGGGCATATCTACCTCGTACCTAGACCAATTGCAAGGCACTTGCCAGCCCAGTAGGATTACCCCTAGATAATTGGCCCCTTACAAATATGCCGGATTTAGTTGGTCATAGGGCTGATGAAAGGCTGGGGGCTGCCCACTTCTTGGTCATCAAATCTTCTCAACCAATTTAAATCGGTTGTAAAGATAGAGAACATTACTTACATAGGCTTGCGTCTCAGCATATGGCGGAATTCCTCCGTATTTCTTGACTGCTCCAGGACCGGCATTGTATGCAGCTATGGCTAGCGGCCAGCTTCTAAACGTGTACCATTGAGCCGCCAGGTAGTAGGCACCTGTCGCTAGGCTTTGCCTGGAATCCCACAATGCATCAGGATGGTGTCCTAAAGAGATTGCGGTGCTGGGAATTACTTGAGTAAGCCCTCTTGCCCCAGCTTTGCTGATGGCATTCGGGTTATAGGCCGACTCAACCGCCACCAAGGCTTTTAATAATGCAGGTTCCAAGCCTTGCTGTTTAGCGACCTGATTGATTAGAGGCTCGATAGCCCAGTAGCGGCCAACAATAGCGTTACAGTTATTGCCCCGGTACCTAGCGTCTGCTTGCAAACAACGTACCAAGCCTTCAATACCCGAGGATTGGGCTTGAGCATGGGCAGGTATGAGGATAACTAGGATAAAACAAGTACTTACCAGTAGAGCCCTGAGGCCACAGTAGCATGAAAGCAAATTAATCCTCATGCGGGCTTAATTTAAACGCCTACCCTTGGCAGTATTGAGTCACCAGAAGGTTCGTAGCGAACACGGAGCGCCGCCAATAGGGCTAAGGTAAAAAGAATGCCGAGTAGATCAAATAAAAATTGATTTGTCGTAGAGCCTTTGGAAAAGGCAAGTCCAATATTGAATTCCCAACAAAAACTAAAAACCAAATATGCAAACGGCACCAACAACATAATGGCTCTTAGGATGTAATTACAAGCCCTAACTGGGTCTTTCTTCCCTTTGATTAGCAAAACAGAAGAAAGCGTACCAACCACAAAAAGGCAGCAGCCAATGGCTGTTATGAAATGCTCTAAATTTACAATCCAGTCGAGATTGATGAAACCTAAACTTTGCAAAGGGATCCCAGAGAACTCTAGGCCACGGACTACTCTTAAGGAAAAAGCTGAGAGAGTCAAGGCTGACCCCCAGAATATTGAGGTGGGTACAAATTTAGAAAGTTTCATAATTAAAGGGAATAAAAATAGCTTCGATTAACTGGACTTAAGTAAGCTTAAGAGGTGGCCGGCCTGATTAAGTCATCAGTACTTCTAGTCGCTTGATCTCTTTGTGATCGTGAAAGGCAATAAATACATCGCCACTTACTTCGATACCCGCCAGCAACCAAACGCATTTGATCGATATTTTTAGTCATCATGCAGGACGGGCAAAACTTTTCGGAAGTAAGTGTTTTCATGTAGCGAGTAATTGGCTTAAATTAAAACCGATAGCCTACACCCAATTGCAACACTGGCAATAAATTGTATTTAGAGAGGCTGTTGTTAATTGATTGCTGTTGAGCGGTAATATCGGTAGCCAGTTGTGTACAAGTTGACGGTGCAGTTCCTGCAGAGCAGTTAGCTGACAGCGTAACTTTTGGAGCCCCACTAAAGATCACGCCAACGTCTGATGTGAAATACAAACCACCATTAGTAGCGCTATTAAAGCCATCGTAACCAAGACCAAGGTAAGGCTTAACGCCACTATATTTAGCGCTACCATCGAACGAGTTCACCTGAGAAGTTGAATAGGTATTGCCATTAATAGTATAAGAGCCAGCGCCTGTTGTGGCACCAGTTAAGCTCAATTGTGTACTTGGAATATAGGCTCCGGCACTCACTCGGAAACCATTGGCAAAGGGATGCGCATCAACCAATAGATCCCATCCACCTAGCTTGAGCTTGCCATTAAATTGTGAGCCGTCATTGGTGAAGTTGCGGCTAAAGTCCATCTGACTGTAGCCACCACGCAATTTGAAGTACTCATTAATACCATAGGTCAAATCAACCCCAAGACCCATGGTTCCTGCTTTGGCAGAAATACCAAAGGGGGATGCAGACTCTTGTGCAAATGTTGCATTTGATGCCCCAATCGCTGCAATCAAGGCTGCATATGTTGCAGCTTTTCTGAATAAATTAATGTGTTTCATGAATACTTCCTTTCTTTTTGTTAAAAAAATAATGCTCAAATTAATAAAGCTTTGTTAATACATCTCTGCCCAGCTATATTTCCCAAAACGACCAGAGGTCGCGCGGTAGCAACTACCTGGCGCAACAATTCCAAATGCATTTAAATAACCTGAGCCACCGTTCCAGTTACCTACGGAGTACTCAATAAGGACTCCATCTATGTACAAAGCAAGATCGCCCCAGCCTGGTGAAGGATTCGGGCCACCACTTATGCCTACAGCTATCGGATAAGTAAATCCATTGCAATAAGTCGTTCCGAAAGAACGGGCAACGGCATGCCATGTCTCACCACCTAGACCAAGACCCTTAGCGGATGCTGATTTCCAAGCGCCCCATCCAGCACCCACAGCTCCGGATTGTTGAACCCTTGTATAAGGAATTCCCACATTCGCGCCTGTCATGGCGTATGCGGTTTGTACGGCGTAAAAGTTGCCACTGTTCACGTGGCGATAGGTGTCAACAAAGTACCAATCAGCTGAAGGTGCATTACCCATGCCAGCGCCATTGACGCAGCTCTTAGTTCCGGCCAATCCTTCAAGAACATTTAGATCGCCCGAGTATTGTGGGCAAGCTATATTGCTTGTCCAAACATTGCTTTGGCACGTTAAAGCTAAGCCAGTGCCATTTTGAGCAATCGCTCCATTAGTTGCGCAAGCACCGCCAATGGTTTGAGTAGACGCCATAATGATGGGCGTATTCATCGTATTCAGGCTGGTATTGCCTACGTTATTGCGATAAAGATAATTGCTAACGAATTGACCGTTGCTAAAAGTAAGGAGCGAGGCAATATTGCCTCCAGCAATTCCAGTAAAACCTGCCGTAGGTAAGCTCCAGCCCGCATACGCACCTTGTGCTGTTGCGGTGCCAGTAGGCCATGTACCCGAATCATTTAATGGGATAAATCCTCCAGGGGCACCGATAAGGGCAGCCACTCGTGAAGCCACCTGATCAGTTAATTGGGTGCCTCCAGTACCTAGCGCTAACGCGTTAAGATTTCCGGCGGTAGGCTGCAACACTTGCGCTTGCCAAGTTTGGCCAAATGGGTTTGTGGCGCTAAAGGAGCTTGGTAGCAATCCTACGGCAGGCGCTTGGAGCATAGCTACTGTAATAGTCGCCGGTGTTGAAGCCGTGGCTACCGCAGAGATATTGCTACTGTATTGCGTGATGTAGGATTGAACCGCAGTATTAAATTGCGTGGCTTGCTGCGCTGTGGCGGCAACCTGCATATTTAAATTACCTTGTTTTTGATAATTCATAAACAAGATGACAAATGCCACCGTCAATACTCCAGCCAAAAGCGACCCTAGTAGATCTCTCATTTAAATTCTCTTAAGTGTTTTCATTACAAATCGAACCCAATAACCGAAACAATATTTCCGCTCGTAATTGGTGTGGCCAGCGGCATTGCAGCAGTTGAAGCGCCCACTGCTGCGCTCGTCCAGGTAGTTCCATTGGAGATTCCAAAGGAGGCATCGTTATTGGCAGCGATCGAGGCTTGCTCAGCTACGCTTTGGGTAAAAGGCGCATAACAAATCACCACCCTGGCATTACCCACTCCGGTCGCAATGACAATGTTATTGACCTGCCCTAAAAAGCTGCTGGAAAAAGCACCGCCAATAGCGATAATTTGCGCCACCGGTATCACGCCGGCAAAGCTAGGATTATTCTGCTGATAAGTCATCACCGCATTGCGGTAAGCCAAAAAGGATTGACCATTACTTTGTATCTGAGCCGAAGTAGTGTTGATTGCAGCGACTTTGGACTCTTGGCCAAAGATAGCCAAAAATCCTAAAAACATGACTGAAAAAATTAGCGGTGCAAAAAATCCCATTTCCGCCCCTTAAGATCGACTCTGCAGCATGTGATTGCGCTGGCGCGAAATCTCTGAAGAAAGCATTGAAAAATTACCGCTACGAACGACCGACGCTAAGGCGGTGCCTTCAGGACCCAAGAACCATAAAAAATCAATAGTGAGTTTTTTACTATTTCTAATGCTAGCGGGCGCATTTTGTTCTTGGCCTTGTCCCCGCCCATCGCTTAAGGGGCTTGCAGACTTTAATGAAAAAAGTTCTGTTTGATCTTTGGTCTCACACAGCTCCAAATAGGCCACTGCAGAAAGTGCATCGGCCAATAAATTGTTATCCCCAATAAAGCCTGCAAAACGGGCTAAGGCACCTACTAATGAATGGCCATGAAACGTGGTGATAACTAAATGGCCTGACAGGGCTGCCAGCACGGCTTCTTTGGCCACAAAAGCATCTCTGATTTCTCCAAGGAAAATAATATTGGGAGAGGTTCTCAGAAAATTGATTACCGCATTAGCCATCTCTTGATCGCTACCAACCTCATGCGAAAAACACATACCATCACCATGGCGACCAGCAATTTGTAGCTCTACGGGATTTTCTGCGGTAACGCAAACACCACCCAAAGTAGTTAGACGCGCCACAATCATGCTATTGGCTAAAGTCGTTTTACCAGAGCCTGCTTTGCCGCCCAGCATGCACAAACCCTGCGTTAATGTTGGGCTTAAAAGGCGCTCAATGATCGGCTTAGGAACCCCCAAATCTGCTAAGGTGGCCACTCCCTGTCGATAGCGCCGAATATAAAAAACAGTCTGGTCATTACTGCCAACTAAATTAGTCACCCGAAGACGCATAGCGCTTTGTGTGGCAGCGGGCCATAAGGCCGTCATGCTCCCCGGCGCACTAGCATCACACCGCTCACCAAGATAACGATAGAGCTTTGAGAGCTCTTCGTGCAAGGGCGGCTCGAATTCACGCAAACGCAGTGAATCGCTTGACTCTTTGTAGCGGCAGTCCCTGGGATTCTCAAGTAAATAAATGTCTGAGAACACCAGGTCTAAGAGGGTTTTAGGCATACGAATTTGACTCTCGAAAATAAAAGCAAAATTAATGGCCGAAAGTAAATACGAGTGAGTTGGAATTGCCTGTGCAGGTACCTGCAACCACACTAGGGTCTGCTGGTAGAGTCACGCTGGTACCGTTAATAGAAAGAGCGCCTAAGTTGCTAATGGCGGTCGCCATTTTTACGCAGGCATCATTGGGAACTGAAGGTTCGGTAACGGTAAAAAAGCTAGTATTAGCTGCAGGTGCCACAGTCACATTACCACCCCAGGGGTTAATGAGCGCTGCGCCAGAGATCATCGTAGCTGGTGCTAAATTGCCGTTGACAACAACAGTCGCTGAGAGATTGGTGTAGGACGGATGACTAATATAAGTCGCTTGAATTGACCCAACCATAGAGGTTAGATCCGTTAACGCTTGACTGGACTTATTGCTACTGGTGACGTTGTTGTAAAGAGCGATTAAAGCCACAATACCAATGATGGTTACTAAAGCGGCAAAAAGACCGCCAATAAGATCACGCATTTTGATTCTCCTAAAGGGTTGTTACTGCCAACTACTGATTAAAAGGTTGAACTGCTTTTTTATAACTACACTGCCGCACTACTTCACTACGGTGCCAACTTGATTTGATAGATCTTGAACTGCCAAAATTAATATCGCCATTCCAAACATCATTGAATATTCAAAGAATTTGGAGGTGGTATTGGCCAAGGCCAATGTACGAGCCTCAATTTGAGAAGCCCACGTCGTTACAAGTTTGGTAATGCGCTCCGGAAAATTAGCAAATCCATAAAGAGCAATAATTGATTCATTAATTTCTGGCGATGGGAAATTCATCGATAGCCCACCTTGTCGTGTGGGTGAAATTAAGGCTTCTGGCAAGCTCATGCCGCCACTACGCAAGCGATGAAATAAGAGTGAAAGACGCTCTGAAAGATATGGGCTTGCACCTTTAGCCTGCATTTGCAAAATTTGCACATCAGAAATTCCGGAGGCCAAAAGAGTAGCGAAAACCATTAGCCATTGGTAGCCCACCAAATCACGGTAGTAGCTATACGGAAAGTGGCGTTCGGCAACGAGGCGTGTTGGCCCAGTCCAACGGGGCAGCGACCAAAGCAAAGCCGCTAATGCTGAGCCAATGAAAACAGGGATTAAGAAAATCCAGGCAGAATTCACAAAGCCGCTTATAGCGTACAAAAAATGGACTAAGCCTTGGGCTTTTGCTCGCGGCACGGCAGACTCTAAGCCTGGTATCACAGCACTTGCCAGATACCACAACACCGCGCAAGCAATGAGTAAATGCCCCACAGTGCTTGAGAGTCCTTGTCGTAACGTCTGCTTTAACCGAACACTGCGCTCACGCTGCTCCAATATGAGCGATAGAGCAAAAGGCAACTTACCGCCAAGCTCACCCGCACTGATGATTGCGAGTTCTTCGCTACCTACTAATCCCTCTAAGCTTTCTGAGAATTTTTTACCATTTTGTAGCTTTTGAATAATCAGCAAAATGATTCTGGCATACGCATGCTTTTTGGTGCGCAGCATACGATCTCTAAAATGCACTAAGGCTTTTTCTAAAGCAATCTCATTGCCCACCTGGTCAACTAAGTGCTGATAAAAGGGGCCCCTAATTTTCCAATCTAATTTACTTTTCCGGCTAAATGCCCCCTGCAGTTGCAAAGGCAGTAGCCCTCTTAAACCTTCGAAATACTCAGATGCAAGAGACTGTGTTAGGCGGGCTTGACTGCGTTTTAAAAAACCCATTTGTGAGTTTTCCATCACGCAACCAATCCGTAAGGCATGGAGCTGGCAGGGTTAGAGCTAATTAAGTCAACGGTTTTTTCCACCGCCCGAGGGTCAACCTCACCAGTAAAAACTAAGTGCAGCGCTTGCTCCAATAAGGGTCGATCCGAATCAACTCTTGCGCGATAATTTTTACGCGCAACGCTTGTGCCATGATTGACAAAATCGTCCATCAAGGCTTCGTCGCATAAAACCACTTCCGCAATCGCCACCCTTTTGGATTTGCCGGTGTAATTGCAATGCTGGCATCCACCCTCTTTTTCCAGATAAACCTGATTAACATCACCCCAAGTTCCCAAAGCGGATAAAAGTCGCGCATCCAATGAAAAGCCCGAAGCTGCGCTATCGCTCAACGAAACCTTGCAGTGGGGACAAGCTCTTGGGATTAATCGCTGCGTGATCACTCCACAGAGAATGGCAGGATCGCAAAACCGTTTACGCGGCAATAGAACGGGGTCCATTGTTTCGATACGATCGATCGCTGCAAACGGGTCAGGAGTATGCAAAGTAGACCATGCTTGGTGACCTGTTAAGGCTGCTTCAATGACGGATGCGGCAACTGCTGGCCCTCGAATTTCTCCTAAAAATAAAATCTTAGGGGCCATACGCAACGCCCCGCGAACCAAGTTTGCGTACTCTATACCCACTTCTTCATCGTTTTTGGCGTTGGTGATCACCATTTGCACCGCCCAGGGCATCGGGTTTTCAACCGGATCTTCAACAGTGACCTGGCGGTTATAGGGCTTGATTCTGGCTAGGTGTTGCAAGATCTGAAACAAAGTGGTGGTTTTACCGGAACCAGTAGGCCCAGTAAAAAGAACAACCCCCGCCGGGGTATTCATCAAAATGTCTATTTTTGCAATTTGTGCTGCAGAGTAACCCATCTCCGCCAATGCAAAGTGTCCGGCGGGACGCTCTGGATAGGACAAGGGGTCAAGCCCATCTTCTTTTTTATGTCCTGCCAAATATTGCAAACGGATTGTCATAAATCCGCCGCCTTGTGCGCCTAAAGAAAAAGCTGGCCCTCTAAAAATACGGCAAGAAGATAGTTTGCATTCTGGCGGAAACTCCGAGCCGGAAATTTGCGCATTTTGATATGCAAGCTCTTCATACATTGCAGCCTTAGTTTGGGCAATGCCTTGAAAAATCGCTCTGGCGATAGCGCCACCTTCATTGTGAAATACTGTCAGAAAGTGATATAGATCGCCACCAATTTCAAACTGCACATCCGCATGGGTACCACGCATCATGATATGAATATCAGATGCACCATACTTGCTAGCCTGGGCAATCAGATCGAGCGCATAGTTACGCACCAATAGCTCACTTTTGTCGCCACCAATCGCTTTTTGAGCAAATCCTTGTTCGTGCAATTGAGCGATCTGGGCGATTTCGCGAAGCTCTACCGTTATTGAGCCATCATTGCGCTTTGTCTTATTTAGCCAAGTCATAAAGTGTGGGTTGCCCGAGGTGCGTAGATCTGTAAAGACGGTTTTAGTCTTCACGTCTAGCGCAACCTTATCCAAAAGACGAAGTGGTAATAACTCAAACTTAAAACCCATGGAAGGTCTTGAGCCATTAAATGAATTTAAAACAGATTTTCTAGTATCCATAAACCATGCCCTCTAATTTGTACCCAGCACTATCGACCAAACTGCTAGAAAGATGAGTCATTCGCATTCCCGGCACGCTCGAAAAATCAATTGAAAATGGAGCTGTTGAGCTAACCAAAGTGAAACTTTGTTTTTGCAACGGCTTGACTTGAGAGGCGGCGTTATTGACTTGTTGCGCCATTTGATTAATCTGGCCTGGTAAGGCGTTTGCGGCAGTATCAGTCGGCGTTGTTAGCTCCAAGCTCATGCCGGTGCTTTGCGCAATAAAGCGCAAAGCCAGAAGATTGCTTTGCAAACTGCCTGGTGGCTCGATAGAGGCGCTATTCTGGCCAGCGCTCACCCCAAAAGATAGGGGCAGTAGTTGTGAAATATTTGCGCCATCGTTACTGAGCGCCCCTTCTGGTCGATTTTTTACCGTTGCACCAGGCGCTAATTTCCACTGAGCCAGCGCTTCATTATTCTGACAATCTATTCCCACTAACTTCCAGCCAGATTTAGTCAGGGGTAGTGCATACACCGCTGCTTTACAGGCAGTAAGCCAACTATTGGGCATGGGCGCATTCAAAGGCGCTAATGCTTGGTCAGCCATCTTTTGCTGTTGCGCTGCTAGCACCTGAGCAGCATGAATGCGTGCCTGCTCTTCTTTTTGCAAGGCATGCCAATAAAACCCACCTCCTACCAGTCCGGCGCAAACCATTCCAATCGTGACGCCCTTCCAGGGCAACGCTTTGCTTGCCCCAATGGCATTGACTGTAACAAGCTTACTTTTAGCAACAATCCCAGTAGCCTCGCGCTGGGCAATATTGGCAAGTAACTCATTTAAGGCACTTAAATCCCCTTCAACACTTTTCCAATCTTTAAACCCTGCATGCGCTGAGCGCACTTCATCAATCTCTTGTGCAGTGCCAATAATGTCGCCATCCGGGAGAATGGAATAGCCATCTCGAACGGCAATGTACCAATACACACCATCGCCTAGCTGAAATATGCCAAACCAAGGCTCAGCAACGGCGCTTGCTAAGCGGGCTGCAAGCGAAAATGTCTTGTTCGACTTTTTAGTAAGCGCTCCATCGCTATCGTAAGCAAACCCTGCTTGAACTGCGAGTTCGCTAACCCGCAATGCGTAAAGATTGGCTCCATAATGCTGCGCTTCTGTTTTGATTTCGCTAAAGTTGGGCGCTGTATCAAAGGCATTCCAATGCATGCCAAGATACCAACGCGTTTTGCCAAGCTGGAGAATCATTCTTATTGCCCCATGACAAAATCAGAGTTGGCGCTATTGCCAACCAAGGGTATAGATCGTTTAGCCTTACCCGAGCCAAACAGCACTTCATTTGGTGTGATGGCGCTAACTACGCCATAGCCAGCAATAACAGTTCCTACTGATGCTGTAATAGTCTGGCCATTTGGCATCGAGACATTGGCACGGTAATTATTCTCGCCACCGGCAATCATTAGTACGCGAGGTCCTCTCGCTGAGTTAGTGGGGCCTGGGCTTTGCGCTGCATTGGGATTGGGTGCCCCAGGGATGCCTGGGACACTACCTTCTTTAGCAATTTTTGTTTTGAGCTCGGCATTTTTTAGTTGCTCGGCAAGCATGGCATTTTCAGAACGCAGTTTTTCTAGATCACCTAAAGTTGGGGCAGCCCAATCGGCAGGCGTAGAGGATTTAGCGTCTGGAGAACCTATAGCAGCAGAGGCTTTTTTATTCGCAACAGTCCCCACTCCGTCCTGGCCCGGCTGTGTAGCGGTCTTCACCACTTCTTCATTCTTGGCTAAACCTGATGCTTCAGGCTTGCTTGTAGCCGGGACATTAGCCGAGGTTTCTGGGCTTAAATCCATGGCCGCCTTTGCATCAGTTTGGACTTGAGTAAGGACAAGCCCTCCTGACTGTACTACGCTCTGCGGCCTCTTTTGAGTCGGCTTGTCAACACTACTATACAAATATATGGCAGCAGCAAGAATGGAGCAAATCACTATAACTAGCGCGAAGCCAATAATTTTGTTTTTTGGAATAAGAGAGAGTTTCATTAAAGTACTTTCGCTGTAACAACGATGGCCATAATTTGCTTGCCTGCAGTCGAGTCAAATCCACCTCCGAGCAAATAGAAGAAAGGAGAAAAGATTCCTGAGTTTTGGTTTGAGCCAGTCTCTTTGGTAAGGCTGGTGAGAAGCAAAGCATCGCCAGGCGTTAAAGTCACCGTATTTTGGAAAGTGCTGGTATCAATGTCGGGTGTTTGAATAGAGGCTTGCGAAGAACCTGAGCCACTGGTGACCGTCTTAAGGGAGACTAATGCGCTATTGGTCATCGTCATGGCCAGCACAATCTTGCCGTTTATGATGCGCGGCACAAACATCGCCGTAAAACCAACTGTGAAGGTCCCTGGCGTAAGTGACGTTGTAGTGCCCACGTTGGCAGACGTTGTTGAATTAGATGAGGCAAGGTAGCTTTGCTGTCTTGCCAATTGCACCGGTGTTGGTTGACCATTCATCGCAATTGCTTGCTGATGGAGTTTTTCAGTCACCTTACCAATTGTTGATAGCGCATTTAGAGCCGCGGTAGATCCAGCATAATTCGATGAATTAATGACTGATGCACCAATATTAAATGGCGTCATGCCGCCAATCACTGCTGGGGTTTGAACGCCGGTAACGTTAAAACCCAGATTGCCAGCGGATTTAAAAATCACACTAGGGTTCCAGCTGTAGTTTTCTTCGCTATTAACCGCAACCGTATAGATGTTGACGTCAATCTGAACCTGTTGGGACAACTGGTCAGATAAGGTCTTTACCCATGTTTCCATATGACGAACTTCTGCGGGCGAACCGGTCACCGTAATGGAGCCAGCGGCAGCATTAATAGCTACTTCAGCACCCTTACCTACGACCTTGGCAGTGGTTTCAATATCCTTCCAAAGATCTACGTCATAACGGGAAGTGCTCTCAGCACCAGAAGAGCTGCTTGCTCCCCCTGAGACATTGGCACCACCAGAGCCTGATGATCCTGAAACTGATGCTGAGGTAGTTGTGATGGTTGAGCTACCCTTAAAGCTGCGGGCAATAGTTGGAAGATAAAAAGTTTTTGATTCACTACGAAAGAACATGGCCTTACCATCTGCAAACTTCCACCACACCCCAGTCTTTTGCGCCAACTGATCTAAAAGACCGTTTAAGGTGCCCTCGTAATTAAGATTCATTGGAATCTGTAATGGCAGGCGCGCTAACTGCGTATTCGTTGGAGCTTGAAAAACGCCGCCGGTATTACTTGCGGGCGCAGAAACACCAAGCGGAGCCGGCAAGCCAGCGCCCCCCGATAGATTGGAAGCAAGCGCTGTAGCAGCGCTTGGCAATGCGCTGGTGTTAAGCGCTCCAGGCATAGATGTGCCGGTGGATTGGGTCGTCGTATTAACCTGCAATCCCGTTAAATCCGCAACGAGATTAAATTCTTCGCTAATCCAATGAGCAACGTCAGGCAACATTACGGAGCGACTCGGTTTGTAAACCACCTTCTTTTTAAGAAGCGGCGACAACTGCTCTGCAACTGTAATTTTCTCTCCAGCAAGGTAAGCCCCAGTTGATTTAATCACCACAGGTCTTGCGGGATCAACATTGCCCTGTTTTGCAATTTGCTCTTCATATTCAGCCTGACGCTGATTATTCTTGGCCCCAATAAAGCCTGAGCAAGCGGTAATAAAGACACAGCCAACTAACAGCGAGGCCAATAGTACTAATTTTTTAGTTTTTGAAATGTAATTTCTCATTGTGGCGTGACTCCCGGGCCTGTAATTACTAAAGTTTTGTTTGCGCTATAGAAATTAGCGTGAATAAGAATTCCATTGGAGGAAAGTGTTTCAATCACTTTGGCGGCGGCGATATCAAAGCTGCCAGTAAATTCTGAGTTAGAAGGAATTACCCAGTCTTTATCGAACTGCCAAACCAGTGACCAATTCGAATCCTTCGCCCACTTGGTAAGCTCAGACCTTATGGTTTCTCCCTTTTTGAGCTGCCAAATCAGCTCAGGCTCTGGCGCTACTGGAATTACGATATTGGCCTTCGAGATTGTTGAGACAGCTGCAAGCCTCACCTGCACTTCAGCTGGCGAGTCCTCGAGAGTTAAATCAGGAACTTCCGTTGAAGGGATTGTGTTGATGGGTTCATTTATGGCGATCCGCGCTTGCCCATCAGGCAGTAAGACCGGTCTAGGACCGCTTGAGCAGCCGACAATGGCTAAAACCGCCATGCTGGCAAAGCATAGTAATAGCAAACGCTCAATGACAATAGAAGCGAACTGCTTATAAAAAACAGACATGTTAATCCTATCAAGTTATGGTGCGCGCTAACGCATACACCTATTTTCACTCATAAAAAAATACTTGGCAATACCTACAGCTTTCCTACTAAAAATTTTTGTCAAATGTCGTTAATGCGCCCATTAATGACCATAAGCCAACTCACGCTTCTTAAACGGATCAAAATGAATCTCGGTCATCACCCTTTTCTTCCCAATTAGCTGATCGCCTTTAAAAATAAATCGGGCTTGCACATGAGCTACAACATCGATCGTCATTAAAAATAATTTCGCGATTTCGGCTTGGGTATATGCAGCGGCTTCCTGGTGCTCCTTTGCCATGAAGACAAACCTTGGGATTGCTGTTGGGCAGCTTTCAGCATGGAATGAAGTCAATGAGCCACTATGGCCCGTGGTCAAGAGCTTAAGAAAGTCGTAACTCTCTGACCCGCGTAACTCAGCAAGAAGAACGCGATCGGGCTTCATGCGCATATTGCTACCAATCAAATCTGCGGGTGTAACGTTTGCCTTACCTTGACCACCTTTTGAGTAAAGTAAATTGACTTGATTTGCTTTATCTTCCATAAACAGCTCTCGAACATCTTCAATGGTGATCACCCTCTCCCAGCTCGGAATGTATTGGCATAGTGATTTCATAAATGTGGTTTTGCCAGAGCCTGTATCGCCAACCACTGCAACGTTTAAGTGGTTTTCCACAGACGCCTTTAAGAATTCAGGAAAGCATTTGCTTTCAAGTAATTTCATTAGCTTCTGACTATTGGGGTCAAGCTTCTCAATGTTGCCCTCTGGCTTGCTCCAAAAAGTATCGTCAAAATATCCTCCATCAACATATGCTGACATGGGAATTACCTTCATTTGAGGGCGGCGAATTGTAAAGCTAATGCAGTCTGGTGGAACCGCTGGCTCCATTACGATTTGTACGCGCTCTTGACCCGGGAGCGTGGCCGACAGAATCGGGTGCGATGAAGATATTTTTTGATCAGTGAAGGTAGCAATGCTTTGCGCAAGCTGTCTTAGGTGAAGTAATGTCAGCTCAGGCACCGAATGGAACTCCCAACCATTATCTGATTCAGTAACTAACTCTCCAGGACGATTAATAACCATCTCTGTAACGCCATCCTTGAAATATGATTGCAGGGGTAGCATTAATTGCTTGACCATCGAATCTTTGCCAAGAGAATCAATAGGTTTAGAGGCATTGTTCATGGCTGACCTGTTGGAAGTTGTGGTTGAGAATTGGAACCCTGCGAGCCAGATCCGTTGGTTTGAGGTACAAAGAATTGCTGTGGCGCAGGCGCTTGCGCTCTATCGCAAGTTGGCCAAGGGCGTTTATTTCTTAGCGCATCATAAAGACGCTGCATAACCGGAACGCACTCAGGAACCGCTGTGGCTCCAGCTGGATTGGCCATGCATAGCGCAACTTGACAACCCCAGTCGTCAGCCTTTGCCAATTGCGGGAAAAGCGCTGACGCAGAGAGTAAAAAGGCTAATAGGCTTGATTTGAAATTAATGCTCATGACCAGCTCCTTCGTTTGAATATGAATTTCCCTGCAATTGAGGAAGATTAGGTAAAGGTTCGTTCAGTTTCCAGATCCAGCTATCCATATCGCTATTGGCGATTAATTCGGTTTGCTCGTTGATGAAATTTGACTGATTAACTTCTGATGGCGTCAGGTAGAGTGCCGTTGGCTTTGGACCTGTGTCCGATAGAACTGCACTTGCTAGTGGCTTATGAATACTTAAGTTGTAACGCATTCCTTTTACAAAGGTGCGCTCCTGCTTTACCAGCAAGCTTGTTAATGCAGCATCGCCCATAGACTCAACTGGTAGCCAATTTTCGTCTACATACATTAACGCAAGCTCTTCAAATTTGGCTGTCAAGGATTCATTTATTCCAAAGGTGCCGATAACCATTAGGTGCCCCCCTGGAAACGCATTGCGTAGGGTCAGCTCTCCCTCAAAATGCTTCAATAGTTTTCGATGCACATCTGCATCCATGTAAAAAGGAATGTGTGGAATTTGTTTAATCGCCATCGAGTACCCAAAACGAGACTCGGAAATATTTTTAACTTCTCCAATAAGAAGCAATAATTCCTTTTGATTAGAATCAAACTGAGAAGCCTTAATCCATCGCTCCTTCCGGCGCATTTCATTTTCAATAAATTTAGGATCGGTTTCCTCTAGCCATCTATGAGGCAAAAATGATGACTCAGAAAGAGAAAGGTGCTTAACCATAGATACATTGAGCGCCTCATTTAAATACTTCCCAATCACTACCCAATTACGCTTACCCTGCATCTTTGGAGTCCATCGATTAAAGCCAGCTTCTGCCCACAAATATTGCAAGAGGCTTCTAAACCCCAATCTCTTCCCCTCTGCTTTAACGCTAGAAACTGATGCATCGGGATTGGCGACTGGTGCCGCTCTACCCGGCATTTTTCGTAGTGGGAAGCCGATCTTAAGTGTTGTAGTGCCCAGCTTGGTGTTTTCGATAATTGCGGTTCCCAAAAGCTCACCAAGCCCCGATAACTCAATTGGCGGCTCGTAGGAGTCGCAGTGGGAGGCATGTAAAGCCCCGGTTCCAGGCATGCGCTTTAGAACGTATTCGTCACTAAATTTTGATAAGTACATGGGAGGATTGCGATCATTGCAAAGGCAAATCGGGTGATCACCAACCTCATACGCCTTGCTTAATAAACTTTGCCAAACATGGTCTGAGGGGCTAGCAATACGATTGTTAGATCCTTCGAACTTATATCGCATATTAATTGGCCTTTAACTCATAAACACTACTAAAGTCCAAATCACGAGCCACTGAAATTGAAATTCGATCACCTTGATTCTTTTGAAGTGTCGGCGGAATTCCAATCGAATTGCGAACAATCTCTGTCGCTAAAGAGTTTCCTGATGACTGCGTGTTTTGTATAACGCTGGTGCTATTGCTCCCAGTGCTTGCTTTCGCAATGCCATAGCCCACAACATCCTGAAACATGGAGACGAGAAAAGCAGCGCCAAATCGCTCCATAAAGTGGTTATCAACATCCCCGGAAATTCCGCCACGACCCAACGAATCAGCTCCTGGAGAATCCAAATCAATCACTACCCCAGTTGGGGTCTTGATTCGCGTCCATAAAACAAAGACGCGTGTTTGGCCTTGCTTAATACTGGTGCCGGATTCGCCGGTTGCTTTTGATCCTTTGTCGATTAACACAACCTTTCCGTCATCGCTATACACATTCTTCGTAACCGTGCATGACAGCTGACTTGCTGCATCAGAAGAGAATGCGGTGTCAAGACCGCAATCAATCGAAGCTCCTTTGGCCAACATTAGACTGCGATTGCCTAGTAACGTAGCTGTGGCTTTTGGTGTTTTGCTAGGAGTTAATTGATTACCAAATGCACCAACGGGTTGAGTTGGTTGTGCTGGCATTATTTTTGATATGTCAGGGAAAGCAGGCATCGTAGGTTGCGCAAGCCCACCGACTCCCTGAGAAGTGCCAGCTGAGACCGCTACTCTGTTTGCCCCAGCCATACCCGGCATGGCTGATGAGGCTGAAATACCATCCTGCATTACCAGCGGGGAATCAAATCGTGATCGCGGAATCATTGGTACATTAGGGTCAACAGCCCCGTAAGGTGAGGTTGGCGCTAAGGGCTGTCCAGGCCCGCTTTGTTTTAATGCTTGCGAAGAAGATAGCGGTCCAGGAACACCAGCCCCAGGAGCAGTTGATCCATCCTTGGCCTGCGTACTGCCCTGCTCAGTTGGCTGACGGCCTGGTGGGGTTGCGCCTCCAAAGCCATCGGAATCAACCCCTAATGTGCGTCGTGTACTTGTTGGCTGCCCTGCAGTTGCACCAGGTGCAGCATTGTTGGAATTTACTTCGCTCGCCTTATTGCCTAAGGCGGCCAAATGATTAGCGCGTGATTTTTGATAAAACCAATATCCGCCAGCTATAAAAGAAGCTATGAAAACTAGCGGGATAGCAACCTTCCAAACATTTGTTTTGCGCTTAAGGGCAGTATTTGAGCCAATATGGGATCTGCCTCCCCCGGCCAAGTACTCATCCTCTTCGTGCGGCTGATCCCCGGACTCAATTTGATTAAGTTCGCTCACTTTTGAACCCCCTTCACAACTCGGATTACGCCTGGAATTGTGGTTCCGTTTACTGCAGGCACGCCATCAGGATCGTAGCTCTCATTCCAAATACCAACGACTTGATTTGATAGGCGCAATACCCAGCGCGGCGCTACTTGGTGAGCAACCAAGACATCGTTTTCAAGATGCGACTCAACCATTGACTCTTGATTGTCAGGCGCAACTTTAAAAATTGTAGGAATTGAGCGGTTGTTTGGAATTCGAATATAAGTAAACCGACCGTCATCCCAAACTTGGTTTGGAATAATTTCCTCGGTACCTTCGATTTTCTGCATTGTGTAATTCGTATTACGCTTGATGCGTACAGAGCTATTTAAGCGTTCATCTAACAAGACGCGGCTCTTTTCTGCAGGCGACTGCTCTATAGATGAGTGCTGAAAAGCAATGGTCCAATTCCCATTTTGCTTTTCCTTTTCACCAAGCACTCGCAAATCAAATGCATAGCGATATAAATTAGTTTTTACCAACAAATTGGTATTAGCTGCAGCTAAGCCAGGCTTTAGAGTTATCGAATCATCACCTACCTTCCCAAGCAAAACCCAGCCGTCAGAATCACCACCAAAAACACATGGTGTTGAGCCCGCAGCACAGGCTTCAATTCGCTCCCCTGGCGCAAAAAATAACTGCGTTGCAAATCCCAATTTAGTCAGAACGGGCACCACCGTAGACTGCGAGTCTGCGTCGTAATCGACATTTAGGATTTTTGGAATTTCAGGGGTTAAGTTTGGCTTTTTCGCCATCACAACGACTTTAGGGGTTACAGCAACCTCTTTCTTTGGTGCGCTTGCATCCTCACTCTTGGGTTGGCTGGTTTGCGCATAAGCCACTTGAGAGGCAATGAACAGCATGATTGACATGCAAAAAATTGTTAATAATTTCGGTGAGTTCAGCGCCAATCTAATTGACCCGGACATCATGGGGTCACCTTGGGTCCAACGCCGGTAAGTTCGGCATCAACGACATATCCATTAACGGTAAAGCCTAACGGGTTATCGATAGCGAAACCTGTTTGAACATTGTTTGCTAGTGGCTTATAGGCGTAACTAAGGGTCGCTATTAACTTCTCTGGTGGCTTATCAACACCACCCTGTCTGGTTACGCGATCAAATCGAACCACCGCCTTACCAGGCTCTCCGGGCGGAAGAGAAACGGTTAAGCGTGTTATGCGCTGATCCGTATCCGACCCAAGACGTTTATCCTTGGCATTTATTCCCTCAAATTGAGCGTCATACATCCTACCGGTTCGCTCATCCGATAAATTCATCACATGATCATGGTCATGTTGCAGTAGAGTCCAAACATAGCGCTCGCGAGATGAGACGTAATCGGCTATGTAGTGCTTATCAATTAATTCGTTTGTTTGCACTGTGGATGAACCGGTAGCATCAATTAATTGAGTTTCACCAGTGGTCTTGTCCACTTGGAAAACAAGAGGTATTACCTTATAAAACGGCAACATTATCAACAGCCCGATAAGGCATAAGAGGGTAATGACTACAGCTACTCGAGCAATAATCCACGCCCTACCCTCTGATTTTTCAAGCATCTCTTGGCGACTGGTTTCCCAGTGAGCTGCCGCATCGTAAAATTCACCGTCTAAAGGCTTTTTGCTGGCCATGAAAATCCCATCAAGTTAATTGCGAAGGGCGCTAACCCTGTTGGTACCGCTATTTAAAAAACAGTGCTTTGATATTTAATGAATTGCCTAGAGGCTTATCCTATCAAGTTCAACGCGCTAACGTTTGGTAATCTAACGAGAATAATTTTACTACACTCACCACGAAATTCAAGAGCTTTTAGTGTTTTCTGTACCACATGATTGTATTGGCCCAAGGAAGATAAAATTTCCACAGATATCCAAATATCAATATAGTTGACACAACATTCACAATCGTAGATCCAGGTTTAATCAGCCCCGCCCAAAAGGGTGCGCTGGCAGTGAAATCGACGAGTTGGTAACTCATCATCGGAATTCCCACCATGTAGAAATACTTCTTAAGGGCAGAGCTTGCAACTGCGTTTGGTTGCTCAAAGGCGCCGCATCCTGTACAAACAGTAGCGCCAACCGAAATACTGGTGAGGCAAAAAGGACATTGTTTCAAATTAACTCTCCATGTAAGATAAATAGTATGGCGCTTGTCATCAAAATTGTTAACTAGGCGTTAATATATTAATACTCCGACGAACAACTAAGGAAAATATGAAAAATAAACTCACGCTGATTGCAGCCCTATTTCCACTATTAATCCTCACAGCCTGTAACGAAAGTGAAGAAACAAAACCTACAAGTCAAAATTCGGGTAGCGCAGAGGACAAGGTGATCAAAGCCATGAGCGGCACAAAATTGCCTAAGTTCATGGAGGCACCAAAACCGAATAACGCCTCTGAAAGCACAAAACCTTAACCATTGCGCTTTCGAACCATCTCCCTCCCCCGCGCAGCGATTTTCCCAAGATTTTGACCAAGACGCTCCGACCTTGACTGTGTAGGGGGACTCCCATTAGTAATTGAGCCACCTTTATCTCCGCCTGGACTCTTCGGTGGTTTTGGTATTCCAGCCCTATTTATAATATTTCTAGTAAGCATTCCACCTAGGAACGCAGCTGCAGAACTACCTGCAGGAGATGAGCCTGAAAGTGCTGCAGCAATCCCAGAAATACGAGTTCCAACCCATCCCAGCATTAAAAACATCAAAACCAACTGTGGCACAAGAAGCAGAATGTCAGTATTGGCATCTGCCGCAATCGCCCATGCGTCGGCACTCTGTGCTGTCGCGCCAGGTAGCGCTTCAATCAATATGCTCTCAATAATAGAAACCGTCATCCCCATGTAAGCAAAGCAAAGCATCGAGAATACGCATAAATTCCCAACTTTAGAAATCCAGCCATCAAAGTATTTTTTGGTAGGCTCAAATGCCAGAGCACAAATAAATAATGGTCCAACCCCTAAAATAAGCTGAAGGGCAAGATAGCAATAGAGAATTTCAACCGATATCACCAAGTAGTAGAAAACAATCCCAATTGATAAAAGAGTTGCATAAATCGCCACCAAAATTGAAAGCCCTATATTTGTGAGCCCTCCATTCTTTAATGCAGTCCAAAATGCTTTAGTAAACTCCATTGAGTGAGACTCATTGCAGTCGATCATCTGAAACACTTGGCTTGCGCTAAAATTACAGTTGTTAGAACCTTTTAACGAAACCAACTTTCCAAGACTAAAGAACACATCATTGACAACGGGAATAATCTGCGACTGATATGTGCCAACACTAAGACCCAAACCTAAGATCATGGCAATTTTGGTTGCCTTCCACGTGAAATCCATTACTGGGGCCTGGGCCTGCCCCCTGGATACTGCAAGTCCGTAGTTAATGATCCAGATTGTTACCCCAATTCCAACTATCGGGGTGATGGCCCCAATGATTGCTGCCGAAGTCTGATTGACATAAACATCAACACCATTTTGCAAGCCCTGAGCTACAGTAGTTATCATTCCCATGATTTATTGACCAACTGCAAAAGTCTTGGTGGTAAAAGTTGGTCGCCCCGTTTTGGAAAGGGCGTTCATCATATACTCATTTTTCTCTTGCTCAATCAACTTTGTTTGAGTCTTAGCTAACTCAGTTGCGATACTTAGCTTGGCCATTGCGTTCTGCTGAAATGATTGCTCAACTGTCAATCGCGCCTGCAATTCTGCGATAGCTTTAGGATCTTGAGTAAAGTTAATTTGAGCCATTAGGTCAGCGATTTTTTTATCATGTAACTGAACCTGTTCATAAGCTTGCTGAAACAAGTCTTGGTCAGCAAAGTTCTTATTAAGACTGCTCATGCAGGTATTTCTTGGGATGCCAGCCGGAACAGACTCGCAACTAAAAATTGTCTTGGCATTCCTAGCTGCTTGTGCGGCGCTATTTAGCGTAATCCAGGGGTTTTTAGTGTTGATCGCCGTATATACGTTACGAATATCTGCCGGCAAAAATTGCTGCAGCTGTGGATTTGATAACAACGAGCCATACCCTCTAATGCCTGTAAGAGCTTGGTATTGAGTTACAGACTGGTCGTATTGCTGTTTCATCGCCGCAATCTGCTGCTGCCATGCAGTAATTGTTTGAATCATATTGGTGTAGTTGGCCGCGTCAAATACCGGGATTCCCTGCGCATGTGAATGTGAGCTCATCGACAATACGCTCGCAAGTAATAATGGTTTAATTATTCTGACAATACTTTTTTTTGTGCAAAACATCATAGTGAAAATCCTTATCAAGTAATTTAAATACTCCGCGCTAACGTCTTTAGTGCATCTGATTTATTGCTTACGAAGACTCTTTTCTTTCTCCTGAGCCTTGCGTAATTCCATATGCTCTTGAAATATTGGTAGCCATGCTTCGGGCGCATCTCCCACTTCGGCACGAATAGCATCAAGCATTGCTAAGTTGTCCGTCGAAGAGCTCAATATATTTAGATACTCACCCAGTCCGCCAAGGTCAAGGGTCACTATCGCAGTTCCATGACCTTGCTTGATTAGCATTTGTCGGCTATGAGGTTCGAATGATTTAATCGTTTCGAACTCAGCCTTAGTAAGCGAGAAGCCGTTTACATAATCGTCATAGCTAGCCTTTGGGTTTGGGAGAAATATTTGTGTTGCGCTTTGCTCAACCATTGCCGCTACGTGAGGAGTTTTTAAAATTTGCGCTGGTGATTGGGTATCAAATACGCCAAATCCATTTTGTTTGCGAATGGTGTATTGCTTGTTAACAGCAAAATCAGTACAAGCTGGCAACTCAAGTCGCTTCCAAAACTCAGCCATGAAATACATGAACCTACGCCCATCTATCAATGAATTGGCCATGTGTAGCAAGATGGAGGTAATAGGATCAAGCACCTCTGGCGACTCTAGTAAATCAGTGTCATCGAATCCCAATAGGTGGTCAGATGAAAAATCAATTGTGAGTTCTGGGTTATCCGCAACCCACGCCAAACTGCCTCCTGTAGTAGCACACCATTTTGCCAAGTGCGCGGCTACGCCATCGTCATCGGTATTAGGTAGCTGTTGGTGAACCATGGAGAGACGCCTAAACTTCATCTCCATTTTTAGCACTTGGGTGACTGCCGCAGTGATTTGCTCCTCTTCTTTGGGCGTTACCCTTCTTGGTACTCGTTCTTTAATAAATTCAATGTTATAGGCAGTGTTCTGCGGATTGGCCGGAAGCTGCAGTGGATTTAATCCGGTTGGAACGCCTCTTTTAAAGGTTCGGTAATTTCCACCCAGCGCACGAATCGCAATTTCAGCACCCCTATCTTTGTCCCAAAAAAGAATGGTTGGTTTATATTTCAGGCTCATCATCATGAGAAAGAGCTCTACAACTGTTTTACCTGTACCCGTGGCCCCGATAATTGTTGTGTTCCCTGGCGCTTTATCATCAAAACTATCAACATCATCACGAGTCGCGTGCCAATTGAAGTAGTACGGGTTGCCGTTAGGCGTCTTCAAAACTGTTACCGCCTCACCCCAAGGGTTTCCATTGCGTTTCCCCATTGCAAAGCCATGAAACGCGCTCATGCCGCAATAATTTCTACTGGTTAATTTAGCCTCTCTTGGTCGATACTTCCAATTGCCTGGCAGTTGGGAAAACCATGCTCCATCTGCGAGTAGATCTATCAATGCAGTTTGGAAGCCAGCCTCCTCTAGAGTGGTTCTTGCTCCGGACAGGTTTTTTCTTGCGGCTGCAGGCGAATCTCCAAAAACCGCAAGGCTGTAATGGAACTCCCCATAACAGAATACCCCGTCACCCAAATCGTCTAGCGCCCTATTGAGGGCCTCTACTTGAGATGCAGCAATATCTTCGGATGCTCGCAATTGTTTTTGCTGAAGCTTGATTGCTCCTTCAGCCTGCCTTTTGCTCATGATCGTAAAGCTCATGGTCTCAATGAACTCATAATCCAAGTACAGAAGCAAATTAATAATTCCAGGCGATGTTTCTGGCGGGTAATCCTGTAAATCTAGTAGGGCTACATACTTAGACCCTTTTGGTCCGCGCAGCTCAATTAATTCGTCCTGGACAAACTGGCGAGTCGTAGGCAGCGATTGAGAAATTGACTGGTAGCTAGCGCTCCTGACGGGCTTCCAGTAGCCATTTACCAAATAGGCATAAAACTCCCTTTGTCTATTAAAAGTATCGCCCTCATAAACATAGTCACCCAGTAATGTAGGGTCATATTCTCGAAGGCTAGAATTCATTTTGTTAATGAATTCAGCCATCTTTTTTAGATCTTCAGCCTCATCATGTCTAATCTGTTCTAGGCTTCGCATTGCCTGACGAGAAAAGAATCTTGATAATCCTTCGGAAGCCTGTTTGGCTCTTGGTGGCTTGTAAACTAAAGTCAGATAAAACTCATTGGCCATCATTCGATAGCCCTGGAAGGTTTGGTAATACTTGGTTGCAATCTCTTTGGCAACAGGCTCTTCGTAATCCGTTTCAAGACGGTCACTAATCTTGCGACGTAGCCTATGTGACCAGAGGGCAACCCCAAATCCTAGGCTGCGCACCATGCTGTTGAAACTGTCATGTCGCAGCTCAATATCTTCCGGGTCTTGCGCCTCAAATGAGATTCCATCAAGCCTCCATGTCGCCAAGTATGAGCCGTCACTATTCTTAACAATGCTCTCGGTAATTGGTGTATTAAATGGAATAAAGTCGGCAAGACAAGCCTCCCTTGTTGCCAGCTCTTCATGTCTTGGTATTGCGCCCATAGTTATTTCCGGTTTCGTTTTTTATATTTGATTGGGGAGTAAGTTATTGCCCCCCAATGTTTGGCTGATACATGCTTTGCAACCCTTAGCAAAAAGCGTTTTAAGAGCTGTAATAGCCGCTGGTCATCATGACTACTAACTTTGCGCATCCAAAAGTAAACAAACCCTAATAGGCACAAGCAAACCAAAGTAAGGTATGGACTTATAAATAGAGACCAAAATGAGAGCAAAATTAATGGCATGGCCACAGCCATTAGCGGGAGCATTGGAACTCCCGCCAATAGCGATGGCCTTGTGCAACCTTTAAATACAGAGTCCACGATCTGCCTTTACCTTACGGAGCCATTAAGTAGCCACCGATGGCAGTTGCACCACCAGCGAGTAGGCCACCACCCAATAGATGAGACACATCACCAAAGCTTGCGCCCTTAAACATCATTTTGTAGCCAGTCCACAACGACGCGGATGATCCGGTTGCAATGCCAACCGACATAAGCGTTGTGGACACCGTATTAGCAAATGTGGAAGCTCTAGCAAGCTGTGCAAACGCTGGGTTTGCTTCAAGGGCTACACCCAACATTGCAATTTGGAACCCCGCATGAACAAGACTGATATCACTAGATTTACGATCAAATTGATTTTTGGTGTTTCTTAAAAATCTTTTGCCTTTAATGGTTAATGCATTTTTAAAAGTCTTCATAACTACTCCTATCAAAGAGACTCCCCACTATTTCCGAGTGGGGTTTTCGGTTTTTCTTTTCTCTTCGATGGAGTCGTTGGGTTGCTTCTATGGTGCTGCTTATGGTTAATTTATTGGCTGACTGAGTATTCCCTCCTATCTCGCTCGTATTGCTCGTAGGGTATCTGACGGTAAGCTAAAACTCGGAACTTAAATTCCGGGAAGGGCTCACCAGGGTGAGGTTTGCACCCTATCCGATTCGCTTCATTTTCAATGCCAGCATCAGTGACATACCATGGTGCAGCATTGAGACCCGAACCATTTCCACTCGCTAGGGCACTAGTAGACTTTCCCGCCTTGCCTGCAGAGGCGATGATTGAATCCAAATAACCGATGGTTACCGGAGCTGGATCACCCTGCTTTTGACGTTGAGCGACCGCAGTGTCGTAGGCTGCCTTAAGGGTGTTAGAGGAAACCCCGACTTGAAGCCAGTAGGAAATTTTTGTGCGATCGCTTGGTGAGACTTTGACCGTCTTACCCCTACCCTGCTCCCAGGTTGAAATTAATTCAACGACTGCCCCCAAGTCGTTATGCTCTGCAGCATTTGTTTTTTGGTTTTCAGGGTTGTGGAAAACTTCATTCTCTGTCGTCGTCGACGATAAAGGATGGTTAAAGGGATGGTTATGGGTGACAAATTGTCGGGGTGGTGGTGACAAATTGTCTAAATTACGACCGTTTGTCGGGGGTGACAAATTGTCGGGGGTCCCTACAGAATAAGGGTTTCCTGTTGGGGGTGACAAATTGTCGGGGTGACAAATTGTCGGGGCGTCATTTTGACGGGGTGAATTTTTGTCGGGGTTGTGGATAACTTTTACACCATCTTGGTGATCATCTTCGTCAACCTCAACCCACTCTTTTCGCTTTAACTCCACCAATCTAGAAAGAAAAATAGTGAAATAAGTTGACCGTCCATAACGCGCTTGGCGAGAAATTAAGCCATCTTCCTCAAGTTTTTTTAGGCTTCTTTGTACGGATCTATCCGACAAATTGCACTTGGCAGCAAGGTAGGCAATACTTGGCCAACACTCTTTGCCAAAGTCGTTAGCTTGGTCAGCCAAGGCTATCAATACATACTTTTGGTTATGCTCAATATCGGCATCCCAAACCATTGATTGCACTTTTACACTCATAACGCATCCTCCTCGTGCAGAGCTTTGCGAAGCTCAGGAGTCCATTTCGGGAATCGATCAGGAAGAATTTGGTACCCATGACTAATTGTTGATTGGCCATTGGGATTGCGAATTGATACAGATCGGTTTTCAATAATTCCTTTTTCTTCTAAGGACGTTAAATGCGCCCCAATCTCTTCGTCAGTGAGGCTTGTATCACTTGCCAGCCGGTCTAACGGCAGTATTGCTAACCCCCCATCGGTAGCGGTAAATGCTAAGCGCAGAAGCACAAATTTTTCCCTTGAGGGCAAAGCGCAATCAGAGACTTGTCGATATAGATGGAGGCTCATAAAAAGCTCCTAACACCAAAATTAGGGGTGGTTGAGTTTCCTAGGTAGAATTTATTACTCACTTCTTTCCGTGCGGGTGGAGCCGCAATACGGGACCGGTGGGTAATTTTCAGAACCCTACTTCGATAAGGAAACTCAACCGTGGACAATATCTGGGAAGCTTTAGTTTTAGTTGTCATAATGTTTATGTTGGGTGGTGGAACTGTAATCACTCTTCTTGCTATTGTTAGCTGCTTTTGGAAGTGGCGATTAAAAATTCGCATCATCAACTGCTTTAATCTTGGAATTGAAAAATCGCTTACGATGGAAGAAATTTTTATTCTTTCAAAAAGGCATGGCTTAAGTAAATTTGAAATCCAAAGTACCTTAAAGTGGGCCTTGGATACGGCAACAAAACTAGACAGTCTAGAATTACGCCAATATTGTTTACAAAAATTAACTGCCCTAGATGAACACACGGCATTCGATGATCTACCCGACACAATTCGCAACAATCTTTTAAAGATAAACAGCGTGTTAGAGGGTTCGCAAAAAATTCTAGCGTTGAACCTAGCGGATAATCTCCAAGAATTCTCTAAGAGGAAAAATACCCAAAGGTGGGTGCAAATATTTATCTCATTTGTAGGTGGTACGGTCACGGTCTTAACGTTGCCATGGATAGCCGCTTTAGATTGGATCATGAGTTTTCTCCGTTAGCGCCTGGTAAGTGAATCAATGCCAAACAAAGGCATGTCGGAAATGCTGCCCAAAGTATTAACGCCCTGGTTGGAGGGGTTATGTCAGCAGTTACCAAGATCAACATCAAGTACAGCAAGAAGGTATTAAATAATGCGAGCCATTTCCAGGCAGGCAGCAGGCGCAGCCAGCCAGTGGAGCGGTCGCTATATCGGAGAACTAGTACCGCAATTACAAAATTGAACATTACGGCAAGCGCAGGGATCCATGCTTGATTCTTAAAGTGCAATTCGAGCACTGTTGCCGCAATGGGGGAAACAAAAATAAACTGCGCTGAAACAAGGTTTTTCCAGAATAGATGCGTCCTCATACGGGCACCTCGGCACAAAATTTAGTCGCAGACAGTTTTATACTACTCGTCGCGCAATGCAAATCTTGACTTAGTTTCGCGTAAATTCCTGGAAAAAAGGTGGCGGACCCCCGTGCAAAGCTATTGCCATGGCAAGCCCCATTCGCAGTTGACGCTGCATTAAATGGGGTTGATTGCCATGTTTCCATCAAATCACCTCTCAGGGAGTCCACCATGGACAGTACTTTTGGAATTTGGCTAGAGCTTCCAAAAAATGGGGTGATCAGATCCCCTGGGTAGAATTGCTTAACCACTTCTTTCCGTGCGGCAGGAACCGCAATACGGGACCGGTGGTTAATTTCAACCAACTTAACCTTGATAGGAGATCTGATCGTGGACAACTTTTTCGTACTCTGGCTTTGGCTATCGGCCGTAAGCGGGTTTGGCGTTTTATATACCGTATTGGTGTATACCCAACTAATTGCCGAGATACGGTTTGCCGATGCGCTATATATGCTTGCCGATAGCCCAGTAAAAACTGGGGCTTTGTTTGCAACCCTCTCAACAATCATTAGCCTTGTTTCTCTATTACTTTCCAATATTCCATATTGGGTATCAGAGAAGCCATTTGGTTGGCACAACTTGGCGACGCGATATGTCATCGTGCATGACCAATTTGGCACCTTGCTGGTAGGTGGGTCGATTGGTGGCGCGGCAATTGCAAGCCTGCTGCTCGCAACACTCCTAAAGCGCCAATTTGTAATTTGATGTTTGTGAGTAAACCCACCCCTAGCCTGAGTGGCTCCTTCTGAGTGATGCCCAGAAGGACGCTTCTGACCTACTAAAGGCTGACCAACATCGATCAACCCGGTTCCTGTAATTGCGGGGGTGTAGCGCATTACAGGCCTATCTCCCATCGCAGTAATGTCAGACCCAGCGCTAACTAATGCCTGCATTTCAAACCCACGACGGGCGGGCCGTACCGTTACCAAGAGAATCAAATGTCCTTCTGGTAAGAGGGCAGTCCGGTTAAAGTCCGATTGGCCAAGGTGCCATCGGACTGAGTTGCTACTGTATTTATTCAGAGTTACAATAAAAACAACCGAAAGGCAGGCATACCGTTGAAGCGGTAGCACTAATTTATTAGCTACTACCCTCCTATCAAGGCGGTGTGTCTCCAGCAGGCTAGGGTTAAGAGGGTGCGCTAACACCCTCTTTTTCCCGCTTTTTATAGTGTTTGCATACATATTCGTCCACACCATATTTCTAACGTGGGTTTTAGCTAACACTGAATTATCAATTTTCCGATCCTGCATATAGATCGGATTTAGGGAGTGCGCTAACACCCCCTTTTCCTCACCTACAGCCACCCTCCTATCAGCCTTATTGGTTGTATTTAGAGACGCTTTGAGCGCCCAATTTTGATGACTCCAAGATGGCTGCATCGTAGTGAAAGCGACATTCATCTCGATACCCCCTTCTTCACAGACTCTAACTTTGCAGCCTCAAATATTTCCGAATCACTAATTGCGGGTGGCTCGATCTTGATTGCCTCGCCTTTAGGAACCGGGAAATTACTTGTTAAATGCTTAATCTCCTTAGCCTTAAGGTAAGTGCGGCTGCTGCCAGGATTGCTTGGTGTTGGCCAGTTTTCAATGCTGCCCGCAACTCTTAAGAGCATTCCTTTTTTTAAGAAATCGGCTGAGGTAGTGGCCAGACGACGATAGGCATAAATTGTGTGCCAATCTATTTTTTCGTTTAAGGAGCCATCCAAACCTTTCCAGCGGCTTTGCGTAGCAATTTGCAAGATGGCAACCTGCTCACCATCTGGCATATTTTTAAGCGCTGGAGCATTACCCAGATAGCCAATAATTTGAAATTGATTCACGGTTGAGCTCATTTAGTCGCCAAAATAGTTAGTTAGAACTAAAGCCTCAATTCGGCTCAACGCTACAGCGGAAGGGTTTTTTGATAATTGCAGTTTGATGTTGTGTATAACTCCTGCAACATCTACTGAAAGACTCTTGTTGATCACAACTTCCTCTTTCGTTTTGATGGGAAGAGGCTTAACAGTTGTGTGATCTTTAGTTTCTGCTTGAGGCTCATTATCTTCATCGAGTTCATCATTATTTTCAGATGGAATTTCAGGAAGAATATGCTTGCGAGATGTCTCCAAAATTTGGTCTTTGGTGCTAATTTCATCAACAGACTTATCGACGAATTCAGCGGGAGAGTTTTCCGGAGTTGACTCGTCTTCGGTTGCCAAAGATTTTGATACAGCTCCCAATGATTTACTGGCATCATTAATCATTTGATTGGTGATGCTTTCATTGGCCCTCAACAAGTCCAAAGCCACATCCGCAGACTTCTGATACAAAAGATTTAGGTTGTAAATTGATTGAACACCACGAATTCTCTTCTCCATCACGGCATCAAGAATTTCAGATGGGGCTTCCAAAATTGCTAGGTGATAAGTTATGTACTTCTTATTTTCATCAAGCTTCTTCGCAATCTCAACATTAGTCTCACCCCTATCTTTTCTCTTCTGGATAAAGCGAGCTATATCAATTGGAGATAGGTTTGCGCGCTTAGTATTCTCAGCCACTTGTGAATAGTCATCAAACAAGATTTCATCTGATTGAACAATTGCGGGAACCGTTTCTTTGCCCGCCAAAACGCTAGCGCGATAGCGTCGAGCACCCTGAATGATTGTGTAGAAGCCATTGTTAGCGGGGCGAACAGATATGGGCTGTTGCACCCCTCTAATCCGAATATCTCCAGCAAGGCTTTCCAGCTGCTCTTGGTCGAATTCAGTTCTCGGTTGATCCTTGTCTTCGCAAATCTCGCCTACAGGAATTGATAAAACAACAGCCACTTGGTTATCAGCAATCGCTGGCGTATCAAATGCTGATAGATCAAACATTGGCTTTTTATTGACAGCATTCATTATTCGTCTCCTGTCAATTCTTGAGCTTTAGTTTGCTCAATGACTGCTATGTCATCGGTCTCAACCTGGCTATCAGGTCCATAAAGTTTTGCCAGCTTTGCTTTTTGCTTTGCTGCTTGTTGCTCAAGATCCTGCTTTTCTTTTAAATCCTCCAGGAGCGCTGAATAACCCATTCTGTCCAAAACTACATCAAAGACATTGCGTAATTTCCACCATGTTTCACGGGCACCATTGTTGGTGGAGGTCATGCTGGCAAGGGACACGCCCAAGCCTTGAGCCTGCCTAATACATTCACGCTTAGGAATAACCATCAACTTGCCGTCGTTATCTCGCAAGAAGTGCTTTCCCAGTGACTCAGATAAGTCCGCCAATGCTGTCTTTTGTTTTGGGGTTGACTCAACCATATTAGGCAAAAAGCCTAAGAAATCTAACTTTGGGTTGGTGGTTCCCTTGATGCGCAAAATTCCTCTAGATGCGTTAAGCGTAGAGGCCATTCCCTCAATAGATTCTTGGCTTAATTGAATTGGGCAGATCACATGACTTGCCAATGCAAGCGCCATGGTGACGCGTGTATCCAGAGCTGGAGGCCCATCAATAATGCAAATGTCGTAGTGGTTTTTTGCTGAGTCCAAAAACTTTGAAAAGTTTTGGTGTGCAAGTGTTGCAATCTCGATGGCCACGCCATCTTGATCCGTCTTTAATCTTGCCCGCTCAACTAGCTCCGCGGTCACCTTGCCATCGGCCGGCAGCAGATCAAATGTGCCGTTAAATTCTGGCAGATCACCTTTTAGGACTTGCGTAATCGTATTTTTCAATACGTTCACATTTGTCCTAATAAGTCCCTGACTAAAGTTACCCTGATCATCTAAATCGATCATCAACACGCGAAGGCCTAATGTGCCGGCATAGCGGGCAAGTTGTCCGGCTATGGTCGACTTGCCTACGCCGCCTTTATTTATGCTTACTAGTAGTGTTTGCATGTTCATGCTTTTTTCCCTCCTCTGGGGTGGTTTGGTTGATAAGTAAAGTGGTTGGTTTGTGCTTGTTGCTCAAGATCGGCTCCGCAGGCCAATGGACGTGCCAATCCAAGGGGCGAAAACGCTCCTTTTTAATTAGCCCATTGCTGAGCTTTTCTATGGTTTTTGCTGTTGTTACGGGGACGGGGTTCTTGAGGCTCTTCCAGGCAGATATGGCTGCAGAGCTGATTTTTAGACGACGAGCAAGGGCCGCTTGCTTTCCAAAGAATTGGATAGCGTCATCTATAGCAAGTAAGACCTGCTTTTGGTGCTTCTTTGTTAGTTTTTGAGAGGCTTTAGAATCAAGAACCGACATTTAGTCAGTTCTAGTTTTTTCTTTATCTAGATGTAGATCTTAAGAACATCGCATGAAGTGCGAGTATTAATGATTATACGCATTTAGCGGATATGTCAGTTATGAAGGAAACTTCCTTGGGCCACCTGGATATGGCTGTTTATAGAGCTTCTGCCAGCGTGACATTAGGCCCTCACGAATATCATCCTTACTGAATAATTCAGCAACATCAATCGCTGAATAACCTTCATGGTTACGCATACGCATATCTGCGCCGTTATCCAGCAAAAACTTAATCAGTTGATCGTTGCCAGAACTGACTGCCATCATTAAAGGCGTTGTTTCGCTTTGGCTTAATGCATTTACTTTGGCGCCTTTAGCGACCAAGAACTCAGCTACGCTCAGCTTTCCAGTTGTGCAGGCGTAATGCAATGGTGTCCAGCCAGTCTTATTGACGTCAGCCTTATTTTTGAGCACCAAGGTCTCAACCAGCGACAACTCACCTTCAATGGAGGCCATCATGAGTGGGTTTTCACCACTTTTATTACTTAAATTGACATCAATAGCCTTATTGGCAAGCAGCAAATCAGCAACCTTGAGGGATTTATCTCGAATAGCGACGATCAGCATGGGGTTGCCTTTTGGGTCCAATGTATTTGGACTAACTCCAGCCTTAATTAAGGCTTGAACCTCTGAAACGTCATCAAACTTAGCTGCTTTAGTGAAATCGGAAATTTGATCGGCCGTCTGGGCAAAAGCTGCGCTAGAAATGCACAATAAGGCAGCATTTAGGCTGTGAATGAATTTAAATGAATTTCTCATGAGAATTGTCTATTTACTTGAAAACATTGGAAAAAATTAGTAGATGTCTGTTCAGCTAGCTTGTCAACAGGGACACCCTTCAGGTTAGCTACAAATTCACCAACCTTAGATACCCAGGCAGGCTCATTCGTTTTGCCGCGATATGGAATCGGTGCCAAATAAGGAGAATCGGTTTCGATCAGCATTCTGTCTAAAGGCACCTGCCTGCACGTTTCCTGAAGGTTTTTAGCGCTCTTAAAGGTCACAATGCCCGAAAACGAGATATAAAAGCCCATCTCCATCGCAGCCTTGGCTACTTCAGTGGTTTCTGTAAAACAGTGCATAACCCCGCCAATGCGATCAGCGCCCTCTTCCTTGAGGATTCTGAGGGTGTCTTCAGAAGCTGAGCGGGTATGAATGATCAAGGGCTTTTTAGACACGATAGATGCCCGAATATGGGTCCTAAACCGCTCTCTTTGCCACTCCATAGACTCATAACTGCGATCACCCATGCGGTAGTAATCAAGGCCTGTTTCGCCGATGGCGATCACCTTGGGGTGTTTAGCTTCCTCAACCAGAAATTCAAAGCTAGGCTCTGGCGTATCTTCGTAATCTGGATGTACGCCAACTGAAGCAAACAAGTGGGCGTGGTCTTCAGCTAATTTGCGAACCTTTGGAAAATCCGGAATATCTACCGATACGCAAAGAGCGTGACTAACCTTGCAGGCAGCCATATTGGCCAACACCTCTGGTAAGCGGGATTGGAATTCAGGGAAATCGAGGTGGCAATGGGAGTCTATAAACATGACTAGCCATTTTAGTCTTCAAATACCTGCTGGTATTGGGAAAGCAAGGCTTCCAATTGAATGCGGGTGGCCAAGGGATGATTTTCATGGCGACGGGCTTGTATCAGGGACTTCCAGAAACGCAGTAGCTTAGGTAGGCGCGCTTGCTTGGCAAGGGTCTTGATAGCAGCCTCATGTTTTGGGTAATACCGAGGATTGCCCATTTGCGCACAACTTTGCAGGTCGGAGACCCAACGTTGCATGGTAGCCAATAAAACTGAATAGCGCGCTTTTTGCGCCTTATCCGCAGCATCCAGCCAATTAATTCGAGCACCCTGTGACATCGCTTGCAATAAATATCTCGAGGCTTGGATGGCAATTGTGAGCTCATCTTTTTCATCTTTATTGTGGCGAGCTATTAACGAGTCAAAAACTGCGTAGGGCGCCCCGCCCTGCTCGTCATAAATGGATTCCACATCCGCTTCATTCAATTTTAAGCTGGGTATATTGCTTAATTGAAGGTGTAACCACTCCAATCCAGTAGATCGATCAGGTCTTGGCGCTGATAGCAAACGGCAACGTGAACGAATGGTTGGTAATACACGGTCAAGGCGATCAGCCAGCAAAATAAAAATCGTATTCTTTGGCGGCTCTTCAAGAGACTTGAGCAAAGTATTTGCTGAATCCGCTCTCAGCATCTCCAGTGGATATACCAAAATCACCCGATTGCCACCACGATGCGAGCCAATAGAAAGTCCTTCGATTGCGCTACGGGCATCTTCAATAGAAATGCTTTTCTTTTCTTTTTTTTCCGGAGCATCGCCATCGCTATCAGCCTGACTAGCCTTCGATTTTTTAGGTGCTTCGGCGTCCGTATCAAAATCGCCATGAGGTAAGAGTTTGCGATGTGTTTCTGGTACGAGCGCTATAAAGTCTGGATGATTTCCAGAATCAAACCAGCGGCAGGCTTCACATTGATTGCAGGGTTTAGCTGCTGGTGAAGCCTCGCACAAAAGTGCTTTGGCCAGCTCAATTGAGAATTCAAATTTACCAATACCTGATTGGCCGTGAATCAATACGGCACTAGGAAATTCGGATAAGTTAATACCATCCCAAATGGACTCTAGCCATGGGGCTATTTTCTTTACAGACCCACCCGGAAACATCAGATCACCCATTTAGAGCTTGATCTCCAAAGACTTGAGCTCACTCCAGATCACTTCTGGGGTTTGGGTAGCATCCACTAGATGAAAGCGTTTAGGGTCCGCCTTCGCTCTACGCAAATATTCCTGACGAACCTTTTCAAAGAAGTCCAAATCCATCTGCTCAAACTTATCTGGGGCACGTACTTTGGATCTTCTAGCCTCAGCGATTGCGCCAGGCAAATCAAATAAAAAAGTGAGATTGGGCTGCAACAATGAACCGTCCGCACGTCCTTGAACCCATTTTTCCAAATCATTTAATTTTTCTAAGTTCAAACCACGGCCACCACCTTGATAGGCAAAGCTGGCATCTGTAAAGCGGTCAGAGATGACAATCTTGCCAGCTATCAACGCTGGCTCTATCACTTGCGCAATGTGTTCGCGACGCGCAGCAAACATTAACAATGCCTCTGTTTCTAGATTCATGGGGGCGTCAAGCAATAAGGCGCGTAATTGTTCGCCTAATTGAGTGCCGCCAGGCTCCCTAGTCATAACGACTTCGCGACTTGGGTAGCGTTCCTTCATCAGCTTGGCAAACGATTCGATGTGCGTGCTCTTGCCAGCACCATCAATGCCTTCAAAGCTAATGAAAAATCCAGGGAATTGAGTTGTCATAACTATTGCGGTGAATTCGTTTTAGATGAAGCACTACGTTTACGTTGAAACTGATCAACGGCGTTTTCATGCTCTTTTAAAGTTTTTGAAAAATGACTGCTGCCATCGCCACGCGCCACAAAATAAACAGCATCACTTTTTGCTGGATGAACAACCGCCAGGAGTGACTCCTTGCTGGGCATTGCTATCGGGGTTGGCGGCAAACCTTTGTGCATATAAGTATTGTAGGGACTGTCTTTACGAAGGTCTGCTTTTCGGAGATTTCCATCAAATTTTGGGCCAATGCCATAAATTACCGTTGGATCTGTCTGTAGTGGCATTTTCAAGTTCAGGCGGTTAACAAATACCGCAGCGACTAAAGATCGATCGCTTGAACGCCCCGTCTCTTTCTCGACTATTGAAGCCAGAATGAGGAGTTCATAAGGCGTTTTCAGAGGACTTGATCCATCTCTTTGCCCCCAAGCCGTAGTTAACTGCTTTTGCATTGCTTGAGATGCACGTCTGTAGATTGAGAGATCAGAGTCATCTGGGTCAAAAATATAGGTATCTGGGAAGAACAGACCTTCGTCACCTGGATATGAAAGGCTCAAGGCTTGTAATAGTTCTTTGGAGCTCATTCCCTTGGTCTGATGAATTAAGGCTGGGTGAGCATCAATTAATGCCCTTAGCTGCCAGATAGTTATCCCGGGAATAATCGCCACACTCTCCCGAACGCGGTCGCCACGGGCAATTTGGAGCAAGATATTACCTAGGCTCGCTCGGGTCGGCAATAAATAGGTTCCCGGCTTCAATTTTGAGCCGACAAAAAGTGCTCTTGCAGCAAGCTGAAAGGTCACAGTATTTGATGAGACGCCCTGCTCTGCTAGCTGTTGAGAAATTGCGCTCAAGCCAGATTGGGGAGCTATCTTTACTTTATAGGCGCCACTTTCTGCAATATTGCTTATAGCAGGTACAACGGGCCATAAAAAGATGGCGCCATAGAGAAAGGCAAGAAAAGCCAGTAGATACAGCGCGTAAGATCGCCAAGATGGACCATTTGTTTGTCTTAAAAAGAGACTTCTTCTCTGAAATTTTCTGCTCATCGAGCTATGATAAAAGCTCATGACCATTAGCCCCAAAAACACCACCATGCCCAATACCAGCCTGAACTATGGATTTACCCCTCTATCTGATTGGGGTTTGATCATGGTTGAAGGTCCAGATGCCGCTACCCTCCTCCAAAATCAGCTGAGTAATTCTGTATTGAGTATGAGGCGCACCATTTCTGGAGAGATCGCACAGGGTTTTGACGCAGTTCGCCTCGTCGGCTATTGCAGCCCCAAAGGCCGTCTTTTGGCTAGCGCGTGGCTTGGCTTATTTCTAGAGTCGCCCGAGGCGGATGATCGATTCGCTCTGTTTATCTCTAAAGATATTGCCCAGAGCATAGCGAAACGACTATCGATGTATGTATTGCGCTCCAAGGTGAAAGTGGTGGATGCCTCAAATGATTGGGAAGTTTTTGGCACCTACGAGACTAATCAAGAGCAAGGCACCTTAGCTATGCCCAAAGACTCACTCGCATTGCGGATGCCTGATGTCTTGAATGGCGACAAATCATTTAAGCGTGTGCTGATTGCTCAAAAGAGAAAAGAAATGAAAGAATCCATGGCGGATGAGGCTGCGCTAGCCCAATGGAACTCTTTGGAAGTCTTGAGTGCGATCCCTCGCATTGTTTTGGCCACGCAAGAACAGTTTGTTCCGCAGATGATTAACTTTGAATCCGTTGCAGGAGTGGATTTCAAAAAAGGTTGTTATCCGGGCCAAGAGATTGTTGCCCGCAGCCAATATCGTGGCGCCGTGAAGAGAAGACTTCAGCTGGCACATACCGCAGTAAACCCATCTGCTGTAGGCATGGCTAAACCTGGCATAGAGTTATTTAGTGAAAGTGATGCTTCTCAGCCCTGTGGCATGTTGGTACTTGCAGCACCCAACCCATGCCATCCTGATCGCCTCGACTTTCAGGCGGAGTGCAAACTCGATGCCCTAGAGGCTGGAGAAATTCATCTAGGCAAGAGCGATGGCCCTGTGTTAAAAATAGATTTACTACCCTACCCATTGTTAGAAATTTAACTCGACTATTTCGCAATTCATTTTTTATGTGCCTAATTCTCTTCGCCTGGAAATCACATCCAGACTATCCATTGGTAGTTGCTGCGAATCGAGATGAATTCTATGAGCGTGATACTGAGCCCATGGGATGGTGGCCTGAATACCCCCATGTATTGGCCGGCAAAGATAGAGCGGATGTACTAGGTAGCCCAGGAACTTGGCTAGGTTTTACAAAAACTGGTCGCTTTGCTGCGCTTACCAATGTCAGAGCACCCAGCGAAAAGAATCCTGATGCGAGAACGCGTGGTGAACTAAGTTTGCGCTATCTCATGGGCCAACATAAGCCCCATGCGTATATTCAAGAAAATGCCAAACGGTTTGAGCAATACAACGGTTTTAACCTCCTCATGGCAGACCTGAGTGATCCAGAAAATGCAGAAATGCATTGGGTTAGCAATCGCCTCATGATGGGGCAGAATATCCGCCCAAGAAAAGTGTTCCCTGAGCAAGCCTTAAGCCCCGGCGTATATGGCTTATCGAACGCAATGCTCGATACCCCGTGGCCTAAAGTGAATCACCGGGTTGCAGCTTTTGCTCAAACATTAGCAATGGATAGCGGTCTACTCAAGAACTCAGACCACTATTTACGTTTGTTGGCAGATACACATGAGGCTAGCCCGCAAGAGTTACCTAATACCGGTATCAACAAGGATTGGGAAAAAGCACTATCTGCAGCATTCATCAAAACCCCCGCCTATGGCACACGATCTAGCACCATTTTGCGTGTTCGCAAAGATGGGCAGTTCGAGATGGTGGAAAGACGCTTTGATGCCAATGGCACAGTAGGCCATGACGTTGTCACCGGAGCACTTAGCGCCGCCCCAGGCTCCAACCTTGCCGTCTAATTTTTGCTCTTACCGCTGACGCAAGTCTTCATTAACGACGCGCTCACCATTCGCATTCTTAGTTGCTAGGCGCTTTAGAAATTGGAATGTGCCTGTCGCCATGCAACAGATTTCACCTTGATCGTTGTAGAGCTTGGCTTCACAGAAAGCCATTGTGGCAGTCCGACGAACAGTATCCGCCTTCACCCGCAAGATGCCATTAGCCGCTTGCATAAAATTATTCTTCATCTCGATGGTGACCACGCTACGATCACCAGGATCTCCGGACCGAGCAGCAACAGCCATGGCTACATCCATCAGAGTGAGCAACACGCCACCATGGGCTACATCCCAAGTATTGGTATGTTCCGGCTTTAAGGCCAAAAGGATTTCACCTTTACCCATTTCCGCACTAATGCAACGGACCCCGAGAAGCTTTAAAAAAGGAACATTCAGTTCTTCGCCCAGATTGGCAAGCTGAGTCGCCGCATTCAGTTGTACTTTATTTGTCATAAGGTCATTTTAGAGGCTTCTGCGACAGATGTGAATTACCCCTAGAATACAAAACATGCCTTTCCCTCTCCGTGGCAATGATGTATGCCAGCCCACCTTACCCACACCCATACCCGATCCTTATTGGGTCGCGTTTTCACCTGCCGTGGCCCAATTAATCAATCTTCAAGTTGGGCCCGATGGATTACCAAGCAATCCTGACTGGCTAGCAGTATTGGCGGGCAATCAAGTACACATAGATCAGCTTGAGTTTACTCAGCCGATTTCTACGGCTTATAGCGGGCACCAATTTGGGGTCTGGGCTGGTCAACTGGGTGATGGACGCGCCATTCTCCTAGGTGACATGAATGACCTAGAACTCCAATTAAAAGGCGCAGGCAAAACGCATTACTCCAGAATGGGTGATGGCAGAGCAGTCTTGCGATCATCGATCCGTGAGTTTCTGTGTAGCGAGGCAATGCATGCTTTAGGTATACCCACTAGCCGTGCCCTGGCAGTGATTGGCTCAAAACAAGCCGTTCGGCGTGAAACTATGGAAACAGCGGCAGTATGCTCTCGCATTGCCCCGAGCTTTATTCGGATCGGCCATTTTGAACATTTTGCTGCGCTTAAAAATACTACGCGCTTAAAAGAATTGGCAGACCTCATGATTGCCCATTTTTATCCAGAGTGCAACACCGATAAAGACCCCTATTTATCTTTATTCAAGGCGATTACCAATCGCAACGCTAAATTAGTTGCTCAATGGCAATCGGTTGGATTTTGTCATGGTGTTCTCAATAGCGATAACATCAGCGCTTTAGGACTGACGATTGACTACGGACCGTTTGGATTTTTAGATCACTTTGAGATTGATCATATTTGCAACCACAGTGATCAAGGGGGCCGCTACGCCTATCACCGCCAGCCACAAGTCATGCATTGGAATATGGCCTGCCTCGCCAGTGCCATGCTCCCCCTGCTGGAATTAGATCACTCGAGTGAAGTATCCCAAGATCTCTTACGCACAGCCCTAGAAGAATTTCCACTAGTCTATGCCAGAGAATGGCAGCAACTATTTCGCTCTAAATTAGGTCTTCAATTACCGCAGGAGAGCGACATTCAGCTGATTGAACGCCTCTTACAAGCAATGCATGACTCAAAGATCGATTACACAAACTTTTTTCGCAGTCTTAGTAAGATTAAAAAAGATACTTTGCCAGCAGGTATATTGCAAAGGAATGATTTTATTGATCGAGAGAATATTGACCAATGGTTTGCTGATTACCTCAATAGGCTTCAGTCAGAGATCATTAGTGATGAGTCTAGAAAAGAGCTAATGGATCGCATTAATCCAAAATACATTCTCAGAAACCACTTAGCACAAGTCGCAATTGAAAAAGCGCAGCAAGATGACTTTTCTGAGGTGGCGACCTTACTCAAGATACTAAGCAATCCTTTTGACGAACAAGAAAACCTTGAGGCTTACTCAGAGCCACCACCACTAAGCATGCTGAAGATTGAAGTCAGTTGCTCCTCATAAATCAATACAGATATCACTATGACTAAAAAAACCGATCCAGAATACAAACAGGCATTAAGCGACATTCAATACCGAGTGACTCGAGAGGCTGCCACTGAAAGACCGTTTTCCGGTGAGTACTGGGATCACTGGGGGGATGGGCGTTATAGCTGCGTTTGTTGTGGAACCCCTCTATTTCAATCGTCTACCAAGTTTGATGCCGGTTGTGGGTGGCCAAGTTACAACGCAGCAGAAAACGATCAGGCAATCACTGAAATCCGTGATGTATCGCATGGCATGATTCGCACAGAAGTGCGTTGCTCCAAGTGTGACGCCCATTTAGGGCACGTTTTTGATGATGGGCCACAGCCCACCGGTCTACGCTACTGCATCAACTCGGCATCCCTCAATTTCGAACCTTCTGAGAACGCTACATCTAGCAAAGCTGAGTAATCTACAAATAGCTGGATAATCACCCTATGAAATTTCTATTCGACCTCTTCCCCATCATTCTTTTTTTCATCGCCTTTAAGTTTGCTGATATTTACACGGCTACCATCGTTGCCATGGTTGCTACCATCGGACAAATTCTGTGGGTGTATTACCGCCATCGCAAGATTGATGCCATGCAATGGGTGAGCTTGGTGATGATTCTTGTTTTCGGAAGTTTGACCATTTTCTTGCACGATAAAACATTCATTCAACTCAAGCCAACGGCACTGTATTGGCTGTTCTCAGGCGCTCTATTCGTTAGTGCGCAATTTTTTCAGAAGAACTGGATTCAGGTTTTGATGGGCAAACAGATCACCCTAAAAGAACATAGTGCAAAGTCTGTTTGGCATCAAGTCAATATGGCTTGGGCAGCCTTCTTCTTTTTTATGGGGGCGCTAAACCTCTATATTGCCTTTGAATACTCAGAAGAAACTTGGGTGAACTTCAAGTTATTTGGTAGCACAGGCTTATTGGTGGTTTTTGTGATCCTTCAAGGCGTTTGGTTAAGCCGTCATATGGAGCATCCAGAAGAATGAGCCTCAACCAAGAACGCATGGCCCTGTTTCATGCTGATTTGAGGTCAGCATTCAAGGTGGAACAATTGAATATTGAGGATGAAAGCCATCTTCATGCAGGACATGCAGGCGCTGCTAGTGGCGGCGGACATTTCAAGCTAACGATCGTAGCCCCAGAATTCGAGGGAATGGGCAAGGTGGCTCGACACAGAGCGATCTATGCAGCCTTAAATCAGCATTTCCCCGCTGAAATCCACGCCCTTACTATCTTGGCATTCGCCCCTAGTGAAAGCACCAATTAAGCCCGCCTTGCTTTAATATCGCCTTTTATTCCAACTTAATACATCTTCATCATGTTCAATACACGCCAAATTTTGACTATTAGCGCTTTTAGCGCCGCCCTTCTCTCTTCAGCTGTCTGCGCACAAAATGCAGCGATTGTGAATGGCAAGCCCATCCCTAAAGCACAGTTGGATAAATTGGTTCAAAAATCGAATCAACCAGACAATCCTCAAGTACGAGATCAAGCCAGGGAAATGCTAGTGACTCGCGAACTGATTTTGCAAGAGGCGAATAATCGCGGCATTACACAGAAAGAGTCGGTCCGCGAGCAACTCGAGCAATCCAAAATGGGTATTTTGATTGCCGCCGTCTTTGAAGACTATGTAGAAAAAGAAGGTGTTGCTGAATCAGAGTTAAAGGCAGCCTATGAACAAGTGAAGGCGCAGTACACCGGCAAGGAATATCACGTTCAGCATATTTTGGTAGAAAAAGAGGCAGATGCCAAAGCGATTACCGCTCAAATTAAAGCCGGCGGCAACTTCGAGCAAATCGCCAAAGAAAAGTCTAAAGATCCTGGCTCTGCACCCAATGGTGGAGATCTTGGTTGGGTTAGCGATAAAGCGCTCGTTCCAGAGTTTTCAAAAGCCATGGTGCAACTGAAAAAAGGTCAGATCACTGATAAGCCAGTAAAGACTCAATATGGTTGGCACATTATCAAATTGGATGATGTGCGCGATGTCAAAGCGCCGAGCATGGAAGAAATCAAAGACCAACTCAAGCAGATGATCACTGCCGATCAAAATTGGCAGAAAGCCAAGTTCTCTGAAATGATGCAAAAGTTGCGTGCTAAGGCCAAGATTCAATAAGCCTGATTACGCTCCACCTCAAACCCAGGCCAATACCCTGGGTTTTTTCTTGTCCAACGAGAATGCAAAATTAGCTTTATATTGGAACGTATGATGATCCTTCACACCATGCTCCGAGTCGGCAATATGACTCGCTCTATTGATTTCTATACCAAAATACTGGGTATGAATTTGCTTCGCACTACCGAACGTCCAGAGCAAAAATACTCTCTTGCATTCGTTGGCTTTGGTCGAGGCAATCAAGATGGTCAATCAGAAATTGAATTGACATATAACCATGGGGTGGAGAGCTATCAAATGGGCGATGCCTATGGCCATATTGCAATTAGCGTTCCCGATGCCTATGCTGCTTGCGAGAAAATAAAGACTGCTGGTGGCAATGTCACTCGCGAAGCCGGTCCAGTCATGGGCGGTGCTACCGTTATTGCCTTTGTTACCGACCCCGATGGTTACAAGATTGAACTTATTCAAGACTGATTTTTTACTCCATTGAATCCAGCCTCTTGCCAACTCCGAGTTATTCAGAGTATTTCAGAGATTGATGAAAGTAATTGGAACGCCTTATTATCTCCAGATGCGGGCCCATTTCTGAAGCATGAGTTTCTGAATGCGCTAGAAAAAACAAGATGTGTTGGCGGCAATACCGGTTGGCAAGTTACCCATCTGCTCGTTGAGAATTCAAATTCAGAGCTCATTGGTGCAATGCCTCTCTACCCCAAGCAACATTCTTATGGTGAGTTTGTCTTTGATTGGGCATGGGCTCAAGCGTATGAGCAAAATAATCTGCCTTATTACCCAAAGGCCCTATCCGCCATCCCTTTCACCCCTGTTCGTGGGCCAAGGTTGCTGGTGTCCAGCAAAGCCGACAAACTAGCTACTCAGGAGATCTTGGTTTCAGGCCTAAAAGCACTCGTCAGCCAAAATGATCTTTCATCCGCCCATGTACTATTTCCAGAAGATGGTGAGTTACTCGAGTTAAAAAAACAGGGTTTCATGTTGCGTGACTCGGTACAGTTTCATTGGCATAACCAGAGGTATCAGGATTTTGAGCAATTTATTTCTGACTTGACCATGAAGCGCAGAAAAAATATCCGCAGAGAGCGCGCTGAAGTAGCTAGCAATCAAATGACCTATCGCCACATTGCCGGAGCCGAGGCAAGTTCGGCCGACTGGTCATTCTTTTATCGCTGCTATGAGAACACCTATAGAGAGCATCATTCAAGCCCATACTTAACGGAAGACTGTTTTCAATTATTGGGGCAAGTAATGCCAGAAAATTTTCATCTGATTATTGCAAGTCAAAACGAAATGCCAATAGCGTCTTCGCTCCTTGTAGTCGACAGACTGACATCAACAGCATACGGGCGCTATTGGGGTGCTATTGAACACATTCCCTGCCTACATTTTGAGTTGGCCTATTACCAGTCTATTGAATATTGCATCAAGGAAGGTATTCAGACATTTGAGGGGGGCGCCCAAGGTGAGCATAAGATGGCTAGGGGCTTTTTACCAACCACCATTCAGTCGGCTCACTGGATAGCAGACCCTGGTTTTTCTGCTGCAGTGAAGCGCTTTTTGGATCGTGAGCACGAAGGCATGGTTGCGTATGTAGATGAGCTTGAGCAACACATTCCACTGAAATCGACTAAAGTACGGTCATGACTTCTACAAGCAACAAATCAGAACAAGGCGGAGCCAATTCCTTAGCGGTTGGCGACGATGCCTCTGATTCACCCTGCATTGGCGTATGCACCACCCTTTACGATGAAATCTGCCAAGGCTGTGGTCGCACCTTAAATGAGGTCAGTAACTGGGTATTTTTCAGTCAGGAAGAAAAAGATTCAGTGTGGAAACGCATTCGGGCCGATGGCACAGCAATGCGCTTCCAACGTCAAGCCAAAGAAAGTAATTAACCAGCTAAAGCTTGGCTTCTTAAGTACTCTTCGTAAGTTCCAGAGTAGTCAGAAATCGTTCCATCCATCTTCACTTCTAAGATGCGATTTGCTAATGAAGAAACAAATTCACGATCGTGAGAAACAAAAATCAGAGTGCCTTCGTATTTCTCAAGAGCAATTTGTAAACTCTCGATCGATTCCATATCCATATGGTTGGTTGGCTCATCCATAGCAAGTACGTTATGCTTTTGAAGCATCAACTTACCCCAGATCATGCGACCCTTTTCTCCACCGGAAAGTACTTTAACGGATTTACCGATATCGTCACCAGAGAATAAAAGACGACCTAGAGTGCCGCGAATCACTTGATCGTCATCACCCGTGTTACGCCATTCATTCATCCAATCCATCAGGATTTCATCTTTAGCGAACAGCTCAGTATTATCTTGAGGCATTACGCCGACGTTGGCATTTTCTGCCCACTTCACATCACCGCTATCGGCTGCAAGACCACTAAAGCGCTTACTCAGAATCGTTTTCAGCAGAGTTGTTTTGCCGGCACCATTTTGACCAATAATTGCAATCTTTTCACCAGCACGAATAGCGATCTTGAAGTTTTTGAAAATAGGACGGTCGTACGCTTTCGAGAGTGCATTGCACTCAACCGCCATGTTATGGAGCTTCTTCTCAGAATCAAAACGAATAAATGGATTCTGACGGGAGGACGGCTTGATTTCGGTGATTTCAATTTTCTCTAACTGCCTCTGGCGTGACGTTGCTTGACGTGCCTTAGAAGCATTGGCAGAGAAGCGACTTACGAAAGCCTGTAGTTCAGCAATCTTTTCCTTGGCCTTATCGTTCGAGCTTAACTGTTGAGCGCGGGCCTGGACAGAAGCCAACATATAGGAGTCATAGTTACCGGGATAGACCTTCAGAGTTCCGAAGTCCATATCGGCCATATGTGTACACACTTCATTTAAGAAGTGGCGATCATGAGAAATGATCACGATCGTGCTTTTAATTTCATTCAGAATATCTTCAAGCCAGTGAATCGAATGAATATCCAAGTTATTGGTTGGCTCATCTAATAGCAACACATCTGGATCAGAGAACAAGGCTTGCGCCAAGAGTACGCGCAATTTCCAACCAGGGGCCACATTACTCATGGGGCCATTGTGTTGCTCAATTGGAATACCAATTCCCAATAACAACTCACCCGCTTTAGCTTCTGCTGTGTAACCGCCGTACTCGGCATAACTGCCCTCGAGCTCTGCAGCCTTCATGTAATCTTCATCAGTGGCATCTGGATTCGCGTAGATAGCATCGCGCTCAGCAGCCGCTTTCCACATTTCTTCATGACCCATCATTACGACATCTAGTACACGCTGATCTTCGTAAGCGAATTGATCTTGGCGCAACTTACCTAAACGAATGCCTGGGTCTAAGCTCACATTACCGCTGCTGGGCTCAAGTTCGCCACCCAAGATCTTCATGAAAGTGGATTTACCGCAACCATTGGCACCAATCAAGCCATAGCGATTACCGCCGCCAAATTTAACGGAGATGTTTTCAAACAGGGGTTTTGCCCCAAACTGCATGGTGATATTAGATGCGGACAGCACGGATGTGTTCTTACTTTCTGATAGGTAAATTCGAGGGTGCGGATGCAGGTTTTGCATCAAAGACCGTTATTTTAACGGCTAGCGCCTAAAAAAGCCGTAAATTAGACTTTCAGCTTAAATGGCGTGAAATTAGTATGAATATCGTAGTGGTCTTGATTTTCCTTGCGCTTCAGGAATCCCACCACCCAGTAGGTTAAAGGGGTAGCCAGAACCTCCCAGGCCGTTTTAAGGAGGTATTGAGAAACAGCTACAGCAAGGACCTCATTTAGGGGCTAGAGACCGTAAAAAGCGAGCATATAGAACAGAGAAGAGTCGACCAACTCTCCAGTGGCAGTTGACCCAATTGTCCGCATCCATAGGAATCGCCCGCGGGTCAATATCTTCATTTTGGCAAGCGTATAGCCGTTTACAAAACTACCGCTCCAGAAAGCAACCATGGAGGCCAGCGCAATACGCCAGGAGTTTCCAAATACAGTTTCCAAGCCCTGCTGGTAATTTGCCATATAAGACCCAGGGGCTACCGGCAAGGCAATCACAATCTGAGCCATGATCGCAGCAAAGGCAAGTGCCGCAAAGCCGGCCCATACAGCACGTCGGTCGTAGGCATAGCCATAGACCTCGGTCAGGATATCGCCAAAAAAGTATGAAATCGGGAAAAATAGAATGCCAGCCCCAAAAAACACCTTGCCGAAATAAGGAAGATCTATCTCCGCAGCCTTACGGTAATCCCCCCATTTTTAACTTAAGCTAAAAGTAGAAGCTGGTACTGCAAGTGCTAGTTTTTGCTTTGGTGTAATTCCACCTAAGCCCATGTTCGGTCTTTCATGATTGTATGTCCACATCCAA
>NZ_JACVOS010000040.1 GCF_018882335.1 Polynucleobacter sp. AM-25C3
CAGCTTGATTACCACCAGAACTGATGGTCGCGCTAATCGCACTACCACCGCTACTAACAGCTTGAGTACCACCATCATTTACCGTAGTAGCACTTGCAATACCGCCACTACCAACAGCTTGAGTACCGCCAGAACTGATGGTCGCACTAATCGCACTACCACCGCTACTAACAGCTTGAGTACCGCCATCATTTACCGTAGTAGCACTTGCAATACCGCCACTACTAACGGCTTGAGTACCGCCAGAACTGATGGTCGCACTAATCGCACTACCACCGCTACTAACAGCTTGAGTACCACCATCATTTA
>NZ_JACVOS010000041.1 GCF_018882335.1 Polynucleobacter sp. AM-25C3
ACCGCCAGAATTGAGAATTACTCCACTGGCTGTTAAGTCGGAAATAGAGAAGTTGCCGCTTTCATTTCTACCGGTAACAAAGGATCCAGCAGGGCCAAGACCTACGATTGCCGACAGTGCGCCGCCAACCAACTGGGTGACTCCTAGAGCGCTAGCGCCAGCAGCGACTCTTCCAACTCCCCCGCTATTGATGGTGGTGCCGCTGGCAGTAGCGCCAGAATTGACGGTCAACAAACCGCCAGAATTGAGAATTACTCCACTGGCTGTTAAGTCGGAAATAGAGAAGTTGCCGTTTTCATTGATG
>NZ_JACVOS010000011.1 GCF_018882335.1 Polynucleobacter sp. AM-25C3
ATATGGAGTCTTCTCGGGTACAGGCCCTAGAAAACCCATTTGGTCCCAAAGTATTGGGGATGTGATTGGTAAAGGTGTAAACCATGTGGTCGGTACCGGACGTAAAGCATGTGTCCGGTACGTACCAAACTTACTTGGCGGAGCGGACGGGACTCGAACCCGCGACCCTCGGCGTGACAGGCCGATATTCTAACCAACTGAACTACCGCTCCAAGTACATCGATTGCTACTTGTGTCACTTCTTACTACTCACAACTAGCCAAAAATTTTGGCGTCCCCAGGGGGATTCGAACCCCCGTACTCACCGTGAAAGGGTGATGTCCTAGGCCTCTAGACGATGGGGACCTGGACTACTACTTAAAACTAAGTGCTACTCTATTTTAAATGCTTGGTGGAGATAAGCGGGATCGAACCGCTGACCTCTTGCATGCCATGCAAGCGCTCTCCCAGCTGAGCTATACCCCCGTAATCTCGCTAAACAACTACAAGACATTCAAAACAACAATCCAAGATTTTATCCTATTTTTGTAAGGAAGCGCAAATTCTGCATTAGACGACCTTGGAAAGCCTTTCCACAGCCTCATCCTTACCCAAAACAACCAAGACAGAATCAATGGCTGGTGTCTGTGTGGTGGCAAATAATGCGTAGCGAACAGGCATTGCTAAGGCTGGCATTTTGATCTGATGCTTAGCCAATACTTCTTTAAAAGCTGCTCCATAAGCCGCTTTTGTATGTTCTGCGGATTGAATTGCTTCGATCAAATCCTTTAGCGCCGGAATAATTTCCGATGGAATGTTTGCGGCAATCTGTTCGGAGTTATGAGTAGGCGCTGGGAGATAGAAAAGTTTGGCACCCTCTGCAATTTCAATCAAGGTATTGGCTCGATCTTTTAAGAGCGCTACCACTTGAATAAAGTCAGGGCCGTTTTCAGTATCAATACCCAGCTCATGCGCAAATGGTTTTGTTGCCTCCGCCAAAACTACGGGATCGGCATTCTGAATATATTGATGATTGAGCCAAAGCAATTTCTCTGGATTGTGTTGTGCGGGTGACCTTCCTAGACTATCTAAATCAAACCAATTTACAAACTGCTCTTTGGTAAAAATCTCAGCATCACCATGTGACCAGCCTAGTCTCGCTAAGTAATTTAAGATTGCCTCAGGCAAGTACCCTGCTTTTTGATAATCACGCACACTCATTGCGCCATTACGCTTACTCATCTTTTCACCAGAGTCATTGAGGACGGTTGGCAAATGGGCGTATACCGGCGGAGTTCCACTAAGGGCTTTAAGAATATTGATTTGGCGTGGCGTATTGTTTACGTGATCGTCGCCACGAATAACGTGGGTAATGTTCATATCCAGATCATCGACAACCACGCAGAAGTTGTAGGTTGGCGTGCCGTCAGGACGAGCAATCACTAAATCATCGAGCTCATCATTGCTAATCTCAATTTTGCCTTTAACCGCATCATCCCAGATCACGGAACCACCAATTGGGTTTTTAAAGCGAATCACCGGTAAAACACCCTCTGGTATTGCTGGAAGTGTTTTACCTGGCTCAGGTCGCCATTGGCCGTTATAGCGAGGCTTTTCTTTATTAGCCATTTGCTGATCACGAAGCCGATTCAACTCCTCTTCGCTCATATAGCAAGGATAGGCAAGGCCAGCATCGAGCATCTGCTTAACAACCTCACGATAGCGATCAATGCGTTGCATTTGGTAAATCGGGCCTTCGTCTAAATCCAAGCCAAGCCATGCCATGCCTTCAATGATGACATCTACTGCTTCTTGGGTAGAGCGCTCTAAATCGGTATCCTCAATTCGTAAAATGAAGTCACCTTTGTTATGGCGGGCAAACGCCCATGGATACAAGGCGCTGCGGAGGTTGCCCAAATGGATAAAGCCCGTTGGACTGGGGGCGAAACGTGTACGTATATGCATAAAAGACATTATCTCAGGTCAGCTTTGAATTTTGCCATTTAGCACCCGAATGCTCAAAAAAGTGGATACTTTCACTTATGAATGAATTACTTGTATTTATATGTGATGGCGCCCCAGTCCGCGGGGAAATTGTTTCCATTAGCAGCGCTTGGCAGGCTGTTTTGGAGCGTCGCAACGATCCACCCGTAGTTAGGCGCATTCTCGGTGATTTTGTTGGCGCTGCCACCCTTCTCAGCGCCAGTCTCAAGTTTGACGGAACCTTGATTATTCAAGCTCAAAGCAAGGGCCCCATTCAGCTTCTCGTGGTGGAATGCAAGTCTGACCTCACCATGCGGGCTACGGTAAAACTGTCTGTTGATGCATCTACAATTAATCCGGATGCCACCCTAGGTGAGCTATTAGATGCCGACAATACAGGCCGCCTCGTTATCACCCTGGATCCATCTGATCGTCAGCCAGGGCAACCCCCTTACCAAGGTATTGTGGCCCTTCAGGAGCATCGTGGAACTGTGATTAAGCCAGTTACCAGCGCAGCCGAAGCGATTGCGCTGTATATGCAAAATTCCGAACAGCTTGACACCCGCATTTGGTTGGCATCAAACGATACCCATGTAGGCGGCCTCCTTTTGCAACGCCTGCCGGATTCTGGTGGGCATGCGCATTTAGATCCTCAACTCGCAGCTGAGGGCTGGTCACGCATCCAGACTTTGGGCGAGACCATCACCAATGAAGAGTTACTCACCCTTCCTCCAGAAACTATCTTGCGACGCCTCTTTTTAGAAGAGTCTGCAGAAAATGGCGTACGCAGTTTTCCACCCCGCCCCGTGCATTTTTCATGTCGTTGCTCACGCGCTAAGGTTGCGGATGTGCTTAGAATGCTTGGAGAGCAAGAAGTTGAAAGTATTCTGGCTGAGCAAGGTGCCGTTGAGACTGAATGTGATTTTTGTGCAAAAGCCTATCGCTTTGATGCGGTAGATTGCAGGCAGGTATTTAAAACTGATTTATTGGCAGACGCTACAAGACCGCCATCTAGCGGGCATTAAGTAGCGGTGATTATTGCTTGGTAGTTGCTGGCTTTACGCCGTCAGCAGCATTAGCCGCCGATTTTTCAGCTGGCAAAATCTGGACAAAGAATTCACCATCCTTGATCATTCCATGTTCAACTCGGGCCCGCTCTTCGGTGGCTCGTGTGCCGTCTTTTAAATCTTTAACATCGCCGGTTAACTTAGCATTACGCAAGCTGAGCAGGCTATTTTTGGCCTGCTGTAGCTCGAGCTGTTTTTCCATCTCATACACTTTTAGCCATCCACCCTTACCCAACCAAAGTGGGTACTGTATTGCGATGAGCAATAGCAGCATAGAGTAGATGACAATCCGCATAAAAAATAGAGTTGCTAGGTATTAACGTTTTAAGTTATAGAAAACAGACTTACCTGGGTAGGTAGCCACATCACCCAAGTCTTCTTCAATACGCAAGAGTTGGTTGTACTTCGCAATACGATCAGAGCGAGATAAAGAACCTGTCTTAATCTGCCCAGCGTTAGTGCCAACGGCGATATCCGCAATAGTGCTGTCTTCTGTTTCGCCTGAGCGATGAGAAATCACCGCAGTGTAATTAGCACGCTTAGCCATTTCAATGGCGGCAAAGGTTTCAGTCAAGGTGCCTATTTGATTGATCTTAATGAGGATTGAGTTAGCAATACCCTTCTCAATACCTTCTTTAAGAATGCGAGTGTTAGTCACAAATAAATCGTCACCAACCAACTGGATTTTCTTGCCCAATTTTTGTGTAATGTCAGCCCATCCATCCCAGTCACTCTCATGCATACCATCTTCAATCGATACGATCGGGAACTGATCAGCCAAATTGCCGAGATAGTCTGAGAATTCGCTTGAGGTCAATTGCAAGCCTTCGCCTGACAAGTGGTACTTGCCATCTTTATAGAACTCGCTAGCAGCGCAATCTAAGGCCAACAAGACATCTTCACCAGCTTGGTAGCCAGCACCTTCAATTGCCTTCATGATGGTTTGTAAGCACTCTTGATTGCTCTTGAAATTAGGGGCAAAGCCACCCTCATCTCCAACAGTCGTTGGCATACCTTGGGCGCCCAGAATCTTCTTCAGTTCGTGAAAGATTTCCGCGCCACAACGTAAGGCTTCGCGGAAGCTTTGCGCCCCCACCGGCATCACCATGAATTCTTGAATATCCAAGCTGTTATTTGCGTGAGCACCGCCATTGACGATGTTCATCATTGGAACGGGTAGCTGCATACCGCCAGAGCCACCGAAGTAGCGATACAAAGGCAAGCCAGCCTCTTCAGCAGCAGCCCGTGCCACAGCCATAGAAACAGCTAGGGTTGCATTAGCACCTAAGCGGGCTTTGTTATGGGTGCCATCGAGTTCGATCAAGGTGTGATCCAGAAAAGCTTGTTCGCTAGCATCAAGACCAAGGATGGATTCAGCAATTTCAATATTGATGTTTTGAACGGCCTTGAGAACGCCCTTACCTAGGTAACGCGCCTTATCGCCATCACGAAGCTCAATTGCTTCACGTGATCCCGTGGATGCCCCAGAAGGCACTGCCGCGCGTCCCATGACGCCTGACTCCAACAATACATCACACTCCACAGTGGGGTTACCGCGTGAATCTAAAACTTCTCTACCGATGATGTCAACAATGGCGCTCATGCACCTTCTCCTAAGTAAAAATAAATATGGGTTATTACTTGAAACTATCTTCTAAAAAAGAACCAGGCTTTTTAACTACAGCGTCGATGGCCACCAATGACTCCAGTAGCTCTTTCAAACGATTTAACGGCACAGCATTTGGGCCATCTGAAAGGGCTTTAGCTGGATCTGGGTGGGTCTCCATAAATAAGCCACTAATTCCAACAGCAACTGCGGCGCGGGCCAATACAGGGACAAACTCGCGCTGTCCACCGCTTGCATTGCCTTGGCCACCAGGAAGCTGAACGGAGTGAGTCGCATCAAAAACGACTGGGGCTTTCGCTTCACGCAAGATTGCCAAGCTACGCATATCTGAAACTAAGTTGTTGTAACCAAATGAAGCGCCACGTTCGCAAACCATAAATTGGTCTGGAAGATTCACTTCCGCAGCTGCTGCACGGGCTTTATCAATGACGTTGAGCATTTCATGAGGGGAAAGGAACTGACCTTTCTTAAAATTCACTGGCTTACCGCTTTGAGCGCATGCCCTGATGAAATCCGTCTGCCTGCATAAGAAAGCTGGAGTCTGAAGTACGTCGACCACTTTAGATACGGGTTCTATCTCGCTAATGTCATGGATATCTGTTAATACCGGCACACCGATCTCGCGCTTCACGCGAGCCAGAATCTCAAGACCCTTCTCCATTCCTAAACCACGGAACGAAGTTCCAGATGAACGATTGGCTTTATCAAAAGAAGACTTATAGATAAATGGGATGCCCAGTGCGCCGGTAATTTCTTTGAGCTCGCCAGCAATATCTAATGCCGACTGCTCTGACTCAATCACGCAGGGCCCCGCAATCAAAAAGAAGCGCTGATTTAAACCAACATCAAATCCACATAACTTAAATGCACTCATTTCGATCTCCTAGGCTGCTTGCTTTTCAGTGGCTTCTTGATGCAGCAGTGACGCCTTAATGAACGCAGAAAATAATGGGTGCCCATCGCGTGGAGTCGAAGTGAACTCAGGATGAAACTGCACACCAAAGAACCAAGGATGCATGGAGCTAGGCAACTCCATCATTTCAGGTAAAGACTCGTTAGGAGTTCTAGCAGAAATGATTAAGCCCGATTTCTCAAGGCGAGGTACGTAAAGATTGTTCACTTCATATCGATGGCGGTGCCGCTCGTTTACTTCAGCGCCATAGATTTCATGAGCCAAAGTACCTGCTTTTACAGGGCAGCGTTGTGAGCCTAAGCGCATAGTTCCGCCAAGATCAGATTCATTGCTGCGTTTCTCAACACGACCTTCACGATCAACCCACTCGGTAATGAGAGCAACAACTGGACTCTCAGTCTCTGGGTCAAACTCGGTGCTGTTTGCTTGGGCAATATTGGCAACGTGTCGTGCAAACTCAATGACCGCCAACTGCATACCTAAACAGATGCCTAGGTAAGGAATATTGTTTTCACGGGCAAAACGAATGGCGGCAATTTTGCCTTCAGTACCACGCTTTCCAAAGCCGCCAGGAACTAGGATTGCATCTAAATTCTGAAGGCAGTCGATACCATCTTTTTCAATCACTTCAGAATCAATGTAGTTGATATTGACGCGAGTGTGATTGTGAATGCCCGCATGACGCAAGGCTTCGATTAGTGACTTATAGGATTCCGTTAACTCAACATACTTGCCGACCATACCAATGGTGACTTCGTGTTGCGGGTTAGCTAATTCGTAAACCAAGTTTGCCCAAACGGATAAATCTGCAGGTTTAGCTTGGATATCTAATTCACGACAGATCAAATCATCCATTCCCTGCGCCTGAAGCATCTCAGGAATCTTGTAAATGGTGTCAACGTCCCAAACAGAAATCACTGCTTCTTCGCGTACGTTTGAGAACAAAGAAATCTTAGAGCGTTCATCTTCAGGAATCGGGCGATCAGCACGGCACAATAGTACCGTCGGCATGATGCCGATTTCACGTAACTTTTGTACTGAGTGTTGAGTTGGCTTGGTTTTAAGCTCCCCTGCACTTGCGATATAGGGAACTAGAGTCAAATGCACAAAGGCGCAGCTGTGCTTTGGAAGGCGGAGACTCATTTGACGAGCTGCCTCGAGGAATGGCAGGGATTCAATATCACCTACTGTTCCACCAATTTCACAAATGGCGATATCAGCATTGCCGTCATGGCTCGCTTTTGCGCCGCGCTCAACAAATGCCTGAATTTCATTGGTAATGTGAGGAATTACCTGAACAGTTTTCCCAAGGTACTCACCGCGCCGCTCTTTGCTAATGACGGACTCGTAAATCTGGCCAGTAGTGAAGTTATTGCTCTTACGCATTTTGGCGGATACAAAACGTTCATAGTGACCAAGGTCGAGGTCAGTTTCTGCGCCATCTTCTGTCACGAAGACTTCGCCATGTTGAAGTGGACTCATGGTCCCCGGATCAACGTTGATATAAGGGTCTAATTTTAGGAGGGTGACTTTCAGGCCGCGGGATTCGAGAATCGCGGCAAGCGAGGCAGCTGCGATTCCTTTCCCTAAAGAAGAAACCACACCACCAGTGACAAAAACGTATTTGGTCATCGCTTAAGCTCTGTTGGAAAAAGTAATTATAACGATAGCGACCCTGGAAGCAAAAATTCTTGGCTTGCTCAATAGCTCCAAGGGCTCGCGAGGAGACTGGCAAATATCTGCAACCTTTACGGGCTATTTTTTGCCAAATTGACTGCCTTTTAGTCTCACCGGACCAGGCCAAAAGTCCGACTAATACCCCTACTGTGACAGTTGGTGATATGCGAACTTTGCCATGCCATCCAAATAAACCCGAATAAGGCCTCTATTTGGGGTATTTTTAGAATATTTTTAGTAATTAAGTCTTATATAAGACATGAATTAGCAATTACAATAGACTGGATAGGGAAATAACCCTGCTTAGTCCTTACTGTTGATAACTCTTACCCAATAGGAAACACGATGCTAGAAGCTTACAACGCCCAAGTTGCAGAACGCGCAGCCCTTGGAATTCCAGCCCTCCCCCTGACTAAAGATCAAACGGCCGAACTGGTTGGTTTGTTAAAAAATCCTCCTAAAGGCAAAGAGGCGGAGTTGGTTGAACTGATTACGAACCGGGTACCTGCCGGTGTTGATGAGGCTGCCAAAGTAAAAGCAGAGTTTTTGGATGCTGTTGCCAAAGGCACAGAAAAATCCCCATTGATTTCACGTATTAAAGCAACGGAACTCTTGGGTACGATGCTTGGTGGTTACAACATTAAGCCTTTAGTTGAATTGCTCTCTGATGCTGAGTGCGCAGCTACTGCAGCAGCTGCATTGAAAAAGACCTTATTGATGTTCGACTATTTCCATGACGTTCAAGAATTAGCGGAAAAAGGGAACTCACTGGCTAAGGAAGTATTGCAAAGCTGGGCTGATGCCGAGTGGTTTACAAGCCGTCCTGCTGTTCCAGAGAGCATGAAGCTCACGGTCTTCAAAGTAACCGGTGAGACTAATACGGACGATTTGTCCCCTGCCCCTGATGCCTGGAGTCGCCCAGACATTCCATTGCACGCAACTATCATGTTGAAAAACCCACGTCCAGGCATTGAGCCAGACGAGGCTGGTGTGCGTGGCCCAATGAAGCAAATTGAAGCCCTCCAGAAAAAAGGTAATCAAATTGCTTACGTTGGTGACGTGGTCGGCACAGGCTCTTCACGTAAATCTGCAACGAACTCCGTGTTGTGGTGGACAGGCCAAGATATTCCATTTGTTCCGAACAAACGTTTTGGTGGTGTTTGCTTAGGCACCAAAATTGCTCCAATCTTCTTCAACACCATGGAAGATGCTGGCGCGTTGCCAGTTGAGCTAGATGTTTCCGATATGAATATGGGCGACGAAATTGAATTGCGTCCATACGAAGGTAAAGCCTTTAAAAACGGCAAAGAAATCGCTGCTTTCTCACTCAAGTCACCAGTGATTTTGGATGAAGTTCGTGCAGGTGGACGTATTCCTTTGATCGTAGGTCGCGGACTCACAGCAAAGGCTCGCGCAGCCCTTGGCCTACCAGCCTCTACTGAATTCCGCATCCCTGTTAGCCCACCTGATAACAAAAAAGGTTTCAGCTTGGCGCAGAAGATGGTTGGTCGTGCTTGTGGTCTCCCAGAAGGTCAAGGCGTACGCCCAGACACTTATTGCGAGCCACATATGACTACAGTCGGCTCACAAGATACTACCGGCCCAATGACACGCGATGAGTTAAAAGACCTTGCTTGCTTAGGCTTCTCCGCTGACTTAGTAATGCAATCGTTCTGTCATACATCGGCATATCCAAAACCGGTAGACATTCGCACTCACCATGAGTTGCCAGCATTTATGACTAACCGTGGCGGCGTTGCATTGCGTCCTGGTGATGGTGTGATTCATAGCTGGTTAAATCGTTTACTCTTGCCTGATACCTGCGGTACTGGTGGCGACAGTCATACCCGCTTCCCAATCGGCATCTCATTCCCTGCTGGCTCTGGTTTAGTTGCTTTTGCTGCTGCTACTGGCGTAATGCCATTGGATATGCCTGAGTCTGTATTGGCTCGCTTCAAAGGAAAAATGCAGCCTGGCATCACTTTGCGTGATTTAGTCAATGCAATTCCTTTGTATGCCATCAAAAAAGGTTTGTTAACTGTTGAAAAACAAAACAAGAAAAATATTTTCTCTGGCCGCATCTTAGAGATCGAAGGTTTGCCTGATCTGAAAGTTGAGCAAGCATTTGAATTGTCTGATGCTTCAGCTGAACGCTCTGCTGCTGGTTGTGCAGTTCAATTAAGCAAAGAGCCAATCATTGAATACATGCGCTCCAACATTACTTTAATGAAGTGGATGATTGCAAACGGCTACGAAGACAAGCGCACCCTAGGTCGTCGTATCAAAGCAATGGAAGCATGGATTGCTAAGCCTGAATTGCTTAAGGCTGATGCCAATGCTGACTACGCTGAGATCATTGAAATCGATATGAGCGAGATTAAAGAGCCAATCTTGGCCTGCCCTAATGACCCAGATGATGTGAAGTTCTTGTCTGAAGTTTCTGGCGAGAAAATCGATGAAGTATTTATCGGCTCTTGCATGACTAACATTGGCCACTTCCGTGCAGCAGGTCAAGTTCTTCAAGGTAAAAAGGATATGCCTACCCGCTTATGGGTAGCTCCTCCAACCAAGATGGACCAGATGGTTCTGACTGAGGAAGGCTACTACGGAATACTAGGCGCTACTGGTGCTCGTATGGAGACTCCAGGTTGCTCACTCTGTATGGGCAACCAGGCACAGATCCGTAAAGGCTCTACTGCAGTATCTACTTCAACACGTAACTTCCCGAACCGCTTAGGTATTGATACTCGTGTGTATTTGGCTTCTGCTGAGCTTTCAGCGGTTGCAGCACTCTTGGGTCGCCTACCTACTCCGAAGGAATATTTCGACCAAGTGGAATCATTGAATGCCAAAGCTGGCGAAGTTTATAAATACATGAACTTTGACAAGATTAAGTCATTCAGCGATGTTGCTGATACCGTGACAATTTAAGCATCAATCAATCCCCGAAGTTTGGGGAAACAAAAAAGGCGATCAGTTGATCACCTTTTTTCTTATCCAAATAATTTAGATGTTGAGTTTATTTTCTTGATGAGCGTTCTCACGGTTTAAGCCGGAAGCCCAGGTATTGGTCGGCAGCCCCGTCTTTTCAAGAATCAATTTAGCGCGCTTAGAAACCTCTTTCCACTCCACATCAAGTTGCGGTCCTTTAAAGGCAATCGCTACAACATTGCAATCATGGGATTCCGGAAATAAGAGCACGCGATTATCAAATGCTTCACAGATGTTATTCAGATTCAGGTCAAAACTCTTATGACGCGAGAACAGATTCACAGTCAAAACGCCGGGTGACTTCAAAATGTCATAGCAGCCTTGATAAAAATCTAAAGAGCTGGCAGCGGGTCCATCGCAAATGGCATCGTATAAATCTACCTGGACTGCGTCAAAATAATTGTGATAATGAGCGTTTTGTACGAATGCCTTGGCATCGGTCTGCAAGGTTTCTAGGCGACGATCATCATCAGGCGTGAAGAACATACTGCGTGCAGAAACAATCACCGCAGGATTTAGCTCTACTACAGTGGTTTTCACTGCCGGGCAATAACGATGTGCAAACTTGGTTAACGCACCAGTTCCTAGGCCCAGTTGGGCAATCCGCATGCCAGGCTTAGTTTCCAGAAAAAGAAGCCAGGCCATCATCTGCTGGTTGTATTCCAAATAGATTTCATCTGGATCTCGAATGCGCATGGCACCCTGAATCAGCTCGCTACCAAAATGGAGATAACGAACGCCCCCACTTTCAGAAAATGTGACCGGCTCCATGGCCAAAGATGAGTCTGACATGAATTATTTAGCCCAGACTCTAGCGTTACGGAATAGGCGCATCCAAGGGCTGGCACCATCTGGAGTGTCCAACCACGCCTTAGGCGCCCAACTCATCTGCACAGCCCTAAATACACGCTCAGGATGCGGCATCATCACTGTAAAGCGACCATCAGGCGTAGTCACCCCTGTTAAACCGCCAGGAGAACCATTGGGATTCATTGGATAGGTTTCAGTAGGATTGCCTTTGTGATCCACAAAACGCAGAGCCGCTAAACCTAGTTTCTGTAGCGCGTCTAAATTACCTTGCTGGCTAAAGTTGGCAAAGCCTTCACCGTGAGCAATGGCGATTGGCAGTTGACTGCCTGTCATGCCTTGCGTAAAGATCGAAGGCGAAGCCATTACTTCAGCCATAACCAAACGAGCCTCGTATTGCTCAGACTGATTACGCGTAAATTTAGGCCAAGCCTCAGCACCAGGAATAATTCCCGCTAAGTTGCTCATCATTTGGCAACCATTACAGACGCCTAGCGCAAAGCTATCTTGGCGATTAAAGAATGTGGAGAACTGATCGCGCAATTGGGCGTTAAAGAGAATGGTCTTTGCCCAGCCCTCGCCCGCACCCAATACGTCTCCATAACTAAATCCACCACAAGCCACTAGGCCACGGAAATCATCTAACTTCGCTTTTCCAGAAAGCAGGTCTGACATATGAACGTCGTAACTATCAAAACCAGCCCAGTTCATGGCATAAGCCATCTCTACGTGGGAGTTAACGCCCTGCTCGCGCAAGATGGCCACTTTAGGGCGAGCATTCTGATTAATGAATGGCGCCGAAATATCTTCAGCAACATCAAAGCTAAGCTTTGGAGACATGCCAGCATCAGCAATATCATCTAATAAAGAAAATTCACTATCGGCACAATCGGGGTTGTCACGCAAGCGCGCAATCTGATAGCTGGTATTGGCCCACATCTTCTGCAATACCTCGCGAGGCTCAGCAAAGATATTTTTAGCATCACGCCAAATTTCAATGCGGCCATTGGTATTGGGCTTCGCAATCACATGACTATAGGCGCTAAGACCCAGCTTACGCAGAACCGCGAATACCGCATCACGGTCTGCTTTACGAATCTGAATGACAGCGCCGAGTTCTTCATTGAATAAAGCGCGCAAAGTTTGCTCGTGACGTCGTCCAGATACTTGCTGTGCCCAGTTCTTTGCATCACCCCAATCTGCCTCTTGTCCAACATCGACAGCAATCATGTCTACGTTCATCGAGATACCGGTGTGAGATGCGAAAGCCATCTCAGCGATGCAGGCAAGTAATCCACCATCTGATCGATCGTGATAGGCCAGCAACTTATCTTCTTTACGTAACTCAATCAAGGCGGCTGCTAAGGCCTTGAGATCTTCTGGATGATCTACATTGGGAGCCGATTTACCGGATTGATTAAGCACTTGAGCCAGAATGCTTCCAGCCATACGGTTCTTGCCGCGACCCAAATCAATCAAGATTAATTCAGTTTCTAGGGGAGAACCAGACTCATCTTTCAGCTTTAGTAATGGTGTTGTGGTTTTGCGAACATCTTGTACTGCTGCAAATGCAGAAATAATCAATGAGACTGGTGAAACTACCTTCTTAGCCTGGCCGCCTTCTTGCCATGCGGTAGCCATGGATAAAGAGTCTTTACCAACTGGAATTGAAATTCCCAGAGCAGGACATAAATCCATGCCAATTGCCTGCACTGAGTCATAGAGCTTTGCGTCCTCACCAGGAGCGCCACATGCCGCCATCCAGTTAGCAGACAACTTGACATCTTCAAGACGACGAATATCGGCCGCCAGCAAATTGGTGATCGCCTCACCGACCGCCATCTTGGCAGCAGCAGGCGCATCAATAACAGCCAAGGGGGTACGCTCACCCATCGTCATGACTTCACCGCGATAACCCTTGTAATCCATCAGCGTGACTGCGCAGTCAGCAACCGGCACCTGCCAGGGCCCTACAAATGGATCGCGCGCATTCAGACCGCCAACAGTGCGATCCCCAATAGTGATTAAGAAGGATTTACTAGCAACAGTCGGTTGTTGTAAAACCCAGGCGATGCATTGAGCTAAATCGGCATCAGTCACATCAAGCTCGTCAAAGCTTTGCGCTACACGCTTCACATCGCGGTGCATGCGCGGCGGCTTACCAAGCAATACTTCCATTGGCATATCAATTGGCAAGGAGGCATCACTACCAGCAACTTCTTTGTTATCACTCAGTTGTAATTGACGCTCAGTGGTGGCCTCACCAACTACGGCAAATGGGCAACGCTCGCGCTCGCAGAGAGATTGAAATAAATCTAAATCCTTAGCCTCGATTGCGAGTACGTAACGCTCTTGAGACTCGTTACACCAGATTTCTGCAGGACTCATGCCACTTTCTTCAAGCGGCACTTTACGTAATTGAAATTGCGCACCTAAGCCTGCGCCATCCGCAAGTTCAGGGAATGCATTAGATACACCACCAGCACCTACGTCATGAATAGAAACAATCGGATTATTTTGACCCATAGCAATACAAGAATTAATTACTTCTTGCGCGCGACGTTCCATTTCTGGATTGCCACGTTGTACAGAGTCGAAATCCAAATCAGCTGTATTGGTGCCTGTTGTAACAGAACTACCGGTTGCCCCACCCATACCGATGCGCATACCGGGGCCACCCAATTGAATAAATAAGTGCCCCGCTTTAATTTGTTTTTTCGCGGTGTGAATAGAGTCAATGCTACCGATACCGCCAGCAATCATGATGGGTTTGTGATAACCGCGACGCACCCCTTCTAGGGTTTGCTCAAATACGCGGAAATACCCGCCCAAAATCGGACGACCGAATTCATTATTAAATGCGGCGCCACCCAATGGGCCATCAATCATGATTTGCAGCGGCGTAGCAATACGCTCAGGCTTGCCATACTTCTCGCTTTCCCATGGCAAATCTGTGCCTGGGATATTCAGATTAGATACTGAGAAGCCCGTAAGACCTGCTTTAGGTCGGCCGCCAACACCAGTGGCACCTTCATCACGAATCTCGCCACCAGCGCCTGTAGATGCGCCAGGAAACGGCGCTATTGCTGTTGGATGGTTGTGTGTCTCCACCTTCATCAGGGTATGGACTAAACGCGTATCTTTTTCGTAGAGACGATCTTGACCTTTTGGAACCCAGGTTTCTGACTCGCAACCCACCATCACAGCGGAGTTGTCAGAGTAAGCAACGATCGTACCTTCAGGTTGTAGTTGATGCGTATTGCGAATCATCGCAAATAAGGATTTTTCCTGATCATCACCATCGATAGTCCAGCTCGAATTAAATATCTTATGACGGCAGTGTTCACTGTTCGCTTGAGCAAACATGATTAACTCTACATCGCTAGGATTACGCTCTAAGCGGATAAAATTCTCAACTAAATAAAGCACTTCATCTTCTGACAGCGCAAGACCTAATTCTTGATTGGCTTTATCTAGAGCTGCCCTGCCTTCTGTAAGCACGGCGATTCGGACAAAGGCTCGATCAGGAAGAGATTGATATAAGGCACTCGCTTCGTTTGCATCAGAAATAACCGCCTCGGTCATTCGATCATGCAAGGCGGCTAATACCAATTGCTCTTGTTGTGCGCTGAGGGATTTTTTACTTTGCCACCCGTATTGAACTCCGCGCTCAATACGTAAAACATGAAGACCACATTGGCGAGCAATATCGCTTGCTTTGCTTGCCCATGGAGAAACTGTTCCAAAACGGGGAATCGCAATAGCGGATTGTTTTTCAGCAGCCTTGCTAAATAAGGAGCCGGTTACATTGATCTGAGATAAAAAAGGTTGTCCGTAAGTCAGCAGACTTTCGAGGACACCCCTATCTTTGGAATTGAGTTCAGACTCAGACCAAATGAAATGAAGGTATTGAGCCTCAATAGACTCAAGTTGAATTCCTTGGGCGGCGAGCGAGGCTAAAAGTCGCTGTTGGCGGAAGGCTGAGAGGGCATTTGCCCCGGGCAAGCAACAGAATGATGACATCCCAAGATTATAAGGTTTTGATTAAGCTAAGCGCCCGCCTTGAAGGCTCAATTGACGTCCGCACCGCGCAGCCAAGGCTGGATCATGGGTCACCAAAACTAGGGTAGAAGAATTCTCCCGATTTAGCTCAAAAAGTAGCTCAATTACCCTATTGCCACTGGCCTCATCAAGGCTTCCGGTAGGCTCGTCTGCAAAAAGGATGGCAGGTCTATTAATAAAGGCACGAGCCAAAGCAACGCGCTGCTGCTCGCCCCCAGAGAGAGTTTTAGGGAAATGATTTGCTCTGTCAGTTAAGCCAACCTTTTCAAGCCATTGGCCAGCAGACTGTTTTGCCTCTGCCTGGGAAAGCCCTGCAATTTCCAGTGGCAGCATCGCATTCTCCAAGGCCGTTAGATGGGGCAGCAATTGGAATGATTGAAATACAAAGCCAACAGACTTGCCGCGTAAACGAGCTCTGCCATCCTCATCCAATAGATTGAGGTTTTGACCCATCAAATCAATTTGTCCTTGTGTTGGAAGGTCTAAGCCGGCCAATAGGCTCAATAAGGTGCTTTTTCCAGAACCAGATGCTCCGACAATTGCCACACTTTCACCTTGCTCAATCTGAAAGCTAATGTCGTGCAAAATAACTAGGTCACCGTCCGACGTATTAACTAGCTTGCCCACCTGTTTGGCAGCAATAGATTTAGACTGGTTGTTCATGTGAGAAATTTTCTAGAATTGAAAAATGCAGATTCAGCCATTAATAGCCAATAAATTAATTACAGGCCTATTTTGCCTCTTAATGAGTATTTGCTCCTGGGCTCAAACAAACCCAGTGATCTTGGTATTGGGAGACAGCCTCTCAGCTGAATATGGTCTTCCACGGGGAACCGGCTGGGTTAATCTTCTGGAGAGGCAACTTCAGAAAGACAACAGTCCTTGGACTGTATTTAATGCCAGCATTAGCGGTGAGACCAGCTCAGGCGGACTGACGCGATTGCCCAAGCTCTTGATTCAAAAAAAACCAGGGCTTGTCATGATTGAGCTTGGGGCGAATGATGCCTTGCGCGGCCTTCCGATAATTCAAACTGAATCGAACCTACGCAAGATGATTCAGATGAGCAAGCAATCGGGTGCACGGGTTTTGCTCTTTGGTATACAGATCCCCTCAAATTATGGCCAAACCTACATCACGCAATTCAAAGGACTCTACTCTAAGCTGGCTAATGAAGAGGGTATTGAATTGCTACCGTTTTTCTTGGAAGGCGTTGCATTAAAACCTGAATTATTTCAAGCGGATCGATTGCACCCCAATGTGGAGGCCCAAAGTATTCTCTTCAAAAACGTATGGGGCTCAATGGCCCCATACAGTAACTTACTCAAGAAATCACCTCAGTAATTAACTGCCTGCACTACCTGAGCTCGCTGATTTGAGTGGGTTAATTACCTTAACGCCGGCACTATTGCGCCAGTAGCTCATAAAGCCCGCAAATTCTGACTGTGCGGCTAATGCCTGAATCTGTTGTGCTTGCGCTTTGTGAGCTTTGGCATCAACAGATGTAGGTTGGCGAACTTGGTCAATACGATAAATCGTAGTGCCAACGCCAGGATTGGCAACAGAAACTACGGCCGGTAACTTATCCACATTAACAGACATGACCTCATCCATAGAAGGCCCCACCAAATTGCCTGGCTTGTTGCGTGAAATCCAACTAGAACTACTAAAGCCAGCCGCATTCTTTGGGTCTTTCTCCAGGGCGGTCAATTTATCAGTGGCTGCAGCAATCGCTAGCTTCTCGGCAGCGCGTTGGCTAACCTGACGCTTTACTTCAGCCGCAACTTCTTTGTAAGGCAAGATTTGCGCGGGATGCAATATTACCACTCGTGCAGATACAAAAACACCTGGTGAAATTTGTACAGCTTCAATATTGCGCTTGTTCTTGAGGGCTTCATCGCCATACAGGGACTGGATAACCTTTGGATTAGCCAGGGGGTGATCTTTAGATACGCCAGGCGCACCGCCACGAGTAATACCCTTCTGAGATTGAATGCTGAGCTTCAATTTATCTGCAGCTGGCTTCAGACTATCAGCTTGATCGTAAGTGATATTCGCAAACTGATCTGCCTTTTCATTAAAGGCCTTGGAATCTTCTTTTGGATCTGCCTTAAGAACAATATATTCAACATCGATATATTCAGGTCGCTCAAACAGCTTTGCATTAGCCTCATAAAAAGATTGGAGCTCGTCTGGGCTAGGATTCACTTTGGCCAAGTAGTCTTTAGCATTAAATTGGAGGGTCTGTACTTGTCTTTCTGTTTCATAGAGAGAAGAAATAATCTCAGACAACTTTGGACTGGCCAATTCGGTACGGGCAACAGAATTGACTAACTGTTGAATTTTGAGGTCAAAACTTTGGCCTGCATAAAACTGCTCTTCATTCATGCCATTGCTGGCTAGCAGCTGCTTAAAGCGCGCATCATCAAATGTGCCGTCTTGGCGATATAAAGCACGTATTTGTGGGATCTTTTGCAAGCTATTAACGAGCTCTTGCTTGCCTACTTGTAAGCGTAAGTCACTGACCGCAAATCCTAAGATGCGTTGCTGAAGTAACTCATTGAGAATGGCCTGACGAAAAGGCAGGCTTTGAGCAATTTGTACATTACCGCCAACACGTTCAGCCTGACGTTTTGCAGCCATGTCCACTTCTTGTGCTGTGATGGGCTTGCCATTAACTTTAACAATGTCAGTCTCTTTATCCATAAATTCGGAATAACTAGAGATGCCAAACAAGGCAAAAGAAGGAACGATAAACAGCATCAATACTAGCTGCAGAATTTTTTGGTGCTTACGTACGGAATCAAACATGAATTAATCGCTAGGAAATGAAGTTAATTATGGAGTGTACTAGGCGTGAGGTCTAGAGGAACTAGAAGGCCTTGAAGATGAAAACCAATGCGATTTGGGAAACTGGTGGGCGCTGACGGGATCGAACCGCCGACATTCTGCGTGTAAGGCAGACGCTCTACCATCTGAGCTAAGCGCCCCAAATTAATACAGACGAGATTGTAACCCAGTGTGGGAATAAAAGAGAGATTCTTCATCAAAATGGACTTTAATTTATAGTTCAATCCGACTCAAAACCCCTCAAATATCCCCAGACATCAATGCTTCAAGGCCTCTCCAGACGAAATCTTTTCAGTAGCTTTACTAGCTTCAGCAGCCTTTTTCGCAAGCTCTTCCGGAGTTGGATCTGGCAAAGCAACTGGTTTGCGCTCTAAGGCAAGCTCCAACACTTTATCAATCCAGCGAACCGGTACGATTTCAATCGCATTCTTGACGTTATCAGGAATATCAATCAAATCCTTGACGTTTTCCTCTGGAATCAAGGCCAACTTAATTCCGCCGCGATGCGCTGCCAGCAACTTCTCTTTTAAACCGCCGATTGGTAGCACCTCTCCACGCAAAGTGATTTCACCCGTCATTGCTACATCTGAGCGAATCGGAATGCCTGTAAATACAGACACTAGGGCCGTCGTGATTGCGATGCCGGCAGATGGACCATCTTTCGGAGTTGCACCATCTGGGAAGTGGATATGAATATCTTTCTTCTCAAAGGCTTCATCAGCAATTCCTAGCGCTCTTGCTCTGGAGCGAACGACTGTTTTTGCAGCCTCAACAGACTCTTTCATTACATCGCCAATCGAGCCAGTACGAGTAATCACGCCCTTACCAGGCATTACCGCCGCCTCGATCGTTAATAGATCGCCGCCAACCTCAGTCCAAGCCAAACCAGTGACCTGGCCAACTTGATTCTCTTTCGCAGCCAGACCAAAGTCATACATCTTCACAGAGAGAAACTTCTCTAAATTATCCGCATCGACAGTCACTGGCGCAGCTTCTTTCTTGAGGAGAAGCAACTTCACTACCTTGCGGCAGATTTTGCTGATTTCTCGCTCTAAAGAACGAACACCAGCTTCGCGCGTGTAGTAACGAATCATGCTGCGTACAGCGCTTTCCTCAATCTTTAATTCATCCTTCTTGAGGCCATTATTTTTAATCTGTTTAGGAATTAAATAGTTGGTAGCAATACTGGTCTTTTCATCTTCTGTGTAACCAGCCAGACGAATAATCTCCAAGCGATCTAACAATGGACCGGGAATATTCAAAGAATTTGAAGTGGCAACGAACATCACATCTGACAGATCAAAGTCCACTTCAACATAGTGATCTTGGAAGGTGTGGTTTTGCTCTGGATCTAACACCTCAAGCAATGCGCTTGCAGGATCGCCACGGAAGTCCATGCCCATCTTGTCTACTTCATCCAAGAGGAATAAAGGATTGCGCACGCCCACTTTAGTCAAGCTAGAAAGAATCTTTCCAGGCATCGAACCAATATAAGTACGGCGATGTCCCCGAATTTCAGATTCATCACGCACACCACCTAATGCCATGCGCACAAACTTGCGGTTCGTTGCGCGAGCAATCGATTGACCTAAGGAAGTTTTACCAACGCCGGGAGGACCAACTAAACACAGGATTGGAGCCTTGACGCGATCAACGCGTTGCTGAACCGCAAGATATTCCAAGATGCGTTCTTTAACTTTATCAAGACCATAGTGGTCTTCATCTAATACTTTTTCAGCATTGGTCAAATCGTTGTTAATCTTGGTTTTTTTCTTCCAAGGAAGATTGACCAAAGTATCAATAAAGTTACGGATCACTGTCGCTTCGGCAGACATTGGTGACATGAGTTTGAGTTTTTTCAACTCAGACTCTGCCTTTTTCAATGCTTCCTTGGGCATGCGAGCAGCCTTGATGCGTTTCTCGAGCTCCTCGAGATCAGCACCCTCTTCGCCTTCACCCAATTCTTTTTGAATGGCTTTGACTTGTTCGTTTAGGTAGTATTCGCGCTGACTCTTTTCCATCTGACGTTTTACACGTCCACGGATGCGCTTTTCTACTTGCAAGATATCAATCTCACTCTCGAGATCAGCCAACAAACTTTCTAAGCGCTGTACTACGTCAGTCATTTCAAGCAAGCGTTGCTTCTGCTCAAGCTTGACAGGCAGATGAGCGCAAATCGTATCGGCTAAGCGGCTTGGATCATCAATACCGCCAAGTGAAGACAGGATTTCTTGTGGAACTTTTTTGTTCAGCTTTACGTACTGGTCAAACTGAGCCATGATGGCGCGGCGCAAAGCTTCTGTCTCATGAGCATCTAAAGAGGACATTGATGTGGGAGTCGCTTCACAGCCAAAATAGCCTTGGCTATCTTCAACTTGACTCACTTCAGCGCGTTGAACACCCTCCACCAGCACCTTAACAGTGCCATCGGGAAGTTTTAGCATTTGCAGGATATTGGCGATGCAACCGACCTCATAGAGGTCCTCAACACCTGGCTCATCCTTAGCGGCTGTCTTTTGGGCTACCAAAAGGACATTTTTGCCAGTTTCCATGGCGGCTTCTAAGGCTTTAATTGATTTTGGTCGACCCACAAACAAGGGGATCACCATATGTGGAAACACCACGACATCCCTTAAAGGGAGCAATGGCAGTTGAATGGGTTCAGAGGGTAGTAATAAGTGGCCAGGCATGGGGCAATTCCTCCAAAATAGTCATTCCGTAAAAAACTCTAAAAATGCCGTACCACTAGATACGGACATAATTAGGAATAGGATACTACCTATATGGGTGCCACCAAGTGAAAAACAAGGGGGAAATATGCAAAAAGTGAGCGAAAACCCTGTGAAAACAGCAAAAAAAGACAAAAATTAGGCTTTTTTGCTCATTTCCGTAGATTCGTCACCCTGCTTGTAGACCAAAATGGGTTTTCCACCATCAGCAATCGTACTTTCGTCGATTACTACCTTTTGCACATTCTTCAGGGATGGCAAGTCATACATGACATCCATAAGAGAACCTTCGAGGATGGAGCGTAGGCCACGAGCGCCCGTTTTGCGTGCAATGGCCTTTTTGGCAATGGCTGACAAAGCTGCTGGGCGAACTTCCAATTCAGAGCCTTCCATCGTCAACAGCGCCTGATATTGCTTAACCAAAGCATTCTTAGGCTCAGTCAAGATCTGAATCAGGCTAGCCTCATCTAGTTGTGCCAGGGTAGCAACCACTGGAAGACGGCCAATTAATTCAGGAATCAAACCAAACTTGATTAAATCTTCTGGCTCTACTTCGATTAAGAGGTCGCTGACACCACGATCATCCTTGCCAGGTACCGTTGCATTAAATCCGATGCCCGTCTTCGCTGTACGCTGTTGAATGACCTTCTCAAGACCATCAAAAGCACCACCACAAATAAATAAGATATTGGTTGTATCAACTTGCAAGAAATCTTGATTTGGATGCTTACGACCACCTTGTGGTGGAACTGAAGCCATCGTACCTTCGACCAGCTTTAGCAAAGCTTGTTGAACGCCCTCACCCGATACATCACGGGTAATTGAAGGGTTATCTGACTTACGAGAAATCTTATCGATCTCATCAATATAAACAATACCGCGTTGGGCTTTTTCTACGTTGTAGTCGCAAGCTTGCAACAACTTTTGAATAATATTTTCGACGTCTTCACCAACATAACCCGCTTCAGTCAATGTCGTTGCATCAGCCATGACAAAAGGCACATCTAGCATGCGCGCTAAAGTCTGAGCCAACAATGTTTTACCGGAACCCGTTGGGCCAATCAGCAGGATGTTGCTCTTAGCAAGCTCAACGCCATCAACCATTGCCTTAGCAGGAACTTTAGATTCTTTCTTATCCGTCGTCTTTTCGCTAGCCACTTCTGGCTTGCCGTCTTTATCCAACTTCTCTTTTTTAGGCTTAGGCAAATACTGTAAGCGCTTGTAGTGGTTGTACACCGCTACCGCTAAAGTCTTCTTCGCATGGTCCTGACCAATCACATACTGATCTAGATTCTCACGAATCTGATGTGGTGTCGGCAAAGAATCATCGCCATCAGCTTTAGGTAGTTTTGCAAGCTCTTCTTGAATGATGTCCGTACATAAGTCGATGCACTCATCACAAATGAATACGGATGGGCCAGCAATGAGCTTCTTTACTTCATGCTGGCTCTTGCCGCAGAAGGAGCAATACAGAACTTTGTCTGCGCTATTGGAGTTGTCTTTATCGCTCAAGGTAGATTCTAGATATTAGTGCTGTTTAAGGACGCTTGTCGATCACTTTGTCGATCAAGCCATATTGCTGGGCCTGTTCTGCAGACATGAAGTTATCGCGATCAGTATCTTTAGCAATGGTTTCAATCGATTGACCTGTACGGTCAGCCAAAATTTTGTTCAAGCGCTCACGCAAATACAAAATTTCACGGGCTTGGATTTCGATATCAGAAGCCTGGCCACGTGCACCACCTAATGGCTGATGAATCATCACACGTGAGTTCGGCAATGCATAACGCTTGCCGTTCTCACCAGCGCACAATAAGAATGCACCCATGCTCGCAGCCATGCCCATACATAAAGTACTGACGTGTGGCTTGATGAATTGCATCGTGTCGTAGATTGCTAAACCAGCAGATACAGAACCACCGGGAGAGTTGATGTACAGAGAAATTTCTTTATCTGGGTTTTCGCTCTCGAGGAATAAGAGCTGGGCAATGACCAAGTTTGCGGTTTGATCATTTACTTCGCCAACCAAGAAAACAACGCGCTCTCTAAGTAAGCGGGAGTAAATGTCATAGGCCCTCTCGCCTCGACCAGAGGTTTCAATCACCATTGGAACTAAACCCAAACCTTTGGGTTCTAAATTCTCAGACTGGAAATGATTCTGGTTCATGTGATCAGGCCTTTATTTAATGGATGCTTAAGCTTAGTTGAACTTAGTTAAGTTTGCTGAGTTCTTCGAAAGTAACGGCTTTATCAATCACTTTAGCTTGCGAAGTGAAATACTTGATAACGTTATCTTCCAATACCAAGTTCTCGATATCTTTGAGGCGGCTTGGATTGCTATAGAACCAACGAACCACTTCTTTTGGATCTTCGTAAGTAGCAGCTTGCTCATCAATCTCAGCTTTAATTTGATCTGCAGTAGCAGCCAAGTTTTGCTGTTTGACTAAGTCGCTCAAAATTAAGCCGAGGCGAACACGTTTGAGAGCTTGCTCAGCAAACATTTCAGCAGGAATGGGTGCATCCTTGGCATTTGGAATGCCACGTTGCATCAAGTCTTGACGTGCAGACTCAACCAAACGTTCTTGCTCCTGAGCAACCAAAGATTTAGGTGCATCAAGTTCGCAAATGCTATTGAGTTTTTCCATTACTTCACCTTTTAACAGCGATGTAATGCGACGTTTTGTTTCGCGATCCAAATTCTCTTTCACTTCTTCACGCATCTTTGCAACGCCACCTTCGGTAACGCCTAAAGACAATGCAAATGCATCGTCAACTGCAGGAAGGTGCGCCCAGTTCACTGACTTCACGGTGATGGTGAAGTCAGCAGTTTTGCCAGCAACATCTTTACCGTGGTAATCGGCTGGGAAGCTTAATGGGAAAGTCTTGCTCTCACCTGCTTTGAGGCCCAAAGTCGCAGCTTCAAATTCAGGGAGCATGCGGCCTTCGCCAAGAACGAATTCAAAGTTTTCCGCTTTACCGCCAGTAAACTCAACGCCATCAATCTTGCCAACGAAGTCGATCACAACTTGATCGCCAGCTTGAGCGGCCGTATTTGCACCACCATCACCATGCGTACCAGCATCGCCGCGTGGATGGTAATGCACTTGCTGCTTACGCAATACGTCTAAAGCGCGATCGATCTCTGCATCAGAAATATCGGTTGTGTACTTAGTGACTTCAGCTTTGCTGAAATCACCAATTTTCACTTCTGGCAACACTTCAAAGTAAGCATCAAACACAATCTTGTCTGCTTCTAGTTCGCTCTTAGGGTCAAGGCGTGGTTGACCGGCCAATAAGATTTTTTCATTTTGAGCGAGCTCATAGAACAACTCTGAGGCTTTGTCGAACTGAAGTTCAAAATCCACTTGCATGCCGTACTGTTTTTCAACCATGGCCTTTGGCACTTTGCCTGGGCGGAAGCCGGCGGCTTTCATGGTCTTACCCAATTTAGCCAAACGGGCTTCTCTTGCCTTAGCCAAATCGGCACGAGCGAACTCTAAGGTCACTTTGCGGTCTAACTGACCTAAATTTTCTATCTGCACAGCCATTCTCGTCTCTTTATTGAAAATCGGAATATGTGAAGCCCAAGCCAAGTAGCTATCTTGTGGTGCGAGGAGGGGGACTCGAACCCCCACACCATTGCTGGCGTCAGGACCTAAACCTGGTGCGTCTACCAATTTCGCCATCCTCGCGCGAATTCCGCAAACGCTACCGAGCTAGAACTTCACTCTAAAGAGCGTAATTCTACAATGCTTGGCGGTTTTGGAGGATATTTAAGCCTTGTACAGCAAAGCCACGGCATGGACGGCAACGCCCTCGCCTCGGCCCAGATGCCCTAAGGATTCGTTTGTCTTGGCTTTGAGGTTGACATGGCTGGGTGTGACAGCCAAATCCGCTGCAATATTACGAACCATATCCGGCAAAAAAGCAGCTAATTTAGGCTTTTGGCAAATGATGGTTGCATCCACATTACCCACCTGAAAGCCAGCAGCCTGCACTTTTTGCAAGGCTGCTCTGAGCAAAATACGGCTGTCCATGTCCTTAAACTGGGGGTCGGTATCTGGAAAAAGCTGGCCAATATCGTTTAGGCCTGCCGCCCCTAACAAGGCATCCGTCAAAGCATGTAGCAAGGCATCGGCATCGGAGTGACCTAATAGACCTTTTTCATTGGGAACGTGAACGCCACCCAAGATCAATTTCCGATCTGCAACCAAGGCGTGTACGTCATAGCCTTGACCGATTCTAAATTGAGGGATGTGAGGAGCGTTTGAGGTCATTGGTTGGAGTGATATGTTCTTAAGGGGATTACTTCACTGAGGTTTGCAAAATGGCTTGCATCAATTCCCAGTCCGCAGGATGCGTAACTTTGAAATTGCGCGTTGCCCCTTCAATGAGTAATGGGCTTGTACCGGCAAGCTCCATGGCACTGGCTTCATCAGTAATGTCGGCCTCTAAGCGAATGCCCTCTGCGATTGCATCATGAAGCCGTTTTAGGCCAAACATTTGCGGTGTTTGGGCTTGCCAAAGGTGATCACGGGAAATAGTCTTGAGCGCTCTTGTAGGGTTGCCAGCGATTGCGGAATTCGCATCGGCCATTTTTAAAGTATCCGCTAAGGGCATGGCTAATAAACCGCCCTCGCCAGATTGACTCACTGCACCGATCAGTTTTTGAATGAGCTCAGGTGAAATTCCTGGGCGGGCCGCATCATGCACTAGGATCCAATCATTTTCCGGAATGCCAGCTTTGAGCATGGCTGCCAAAGTATTTCTGACAGTCTCTTGGCGCGTCGGTCCGCCACTTGGAAGAAATCGGACCGAGGAAGAGTTAGCGGAAAGCGTACTTAAGATTGGATTATCAATAAAACCCGGGCTCACACCCACCCAAATGGAGGTAATCTCGGGGGTGTTGATAAACGCCTCCAATGCATATGCCAGCATAGGCTTGCCGGCTAACTCCTGAAACTGCTTGGGTAAGGCGCCGCCAAGTCTGGATCCCGTCCCGGCTGTAGGTAGCAAGGCGTGACATTGTGGCAAAGACTGCGAAGATTGATTTCCAGCGTGCATACCTGATTCTATAATGAGCCTAGATGTCTGATGCATTAAAACTTGCACCCCCTATACCTGCACCGCGGGCTGGGCAGCGCTTTACCTTTTCAGGCCTAGTTGGCTCTGCAGATGCCGCATTAATCGCCCAATCAGCCCTTCGTTATCGCTCTAACTTCTCCGTCATGGTGATTTTTTGCGCTCAGGCTCAAGAAGCGCAGCGCCTTTTAGAAGAAATCCCAGCATTTGCACCGCAACTCAAAACGCGCCTATTGCCTGATTGGGAAATTCTCCCATATGACCATTTTTCCCCGCATCAAGATTTGGTCTCTGAGCGCCTTGCCACTCTGTATGAATTACTGAACGGCAGTTGTGACATTGTCTTGGTGCCAATCACCACTGCACTACAAAAACTAGGCCCCCCAAACTTTTTATCGGGACATACCTTTTTCTTTAGGCAAGGCGACAAGCTCAATGAAGCAGCGCTAAAGCTTCAGTTACAACAAGCTGGATACGATCCTGTGAGCGCGGTGATGCGCCCTGGTGAATACAGTATTCGCGGTGGTTTGATTGATCTTTTCCCAATGGGCTCAAGCTTGCCCTATCGTCTCGATCTCTTTGGTGATGAGATTGAACAAATTCGGGCTTTTGATCCCGATACCCAGCGTAGCCTGTACCCCGTTAAAGAAGTGCGCTTACTACCAGGGCATGAGTTTCCATTCGATGATGCTTCACGTACGGCCTTCCGCGGTCGCTGGCGTGAAGTGTTTGAAGGTGACCCAACACGCTGCTCAATTTATAAAGATGCCAACCTAGGAATTCCGAGCGCCGGCATTGAATCCTATCTGCCCCTCTTCTTTGCAGAGTCTTCCAGCGTATTTGATTACTTCCCTCGCTCAGGCGATCCCGTATGGATTGTGAGTACTGGTGATATTGAAGAATCTATTAAGGGTTTTTGGAAAGATACGCTGTCAAGATATGAATTCTTAAAACACGATCTTGATCGCCCCATTCTTCCGCCTGCCGAATTGTTTCTCGATGTAGATCAATTCTTTACTGCAGCCAAACCCAATGCGCGCTTGGTGCTGGAAAAGGAAACAAAAGAGGCGCCACAATTTTTAGCGGTTCCCGATCTTGCAGTTCATCGTCGTGATGCAGACCCCATCAATCGATTACGAGCGCTGGTTTCAGAAGAAAAAGTGCGGGTACTAATTTGCAGTGATAGCAATGGTCGCAAGGAATCTATTCGCCAGTTATTTGAAGAAAGTAATTCGGTTGCTGGTCAGAATGGCAAGCCACTCTACCCATTAAAGCCTGAAGGCTTTGAGGGTGTTGCTGACTTTATTAAAAGTAATGCTTTGTTTGGCCTGGTTACTGCCCAACTCTTTAATGGCTTCAACTGGCCTGCTGAAAACCTCATCGTGGTTACCGAGGCAGAACTCTTCACTACGACTGCGCGGCAGAGGCGTAAAGGCAAAGCAAGTGAGAGCGCTGATCCGGACATGCTCTTCAAAGATTTATCTGAACTCAAAATCGGCGATCCAGTTGTGCATTCAGACCATGGCATTGGGCGCTATCAAGGTTTAGTACTACTGAATTTAGCGCCGCCTAAAGAAGAGCCTATTTTTGAAGAGTTTTTGCATTTGGCCTACGCCAAAGATGCAACGCTTTATGTCCCGGTGCAGCAATTACAAATGGTGACGCGCTATGCAGGCTCTGATCCTGACTCCGCCCCATTGCATCAATTAGGCTCAGGCCAATGGGACAAGGCGAGACGCAAGGCCGCACAACAAATTCGGGACACTGCTGCTGAACTCTTAAGTCTGTATGCCGCAAGAGCGATCCGCAAGGGTCATGCCTTTGAATTCTCCGCCCACGATTACGCTGCTTTTGCTGAAAGCTTTGGATTTGAGGAAACACCGGATCAAGCCAATGCAATTGCTGCAGTCATCGGCGACATGACTAGTGGCACACCAATGGATCGCCTTGTGTGCGGTGATGTGGGTTTTGGTAAGACTGAGGTTGCCCTGCGCGCCAGTTTTGTTGCTGTGATGGGCGGCAAACAAGTAGCTATTTTGGCTCCGACCACCCTACTTGCCGAACAACATGTGGCTACCTGGAAAGATCGCTTCGCTGATTGGCCGGTTCGTATTGTTGAACTCTCCCGCTTTAAAACCACTAAAGAAATTAATGCCGCCCTAGAAGCGATAGCTAAAGGCGAAGCTGACATCATTATTGGAACTCATAAGCTTCTGTCCAAAGAAACCCAGTTTGCCAACTTAGGATTGGTGATCGTAGATGAAGAACATCGCTTTGGTGTACGCCAAAAGGATGCGCTCAAAGCATTGCGTGCTGAAGTCGATATCCTAACCTTAACTGCAACGCCTATTCCAAGAACTTTGGGTATGGCAATGGAAGGCCTGCGCGAATTCTCCATCATCGCAACGGCACCACAAAAGCGTTTAGCCATTAAAACATTTGTGCGACGTGAAGGTGATGGCGTCATACGTGAAGCGGTGTTGCGTGAAATCAAGCGTGGTGGCCAAGTCTATTTTCTGCACAACGAAGTCGAAACCATTCAGAACCGCAAGCATGCATTACAAGAACTCATCCCAGAAGCCAGCATTAGTGTTGCTCATGGACAGATGCATGAGCGTGAGCTGGAATCAGTCATGCGCGAGTTTGTAACGCAGCGTACCAATATCTTGTTATGCACCACTATTATTGAAACTGGTATTGACGTACCAACAGCTAATACCATCATCATGCATCGTGCTGATAAGTTTGGCCTAGCTCAGCTACATCAATTACGCGGTCGTGTTGGGCGCTCTCACCATCAGGCTTACGCCTACTTATTGGTACCCGATCCAGAGGCACTGAGCAAACAGGCGCAATTGCGCTTAAATGCGATTCAGGCTATGGAAGAATTGGGCTCTGGTTTCTACTTGGCGATGCATGATCTAGAAATTCGTGGTGCTGGTGAGGTGTTGGGTGATAAACAGTCTGGTGAAATTCATGAAATTGGTTTTCAGCTCTACACTGAGATGCTTAACCGAGCTGTTAAATCCTTGCGCAGCGGTAAAGAGCCCGACCTCCTGTCGCCACTACAGGCAACAACCGATGTCAATTTAGGTGTACCCGCCCTCTTCCCGAATGACTATTGCCCCGATGTCCATGAGCGACTCTCGATGTACAAGCGCTTTGCCGGCACAAATGACTTCTCAGAACTCATGGGATTGCGTGAGGAGTTGGTAGATCGCTATGGTGACTTGCCTGACCAAGCTAAATCACTTTATGAAACCCATCGCTTGCGCTTGGAGATGTCTGGTTTTGGCATTAAAAAGATTGATGCTTCCCCGGCATCCATTCAGATTCAGTTCATCCCCAATCCACCGATTGACCCGATGAAGATCATTCAATTGATTCAGTCATCCAAGTTCATTCAACTTAATGGGCAAGATAAGCTAAAAATTCTTCCCCAGAAAGAGAAAGATTTTGAGAAACTAGAGCAGCGTCTAGACCATATTCGCAAGGTACTCAGAAGCCTCAATGAATCTGCCATGCTCAACACTGCTCAAGCCAATTAATTCGCCATCACCTACTCTCTATGTCTAAGCACCTTACTCTTGTAGCTCTCGCAAATACGCCAATTCCTGCACAATTAAATACGGCATTGATTGAGCACGCCAAAGTCTTGGGTATTCAAATTGCTATTGATGAGAGAGTGCTTTCCCACTCGAAATATTTCACTAGCCGCTGGACCTGCACTCAAGTCTTAATGCCTGAGGCACGAGTTGCGATGCGCGATATCGCTGCAGCACATAATACTGATTTAGCCTTTTTATCTCCAGGATTTAAGCCGGGTGAAGTGAAAGTCTTGGCAATGGATATGGACTCCACCTTGATTAATATTGAGTGCATAGATGAAATCGCGGACTTCACCGGCAAGAAAGCAGCGGTATCCGAGATTACGGAAGCTACTATGCGTGGCGAGATTAAAGACTTTAAAGAAAGTTTACGTAGACGCGTAGCACTCTTGGCTGGTGTATCTGCTGATGTGTTGGAATCGGTTTATCGCGAACGTTTGCGCCCTAACCCGGGAGCCTCTGAATTGCTTGCTGCAGCAAATGCTAGGGGGCTCCACACATTGCTAGTATCTGGTGGCTTTACCTTCTTCACCGAGAAACTGCAACAAGAGCTCGGCTTTAAACAAACGCAAGCCAATACCCTTGAGATCATTGACGGCAAACTCACCGGCAAAGTCATTGGTGAGATTGTGGATGGCGCTGCTAAAGCGGCTTATCTTGAAGGAGCTTGTGCTCTGATGAATTGCCATAAGAGCAACTCCATCACCATGGGTGACGGATCCAATGATTTGCCCATGATGCATGGCTCCGGAATTAGCATTGCCTATCGGGCAAAACCGATTGTTAAAGAAAAAGCCGGCGCGGCTTTTGACCGAGTCGGCTTGGATGCTGCCTTGCTACTGATTACCTAAAAAACAAATCAAGCAATCAGTAGTGACGAGCGCCTCTTAAAGACGTTCGAAAATCGTAGCAATACCTTGACCACCACCAATACACATTGTGACCAAAGCGTATTTGCCTTGCACACGATGTAGCTCATGGATCGCTTTAGTAGCAATTGCTGCACCTGAGCAACCAATTGGGTGACCCAATGCAATCGCACCACCATTTACGTTTGTCTTGGCTGGATCCAAGCCCAAACCTTTGGTCACAGCCAATGCTTGAGCAGCAAATGCTTCGTTAGATTCGATCACATCGATTTGATCCAATTTCAGACCAGCGCGCTCTAAAGCAATCTTCGTTGCCGGAATCGGACCTTCACCCATGATGTGATTAGGAACACCAGCAATCGCGTAAGACACTAAACGGGCGATTGGCTTGTGGCCGGCTTTCTTAGCCGCTTCAGCCTCTGCCAATACAAAGAATGCTGCGCCGTCATTGATGCCTGAAGCATTACCTGCGGTAACGCTACCGCCTTCTTTCTTGAAGACACCCTTCATCTTCGCCAAAGTTTCCATTGTGGTTTCAGGCTTGCAATGCTCATCCGTATCAAACACAACATCACCCTTACGAGTCTTGATAGTGATTGGAACGATTTGTGACTTGAAACGGCCTTCTTTGATCGCATGTGCTGCGCGACGATGAGATTCAACCGCAAGAGCATCTTGATCTTCGCGTGTGAACTTCCATTTTTCAACTAAGTTCTCAGCAGTAACGCCCATATGACCAACACCAAATGGATCAGTCAACACAGAAACCATCAAGTCGAGCATTTTGGTGTCGCCCATGCGAGCACCACTACGCATAGCTGGTGAGCCGTACATGCCGCGAGACATGACTTCAACGCCACCACCAATACCGTAATCGCAGTCACCCAACATAATGGCTTGAGATGTCGTAACAATTGCCTGTAATCCAGAGCTACATAAGCGGTTCAGCGCCATTGCAACAGATTCCATTGGCAGGCCAGCTTGAATAGAGGCTACACGAGCAACATAGGCATAACGGCTATCCGTAGGAATAGTGTTGCCAACAGTGACGTAATTAATCAATGCAGGATCTACCCCAGAGCGGGCAACCGCTTCTTTCATCACAATACCGCCCAGCTCACACGGCTCAAGGCTACTCAATGATCCATTGAATGTACCAATTGCAGAACGTACAGCACTTAATACGACGACATCGCGACTCATAAAAATCCCCTTAGCTGTGCCTTTTGAGGCAAATTAATGGCCCTAACTTCAGACCCAAACTCTATTTTTATTCCAATAGTCAAGTTTCGGCTATTAGGTCATGCCCTTGGGAGCTAATTACCGTCGCTTTGATGATTTCACCGGCGCGGTAGCGTTTGGATGGCTTGCTTGGGGGTAAAACCCGTACCAAACCATCGATTTCAGGGGCATCACCGATAGTTCGACCGATTCCACCGGATTCGTCGACCCTATCAATTAGGACCTGAATACGTTTGCCTATTTTTTTAGCAAGTCGCTTGATCGAGATATCTTCTGCCTTAGCCATGAAGCGAGTACGGCGTTCCTCGCGAATTGCTTCCGGAACGGGATTCTCTATCTCATTTGCAGTTGCACCATCCACCGGGGAGTAGGCAAAACAGCCGGCACGATCAATTTGAGCCTCATCAAGGAAATCCAATAGATATTGAAACTCTTCTTCAGTCTCACCAGGAAAACCAGCAATAAAGGTGCTACGTATCACTAATCCTGGACAGGCCTCACGCCACGCCTGGATACGCTCCAAATTTTTCTCACCACTCGCTGGGCGCTTCATCCGCTTGAGAACATCTGGATGAGCATGCTGCAACGGGATATCTAAATACGGCAGAACCCCGAAGCCATGATCAGCAAACTCTGCCATCAAAGGCAAGATGTCGTCCACATGGGGATAGGGATAAACGTAATGGAGGCGCACCCATGCTTGATGCTCTCTAGCAATTTGATTGAGAGCATTGACAAGATCAAACATGCGCGTCTTGACAGGCTTGCCATCCCAAAAGCCAGTGCGATATTGAATATCAACACCATAGGCGCTGGTGTCTTGAGAAACAACTAATAATTCTTTAACGCCTGACTCAAATAATCTTTTAGCCTCCAGCAGCACCTCACCAATCGGACGAGAAACAAGGTCTCCACGCAGACTTGGGATGATGCAGAAAGTGCAACGGTGATTACACCCCTCAGAGATCTTTAGGTACGCATAATGCTTTGGCGTGAGCTTCACACCAATCGGTGGAAGTAAATCAGTAAAGGGATCATGTGGTTTTGGGAGGTGCAGATGAATAGCCTGCATCGCCTCTTCAGTAGCATGCGGGCCTGTCACAGCAAGGACTTTAGGATGAATGCTCTGGATCAGATCACTGCCATCCGCATTTTTACGTGCGCCAAGGCAACCCGTAACAATCACCTTGCCGTTTGCCGACAAAGCTTCACCAATAGCTGCCAGACTCTCTTGAACAGCGGAATCAATAAAGCCGCAGGTATTGACCACCACGAGATCTGCGCCAGCGTAATCCTTGGCTGTCTCGTATCCTTCGGCACTTAATTGTGTCAGAATTAACTCAGAATCTACTAATGCCTTGGGGCATCCCAAGGAAACAAAACCCACTTTTCCAGCCACAACTATTCTTTTTCTGTTTTATTGGCTTGCGCCGGAAATGGAAAACCAGTAAATATCGTTGGAGATTTTTGCATTTGTTCTTGCATCTTCACAAACAGATCTTTACTTTGCTCCATGTAATTACCCATCAAACCTTGCATCATCGGGTTTTGAAGATTGAGCATTTTTGCCCATGCCTCTGGAGTGCTTCCTGAATTCAGACCCTGGGTTTGATCACCTAATTTATTGTGAATATCCACAAACGATTGCATGGTCTTCTCAAGATAGCTGCCCATGAGACCTTGCATCGAGTTGCCATAAAAGCGAATAATTTGAGAAAGCATCTGGGTCGAAAATACCGGCGCTCCGCCGGCTTCTTCTTCCAAAATAATCTGCAGCAAAATATTGCGAGTCAGATCATCTTCGGTTTTTGCGTCAACGACACTAAATGCATCGCCAGCCATGACCAAATTTTTGATATCAACTAGCGTGACATAAGTACTAGTTTGGGTATCGTATAAACGACGATTTGGGTATTTCTTGATTAAGCGGCTGTCGCCGGCTTTTTTGGAACGTGTGGCCATGTATTTTTCCTAACTCTCGGTACTGCAATGCAACATCGGCATAGTTTATCCCTAGTTTGACCTAAAGGTAAATATGCCGATGAGCACACATCTAAAAAAGAATGTTTTAAGGGGTTTAGCCCGTATGTAGACCGCCATTCAATGAAAAGTCTGCGCCAGTGGCATAACCACCATCATCAGAAGCAATCCAGCAGCAAATAGAAGCGATCTCTTCAGGGGTTCCCAGGCGCTTAACTGGAACGCCAGCAACAATCTTCTCAAGAACGTCTTCACGGATAGCTTTAACCATGTCAGTGCCGATATAGCCAGGAGAAACAGTATTCACCGTGACACCCTTAGCAGCCAATTCTTGAGACAAAGCCATCGTAAAGCCGTGCAAGCCTGCTTTTGCTGTCGAGTAGTTGGATTGACCAAACTGACCTTTTTGACCGTTTACTGAAGAAATGTTGATGATTCGACCCCAGCCGTTATCAGCCATGCCATCAACCACTTGCTTAGTCACATTGAATAAAGAATTCAGGTTGGTATCAATGACCGCTTTCCACTGATCAGGGGTCATTTTGCGGAATACGCTGTCCTTAGTAATGCCGGCATTGTTAACGAGCACATCAACACGCCCTACTTCAGCCCTCACCTTTTCGAAGGCAGCAACCGTGCTCTCCCAATCGGAAACATTACCCTCAGAAGCGATGAAGTCATAACCCAAAGCTTTTTGTTCGCCAATCCAGCGATCTTTGCGCGGGGAATTCGGGCCGCAACCAGCGATGACTTTGAAGCCATCCTTGGCGAGACGCTGACAAATAGCGGTACCAATTCCACCCATACCACCAGTTACGTATGCAATCTTTTGAGACATGTAGTTCCCCTTATGAAAATATTATTGAGCAGCTGCGTTTACTTTTTCTTTCACGTACTTACCAGGCGCCGCTTCTAGTTTTTTGTACCGTGCATTACCAAACGTTTTGCTAGCTTGAATTTTCTCGCCACCAAATTGTTCTAACCATTTCGCGTAGTTGGGCCACCAACTACCTTTGATATCTTTAGCTGCAGCCAACCACTCATCCGCTGTCTTAGCTAACTTATTATTTTCAAAATAGTGACGCTTATTTTTTGCCGGTGGATTAATCACGCCAGCAATATGACCAGATGCGCCCAAGACAAATCGATTCTTACCCTTCAGGATATGAGTAGATTCAAAAGCCGATTTCCAAGGAACAATGTGATCGTCATGTGAAGCATAGATATAGGCTGGCACTGTGATCTTGCCAAGATCTACCTTCTCGCCGCAAACAGTAAGCTTGCCTGGTTTGATCAATTCGTTTTGTAAATAGGTATGACGCAAATACCAGCAATACATTGGGCCAGGTAGATTGGTCGAGTCACCATTCCAATATAGGAGATCAAACGGTGGCGGTGAATTACCCTTCAAGTAGTTCTCTACAACGTAGTTCCACACCAAATCATTCGGACGCAGGAATGAAAACGTATTACCCAAGTCTAAGCCTGACATCATGCCGAAATGCCCACCCTCGCCGCCTATTGTTGACTCACGTAACTTGACCATGCCTTCGTCAATGAAAACATCGAGGATGCCGGTGTCACTGAAGTCCAATAAAGTCGTGAGTAATGTCAGGCTAGCAACATAATCTTTTTTGCGCGCTGCTAATACAGCTAATGCTGTGGAAGTTAAAGTTCCGCCAACACAAAACCCGAGCACATTAATTTGCTCTGTGCCGCCAATGTCCTTAACGACTTCAATAGCCTTGATGACACCGTCGCCCACATAATCATCCCAAGTTACCTTGGACATCGTGGCGTCTGGGTTTTTCCAAGAAACTAGGAAAACGGTATGACCCTGCTCGACCATGTAGCGCACGACTGAGTTATCTGGCTGTAGATCCAAAATGTAATACTTGTTGATGCAAGGTGGCACCATTAAATACGGACGCTCAAATACCGTTTCCGTTAAGGGCGTGTATTGAATTAATTCAAACAGATCGCTGCGAAAGACAACCTGGCCTTCAGTGGTGGCAATATTTTTACCAACCTCAAAAGCGCTTTCGTCTGTTTGAGATACTTTGCCTTTTTTCAAGTCGCCTAATAAGTTGACGATACCGTTTTGAATTGACTGGCCCTGAGAGCTAATAATATTTTCAAGAACTTCGGGATTGGTCGCAATAAAGTTCGATGGTGACAAGGCATCAATCATTTGCTCTGTTGTAAACAGAATTTTGATCTTCGTCTTTTCATCTGCCTCCACTGCTTTAGCAAGCTCAAGCAAATGCTTGGAGTTCAATAGATAGGTTGCCGCAATCATCTTGCTCCAAGACGAATGCCATGCCTTTCCAGAGAAGCGACGATCCTTTACTTCAATTGCTTCTGGATTGGTTGCGAGATGAGCAATTTCAGTGAAATATTCTTTTTGAATTTCTGTTAAACGCTCTGGGGGAATTAATGCCATGTGATGAGGGGCCAGAGATGGCGCAACACCTGTATTCATGCCTGCAAACATAATGATCTCGTAAAGTTATTGTGACCATTCTCCATCTATCAGGCTGGAAGGGTTATACGCACTAACCCTAGCCCTAGAGCTAAGCTAGTGATAACCCCAAGATCACACGTCGGGAGTAATCCAAATCAAAGAAGCAAAACGCCCCGTTTCTTTATCACGTCGGTATGAAAAGAATTTCTCTTGATCGGTGAAGGTGCAAAAATCTCCGCCAGTAATTTGAGTAACACCCAAGGAGCTCAAGCGATCTCGAGCGAGAAGGTAAAGATTGGCCCAATATTTGCCTGACCGCCCAATGATTGGTGTAAATGCTTTCGAGCGGAGTGATTGACTATGTCCTACAAAAGCTTGCAACACATCCTCGCCGACCTCAAACGCAGCCGGTCCGATAGCTGGACCCATCCATGCTGAAATATCCTGCGGACTAAGGCCGGCAGATAGCGCACACATTGCTTGGACAGTATTTTCCAAAACCCCAGCACTAAGGCCCCGCCAGCCAGCATGCGCAGCTCCAATAACGTTGCCGCTATTGCTGGTAAATAAAACCGGCATGCAGTCCGCCGTCAGCACAGCCAATACTTCGTTAGGGATATTGCTAACGGAGGCATCCGCCTCAAAAGGCCCCATTCCGAGCGCTTGCCTTGAGACTGGAGTACTGACAGTGCTGCCATGAATCTGTTTGAGCCAAACTGGATCGGCTGGAATGCTGGCTCGTAAGATATCCCGGTTTTGCAAGACGGCATGAGGATCATCCCCGGCATTCAATCCAAGATTAAGACTGTCAAATGGTGACTTGCTAACCCCACCAGCTCTAGTGCTGCAAAAAGCCTTGATGGATGGAGGAGCAACCCAGTTCGGCTCAATTCTCTTATTGGCGCTGATCATTTTTAATAGAGGCCAATAAAGCCTCCTCCTTCGGGAGATCTGATTCACTCATGCCCACCAATGGCAGTAAATCGAGTAAATCTTGGGGAGGCAATCGAAACCAGGTCATGGTTTCTTGGCTTGTTGGATGTTGCAAACTCAGGGCGTAAGCATGCAATGCTTGACGCTGAAAAGGCAGGGATTTGGCCACCCCAGGAGTCCTTTTGCGGTAGACGGGGTCACCTAGCAAAGGAAAGCCCAATGACTCCAAGTGCACCCGAATTTGGTGGGTGCGCCCCGTTTCTAGGCGGCATTCCAGTAAGGCAACCGGGCTTTCGTAAAACAGGCCTTTGGCTAGGCGGCGGAATAAGGTGGCGGCAGGTTTGCCTTGAGCGGATCCAGCCGCCATTTTGAGGCGATCACGTTGATCGCGACCGACCGTTGCCAGAACTTTGCCTTGAGATGGAGCGTCACCCCATACCCAAGACAGGTAACGACGGCCTACAGTGCGCTCTTGAAGCTGTCTGACTAGCGATGTTTGGGCGATATCGGTGCGGGCAACCACCATCAGCCCAGAAGTGTCTTTATCTAGGCGGTGCACAATCCCGGCCCTAGGCAACTGCTTTAGCTCTGGAAAGCGATATAACAAGGCATTGAGCAATGTTCCGGTCCAATTGCCAGCGGCTGGATGAACCACTAGCCCGGCAGGCTTATTGACCACAATGATGGTGTCATCCTCGTAGACCACGTCTAGGGGGATGTTTTCAGGGGCAAAAGCGAACTGCTCAGGCATTTCTTGGGGAAATACCTTAATACTCTCGCTCCCACGTAGCAAATGGCGGACTTTCGTGACTTTTCCGTCCACAGTAACGGCTCCAGCCTCAACCCAGGCCTGCAGCCGATTCCGTGAATAATCAGGTAAAGCACCACCAAGAAATTTATCCAAACGCTCCCCGCTCACTTCTTGGGGAACTTCTAGGGCAATGAAATCCTCTTCATCGATATAATCAATGGGATTCGAATCGGGAGTATGCGGCAATGCCACGCTTAAAGAGCCTTTTAGTTATGTCGGACGTTATTACAGACGCCAGTTTAAGGCTTGCTGCCATTGTTGGGTCATCTTCCAGAAAATCCATTCTGTCACTCTTTGTTGGCGCTAGCGCTGCTTGTCTTTTATTAAGTGGGTGCGCTGGTAGTGATGGCCAAAAAGACGATACCGATATTTGGTCTGAGACGAAGCTGTACTCAGAGGCAACCGCCAAGTTGAACGACGCTGATTATGCAAAGTGCGGTAAGTACTTTGATAAGTTGGAAGGTCGATTCCCTTTTGGGCCATATTCACAACAAGCACAAATTAATGCAGCCTATTGTTATTGGAAAGCTCAAGAACAAGCTCAGGCTCAAGTTGCTATCGATCGCTTTATTAAGCTTCATCAAGGCAGTCCTAATTTAGATTACGGCTACTACCTTAAAGGACTCATTAGCTTTAATGATGATTTAGGTTGGCTTGGTAAGTTTACTGGGCAAGATCTGAGTGAGCGCGATCCTAAGGCAGCTAAAGAAGCCTTTGAATCCTTCAAGGTAGTTGTTGAGCGCTTCCCTGATAGTAAATATGCACCGGACTCTTTGGATCGTATGCGCTACATCGTGAACTCATTGGCTGAGGCTGATGTGATTGTTGCGCGTTTCTACTATCAACGTGGCGCCTATCTAGCCTCTGCTAATAGAGCTCAACTGGTGATTCGTGATTACGATCGCGCACCTGCTGTTGAAGAAGCGCTCTACCTTCTTACCAAGTCTTATGAGAAGCTTGGCATGACGGATCTAAGCAATGACGCAGCACGCGTCTTTAAACTGAATTTCCCTGATAGCCAAATGTTATTGACTGGTCAACGCGTTCAAAAAGAGCGTCGCTGGTGGCAGATCTGGAATAAATAAAATCAAATAAGGTAGATGTAATCAAGTTGCGCAGCGCGCTACTTGATTACTACTGACACCCTTGGCGCTAATGCACAAATGAGTTCGTAGCCGATCGTACCGCTCATCTGCGCCACATCATCTACCGGCACTTCGCTACCCCAAAGCTCTACGACGCTGCCGATTTTTGCATGAGGCGCTTCGCGCAAATCAATAGTCAACATATCCATGGATACCTGACCAACAATAGGGCAAATCGCGCCATTACCATGGGTATCAGCAGCATCAACCCAAACAGGTGTGCCATCTTCAGCATGACGGGGATAGCCATCTGCATAGCCACAAGCAATCACACCAATGCGCATATCTTCCGGAGATTGATAGCGCCCACCATAACCAATGTGATCACCCTTTTTTAATTCCTGGATATCAATGATTTCACTACGCAATTGCATGACGGCCTGAAGTTCGGATCGAACAATGTCTGCATGAACTCCGGTTGGTGAAACGCCATACAACATGATTCCGGGGCGAATCCAATCACCCAATGCATTTCGGTGCCAAAGGATTGCCGCTGAATTAGCTAAGGAAGTTGGGGCTTGCAAGCCCTCAATAGCTTGCTCAAAACACTCCAATTGTTCACCAACAGATGGGGAACGCTCAACTTGATCGGCATTGGCAAAATGGGTCATGTGATGCAGGTGATATCCCGCAGCATGCAAACGATGAAAAGCTGTACGGTAATGAGCGGGCTTCAAACCAAGTCGGTTCATCCCAGAGTTCAATTTCAAAAAGATATTGATCTGGTGTCCAGAATGATTTTGATAGGCCTCGAGCCAGTCGACTTGTTTCTCACTATGGACAACTAAGTCGCACTTGAGCTTAACTGCCAACTCAAGCTCTTCTTGGCTAAAGAGCCCCTCTAAAAGGAGGATGCGCCCACCCCAAGCATGGTCTCTTAGCCATTGTGCATCGGCAATATCCAGAAGCGCAAAACCATCAGTAGACTCTAGCCCCTTCAATACGGCCTCGAGGGTATGACCATAGGCTTTAGCCTTGACCACGGACCAGATTTTGGATGCTGGAGCGAGTTCACGAATACGGCTTAAATTATGGCGAAAGGCATCAGTGTGTATAGTTGCCAAAATTGGCCTATTAATCAAGCGATTAGCCGATGAGCTCATATCCACCCCTCCTTTCATGTTTTAATTACATTAATGACTAGATTGTACGAATGAACCGTAGTTTTTACATCATTATGGCGGCGCAATTTTTTTCGTCGCTTGCTGATAACGCATTGCTGATCGCAGCAATCGCCCTCTTGGTCCAGCTTAACGCTCCGGCCTGGCTGACCCCTTTACTCAAATTATTCTTCGTTCTCTCTTATGTAGTGCTGGCAGCCTTTGTTGGAGCCTTTGCGGACTCCCGCCCCAAGGGCAATGTCATGTTCATTACCAATACGATTAAATTTATTGGCTGTGTAGTCATGCTCTTTGGTAGCCACCCTTTGCTGGCCTACGCCATTGTTGGGCTTGGCGCCGCCGCCTACTCTCCCGCTAAGTACGGGATCCTGACAGAGTTACTCCCGCCTGAAAAGCTGGTAGCAGCAAATGGCTGGATTGAGGGCTTAACCGTTGGCTCCATCATCCTGGGTACCGTGCTTGGTGGTGTACTCATTAGTAAAACCGCTTCCCAGAGCCTTCTGGGGTTGGATATGCCAGTCGTAGAGACCAGTATTGATACGGCTGCAGAATCCGCCATTCTCATCATCATGATGATTTATGTGCTGGCAGCCCTGATTAATCTACGGATTCCAGATACTGGGGCGCGCTATGTCTCACAAAAGACCAATCCGATTGAGTTAGTAAAAGACTTTGCTATCTGCTTTAAAACCCTCTGGGATGACCGGCTCGGCCAGATTTCATTGGCAGTAACAACCCTATTTTGGGGTGCGGGTGCTACTTTGCAATTTATTGTGATTAAGTGGGCTCAGGTGGCTTTGCACATGACCCTGTCTCAGGGCGCCATTCTTCAGGCAATCTCGGCATTTGGGGTGGCTGGGGGTGCTATTTGGGCTGCTTGGCGGGTACCTCTTCGCGATTCACTCAAAGTACTTCCATACGGCATTGCAATGGGTCTGGTGGTTTGTATCTTGGCGCTCTATAACTCCGATATGTTGCCTAATACGACCATCTGGACTATTGGCAAGTTTGAGATTTCACTCAATTTATTGCCAGCGTATTTCTTGCTAATCCTAGTTGGCTGGTTAGCCGGGTTTTTTGTAGTGCCCATGAATGCACTACTTCAGCATCGTGGACACGTTCTCATGTCTGCCGGACACTCCATTGCAGTGCAAAACTTCAATGAGAATATTTCTGTATTGATGATGTTATCCATCTACTCTGGATTAATTTGGTTGGATGCACCAGTTCAGGCCGTGATCATCGGCTTTGGTATTGCAGTGAGCTTGATCATGTGGCTTGTCATTAAGCGACATGCCGCTAACCAAGCTGAATATGACTCAATGCACCTGATTGGCGAACACAAGCACTAAGCTCGCCCCTTAGCTGTTTTGCAGTACCGACTTAGCTAGCAGTAGATCTTGCCAAAATAAGGCCCTGTGCTTCGGACTAGCAATCAATTGATTTAATTCAAAAGTGGCAATCAAGGGTAGTTCTTCTACCCCATCGGCTTGCATAGCTAAAACGGTTTCACGAAGTTCTGGGAGCGCATCGCATTCACCAGACAACTTTTGTGCTGCCACACCACCAAAAGCGAGCGCCACTATCGGTGATCCATTCCGAGGCAACTCCTCTAAATTAATTTTTTCTGCGGGATTCTTCCAAGACCATTCTTGTGGAGTTAATCCCAATACACGAATGATGTTTTGAAAAAGTGCATCTGCATCACCTTGGGGCTTATTGCCAAAAAACCACCAAGTTCCTCCAGCCGGTCTTTCTTTGGGCTCCGCGACCACAGGCTGATGACTGCTTACCTCAACCGCAACTGTCGCTTGAACAGCTTCAGAGGCAGAATCTCTTGAAATCCACTCGGTAATGCCCATTTCTTTAAGGAAAGCAGAATTTGTACTCATATTCATGCCTCCAGCTTAATCGATTTAGCAAGAACCAATGCATCTTCACGCAATCCACTGCTGCTATCTGCGGGGTAATAGTTTTTGCGTAGTCCGATTTGTTCATACCCCAGCCCTTGGTAGAGTTGTAGCGCACTTGTATTGCCTGGCCTGACTTCCAAAATGATTCGAGGCATTTTTTGCTGGGCTGCCACCCCTTCAATCGCCTGCATCATTTTGTTGCCAATACCAAAACGACGTAATTTTGGCGATACAGTGATATTTAAGAGGTGCAGTTCATCAACCGCTGGAAATAATATGCAATAAGCCCAAAGAATTGCTGGATCCAGATAGCCCCCTTTTACGGCATCTTCCAATTGGGGTCGTATGCAATAAGCCCAATGCCCTGCTGCCAGTGAGTCCGAGAAGTTGCCTTTGGTCCACGGGTGAATATGAGAAACAGATTCAATGGCTAAGACGGAATCTAAATCCGCAGTTGTCATCGGCAAAAAAGAAAGCTCTGATACGCCTTCGGTATTGGACTCCAATGAATTGATCGTATCAGCCATGTTGTTGACTGCGCTCAGCGGAAGTAAAAGCCACTTTATTGCGAATATAAAGCGGCTCTAATAAATGAATATCTTGTTGCAAACCTTGGCGCCACATATCCTGTGCGCAAGCTAAAACGCCTTGGGCATCCACACTAATCTGTGCATCTAGATGTGTCGCAGGAAATTGTTTCGAACTAGAAGCAAATAGGCGCTCACCGAATTCGGTAATGGCGCTACCCGCAAAATACTCAACACCGTGAAGTTCTACTAATTCAGGGGCAGTTAAATGAATGTCACCTTGACGCTGTGGCAATTGATTTGGGACGACTCGATAGTTTGCCCAATAGACTTCATCCATACGGGCATCCACAGCAACAACAAATGTCTTGGCACCACAGGCTATAAAACTAGGCTTCAAAACCAATTGGCTAGCAATGGCATCCAGACTGGCCACAGGAAGCACGGGGAGCTTGGCTGCTATCGCTAGACCCTGGACAACAGCAACACCTAAGCGAACCCCTGTAAAGGCACCAGGACCAATGCCAACGGCGATAGCATCCAGAGAAGAAAGCTTGCTGGATTTCTCAGCAAGCAATTCCTCAATCCAGGGCAATAAGAGCTGGCTAGCGCCAGCCGACACTTTTTGGTGGCGAACTAAAGGCGCTGCTTCATCTAAAGATAAAGCCACCGAACACCACGCTGAGGAGGTGTCGATGGCCAAGATACGGGTCAATTGGGACTCTCTTGATTTGCTTATGAACTCAGACCTGCAATGATATCTGGTGGAGCCTGAACAAGCTCAATTAAGACACCTTCGCCACAAAATGGAAATTCTTCATTTCCCTTGGGGTGTACAAAGGTAATGTCATAACCAGCCGCACCCTTACGAATGCCACCTGGGGCAAAGCGCAGGCCTTGTGCAGATAACCACTCAACTGCCTTAGGGAGGTCGTCAACCCATAAACCAATATGGTTTAGTGGCGTCTGATGAACGGCAGGTTTCTTGTCAATGTCGAACGGCTGCATGAGATCCACTTCAATCTCATGAGCGCCTTTACCAATCGCACAAATATCTTCGTCTACGTTTTCACGCTCAGAAACAAAAGTGCTTTTGTATTCAAAACCCAATAACTCAACCCAAAGCTTGCGGAGGCGATCTTTATTCTCACCACCAATAGCGATTTGCTGAATACCCAATATCTTGAATGGTTTAGTCATGACGAGCCCTATTCAAAACGAATGATCAATTGATCAACCGCCAAGCTTTCGCCTACATTCGCACAGATTTCAGCAACTACGCCATCTTGAGCGGCAACCAAGGTGTTCTCCATCTTCATCGCTTCAATCGCGGCTAATTTCTGGCCGGCAGTTACTGCCTCACCCACTTTAACGGAGATGTTGGTCAACAGGCCTGGCATTGGAGACATCACTAGCTTCGAAGTGTCTGGCGGCACTTTTACTAACATGCGACGCTGTAGCTCAGCACCTAGCGGGCTCAGAACCATGCATTCGTAATGAGCGCCATCCAGAACGAGGACATACTTAACACCCTTACGCTCCACTTGCGCAGTGATCTTATGGGTGCCATTAATCGTTGCGCGTAAGCAAAGCTCACCTGGACGCCAATTGCTAACGATGTTGTAGCGACTAACGTCACCCGCTTCCTCAATATAGACAGAGTACACACCCTCTTTGAGTTCAACCCGAATTGGAATCTCTTGGATATCTTCATTCGAGCCGACGCGAGAGCCAGTAACCACAACAAACTTCTTGGCAATCGTCATCTCATGACCGGCCAATTGACCATCAATCATCTTGATGTGCTCAAGGTAGCGATAGCGCATGAATGCTGCTAGTGCTGCCAAGCGCTTCGGATCGGCTGGCTGAACAGAATCCTTTTTGAATCCATCTGGATACTCTTCAGCAATAAAGCCGGTAGTGAAATCACCAGATACAAAGCGTGGATGCTGTAGCAAAGCTGCTTGGAACGGAATGTTCGAATGAATACCGCGGATCACGAAATCATTGAGTGCAGCACGCATCTTTTCAATTGCTTCAGTACGATCCTTGCCATGCACGATTAACTTAGCAATCATGGAGTCGTAGTGCATCGGAATTTCACCGCCCTCGTAGACACCAGTATCTACACGCACACCATCAAGTTCCTCTGGTGGGCGATATTTCACTAAGCGACCAGTGGATGGTAAAAAGTTACGGAAAGGATCGTCCGCATTAATACGGCATTCCATTGACCAACCATCTAGTTTGATGTCTTCTTGCTTAAATGCTAACTTTTCGCCAGCAGCCACACGAATCATCTGCTCCACTAAATCAAGACCGGTAATCCCTTCGGTAACCGGATGCTCAACCTGCAAGCGGGTATTCATCTCAAGGAAGTAGAAGGACTTGTCTTTACCAACTACAAACTCAACCGTACCGGCAGATTGGTAGTTAACGGCTTTTGCCAATGCAACTGCTTGTTCGCCCATGGCCTTACGGGTTGCGGGATCGATAAATGGAGATGGCGCTTCTTCAATCACCTTTTGATGGCGACGCTGAATTGAGCAATCACGCTCACCCAAATACACGACATTGCCATGTGAGTCACCCAATACTTGGATCTCAATATGGCGCGGGCCTTCAACAAACTTTTCAATAAAGACGCGGTCATCACCAAAGCTATTGAGAGCTTCAGTCCGGCAAGCAGTAAATCCTTCAAAAGCCTCTTTATCATTAAAGGCCACACGTAGACCTTTACCGCCACCGCCTGCGGATGCCTTAATCATGACTGGGTAACCAATGCCCTGCGCAATCTTGACAGCTTCTTCAGCCTTGTCAATAGCTTCATTAAATCCAGGGATCGTATTGACCTTTGCCTCTAAAGCCAATTTCTTGGAGGCAATCTTATCGCCCATCGCAGCAATCGATTGATGCTTAGGTCCGATGAAGGTAATGCCTTCTTCTTCGCAACGACGTGCAAACTGCTCATTCTCAGATAAGAAACCATATCCTGGATGGACAGCCTCAGCGCCAGTATCTTTACAGGCCTGAATGATGCGATCCATTACTAAATAGGATTCACGTGATGGTGCAGGCCCGATGCAAACTGCTTCATCAGCCATCTGCACATGACGCGCTTCTTTATCGGCCTCAGAATAGACGGCAACCGTCTTGATGCCCATCTTCTTGGCTGTTTTCATTACACGGCAAGCAATCTCGCCGCGGTTAGCAATCAAAATTTTCTTAAACATTTTCGTAGTCATGATTTGTCGGCGCCTTAAAGGGGAATATTGCCGTGTTTACGCGGTGGGTTTGTGAGCTCTTTATCTTTGAGCATTGCCAAAGAGCGTGAGATGCGCTTGCGGGTTTCATGTGGCAAGATAACATCGTCAATGTAGCCGCGACGACCTGCCACAAACGGGTTCGCAAATTTAGCCTTGTACTCCGCTTCACGCGCAGTGATTTTCTCTGGATCAGATTTCTCTTCGCGGAAGATAATTTCAACAGCACCCTTAGGCCCCATTACAGCGATTTCTGCTGAAGGCCAAGCAAAGTTCACGTCACCACGTAAATGCTTAGAAGCCATCACGTCATAAGCTCCACCGTAGGCTTTACGAGTAATCAGCGTCACCTTAGGTACAGTGCAATCCGCATAGGCGTAGAGCAACTTCGCACCATGCTTAATGATGCCGCCGTACTCTTGTGAGGTGCCAGGCATAAATCCAGGCACATCAACTAAGGTAACGACAGGGATATTGAAGGCATCACAGAATCGAACGAAACGTGCAGCTTTAATTGATGCCTTGATATCCAAGCAACCCGCCAAAATCAATGGCTGATTGGCTACGATACCAATCGAGCGACCTTCCATCCTTGCAAAACCAATAAGGATGTTTTTAGCGTAGTCAGGTTGCAACTCAAAGAACTCGCCATCATCCACAATCTTCTCAATCAACTCTTTCATATCGTAAGGTTGATTGGGATTGCTTGGAACCAAGGTATCTAATGAGAAATCCGGCTCTTCAGTACGCATCGCCCCATTAATCATCGGCGGTTTCTCGCGATTCGATAAGGGGAGGTAGTTAAAGAAACGACGGAGCATCATGATGGCATCTACATCGTTATCAAAAGCCAAATCACAAACGCCTGAGATAGTGGAATGAGTTACAGCGCCACCCAACTCTTCAGCCGTCACATCTTCATGAGTCACGGTCTTCACCACTTCTGGTCCGGTCACAAACATGTATGAACTATCTTTCACCATGAAAATGAAGTCCGTGAGCGCCGGTGAATACACGGCACCACCAGCTGATGGTCCCATGATCAAAGAAATCTGCGGAATCACACCAGACGCAGTCACATTGCGCTGGAAGATTTCTGCATAGCCGCCCAAAGAGGCTACGCCCTCTTGAATACGTGCACCACCGGAGTCATTCAGACCAATAACAGGAGCACCTACTTTGAGCGCTTGATCCATGATCTTGCAAATCTTCTCAGCATGCGCTTCGGAAAGTGAGCCGCCTAAGACAGTAAAGTCTTGTGAAAATACAAACACCAAACGGCCGTTAATCATGCCGTAACCAGTAACCACGCCATCGCCCGGGACTGTTTGATCAGCCATGCCAAAGTCGTGGCAGCGATGCTCTACAAACATATCCCACTCTTCAAAAGTGCCCGCATCTAACAAGAGCTCAATACGCTCACGTGCGGTCAACTTGCCTTTGGAATGCTGAGCAGCAATACGCTTTTGCCCGCCACCTAATCTGGCAAGTTCACGCTTTGCTTCAAGCTGTTGAATGATTTCCTTCATAACTACTCCCTTAGAAAAATTCGTGCCCCATTGCCTCGAGCAAACGTCTCGCAGCAACAGAAGCGGCCATGGTTCCTTGATTTACCTCGTAACTTAAGCCGGGTAAAAGTGTTTGTACTGCTGGGTGATTCTGAAAAGCATTTTTAAGGCCTGCATCAATTCGATCCCACATCCAAGCACCCGATTGCTGCTTACGGCGAGCTTGTAATTTGCCATTGGCATTTTGTAGTTTTTGAAAATGCAGGATTTTTTCCCACAACTCAGGTACGCCATTACCCTCTAATGCACTTAAAGTCATGACGGTGGGATGCCAATACTCTTGATCGTGCGAAGCGTGATCAGGATTTCCTTGGAAGCCCAATAATCGTAGTGAACTCGTGATAAATAATTGTGCTCGCAACGCGGCATCAGGATCGATATCCACTTTGTTAATAACAATCAGATCAGCGATTTCCATGACGCCTTTTTTAATCGCCTGAAGATCATCGCCAGCATTGGGCAACTGCAACAGCAAGAACATATCTGTCATACCGGCAACCGCAATTTCGCTTTGACCAACGCCAACCGTTTCGACGATCACAATGTCAAACCCAGCGGCTTCAGCAACCAACATGGCTTCTCGCGTTTTCTCAGCTACGCCACCCAAGGTGCAGGATGATGGGCTTGGTCGAATAAATGCGTTATCCAATACCGATAACCTCTCCATGCGAGTCTTGTCACCCAGAATGGAGCCGCCAGACAGACTGGAAGATGGATCGATCGCGAGAACAGCAACACGATGGCCTTTTTCAATGAGATCTAGGCCAAGGGTTTCAATTAAAGTGGATTTACCAACACCAGGCACTCCAGAAATCCCAAGACGAAAGGATTTACCTGTCTTTGGCAATAAGGTATTGAGCACCTCATCTGCACGCTTACGATGATCCATACGCGTAGATTCGAGCAAGGTAATGATCTTGGCTAAAGCACGCCGCTGCGCCGATGAGGGCGCACCAGTTAAATCATTCACCAAAGCTTGGTCTACGGAGTTCAGCATGCTGATGGGCTCTTCGCTTGTTCTCTAATTACTGAGGCTTAGCAGACTTGCGAATCTGCTCAAGTACATCCTTTGCAGAAGCCGGGATCGGTGTACCTGGGCCATAAATGCCCTTTACACCAGCCTCATACAAGAAGTCGTAATCTTGTCTTGGAATAACTCCGCCAACGAATACGATGATGTCGTCAGAACCCTGTTTCTTCAGCTCGGCAATGATGGCTGGCACCAAAGTCTTATGACCAGCGGCCAATGTAGAGATACCCAAGGCATGAACGTCATTCTCAATTGCTTGGCGAGCGCACTCTTCCGGAGTTTGGAACAAAGGTCCAATATCCACGTCAAAGCCTAAATCGGCAAAAGCAGTAGCAACTACCTTGGCGCCACGATCATGGCCATCTTGACCGAGCTTCGCAATCATCACGCGTGGTCGACGACCGAAGTCTTTTGCAAAATCAGCGATTTCTACTTTCAATTTCTCCCAGCCTTCTGCTGAGTCATAAGCAGCTGCATACACACCGGTCACCTTTTGAGTATCGGCGCGATGGCGCCCGTAAACTTTTTCTAATGCATCGGACACTTCACCTACCGTAGCGCGCAAGCGAATCGCTTGAACAGCTAACTCTAGCAAATTACCAGTGTTGTCTTCTGCGGCCTTAGTTAATGCCTCTAGCGCAGCTTCTACTTTTTTAGAGTCGCGCTTTGCTTTGATATTTTTCAAGCGAGCAACTTGGCTCTCGCGAACCTTATCGTTGTCAATCATCAAAACATCGACCAAATCTTCTTTGCCGAGCTTGTATTTATTGACACCAACGATCACATCAGAACCAGAGTCAATCTTGGCCTGCTTCTCTGCAGCTGCGGCTTCAATCTTTAACTTAGCCCAACCACTTTCAACAGCCTTGGTCATACCACCCATAGCATCAACTTCTTGGATGATTTCCCAAGCTTTATCTGCCATCTCTTGCGTGAGGTTTTCCATCATGTAAGAGCCAGCCCATGGATCGATCACGCTAGTGATATGGGTTTCTTCTTGCAAAATCAATTGGGTATTACGGGCAATACGGCTAGAGAACTCCGATGGCAAAGCAATTGCCTCATCAAATGAATTCGTATGCAAAGATTGTGTACCGCCAAATACCGCGGCCATTGCTTCTACAGTAGTTCGTACTACGTTGTTATAGGGGTCTTGCTCAGTTAAAGACCAGCCTGATGTTTGGCAGTGTGTGCGCAACATCAATGACTTTGGATTCTTTGGCTCGAAAGACTTCATGATGCGCCACCACAAGAGTCTTGCAGCGCGCAGCTTGGCAACCTCTAAGTAGAAGTTCATACCAATTGCAAAGAAGAAAGATAAGCGACCAGCGAAGCCATCTACATCCAAGCCTTTAGCAAGGGCAGTTTTTACATACTCTTTACCGTCAGCCAATGTAAATGCCAGTTCAAGAACTTGGTTAGCACCAGCCTCTTGCATGTGATAACCCGAAATCGAGATCGAGTTAAATTTCGGCATATGCTTGGCGGTGTACTCAATGATGTCACCGATGATGCGCATAGAAGGCTCCGGTGGATAGATGTAAGTATTGCGCACCATGAACTCTTTCAGAATATCGTTCTGAATAGTTCCTGATAACAACTCTTGTTTCACGCCCTGCTCTTCACCAGCAACAATGTATCCAGCCAATACTGGCAACACTGCACCATTCATCGTCATCGATACAGAGACTTTATCCAATGGAATGCCATCGAACAAAATTTTCATATCTTCTACTGAATCAATTGCGACACCAGCTTTACCAACGTCACCAGTAACACGCGGATGATCAGAGTCATAGCCGCGATGCGTTGCTAAGTCGAATGCAACAGACACCCCTTGACCGCCTGCATCAAGTGCTTTGCGATAAAAGGCGTTCGATTCTTCTGCAGTTGAAAAACCTGCGTACTGACGAATGGTCCATGGGCGCACTGAATACATTGTTGCTTGCGGTCCACGTACAAATGGCTCAAAGCCCGGCAACGAATGTGTGTATTGCAGACCTTCAATATCTTCGGCGGTATACAAAGCCTTAATATGAATTCCATCGGGTGTTTTCCAACCTAATTTATCGACATCGCCATTGGGCGCCGACTTTTGGGCTGATTTTTTCCATGCATCTAAATTACTGTCTGGCACATTAGGCCAAGTATTAGATGAATTCGATGCAGACTTCTTTTCACTTGTACTCATAAAGCACTCCCGGTTGGCTTTATTACATTGTTACTAAATTTGTAGGATCATTTTGCTTGACTTTTTTTTATTTGTCTAGATACTGTATACATAATTATGAATGCAAAACTAATTAACAGACCTCTATACGAAGACGTTGCAGAACGACTGCGTGAGCAAATCTTTTCCCATGAATTGGCTCCAGGTAGCTGGCTAGATGAACAAAATCTGGCTATTGCCTTTGGTATTAGCCGTACGCCCATGCGGGAAGCCATCAAGGTTTTGGCCTCTGAGGGCCTAGTAACGACCAAAATGAATAAAGGCGCCTATGTTACTGAGGTAGATAGACGGGATTTAGAGCAAATCTTTACCGTACTCTCCCTCCTAGAAGGACAAGCAGCCAAAGAAACCGCCCTGAAGGCAACTGAGGCGCAGTTAACGCTATTAGATAACCTGCACCACCGCCTAGAAAAGGCTGCTGCAGACCGCGATACAGAGCAATTCTTTGAAATTAATGTCAAATTTCATGATTTGATACAAGAAATCGCCGGTAATAAATGGATGAATGGCGTGATTGCTGACTTACGCAAGGTATTAAAGCTCCAAAGACGCGATTCATTAAGTCGGGGTGGACGATTATTGAGCTCACTTATTGAGCATCGGGAGATTCTCCAGGCCATCCTGAAAAGAGATCCCCTGGCAGCTGAGACTGCTATGCGAAAGCACCTAGCTCGCGGGCTTGAAGCAGTTAAGTAATCAGCGGATTAACTGATAATCCATAAAAAACAAAGGCTTAGCTGATTAAGCTAAGCCTTTAATGCAATAGTTTAAGGTAGTTGAAATTACTTCTTAACTACGAAATTTCCTGGCAAAGTTGCGATATAAGCAGCGATATCGTGCATATCAGCATCGGTGAATGTCTGAACTTGGGAGCCCATCACAGCATTATTGCGGCCGTATTGCGCATTTCCATTGCCTACCTTATATGCCTTCAGAGCGTAGTAGAGGTAATCAGAATACTGACCAGCTAATTTTGGATAAGCGGGCAAGATTGGGGTATTTAAGCCTGCTCCATGGCAAGAAGCGCAATTAGCCTTCTCAACAAGTGCCTGACCTTTATCAGCGCTAGCAGCATGAGCTACGCCGATGCTAGATAACAAAATGGCGGTAATTAGTGCGAATTTCATAAACATGCCTCTAAATATCACTTCAATGGGTTATTTGGTGAGCTGGCAGTTTGCACAGCATAGTATTCGCCAAGATCAGCCATGTCTTGATCAGACAAGCTGGCAGCAATTGAACGCATCGTTGGATGCTTTCTTTCGCCCTTCTTGTAAGCGGCTAAAGAGCTAGCGATGTAAGCGGCGTTCTGGCCACCCAACATCGGCACTTTATAAACTAAAGGATAGTCAGCACGGTAGTCAGGAATGGAATGGCAACCAATGCAAAGCCATACCTTGCCTTGTCCAGCCTGAGCAGAGCCTTTGACATCTTGAGCTTGAGCGGCAAAACCAGCAAAAGCCAAAGTAGCACAAAGAGCCATTTGGGAAAGAATGAGGTGTTTTTTCATGGAAATCATCATTAACGAGTTTGATTTAGATCAATTTGGAGAGAGTATAGCGGAGACAGGCAGAGATCCTCCACTTCAGACGCTGAAATCAGTGAAAACACTGAAAATACCAGCCCTTTTACCTATACTTGAACGCTATTTAATGACAAATTGATTGCTCGCACCGATGACAAAGACTAAATCCCGTTTTGATGGCTCACAGAGCTATGTAGCCACAGACGACCTCAAACTCGCAGTCAATGCCGCGATTCAACTCCAGCGCCCTTTGTTGATTAAAGGCGAGCCTGGAACTGGCAAAACCATGCTGGCCGAAGAAGTGGCCGCAGCCCTGAATATGCCTTTAATGCAATGGCATATTAAGTCGACCACCAAAGCTCAACAAGGTCTTTATGAATACGATGCCGTGAGTCGCTTAAGAGACTCCCAGTTAGGTGACGCCAAAGTAAATGACATTCGTAATTACATTGTTAAAGGTGTTCTTTGGCAAGCATTTGAGGCTGATGAACCCGTAGTGCTATTAATTGATGAAATTGATAAAGCGGATATTGAATTTCCGAATGACCTCTTGCGAGAAATTGATCGCATGGAATTCTACGTATATGAAACAAGAGAGCTCATCAAAGCCAAGCATCGCCCTCTCGTGATCATTACCTCCAATAATGAAAAAGAATTACCAGATGCATTCTTGCGTCGTTGCTTTTTTCATTACATCTCATTTCCTGATGCAGGAACCATGCAAAGTATTGTTGATGTTCATCACCCCAATATCAAACACGAATTGCTCGAAGCTGCTCTCAAGTCCTTTTACCAAATCAGATCATTGCCTGGGCTAAAGAAGAAACCATCCACTTCTGAATTAATTGATTGGTTAAAGCTATTGTTAGCCGAGGATATTCCCGCTGAGACACTCTACAGCGGTGAAGAAAAAATATCCATTCCGCCATTGCATGGCGCGCTTCTAAAGAATGAACAAGATATTCACTTATTTGAACGCTTAGTCATGATGAATCGCAATCACCGCTGATCTCAAGCGATAAAGACTGAGTCATGCTGATTCAATTCTTCCTTAATTTAAAAGAAGCAAAAGTTCCTGTATCGGTACGGGAATTTTTAACTTTGCTCGAAGCATTAAAAGAAGGCGTCATTGAGCCTTCGATAGATGAGTTCTACCAATTGGCCCGCATGACCCTAGTAAAGGATGAGCAGCACTTTGATCGCTTCGATCAGGTCTTTGGCGCTTATTTCAAGGGCGTTGAACAAATCATCGCCCTCGCACCAGACATCCCGCTTGATTGGCTCGAAAAAAAGTTGCAGCGCGTATTAACCGACGAGGAAAAGGCGGCACTCAAGAAATTGGGTGGACCCCAGGAATTGCAAAAACGTCTGCAAGAGCTCATGAAGGAGCAAAAAGAATGGCATGGCGGAGGTAATAAATGGATTGGCGCTGGCGGCTCATCGCCATTCGGTCACAGTGGCTACCACCCAGAAGGTATTCGGATTGGTGGCGAGAGTGCCGGCAATCGAACAGCCATTAAAGTGTGGGAAGCTCGGGAATTTAAAGACTATGACAGCGATCTCAGCCTAGGAACACGCAATATCAAAATAGCGTTACGTCGTTTGCGTCGTTTTGCTAGAGAGGGTTCTAGCTTGGAGTTAGATCTAGATAAGACCATCCACTCCACTGCTGCCAATGCCGGCATGCTCGATATTCAAATGCGACCTGAGCGCCATAATCAAGTGAAGGTCCTGCTATTAATGGATGTAGGTGGGTCGATGGATGATCACATTCAACGTATCTCCGAGCTGTTTACTGCCGTCAAAACAGAATTCAAGCATCTTGAGTATTACTACTTTCATAACTGTGTTTATGAGCACTTGTGGCAAAGCAATCGCCGCCGGCGAGATCAAGTCACCGCAACCCAAGACATCATCAATAAGTATGGGTCCGACTACAAGCTGATTTTCATTGGAGACGCCACCATGTCTCCATATGAAATTCTCAGCACCAATGGATCGGTTGAGTACAACAACCGCGAGACTGGGGCCTCTTGGATTAATCGCCTCATTGAGCACTTCCCTCACTTTGTATGGCTAAACCCAGAGCCTGAATCAATTTGGCAATATCGCCAATCAATTGACATCATGCAGGGTTTGATGAAAGACCGTATGTACCCTGTGACTTTGAATGGCCTCGAGAACGCTATGCGTCAACTTTCAAAGTAATAAAGTAAGATTTACTCATCCTCAATATTTTTATTCCACTTCAATCCTTTTTAATTTAAACACTATGACAAACCATATTTGCGATCGTCTGAAAACCCTTGGAATTGATTTGCCTCTACCAGGTCCCCCTGCCGCTGCGTATGTTATGGCCGCTACTACTGGCAATACCGTTTTTCTATCTGGCCATATTGCAAAAAAAGATGGTAAACCTTGGGTAGGTAAGCTGGGTTTAGATATGGATACAGAAACAGGTAAGGCCGCTGCAAAGTCCATCGCGATTGATTTGATTGCCACACTACAGAATCACTTAGGCTCGCTCGATAAAGTAAAGCGCATCGTCAAAGTCATGGGCTTAGTCAACTCCACTGCTGAATTTACCGAACAACACTTGGTCGTTAACGGCTGTTCAGAATTACTGTTTGAGGTATTTGGCGAGGCTGGCATGCATGCCAGAAGTGCATTTGGCGTTGCGCAAATACCCTTAGGCGCCTGCGTTGAAATCGAGCTTATTGCAGAAATTTAAGAATCTAGCCCCAGCTTAATTTGTATTTTTGGATGTCCTCCGGCGTATCGACATCCAAGACAAATGCCTGATTGGCGGTATTCATGCTTCGCACCTTTTCCGGGTGGGCATCCATGTAGGCACGGCAAACCATTCTGGGTATAAGCAAAACCTCTTGTACCGCTTTTTTTGAAAACAATACAGGGTTACCACGCTGGCCACTCACGATCGGCAAGATAATTTCTTCACCAGAATTTCGAATAGAAAACTCTTCTAGTAATTCTTGGATCTCTTGTGCGCCAATCTCAGGCTGATCGGATAGCGCCACCAATAAAACATCAAATTCCGACTGAAGTGACTCAAGACCCAAGCGAACTGATGAGGTTTGCCCCACTTCTGGAGTTAAATTCCGAGCTGATTTGATGGGGTAAGCTAAAGAGGTGTTGATTGCCTCAATCTCAGACTCAATTGCCACCGCATGAAAACCCGTTACAGCCAGACATTCAACGGGGCTAAATCTTTGGATTGCCTTTGAAAATCGCTCTAAAAGAGACAGGCCATCTTTATGAAGCAAGGCTTTGGGTTGCGAACCTAGGCGACTGCCTTCACCCGCAGCCAGCAATAAAACAGCTAGGCGTAATTTCGAGATTTCAGTTGATGGGCTGGAACTGGTCATTAGAGTGATAATAATTACATTGGCACTAAAAAAATAATAAATACAAAAATATCGAAGACAAGAAATGAATAGCACTGATTTAAGCGTCTTAAAAGCTGCGGTAGATTGGCTCAAAGCCGGCCATCAAGTGGCGATCGCTACCGTAGTCCAAACATGGGGCTCCGCACCACGACCTATAGGTTCTTGGTTGGCGATTCGGGGTGATGGACAGGTAACGGGGTCTGTTTCGGGCGGATGTGTTGAGGACGATCTGATACGGCGAGTGAGAACTGAAATCCTGATTCAAAATACGCCAGAGATGGTGGTATATGGTGTGAGTCAACAAGAGGCAGCTCGCTTTGGCTTACCTTGTGGTGGAACCTTGCGCTTGCTGGTCGAACCCAAACCCGAGTTAACTATCTTAGAAGCGATTCTGAGCTCCATCACCAATCACCAAATAAGCTCCCGTACAGTGAGTTTAAGTACCGGAAAATCGACGCTGGAGTCCGGTAGCCGTAATGCAGCTTTTATTTGTGATGATCAGTTCATGAAAACCACTTATGGTCCGCGTTGGCGCATGGTGATTATTGGCGCGGGACAACTATCGCTTTATACGGCTGACTTTGCGCTGGCATCAGACTTTGAGGTGATTGTGATTGATCCACGAGAAGAATATGCCGAAGGCATTAATCGTGAGCATATTCAGTTCATCAAAGGCATGCCAGATGACGTGCTTTTGGAAATTGGCGTAGATTCTCATACGGCAGTGCTTGCTTTGACCCATGACCCCAAACTCGATGACATGGCACTCATGGAGGCATTAAAGTCCCCCGCTTTTTATGTCGGCGCATTGGGAAGCAGAGCAAATACTCAGAAACGCAAATCCCGCTTGCTTGCTTTTGATGTGACGCAAGAACAAGTGGATCGACTGCATGGTCCTGTTGGCTTATTTATCGGGGCTTTGACCCCACCTGAAATCGCCATATCGATCTTGGCAGAAGTCATCGCTGTTAAGTACGGCGTTCCCGTCCCCAAGAAAAGCTAGATAAAGAAAAACCCGATCAAGTTACCGATCGGGTTTTTTGTTTGCCTTATTACTACATCTACAGCGAGTTAGTTAATTCGCTTTGAGCTTGCCATCTTTGAGTCGTGGCTCAACAAAGTGACCCTTGCGAGCGCGATTGCCAGCAAACGACTTTAAGGTCTTGGCATCGAGACTTAGTTCCGTTGGTTTACCTGCACGACCAGCACCAGAATACGTAGCACCCTCAGCACTAACCGCAATGGCAGATGCAAGCTTCTCTTTATCGTCCAAGCCCATCAAGATCACACCCTTACCGCCAGTAGGCAGACGTTTGAGTTCATCTAATGGGAATACCAATAACTTAGAACCTTCGGAGAGGCAGGCCACTTGTTTCATGCCAGCAGTGACCTTTGCAGCACCGAGGGGCGCATCGCCACCTGGGAATTTGCTATCAATACCAACGAATGACTTACCTGCCTTGTTGCGGGTAGTCATATCGGCCACGTTTGCCAGGAAACCATTGCCTGATCTAGTGGAAATCAAGACTAAATCATCAGACTGACCAGCGTAATACGCAACCATTTGCGAACCTGCCGCTAGATTCACAAAACTAGTTAAAGGTGAACCATCACCACGGGCGCCAGGTAATTCGCTTACCGGCACGGTATAGACACGACCATCGCTACCGAAGCCCTGTATGACATCTACCGTGCGGCATTCAAATGTACCGTACAGCGCATCACCGGCCTTGAAGCCAAACTGGGTTGCATCATGCTCGTGGCCTTGGCGAACGCGCACCCACCCTTTTTGAGACACGATGACCGTTACTGGTTCATCCAATACTTTAGTTTCTGCAACGGCGCGCTTATCTTCCTGAATCAAGGTACGGCGGTCATCGCCAAAATCCTTCATATCGGATTCAATTTCTTTGATGATGCGTTTACGAAGAACGGCATCGCTTTGCAACAAACCCTCAAGGTCATCACGCTCAGTTTTGAGTTCTTTCAACTCTTGCTCAATCTTGATGCCTTCTAGGCGGGCCAACTGACGCAAGCGAATATCTAAAATATCTTCCGCTTGACGATCACTCAGCTTGAACTCTTTAATGAGGTCTGCCTTAGGCTCGTCGCTATTGCGAATGATCTTAATGACCTTATCAATATTCAGAAGAACGATTAAGCGCCCTTCCAAAATATGCATACGGTCATTTACTTTTCCTAAGCGGTGCTGAGTACGGCGTGTAACAGTCCCGACCCTAAAAGAAATCCACTCAGAAATAATCTCTTTTAAGCCTTTTTGACGTGGGCGACCATCAGTGCCAATCATCACCAAGTTCATTGGCGCATTGGACTCCAATGAGGTATGGGCTAGTAATAAGTTAGCGAACTCATTGACATCAATATTTTTACTCTTAGGCTCAAATACCAAACGCACAGCCGCATCTTTACTGGATTCATCACGAACACCGTCGAGCACATTCAAGATGGTGGACTTCAGATTGCTTTGTTCCGGAGTTAAAGTCTTCTTGCCAACTTTGACCTTAGGATTGGTGATCTCTTCAATTTCTTGCAAGACACGCTGAGATGAAGTGGAAGGTGGCAACTCATTGACCACAATTTGCCATTGGCCACGAGCCAATTCTTCAACGGACCAGCGGGCACGCACTTTAAGACTGCCGCGACCTGCTTCATAGATCTGTGCGATTTCTGCTGGAGAAGAAATAATTTGACCGCCACCTGGATAGTCTGGGCCAGGAATGATTTCAAGCAGCTCTGAAGTACTCATTTTTGGAGACTTCATCAATGCAATTGCAGCGCTAGCGACTTCACGTAAATTATGTGAAGGAATCTCAGTAGCCATACCAACAGCAATACCCGATGCACCATTCAACAGAACGAAAGGTAAGCGTGCTGGCAATAACTTAGGCTCTTGAAAAGATCCATCATAGTTCGGCGCAAAATCTACCGTTCCCTCATCAATTTCGCTTAGTAACAAGCCGGCAATCTTCGTTAAACGTGCTTCCGTGTAACGCATTGCTGCTGCGCCATCACCATCACGTGAACCGAAGTTACCCTGACCATCGATCAGCGGATAACGCAATGAAAAGCTCTGTGCAAGACGCACTAAAGCGTCGTAAGCTGACTGGTCACCGTGCGGATGGAATTTACCGAGTACATCACCCACAACACGAGCACTCTTGACTGGTTTTGCATCAGCTCGTAATCCCATTTCACTCATGGAGAACAGGATGCGACGTTGTACCGGCTTTTGACCGTCCGATACATCGGGCAATGCACGGCCCTTCACTACGCTGATTGCGTAATCAAGGTAAGCACGCTCTGCATAGACTGCCAACGTTAAGCTGTCCTTGTCATCTTCATTGAGTTCGACTATTTTTGGATCGTGAGGATCCTTAGGGCCACCTGCTTTCGGTGCCGCAACTGCATCTACCTCAACAATATTCATTTCAATTGGCTCAGCAGCAAACAAATCTGCTTGGTCAGCAGCGCCAATATCACCTGGAGTTTTTTTAATCGCCATTAGATATCTGCCTCCACCTCGTTACCGCGCTCTTCCAGCCAATCACGACGCGCCCCGGATTCTGATTTACCCATCAACATGTCCATTGTTTTAATCGTTTCATCTTCTGTCCAGGCACCGAGAGTTACTGGTAGTAAGCGACGGGTGTCTGGATTGAGGGTGGTATCCCATAATTGCTCCGCGCTCATTTCCCCCAAACCTTTAAAGCGGGAGATTTGCCAGGCCGATTCTTTTACGCCATCTTTACGTAACTTATCTTCAATCGCTTGCAGCTCATTAGCATCAAGGGCATAGATTTTTTGTGCTGGCTTTTTACCGCGTGCTGGTGCATCCACCCTGAACAGCGGCGGTCTAGAAATATGAATATGACCCAACTCAATTAACCTGGGGAAATGTTTATAAAACAAAGTGAGTAGCAATACTTGAATATGCGCGCCATCGACGTCCGCATCGGACAAGATGCAAACTTTGCCGTAACGCAAATTAGATAAATCAGGGGTGTCATTGGCACCGTGCGGATCCACGCCAATTGCTACAGCAATGTCATGTACTTCGTTATTGGCAAACAAGCGATCGCGCTCTGCTTCCCATGTATTCAGAACCTTACCGCGCAGCGGCAAGATTGCTTGATATTCTTTATTGCGGCCCATCTTGGCTGATCCACCTGCTGAATCACCCTCAACAAGGAAGATTTCATTAAGGGCAATATCTTCGCTCTCACAATCCGTCAGCTTTCCAGGCAGAACGGCAACTCCAGAAGATTTTTTCTTCTCGACCTTTTGACCTGCACGTGTTCTCGCTTGGGCTTGCTTAATTACCAAGTCAGCCAGTTTTCGGCCGTAATCCACATGCTCATTAAGCCAAAGTTCTAATGCAGATTTAGCGTATCCAGAAACCAAACGCACCGCATCCCTAGAATTCAAGCGCTCTTTAATTTGACCTTGGAACTGAGGATCCAACACCTTGGCAGACAGAATAAAGGATGCTCGGGCAAAGACGTCTTCAGGCATCAATTTCACGCCCTTCGGTTGCAAGGCATGCATCTCAATAAAACCTTTGACAGCATTAAAGAGGCCTTCACGCAATCCGCTTTCGTGGGTTCCGCCCGCTGGAGTTGGAATCAAGTTCACATAACTCTCGCGCACTGGAGCGCCATCTTCTGTCCAAGTAACCACCCAAACGGCACCTTCGCCCTCAGCAAAGGAGTCATCATCACCATTGCCGGTGGCGTATTGCTCACCTTCAAATGGGGGTATCACTTCTGCGCCATGACCCGCTTGGGCCATCGCTTCATTTAAATAGCCACGCAAACCTTGGGCGTATTGCCAAGTCTGACTTTCACCAGACTTTTCTTGAATCAGGGTAACTTTGACGCCCGGCAGCAAGACTGCTTTAGAGCGTAACAAGCGAATGAGTTCTGGCATCGGAATACCAGGACTATCAAAATATTTACCATCTGGCCATGCACGTACCCGAGTACCGTGCGACTTATCTTCTTTACCAGCAGCGCTGGTTTTGAGCTTTTCGATGACTTTGCCGTCAGCAAAGGTCAACGTAGAAACTTGCCCTTCACGCCATACCGTTACCTCTAAGCGTTTCGATAATGCATTGGTGACGGAGACGCCAACACCGTGCAAACCACCAGAAAAGGCATAAGCACCGCCAGAGCCTTTTTCAAACTTACCGCCCGCATGGAGCTGGGTAAAGACGATCTCTACAACTGGCAGCTTCTCAGTAGGATGCATTCCTACGGGGATTCCACGCCCGTCATCTTCCACGCTCACACTGCTGTCGGTATGCAAAGTCACAATAATTTGCTTACCAAATCCACCCAAAGCCTCATCAGAAGCGTTATCCAACACCTCCTGAATGATGTGTAAGGGGTTATCAGTGCGGGTGTACATTCCCGGCCTTTGACGGACGGGTTCTAGCCCTTTGAGGACTTGAATCGATGATTCGCTGTATTCGGAAGTTTTACGAGTAGCCATGCGCGCAAATTGTAGTCATGTCTGAGGGAAATCCTGAATTTTCCTGAATTACCCCTATATTCATGCCAAAATCGCTGGATGGGAGCCTTAAGTCATATTCGCGTTTTAGACCTCAGCCGTGTGCTTGCCGGACCGTGGTGCACACAAAATCTAGCCGATCTGGGGGCAGATGTCATTAAAGTCGAGCGTCCAGGCGTTGGGGACGATACGCGGCATTGGGGCCCTCCTTTTGTTAAGGATACCCAAGGCAATGAAACCGCTGAAACAGCGTATTTCATCTGCATTAATCGCAATAAACGCTCAATTACAGTCGATATCAGCAAGCCTGAGGGTCAAGAAATCATTCGCCAACTCGCTAAAGAGTCCGATGTAGTCATTGAAAACTACAAAGTTGGGGATTTGGCTAAGTACGGCCTAGATTACGAAAATCTGAAAAAAGTTAAATCGGATCTCATTTATTGTTCAATTACTGGCTTTGGGCAGGATGGGCCCTACGCTCACCGCCCTGGCTATGACTTCATCATCCAGGGTATGGGTGGCTTTATGAGTGTTACCGGTGAAGCCGATGACTTTCCAGGAGCTAGTCCACAAAAGGCTGGCGTGGCGATTGCCGATATCTTTACAGGCATGTACGCCAGCACTGCCATTTTGGCCGCCGTGGTTCACCGAGATCAAACTGGCCAAGGTCAATATATTGATATGGCACTGCTAGATACCCAAATTGCAGTGATGGCTAACGTTTCTAGTGCCTATTTGTGCTCTGACAAGGTTCCACGTCGCTGGGGTAATGCCTCACCCATCATTGTTCCCTACCAAACCTTCCCCACATTAGATGGCTGGATGATTGTCGCGGTTGGTAATGATGGTCAATTTGGGCATTTTGTTACCGCTGGCGGTGAGGCGCATTTAGCCGTGAACCCTCTTTACCTCAGCAATCCCCAGCGGGTTGAGCACCGCAAGTCATTGATTCCATTGCTAGAAGTGATGACGCGTCGCAAAACAAAGGCTGAATGGATCACCCTTTTAGAAGCAGCCAATGTACCTTGCGGCCCTATCAATAACTTTGAGGAAGTCTTTGATAACGAGCAAGTAAAGGCGCGGGGCGTTCAAATTGAGGTTCCTCACCCAACAGCAGGCAGCATGAAACTGGTTGCAAGCCCTATGCGGCTATCCGAAACCCCTGTAGATGTGCGTTTGGCACCACCAACGCTAGGCCAACATACTCATGAAATTCTGAAAGAGCGTTTAAACCTTGATCCGCAGGCAATTGCCGCCCTTCAGGAAAAAGGCATTATTTAGCCCCATGTCTACAAGTAATTCGAGCCAAAAGTTATCGCTAAAACAAGTGCTGATTTTTGGCGGCTTGATGGTGACCTTTTCCATGGGAATAAGACATGGATTTGGATTATTTAATCTTCCCATTACCTCTGCCAATGGTTGGGGACGTGAAACTTTTGCTCTGACGATTGCATTGCAAAATCTGATTTGGGGCGCAGTTCAACCGATCACAGGAGCATTAGCAGATCGCTATGGCGCACTCAAAATCATGGTGGCTGGTGGCATGCTTTATGCACTCGGTTTGGCTGGTATGGCTCTCTCTACAGATGCCCTGAACTTTTCCCTGGCAGGCGGTTTACTAATTGGTCTTGCGCAAACCGCAACCACTTACAGCGTGGTGTATGGAATATTAGGGCGCAATGTTTCTGCCGATAAACGTGTATGGGCAATGGGCATTACTGCAGCTGCCGGATCATTTGGGCAGTTCCTCATGATTCCTGTTGAGCAAGGTTTACTCACAAACTTTGGGGCTAATAATGCTCTTCTCATGTTAGCCCTCATGGCTAGCTTGATGATTCCAATTGCATTTATGTTGCGCGAACCCAATCTCACGAGCACGCATCAAGGCAGCAATCAAACAATCAAAGAGGCAATAAAAGAGGCGATGGGCAATCCGAGTTTTAGATTGCTCACTTTGGGTTATTTTGTATGTGGATTTCAGGTGGTGTTTATTGCAGTGCATTTAGCACCCTACCTGAAAGATTTGTCCAAGATTTATCCTGATGTTGGCGCGCCTGTAGTGGCAACCACTGCACTTGCTTTAATTGGGCTATTCAATATCTTTGGAACCTATAGCGCCGGAATACTGGGCCAACGCTTTCCTAAACGTTACCTGCTATCAGGCATCTATATCCTCAGATCCATCGCCATCATGGGCTTTATCTGGCTCCCTCTCAGCCCTACTACTACCTACATCTTCGCGGCAATCATGGGCTTTTTGTGGCTTTCCACTATCCCCTTGACCAATGCGATTGTGGCGCAGATCTTTGGCGTGAAATACCTCACAATGCTTTCTGGTCTAGTGTTCTTCTCGCATCAACTAGGAAGCTTTTGCGGCGCTTATTTTGGTGGTTATTTATTTGATCGCACCGGTTCCTATTTGATTGTTTGGAATATCGCCATTGCCTTAGGTGTGTTTGCATTCTTAGTCAACCTACCAGTTAAAGAGCGCGCAATTCATCGCGTCGCGACTATCTAAGATGTTTGAGAAAACGATAAGCATTTCCATCAAGAAGGCTTTCATCTATTTATTGGTGGCAGTAGTGTTGGGGACAATTTTTACAGCATACTTCGCACCTGAGACGATGGTTGCAATTACAAATCAAGTTTGGGCCATGTGTGGATGGTAGATTGTGAATGTGTTGCAGATGCGTTGATAATGTTTTCGCTTACCACTATTTTTAGAAATGCGCTTGGTACTTATTTGATGTAGATGTTGCTTTGAGTATTTATTTTTACTTTTATTTTTTCTCGCCGTAGCACAATGGATAGTGCACATGCCTCCTAAGCGTGGGATACAGGTTCGATTCCTGTCGGCGGGACCACTCCAAAATAAAAAACTTATCCACAATCTGTGTGGATAAATACCGAAAAGTTTTCGTAAGTCGTAGATTTGTATAGAGTGATCTAGCTTGCTTAAATTATGAGCATCCGTCTCTGACAAAAAATTCAGTAAAGATCTGTTGACAATTCAAAATCGCTTCTTGATTTTCAGGCCACTTTTTTGCCATTTTCAATTTCTCTTACACTTAGGGCATGCACAAGCTCACTAATATGCTCACTACTAGCACCCTCGCCGCTCTCGAGGAGATGCTTCAGAACACAGCAAGATCTACGCCTCAAGAGTATTTACCCATTCATTTTTTGGGTGGCACCAGGTCTGGGCAGGTCATTGGGCATCTGAATCCAGATTTCATCCCCTATTTACAAGAATCCTTGGCAAAAAACCCAATTTCTCATCTGGAGATGGGTCACGATAGACTGACTATCCACAATGCCAAACCTTTATCGCTGTCGGAAAGTCTGGCTAAATTAGCGGATCGCATGCATCAGGGCGGCTTTATCCCCGGCTGGCGGCACGAAGATTTCGCTTGGATTGACCAAAATGGCCATGAATACTTCCGTTTGGAGCGTTCTGCATTTCGGACTTTTGGCTTTCAGAGTATGGCAAGCCATATCAATGGCTATACCAAAGCCGGCAATCTCTGGCTTGGACGTCGCAGCGAAACCAAGGCCACTGATCCTGGCAGGCTCGATAATCTTGCTGCTGGCGGTATTGGGGCCGATGAAACCCCCTGGGTGAACGCCCGACGTGAACTTTGGGAAGAGGCTGGTGTTCCACCCCAGATCGCCGATCAAATCGAGCCCGTGGGCCGCATTCATATGCGCCGCCCGATTCCAGGAAGAGGTTTTCATGATGAGCAGCTCTATATCTATGATTTGGAGCTTGCCGAGAACTTTATCCCCACCAATCATGATGGCGAAGTGAGTGGTTTTATTGAAATCTCGCTTTCAGAAGCTGCAGCCCGCATTTTGGCTGACGAGTTCACTAGTGATGCCGCCTTTGTGACGGCGGATTTCATTTTGCGTAATACCAAGGCCATCTCAGTCTGACCCTTTACCTGGTGTCTTGATTTTGATCATCCAGCTCAAAGCCAATTCGTGGTTAAATTAGCCCTAAGGATGAAACAGGGGTGCCCTCTAGTGAATTTAGCTACGAGGCGCTGAGAAAGACCCTATAACCCGATCCAGGTAATGCTGGCGTGGGGAGTTTTCCATCAGACCGTCACCCGGTTTCGTCCATCTAAATTAAGTCAGGAGATGGACATGAGCGACACCAAAAATAAATCTAAACAAGAGATTCCAAGCTTAAAGAGCTTGGAGCGTGACTTCGGTCAAAAGTTTGCCTATCCCGCATCTACTAAAACCTATTTAGAAGGATCGCGTCCAGATATCAAGGCGCCGATTCGGATGATTGAGCAACTGCCAACTCGTGTTGGTGAAGAGATGGTGGCAAATCCTCCTGTACCAGTTTATGACACCTCTGGGCCTTACAGCGATCCCGATATTGTGATCAACCTTGAAAAAGGTTTGCCATTACTGCGCAAAAACTGGATTGAAGAGCGCGGTGATACAGAACAATTAGCAGGCCCATCTTCTGAGTATGGTGTTGCACGCTCAAAAGATGAAGCAACTCAAAGCCTCCGTTTTGCTCACATCAACCCTCCACGCGTTGCTAGAGCTGGCAATAATGTTAGTCAGATGCATTACGCCCGCCAAGGGATCGTGACTCCTGAAATGGAATACGTTGCTTTGCGTGAGTCCATGGGCCTTGAGCAATTACGCAAGAATCCCGAATACAAGCAATTACTCAAGCAACATCCCGGTAAGAGTTATGGCGCCAATCTGCCTGACATTGTTACTGGTGAATTCGTCCGCTCAGAAATTGCTGCTGGTCGCGCCATCATCCCAGCGAACATCAATCACCCAGAACTAGAGCCAATGATTATTGGCCGTAACTTCCGCGTGAAGATTAACGGCAACCTCGGTAACTCTGCTGTGACCTCATCGATTAATGAAGAAGTAGAAAAAATGGTGTGGTCGATTCGTTGGGGTGCAGACACCATCATGGACCTTTCAACTGGCAAGCATATTCATGAAACCCGTGAGTGGATTATTCGCAACTCACCAGTACCAATTGGTACCGTTCCGATCTATCAAGCGCTCGATAAGACCGGCGGTATTGCAGAAGACCTCACCTGGGAAATGTTCCGCGATACCTTGGTAGAGCAAGCTGAACAAGGTGTGGATTACTTCACCATTCATGCAGGTGTATTACTGCGCTATGTTCCTTTAACGGCTGACCGCATCACTGGCATTGTGTCTCGCGGTGGCTCCATCATGGCCAAGTGGTGCTTAGCTCACCATAAAGAAAACTTCCTTTACACAAAGTTTGATGAGATCTGCGAGATCATGAAAGCCTATGACGTGTCATTTAGCCTGGGTGATGGCTTGCGCCCTGGTTGCATCGCAGACTCTAATGATGCCGCTCAGTTTGGTGAACTCCACACTCTTGGTGAATTAACAGCGAAAGCCTGGAAGCATGATGTTCAAGTCATGATTGAAGGTCCTGGTCACGTGCCAATGCAACGCATTGAAGAAAACATGACCGAGGAATTAAAACACTGCTTAGAAGCACCGTTTTATACCCTTGGACCATTGATCACAGACATTGCTCCTGGTTATGACCATATCACCAGTGGTATCGGTGCGGCACAAATTGGTTGGTACGGAACAGCCATGCTTTGCTATGTCACACCAAAAGAGCATTTAGGTTTGCCTGATAAGGAAGATGTGCGTACCGGCATCATCACTTATAAGATTGCAGCCCATGGTGCAGACTTGGCTAAAGGTTTACCGGGCGCTCAAGTACGCGATAATGCTTTATCTAAAGCGCGTTTCGAGTTCCGTTGGGAAGACCAATTTAATCTTGGCTTAGACCCTGAGCGCGCTCGTGAATATCACGATGCCACTTTGCCCGCAGAAGGCGCCAAGATTGCGCATTTCTGCTCGATGTGTGGGCCGAAGTTCTGCTCGATGAAAATCACTCAAGAAGTACGTGATTACGCGGCAACATTGGATGCAGATGGCAACCCAAAAGTAACTAAAGTGATCCCAATTACCGCAGAAGCATCAACAGATCCAGCAAAAGGCATGGAAGAAATGTCTGCTGAGTTCCGCAAGCGCGGTAGCGAGATTTATCAGTAAGCCAAATTCATAATTGAAAACGATTGATTAAGATGAGTTGCTCTTTCGCAAAAGGCAAATACGCTATCGTTGGCGCCGGCCTCATGGGTCGGTTGGTGGCGGTTGCGCTTGCCAAGCGTGGTGCACAGGTCGAGCTATTTGAAAAAGGTGGTCCAGATGCCTTGGAATCGCCCGCTCGTATTGCCGCAGCGATGTTGGCTCCGTTGGCGGAGTCTGCCATTACTGAGGATAATGTGGTACGGATGGGCATACATAGCCTGCCTCGCTGGAAGCAAATCATTAGTGAATTGGCTAAACCGGTCTATTTTCAGCAAGACGGCACTTTGATTTTATGGCATCGCCAAGATGCCAGTGATGCAGAACGCTTTGCCTCTCACCTCGAAAGTAATTGTGAGCGCAATACAGCACTATCAAAGCCACAACATTTGGATAGCAAGTCTCTCGCAGAAATCGAGCCTGGTGTTGCTGACCGTTTTACTCAAGGACTTTATCTCCCTAATGAAGGTCAATTGGATAATCGCCAACTGCTTGAGGCTCTTCTAGTTGAGTTAAGCCTGATGAAAGTGCACTGTCATTGGCATCAAGCCATCGAGCCAGAAGAACTGCGCAAAAATCAACAGTTTGATTGGGTAATTGATTGCCGTGGTTTAGGTGCCAAAGATTCCTGGAGGCGTGCTGGCGATTCCACCAAAGATTTGCGTGGTGTGCGTGGTGAAGTCATTCGTCTGCATGCACCTGAAGTAAAACTACGTCGCCCTACTCGCTTGATCCATCCGCGCTATCCGATTTATATCGCGCCAAAAGAAGATGATGTGTACGTAGTTGGTGCCACGGAGATTGAATCTGAAGATCTCTCCCCCATGAGTCTGCGCTCTGCGATGGAATTACTCAGCGCCATTTATACCGTTCATAGCGGTTTTGCTGAAGCGCGCATTTTGGAGATGGCTACACAATGTCGCCCAACACTAAAAGACAATCTGCCTGAGATTTATATTGAGCAATCCTCAGGCAAAGCTGGACTGATGATGATTAACGGACTGTATCGCCATGGTTTTATGATCTCCCCCGCAATTTTGGATTGCGCATTGGAGCTCATTAGTACTGGCAGTAGCAACATCGCAAACGATTTGGGGCTATCGGTTAATGGGCATCTAGCAACACAAGAGACCACTACATGCGCGTAATCGTCAATCAAATGGAGATGCAAGTTCCTGATAACAGCACAATTGATGATGTGCTTCTACTCATTGATGCCAAGCCGCCCTTTGCCGTTGCCATTAATTATGAATTCGTTCCCAAGACCAGGCATGCAGAAGAAGTTTTGCATGATGGTGATGAGATGGAAGTGATTGCACCAGTTACTGGCGGCTAATCCAGCGATAAATAAAAGAAAAATAGATAAAAGTACTTGATTAACATGACAGCACCCTTACCTAATCCTTTGAATACTGCAGACCTATTGGTGCTGTATGGGGAGACCTTTGCTAGCCGTTTATTACTCGGGACATCACGTTACCCATCCCCTCAGGTTTTAGAGAATGCCGTAAAGCAATCTAACCCCGGCATGATTACCGTCAGCCTGCGTAGGCAAGGCACTTCTACAGCAGAAGCGCACTCTGGTTTTTGGGATCTTTTAAAGAAAATGGCGGTGCCTGTCCTGCCCAATACCGCTGGCTGTCACAGCCCTAAAGAAGTGATTGCGACTGCTCAAATGGCTAGGGAAGTATTTGAAACGAGCTGGATTAAGTTAGAGCTCATTGGCGATGACTACACCTTGCAACCCGATACCTTACGCTTGGTTTCCACAGCAGAAACGTTAATTAGGGATGGTTTTAAGGTATTGCCTTACTGCACTGAAGATCTCATCTTGTGTCAGCGTTTAGTAGATGTAGGTTGCCAAGCGGTGATGCCTTGGGCTGCGCCCATTGGAACAGGCCAAGGCCCACTTAATCCCTACGCTTTAAAACTGTTACGTGATCGCTTACAGGTTCCACTCTTGGTCGATGCTGGCTTGGGTCTACCCTCACATGCGTGCGCTGTGATGGAATGGGGCTTTGATGGCGTTTTGCTCAATACCGCAGTTGCCTTGGCTGATGATCCTGTTGCCATGGCCAAAGCATTTGCGATGGCAGTAGATGCTGGTCGTACCGCCTATCTTTCTGGCGCCATGCAAGCACAACAATCCGCTCAAGCTAGCACCCCGCTGGTTGGCACCCCTTTTTGGCATCAAAGTTAAAGAATAAAACTGATGAGCTTAGTTCGCGACCTGGCAGATCAAATTATTGCCGCCCACAGCAAAGATGATTTATGCATTCCGATTCCAGCATTTAGCATGGCATCACCACCACCTCAAATTGATAATGAACATGCGGTAGATCATTACGAATTAGCTGGCATGGTTGCAGCCATCTCGATGGGCTTTATTGAATGTGATGCAAAAGTATTAGGCAAGGCATGGTCCCGCATGGTGCATCAAGATGGTGGATTTAATCCATTTAAATGGCCATCTAGGCCCGAGCATTTTGACCTCCTCCCCTGGACTCGTAATATGAACCCCAATGCGTTTGCGGAGTGCCCAAAGCGCTTAGGTTTATATGCGGTGATGCCCGATGCGGATTGGGTAAAGCGCATGGTCGATGCCGAAGTGCCAACGGTACAACTGCGCTTGAAGTCTGACGATAAAAGGCTCATTCGGAATCAAATCAAGCAGTCGGTTGCGGCAGTAAAGGACAGCAAGACCCTGCTCTTTATTAATGACTATTGGCAAGAGGCTATTCATGCTGGAGCTTACGGCGTGCACTTAGGCCAAGAAGATTTAGAAACGGCAGATTTGGATGTTATTCGATCCGAAGGCTTGCGTCTTGGCTTGAGTACCCATGGCTATGCCGAGATGGTGTATGCAGATCGTTTTTGTCCTAGCTACATCGCCATGGGCGCTATCTTTCCAACCAATCTAAAGAAGATGGAAACGGCACCACAAGGTTTAGGTCGTCTATACAAATATGCACAGCTCATGAGTCACTATCCTTTAGTTGCTATTGGCGGAATCGATGCAAGTAGTATTCATGCGGTGGCACAAAGTGGGGTTGGCTCTGTAGCAGTAGTAAGAGCAATCAATGGCGCCAGTGATCCGAAGGCTGCAGTCAAGCGACTGCAAGAGCTCATGAAAACTTAGGGCTACGCAAAATTACAAATTCTTATCACTACTCAAAAGACTTGGACAAATTATCCACAAAGATTGTTGCTTGCTGAACGGCCCAAGCAGCATCAGCCTCTTCAACCAGATCCCCTTTGTAGTCATCCATCAAACGAAGATCCTCTACCTTATTTAAAGACTTTCCTAAATCAAGAGACACCTTGCCGACCTTAACCAACTTCAAACTAAATGCTGAAATAAGTCCTGAATGGGATTTAATCGTTAATACTGAGTCGGCGTCCCCAATTGATAATAGGGCGGCACGAGCAGCATCAAACATTGCATAGTAGGCTCGATTACATGCGCCATCAAAATCACGTGCATTCAATAGAATTTGAGCGGAAGTGGCAGCTGTCTTTGCCTTGGTAAAAAGCTCTTTAGAATTCAAAGAGGTATACCTTCGGCCTGAACATTCTTTAAAAGACTAGGATTGGAATAATTCTCAGGGTTCATCCAGTCATTCTGCCAAATAGGCAATGGCTGAATACGAATACCGGTATCTAAAAGAACTTCATAGGCAATGTCATCCATAGCAAATTTAGTCTTTATAAAGTTCTTTGGTTTACCCTTTAATAACACGGCAATATCAGCATCACTTTCAGAGGTATGGTCAGAGCGAGCACGACTTCCAAACAATAACGCACCAGAGATTTGAAATTGGTGGGCGAGCTTTGCCATGAAAGCTGTTGTGGCTTGTTTAGTTAGTGCATCAATAGACTGATTAGGCATTCTTTGATTGCCTCAATAAATCTAACTCACGGCAATCTAGCTTCAATAGCCCTTCAAAAGAGCCGTTAAACCATGCATTTGCGCAATTATTAAATGCAATAACCCCACAAACCAGTTCAATATTTACCCTCTTCTTCTGGCAATGCAGTGGGATAAAAATCATGCATATGCCACAAAGGTCCCGGGCCTTCACCGATACTTAAAAAACGCCCCGCCTCCAATCCTGCCTCTACATAAGAAATTGCTTTAGCAACCGCATGCGCAAGATCGTGACCATCGGCTAAATAAGTTGCAACGGCAGAAGCTAGCGAGCACCCAGTACCATGGGTGTTGGCAGTGTTGACGCGGTAGTGTTTGAATTCTTTTGACTGAACGACTTCCAGCCCATCCTCAATAGTTCGCCACATCAAAAAATCAGTCAGTTGAGTATGGGTAGCGTCAAGATGACCGCCCTTAATCAACACTGCTTGTGGACCCATATCGAGCAACTCTTGAGCAGCTGCCTTGAAATCCTCAGGACCAAGCAATTCTCGGCCCAATAACAAGGAAGCCTCCTCTAAATTGGGCGTCACTAGAGTGGCCATTGGAAATAAGTCTTTAATGATGGCTTGGGCGGTGTCGTCACCCCCAAGGCTAGCGCCTGATGTCGCTCTTAAGACAGGATCCAGGACAATTCTTTTGGCTCCATGACGCTTGAGCGCCGAAGCAACGGTGCGGACGATTTCTGGGCTGGCGAGCATGCCAATTTTGACAATATCGACCCCAATATCCATAAATACCGCATCGATTTGAGCCTCAACAATATCAAGGTCAATATCCTGAATTCTGCTAACACCCAGAGTGTTCTGGGCAGTGATTGCAGTGATCACCGACATCCCATATCCACCTAGGGCTGTAATGACTTTAAGGTCTGCCTGGATGCCAGCGCCGCCACCGCTATCGGACCCGGCAATAGTCAATACTTTGGGGATCCGTACAGAACTTGGAGTAGATGATTTCATCTTGCTATAATATCGGCTTATTCCTCGATAGCTCAGTTGGTAGAGCGCCGGACTGTTAATCCGTAGGTCCCTGGTTCGAGCCCAGGTCGAGGAGCCAAATTCAGTACGGTACGTACCGGACACATGCTTTACGTCCGGTACCGACCACATGGTTTACACCTTTACCAATCACATCCCCAATACTTTGGGACCAAATGGGTTTTCTAGGGCCTGTACCCGAGAAGACTCCATAT
>NZ_JACVOS010000012.1 GCF_018882335.1 Polynucleobacter sp. AM-25C3
TCAAAATGCGCTTGCAGAGCGGGTGAATGGCATATTGAAAACAGAATTTTTGTTAAATAAACCGTATGACCTAAAGCAGGCTAAACAAATGGTGAAAGAGTCGATCCGTATCTACAACCAAAAGAGGTCGCATCTAAGCTTAAAATACAAAACGCCTGATGCGGTGCACCAGGCGTTTTAGGATCATAAAATAGATTTTTAACTGTCAACCTATATTAGGACGAGTCAATTGATATCAGGTAAGGGCTTAATTCTTGAGCGGTGTACCCAACAATAAAATTTCTCTAGTCAATAGCCCGCTATCGCTTTCACGCATATTCCACAGATCTAATTGGGTAGTGGGAGCATAAGGGTCTACATAGACTCCATCCTTCCTTAATTCAAAATGCAGGTGAGGGCCCGTTGATCTGCCGGTTGATCCAACATAACCAATCTCAAGACCACGACGTACTTCATTGCCCACTTCTAGCTCTACGTTGTAATTACTCAAATGCGCATAGTAGGTCCGGTAATTGCCTGGATGCTCAAGGATGATGAGATTACCAAAGGCGCCGCTATAACCCAGATGAACTACCTTGCCAGTGGCTACGCTAAAGATTGGGGTTCCGATTGGTGCCGAATAATCGATGCCCATATGAGTGCGATATCGCTGCTTGGGAGCTGCTGCAGTTGCGACTCCATTTTTTGCTGGTGCAACTTTCTTCATTGAGGCTCGCACACTACCAACACCTCGTGATATGCGTCGATAGCTAAGGGGGTTAGTCCAGAAGGTGCGCTCAATAGATTCTCCGCTGGCGGTATAAAAGGCGCCAGGAATATCGTTGCGCTCGATCCAGAATGCGCTAGAAAATACCTCTTTTGATGTGGGATCAATAATTTCTGCAGCCCAAATTTGCGCCCAATGCTCTTTGTCGCCAAAGTCCACAATGAGGCGAACAATACTGTTCGTATTTTCGAGGGCGTTACTTTCTTCCGGGTAAATTTGTTTAATGACAGAATTCAATTCCCAAACTAGTTCGACGGGTAATTTATCCCCTACTTTTTTAGGATCGTAGAGCACATCACTTAGGGGCAATTCAATTTCTGTAAATCGTTTGGATTCCTCTTTTAAGTAGTCTTGCTGAATCAAAAAACTGCCAGCCGCTGATGGAGTAAAGGTCCAGATCTCGGTCTTAGCATCTTGCAAGGGGCCATTCATGATGCTGAGTGATTCGAATCGATTACGACTTCCAAGAGCAAGAGCGTAAGGAATGCAATTGCCCCGCATCCGATCAAAAAAGCCTTTGGTTTGGGATCTAAAAAAATCATTAAAGTTGCGATCTTCCAGGCCTAGATTGGATGGAAGACTCTCTTCGTTATAGCTACGACGTAGGCAGCCTCGTTGAACGCGGTAATCTAAGTTGCTTCCACCTGCGGCGCTGTATTCACCCTCAATTCGTTTAAATAGCTCGGGATTTAGGCTCATGCTTTTGGAGGGTTGGTTGAGCGAATTTTCCCTGAGCTTGATGCCAGATTGTTTGCTGCTTTGTATGGCAGTCTTTTGTTTGATCTGTGGCGCTTTACTGGTTTTGCTATTTTGGCTCGCAGTTTGTGCGAGTGCACTGGGGATGAGCTCTACCCCTGGTAGTTGAATGAGGCCAACTAGCGCAAATCCAATTATTTTGATTGCCCCTTTAAAAAAGAGGGGCTGCACACAGACATTTTTCTTCACAGGCCAATTATCCAATATTGTTATCAAGGATCTGGATTTTTTGGGGCGTGCCGTACCGCAATAATGTGAATTTAATTCAATTCAGGTGCTATTTTTAGCACTTCAAAGGCCGCCTTGAGTCGTGTCTCATAGACTTGCTTCATCTGGGCCGCCTCTTCGGGTGACCACTCTCTGAAACCTGCCCCTTTAGCCATTCCTGTTTTTCCGGCATTTACAAGATCCATGACGCAGGGAGGTGGTGCGCTAATGTTAGAGAGAGATGGGTAAATGACTTCTGCTGCCAATGCCATACCTTCCCAGCCGGAGATTTCTTTTTGAGTCATGGGGCCAACTGCGGCGTAGCGAAAGCCAAAGCTATAGCGCACCGCAGTATCTACGTCATCTGGCGAGGCAATACCTTCTTGCACTAAAGAAAGTGCTTCACGCATTAATGCATGCTGAATTCGGTTGGCTAAAAATCCTGGAATATCGCGCTTCACTAATACGGGTTTTTTACCATGGGCGCGATAAAGCGCGCAAATCTGCTCAGCTATCTGAGCATCAGAATTTTCACCTAAGACCACTTCCACTAAGGGAACGATGTGCGCAGGCATAAAGTAGTGGGTATTCAACATCCGATTACTTGTGGCTAATCCTTGAGCAATATCACTGATCGGAAAACCCGAGCTATTACTACCAATGGGAATGGTGGGTGGAATACGCTGATCAAGCTCGCTAAAGAGTGCTTGTTTGAGGTCTAGACGTTCAGAGATGGTTTCAATAACGAGATCAGTATTCTGCCAATCCGACCAATCCGCTATCGTTCCGGCAAGTAGGGGAGTTCCGCCGTCTCGCCACGCAGCATTAATAGAATTAGCGCATGCTTCTACCTTAGAAAGGCTGCCCTGCGCCTTCTTGAGATCTCTACCTAGCAAAATCGTTTGAGCGCCAAAAGCCAAGAAGCCGGCGGCAATACCCACCCCCATGGTGCCTGTACCAATGACAACGACTTTACTCATAGCGCCCTCAAATAATCGTAGATGAAGCATATTGATGATGGACTCATTATTCCTTATTTAGGAGCCGTCAGATAATGCGAATTATGGCTACAATAATTTTTTGAATACAGGAGTTCTCATGCCCATCATTGAGTCAGTATCAGTTGCTGCAGTAGCGGTGCCCCTGGATAAGGTCACATCCTTTTCCACGCGAACGGTTTCAGAGCGGCACTATTGCTTAGTCAAGGTACGTGGCAAGGATGGCAATGAGGGTATTGGTTTTTGTTATGTTGGCAGCGCGGGCGGCGATATTGCCAAGATTGCGGTAGAGCAATTGCTAGCCCCAAAACTGATTGGTCAAAATAGCCATCGCAGCGAAGGCTTGTGGATGGAGATGTATAACGAATCCATTCTGCAGGGACGTGCTGGCGCTGTCATGCGTGGCATCTCCATCTTGGATACGGCGCTCTGGGATTTAAATGCCCATGCCGCAAAGTTGCCCCTTCACCATTATTTAGGTTCGGTGGTGGACGACCGCGTTCCAGCCTATGCCAGCGGTGGCTACTACCTAGACGGAAAAACGCCTGCCAAGTTGGGTAAGGAGATGGAGTCTTACGTTAAACAGGGTTTTAAAGCCGTCAAAATGAAAGTAGGACGTCTTTCTCCAAGAGAAGAAGAGGCGCGGGTTAAAGCGGCTCGTAAGGCCGTAGGCGAGGATGTTCTGCTGACGCTCGATGCCAACAATGCTTGGCGCGATCTACCCACTGCCCTAGAGTACATTCGTCGCTTTGAAGCTTACAACCCATACTGGATTGAGGAACCTTTTTCTCCGGATGCCATTGATCTGCATGCGGCTCTGGCTCGCCAGACCAAGATCAATGTGGCGACCGGTGAAATGGAAGCGGGGCGCTGGCGTTTTAGGGAGTTAATTGATGCGGGCGGTGCTGCTATCTTGCAATCGGATGCAGCAGTGTGTGGGGGTATTACTGAGTGGCGGCGTATTTCTGCTTACGCGGATTTAAAAGGCGTGATTGTTTGCCCGCACTGGATGCATGACTTGCATGCGCCTTTGGTGGCTGCAACGCCGAATGCTCGTTTTGTTGAATTCTTCCTGGATGATCAGGTCTTGAACTTCCGTAGACTAATTAATAAGCAGCTTACCTTTAAGAATGGCGATTTGATTTTGCATCAAACGCCAGGCTTGGGTTTTGAGTTTGATGAGGCGGCGATTAAGAAATATGCTGGTAAAGCAGCATGGACAAAGATTGTCTAATTTAATTCATTCATCAGTAATAAAAAATCCCTCACATGATGCGGGATTTTTTATGAGGATTAGAACCGGCCCCAGTCTTCAGTTATTGAAAAATCTCAGCTCGATCGTGGATTGAGTTTGAAGTGGGTAATCGATTGTGTGATCAGCACCAAGCCAAATCCAACGAACCCAATAATGTCTGCCTCGGTTGAGGGGTAAGCAAGCGCTACACCTGCGATCACCATGATGATGCGTTCAAAGGTTTTAGTCTTTTCAATGAACCAACCTTGGAGCCCCCCAGCCAAGCAGATGATGCCAACTACTGCCGTAAATGAAACCCAGGCTATCTGTGACCAGTCAGCTTGCTCTAGGGCGGTAGTGGAGCCCATAAGCAATAAGCTTACGCCCGACTTATCGAGTACGAACATGAATGGCACCAAGATAGCGGGGGCAACGTACTTCCAAGTCTGCAAAGTAGTCTTGTAGGGATTACCTTTGCAAATCGCTGCAGCCGCAAACGGTGAGAGCGCTGTTGGGGGCGAGACCTCAGATAGCACGGCGTAATAAAAGATGAACATGTGCGCTGCAAATTCTGGAACACCTAAATTGATCAGCGCAGGCGCGGCGATCACGGCGCAAATAATATAAGAGGCTGTGACTGGCACGGCAAGGCCTACTACCCAGACTACCAAGCCAGTAAAAATCGCGGTGAGCAAGAGTGAGCCACCCGCATATTGAATGACGATGGAGCTGAACTTCAGACCTAAGCCAGTGAGGGTAACGGTGCCAACAATCAATCCAGCGCCAGCGCAGGTGACGGCAATCGCCAGAACACCAGTAGAACCAGATGCCAGTGCTTTAGTGAGGTTCGAGTTATATAGGCCAGAGAAAATCTTCTCTTTACCTTGGAACCACTCCCAGGGAATGATGGCGGTATCACGACGCAACATGCTTGAAAGTGCCGAAACAACCGTTGCCCAGAATACTGACATGACTGGTGAAAAACCAAACATCATGAAGACCACAATTGAAATCAATGAGAAAAAGTGGAACCAATATTTTTTGGTTAACTTCCAAGCAGATTCCGCCGCTTGGAAGTGGATGTTCTTCATGCCGTATTTGCGAACATCAATTTCTACCATGACTAATAGACCAAGATAAAACAGAATGGTTGGAATGGTTGCCATCAGCAACACATCTAGGTAAGAGATTTTAAGGAAGTCCGCAATCAAGAATGCAGCTGCGCCAAGAACGGGAGGGGAGATGATTGCCCCTAGTCCACCCGCTGCCAACAAACCACCCGCTGCATTTTTCTCGTAACCTACTTTATCGAGCATGGGGGCGGCTACCGAGCCAACAGTGACGGTGGTAGCTACGCCAGAGCCTGATGGGCCACCGAGTAAGAATGATGAAAGAACAATCGTCCTACCAACACCGGAGGATTTGCCACCCATAGCGGCAAAAGAGAAATCAATAAAGAATTTACCTGCACCAGTGAACTGCAGGAAGGCGCCAAAGATAGTGAAGAGAATAATTAGGGTGGCAGATACATCCACCGCAGTACCGTAAATACCCTCAAGCGTCATATACATATAGCCGACTAGACGGTCAAGGTCATAGCCCTTGTGTGTCCATGGGGCTGGCAGGTAGTTGCCAAATAAGGCGTATAGCAAAAACAGGGAGGTAACGACAACTAAGACCATGCCATTGGTTCTTCGTACGCTCTCCAGAATGATGGCGATGAGAAAGACGCCAACCATGACATCGGTTGAGTTCGGTGCGGTATTGCGATCAAATAGGTCGTCCCCACTACTTAAAATGTAATAGGCAACAGCTAGTGACCCCACGGCAAATAAAATATCCCACCACATGAGGCGGTTCTTAAATCGGGCTGCAATCGGAAAGCTAAGGAAAACCAAAAATAGTACTAAGGCTACGTGGATAACACGCAGTTGCTGGGTGGGGACAATTGAGTAAGCGGCATACAAATGAAACAAGGACATGCCAACGGCAACCAAGGTGATGAACTTAGCCAAGAGACCTTTGTAGTCATTGGAGTCACCTTCTTCTTGCTTAATGAAGGCGTCTAATTTTTCTTGTGTTTCATTATCAATTACAGCTTGCGTCATGTCTCTACCTATTTTTATATACCACTTTTTTATTATTACAAATTCGGAGCTGCTAAAAAACTCAGGAGTGCTTTAAGGGCACTCCCGATATAGCCATTAATTTACTTTGATATTTTTTTCTTTGAAATACTTTAGCGCGCCTGGATGGTATGCGATTGGTGTGGAGTTTTGTTTTTGATTCTCAAGAGTTACGTTGATATATTCCTTGTGGGTGCGAACTAACTCCAACTTATTGTCAAATACTGCCTTCACAATCTTGTAAGCTTCATCGTCAGGCATATTGGCGTTCACTACAAGGATGTTGGCTACACCAGCCACTTTGTTGTCTTTGCCCATGCCACTGTAAGTTTCCTTTGGGATGTCGGCAGCAAAATACAGGTTGCCATACTTCTTATTCATGGCAGCTACTTCTGCAGAGTTATCCACCATCACAATTTTCATGCCAGGACTATTAGCAAGATCAGTTACAGCCGCAGTTGGTAAACCGCCAACCCAGAAGAAGGCGTCGATTTTGCGATCTTTAACGGCGTTAACAGATTCCGCTACGCTTAGGCGCTCACGCTTCACGTCTTTGTCTTTATCAAGCCCTGCAGCCTCAAGCAAGCGAAAAGCCATTACTTCAGTTGCGCTACCTGGGGCGCCAGTACTCACACGTTTACCCTTGAGATCCTTCATGGACTTAATGCCAGTAGAGTCCACTGTGACCACGTGCATGAGGTTTGGATACAGAACCAAGAGTGTGCGTAAATCCACTTTCTTGTTCGCGAATTTGCCCTCACCATCTTTAGCATCTTTAGCTGCGTCGGCCATAGAGAAGCCAACGTAGGGCTTGCCTGTGCCGATGAGGTTGAGGTTATCTACTGAGCCCCCAGTCACTTCGGCAGTAGCTGACATTCCGGGTACTTTGCTAGAGAGTACTGAGGCAAGTCCACCACCCATTGGGTAGTAAACGCCACCAGTACCGCCGGTTGCGATGGAAATGTTTTGTGCTTGTGCGGCACCGAACAGCATAGTGAGTGATACGGCAATAACTTTAATTAGCTTCATTTTTGTCTCCTGTTATGCGTTTGTTTAATTAAAGACCTGGCATGCTGAAATTCATTTTTTCTAATTCGCTCAGCAATTTCGCTTGCTGGTCTGCGCTCAGTTGCATGAGTGGTGGGCGTACTCGTAGCCACTCAGAATCTTTACTGTAATGCGCAACTGCAGTTTTCATACCGGCAATCATTTGATATTGAGCAAAAATTGAGCGTACTTGATCTAAGGATTCTTGGCGTTGATCTGCGTCAGATTCCCTCCAATGGGCGGCTAATTCAGCGATAGCCCTAGGGTTTACGTTAGCAGTTGCTGAGATACAACCAACTCCGCCTGCACGTAAGGCCCGCATTAAGAACACTTCGCTACCAGCGTAAACGCGAAAACCAGATGGCGCCAATAATTTAATGACAGATTCCGTATATGACCAATCTCCAGAGCTATCCTTCATACCAACAACAGTCTTTGGATATTCTTTAGCAAGGCGCTCTAGCAATGAAAGACTCAGGTTAATTTTGGTAACGGGTGGAATGTTGTAAATATAAACTTGCAATGCTGCGTCACCCACCTTTTGAATCACTTCTGAGAAGTAGGCAAAGAGGCCATCATCTGTGACGTCTTTGTAATAGAAGGGCGGAAGCATCAACACGCCAGCACATTGATGTTGAACCGCATGGCGCGTCATATTAACAGTGGCATCAATCGACGTAGCACCCGTGCCAGGCATCATGTGTGCTGGGTTTAAGCCGCCTTCAATCAAGGACGTGAGCGTCCCCATTTTTTGCGGGGCAGACATCGAGTTTGCTTCTGAGTTTGTTCCGAAGATGGCTTGGCCAACACCATTGGCTTCGAGCCACTGACATTGCTTTAGTAATTTTTGAGCATCTGGGCTGCCATCTTCTTTAAATGGAGTTAATACCGGTGAGAGCACTGCTGGCAGTGTGGACGGGTGTAGGGAAATGGTCATGCTTGCTCCGGTTTAATTTTTAATTTCGGTCAGAAGTGACTGTTGATTGTAAAAAGCTTCTAAATTATCTATTGCTAAGTTTGTCATCAATTGACGCGTTTCCGAAGTTGCGCTTCCAATATGCGGTGTTAATAAGACATTATCAATATTTAAGAAATCGGCGTTCGGATTTGGTTCATTTTCAAATACATCGAGTGCCGCACCAGCGATCTTTTTTTGTTGCAGCGCAACTAAAAGTGCCGCTTCATCTACTACGCTACCGCGGGCAATATTAATGAGATAGCCCTTGGGTCCTAAAGCATCCAATACTTCAGCGTTGATCATCTTGTCTGTCTCTGGGCTGGCGGGGCAGGCAAGAAAAAGAATGTCACATTCCTTTGCCAATGCCTTGATATCGGGGTAATAGTCGTAAGGAACATCCTTACGCGCGGGCCCGGTATAGGCAATTTTGACTTTGAAAGGTTCTAGGCGCTTAGCAAGATCTTGGCCAATGCGACCCATTCCTGCGATACCGACTTGTTTGCCAGCGAGAGTCGTGGTGACTGTAAACAAACCCTTGGACCAAGCTGAACTTTTAACAAATTCGTGCGCCTGCGGAATGCGACGCAATAAACCAAATAGCATACCAATTGCTAGTTCACAAACTGCGTCATTGAGAACGCCTGGAGTATTACTGGCCTTGATCCCCTTGGCCTTGAGGTAGTCCAATGGGAGGTTGTCGTAACCTACGCCACAAGTTGCGACCATCTTCACCATGGGGAGCTTCTCAAGTAATTGGATGGGTAGTTGGGTATTTGAGCGAATCAAAATACTCTCGTAAGAACCGGGCGGTAGATTGGTGTTGAGGTCGGCAAGGCGAACTGGAGTAATGCGCTGGTCAATGACCGTTTGCATTACCTCAGGAAATTGGCCGACCTGCAGTACCGAATTGACTGGGATCATGTCTCACTTACTTTTTTATTGGAATAATGAAATCATTGTAAGAGGATTTGTAATCCTTATCTTGCCACCGAAGGAGAAGTTAAAAATGTTATTTACCCCTGCCGAAACAAAAGTGGTGATCGTTGGTGGCGGCACTATGGGCGCTGATGTAGCAGCTGTTTGTGCACGTGGAGGTTGCGCAGTGCAGGTGCTTGAACTTACGACAGAGCGCCGCGCACTCTTGCCAGATTACTTTGCCAGCACCATGATCGACCTAGGTTATGAAAATCGCCTACATTTACTGACTACCGCCGGTTCATTAGAGGAGGTGGATTGGCCGGAAGTAGATCTGGTAATTGAGTGCGTACCTGAGCGCTTAGACATTAAACAAGAATTGTTTGCCAAGCTGGAGCAATACGCAAAACCTGAAGCGGTCCTGGCCAGTAACAGCACCAGCTTTCCGATTAGTGATATTGCGCGTGGTCTGAAAACACCTGCCCGTATGATCGGCCTACATTTTTTCATGCCGGCGCATTTAGTGCCTTGTGTAGAAGTGGTCTACGGTGCGAAGACTTCCCCTATGGTTGGTGAAAGCCTTTCTCGACTAATGACTGCTTGTGGCATGGTGCCAGTGACCGTGAAAAAAGATTTACCGGGTTTTTTGGCTAATCGTTTGCAACATGCTCTATCGCGCGAAGCTTTTGCTATGGTCGATGCGGGCATTGCTAGTTTGGAAGATATTGATAAGGCCGTGCGTTTTGGTTTTGGCTTTCGCTACATTGCGGCTGGACCTGCCATGCAAAGAGATCATGCTGGGCTAGATGTGCATGGTGCTGGGGGTGCGACGATTTATCCCACCCTCAATAATTCCCCCGATATTGCGAAATGCTTAAGTGATCGGATTGCTAGTGGCAAGTTGGGCATGAAAACAGGCGAAGGTTTTTATTCTTGGACTGCGGAGACGATGAAGGCGGAGCGTGAACGCTATCAGGATGCCCTGCGTGCAGGGCTGAAGATTATCCAAAAAGATATTCCAGAGATTAAATAAATCTGGGGTCAGAGCGCCCGATGTTTTATCCTGAGGGCATGAAAAAAATTATTCGTATTTGGGATCTGCCAATTCGCTTGTTTCACTGGCTCTTGGTGATCTGCATTGTTGCTAGCTTTATTACTGTCAATATTGGTGGCAATGCAATGGAGTGGCATGCACGGGTAGGTTACTGTGTTCTGACTTTAATTGTTTTCAGAATATGTTGGGGTGTCATTGGATCTCACCACGCACGCTTCGTGAATTTTGTCCCCAGTCCTAAAGGCTTGCTCGCCTACCTATCTGGAAAAACCAAGGCAGGTCTTGGCCACAATCCCTTGGGCGCCCTATCGGTGGTTGGGCTACTTTTTTCGGTCGGTCTTCAAGCGGTGACGGGCCTTTTTGCAAATGACGACATCATGTTTGAGGGCCCCTTTGCAAAATATGTTTCGAATAGCACTGTGGAGCTCTTGACCTCTATTCACTATTTCAATGAAAAGGTTCTGATTATTCTAATTGCGCTCCATTTATGCGCGATCTTGTATTACCAAAAGTTCAAGGGTGAGAATTTAGTCAAGCCAATGCTGCTAGGCGATAAAGAAATTGACCCAAGCGAGGAGGCAAAGTATTTACCATCTGACTTGGGTCATGCCTCCAAAGATGGAGGTCTGCAACGCGGCTTTGCTTTATTTCTGCTTAGCCTGATTGCGGTGATTCTGGGTTACTTCATTACTAAGTAGTTATTTTTTCTTGAAGTCATCATGGCAACCTTTACAGGTAGCACCGGCTGCACCAAAAGCCTTTTTAATTGCTTCTTGATCTCCTGACTGCGCGGCAGTATTGAGGTTTGCAACAGCGAGCTGCATTTTCTCGGAAGCAGATTTGAATTTGGCGTTATCAGACCATACCTCTGGTAGCGCATTCCCACCTTCAGTGCCTGTGCCAAAGGCTTGCCATGGCAAGGTAGAAATCATTGCAACAACTGCCGCATTTTTAGCGACATCATCCTTGTTGTATGGAGCTTCACCTTTTACGACTGCGCTAATTTTGCCAAAAGAGTTAGCCATTACTGTGAATGCGCTCTGGCGATATTTAATTGCGTCTTCTGGCTTTTTAAATTGCGCATAGGCAATCCCACTAACCAATAAGGTTGGTGCAAGGGTAGCCAAAACAAGATGTTTGAGTTTCATAAGGAGCTCCAATAATTTCAATAGATTAGGGGGGTGACGCTATGTTTGCTCAGCATACTCTCGAACTACTTTTTTTGCCGACGGGAATTTGTTTAGAAAATCATTCTTAAGGGGCTGGTCAGCAGCAGAATCAACCACTCAAAAAAGGCCATCAATGGAGTCATCCAAAGGCTGCCAATAATGCCAGTAAATACGAGGCCCAAGACAATAAAAAATCCCCAAGGCTCTAGCTTTCCGAGTGCGATGGACTGGCGGGCTGGCAACAAGCCGGCTAGTATGCGACCGCCATCTAGCGGAGGGAGTGGAAAGAGGTTAAATACCAAGAGACCTAGATTCCAGGTAATTCCCGCCTGAGACATAGAGATTAAGAACTTTTCATTCACTCCAAGGCCAACGAGAACTATTAGTAGGATGAGCCAAATTAAGGCTTGGATGAAATTAGATCCAGGCCCAGCCAAGGCTACCCAAATAGAGTCAATGCGGGGGTTTCTGAGGCGTCCAAGGTTGACTGGTACGGGTTTGGCATAGCCTACTAAAAAAGGGGATCCCGACAAAATGAGTAGCAGAGGGATCAGAATCGTCCCCACTGGATCTATATGTTTAAGGGGGTTGAGGCTTACTCTGCCGAGCATATAGGCGGTATTGTCACCAAATTGACGCGCTGCATAGCCATGGGCAGCTTCATGGATGGTGATGGCAAAAATCAAAGGAATCGCATTAATCGCGACGGCTTGGATAGAATAGTCAGTAATCATGGCAATATGATATCCATAGGAGTAAAAAAATGACTGATGATAAAAAACCTGAATCAAAAACCCCAGCTAAGTCCGCGCTGGCTAAGCCAGCAGCCCGTCCACCAGCCCCAAAAGGCCCATCTGGTCCTGGCGGTAGGCCTCAGGCAGGCTTTGGAGGCGGAAAAGCCATGATGCGCAAGGCTGGCCGCGGCCGATAGTGGATAATTGCGCTATCAATTAATGTGTTTAATGAGGATTTAGCATGAACGAATGGCATAAAGAGTCAAAAGACGAAATCAACAAAAAGATCATTACTTTGATCGTGATGTTGGCAGCCGCTACTAGCCTGGCTATTTTGTTTGCATTGGTTGCAGCTCATACTGGTTACGTATTCGGTTAATTTGCATTAATGACTAGCCATCGCCAACCTGCAGTATTTGCTGGCCATGGCAGTCCGATGTACGCCATTGAGCCCAATCGCTATACAGCCGCTTGGGCCACTCTTGGTAAATCCCTTAAGCGCCCAGATGCCATCTTGGTTATCTCGGCCCATTGGGTAACTCGGGGAGTTTGGGTTACTGCAATGCCTAAACCCAAAACCATTCATGACTTTGGCGGATTTCCGCAGGCTTTGTTTGATATTCAGTATCCAGCACCAGGAAGTCCTGCGCTTGCGGATCGAGTAAAAGAGCTCTTGGATGTTCCTGTTGTGCTTGAAGAGAATGAATGGGGCATTGATCATGGTGCTTGGTCTGTTCTCAAATACCTCTACCCCAATGCTGATATTCCTGTAGTGCAGCTCAGTTTGGACGGCTCCCTTTCTGCAAGCGAGCACTATGAGCTAGCCAAAAAATTACGCCCTTTGCGGGATGAAAATATTTTGATTCTGGCTAGCGGCAACGTTGTGCACAATTTGCGTACCATTCATTGGGAAGAGGGTGCGACACCGTATCCTTGGGCCAAAGAGTTCAATGATTTTTTTGTTTCGGAGATGAAAGCAAATCATCATGAGACCTTGATTCATTGGGAGCAATTTGGCGACTCTGCTCATTTGTCTATTCCGACCCCTGAACATTATTGGCCTGCCTTGTATGTGCTCGCCCAGCAAGAGCATGGGGAAGAGTCTAAAGTGCTAGTGGATGGAGTAGAAATGGGTTCCATTGGCATGCTCACTTTTTCAATTCAATAAATATCAAAATATGTGGCCATCTATTCTTGCAATTTTCTGTGGAGCTGGTTTAGGCGCATTGCTGAGAGCGGGATTTAATCTGGCGACGGTCAGTATTTCCTCAACGCTACCACTGGGAACCTTTATCTCCAATATGGTGGGTGGATACATGATCGGTATCGCCGTAGCTTTTTTTGGCAACAACCCCGGCCTTTCTCCTGAATGGAAGTTATTTGTGATTACCGGCTTCTTAGGCGGACTCACAACTTTTTCTAGTTTTTCTGCTGAAGTCGTAGGCTTTATGCAGCGCGGTGAAGTCACTTGGGCGCTCGGTACCGCGCTCTTGCATTTAGTTGGCTCACTGTGTCTTACTTTCTTGGGTATTTTGACTTACCAAGCGCTGAAGTAAGTCTTGCAGTAAGACTTATTCGGGCTTGATATTTCCGGCCCTCACTACGGCACTCCATTTAGCAGCTTCAGATTTAATTAAGGCTGCAAAGTCTGCGGGGGTACCGCCACCAATTTCATTTCCTTGGGAGAGCATGAGTTCTCTCAGTTGTGGATCTTTAAGCGCTTCATTAGCAGCTTTATTTAATGTATCAATAATGGGTTTCGGTGTGCCGGCAGGCGCAATGAATCCCTGCCAATTAAGCACTTCAACTTTAGGATATCCAAGCTCTGCAAAGCTAGGCACATTTGGAAAGAGGGGCGATCTCTTTTTACTTGTGATGGCGATCGGGCGTAGCTTGTCTGCTCTGATGCTGGGCACTGCCGAATACATTTGGTCAAACATCATGTCGACATTACCACCCATCAAGTCTGTCAAGCCTGCAGATCCACTCTTGTAGGGCACATGAATCATTTGAATGCCGGCATTTTGCATAAAGAGTTCTGCTGAGAGTTGATGGCTGCCACCAATGCCTCCTGATGAGAAGGTCAGGGTGCCCGGTTTTGCTTTGGCTGCAGTAACAATATCTTGAATAGTCTTGTATGGCGAATTTGGATTAACCACTAAAACTAGGGGTCCTTTTTCTATCAAGATAATTGGGATTAGATCGGTTTCAGGATCGTAGCGCAGGTTGCCAAATAGCGTTTTATTAACCGCCATGGGAGCAAAGTTGCCCATACCAATCGTGTAGCCATCTGGCGTGGATCTTGCTACAAACTCAGTGCCAATATTTCCGCCGGCACCCGGTTTGTTGTCAATGACAAAGGGTTGCTTCAGGATCACACTCATTTTCTGGGCCAACTGCCTACTACGAGAATCTGCACTCCCGCCTGCGCCATAAGGCACAACCACAGTAATGGGTTTATTGGGGTAATTGGTTTGGGCTTGTGGCGTAGCAACAGTTAGCAATGCCGCACAGAGTGCAGATATCTTTAAAAGTTTCATCATTGTCATATCACTCCCATGATTCCTAGGGTTGCGCCTAGTGCGATTAAATATAAAGGATGCCAGCGAGTCAATACAGCTATTCCAATGGTGAATAGCGTAAGTGCATATGCTGCGTAGCTATGATTAATTTGCAAAGCAATCTGCCATGCAGACGAGAGTACTAAGCCGATTGCAAGAGCTGCTGCAGCATATTGAATGGACTTCTTTTTGTGAGCATCGTTCATGCCCAATATCAGGCGTTGCAAGTGGTAAACCAAAATGGACGATGGCCAAGCAATTGCAATGGTTGCAACTAGGGCTCCTAAGACACCATGAACATGCCAGCCGATGAGAGTGACTGTCATGAAGTTTGGGCCGGGCGCAGCTTGTGCGATGGCAAAGTAATCTGCAAAAGTTTGTAAGTCAATCCAATGCTCTTGATTTACAGACAGATCCAATAGGCTGGGAAGTAGCGCATTCACTCCTCCGAATGCAATCAGAGAAAAGGCGGAAAGCTTTAAAAAGAGACTGATTAACACGCTCATAGTTTGCGCGCCTTTTTTTGTGCCAAGATCCACGCAAGCGGAGAAGCAATGAGAACCACCCAGCCAAGACCGAGCTGGTAATAACTGGCGGCAATTACAGTTACAGCTACCACTAGTAACATCGCAGGAAAGCGCAACTCATCACGCAACATTTTGATTCCAGTGGAGGCAATTAAGCCCACCCCAACAGCAGAAATACCCCGCAGAATGCCTTGGACGGATTCCAGATAGCTGAAATGTGTATAGAGAAGGGCTAGCAGCATCACAATGCAAATGGGTCCAAGCGTTAAGCCAAGTACGGCTGCTAATGCGCCCTTTGCACCGGCAAAGCGGGAGCCAATACAAACTGCCAGATTAACAATGTTGGGACCCGGAACAATTTGACATATTCCAAGAATGGCGCTGAAGTCTTCAGAGCTTAATACTTTATCTCGCTCAACCAGAGTCCGGCGCGCCCAAGGTAAAACCCCGCCAAAACCAGACATCCCGATTTTGCTGAAGCTGATAAATAATTCTGCGGGGGTAAGTGTCTTCAAGTGAATTAAGGTTCGAATGGATGGGGAATTGGCTTTTGATCGAGCCATGCTTCTAGCGTTTGAGTGATGCCTTGCGAGAAGGTTTCAAAAATAGGCTCTGCAATAAACCCGAGATGAGGTGTCACTAGTAGGTTGGGTGTATAGCGAAGTGGATCATCCTTTGGCAGCGGTTCGATGTCAAAGACATCTACTGCGGCTTGCGCGGGACAACCCTTTTTAAGCGCGGCACCTAAATCGGGCATATTGATTAATGCTGAACGCGAAGTATTTACCAAAATGGAATCCGGGCGCATTAAGGCAAGTTGATCGGCGCTAATGATGCCCTTAGTGCCAGGGCCGGCTACCAGATGCATCGTGATTACTTTTGATGTACTCAGTAATTCATCTAGGCTAACGGATGTTGCATTTTCAGCAGCAGCACGTTCCGGTGTCATGCGGGGACTCCAGGTCACGACTTCCATGCCAAACGCATGGCCAACTCTCGCTACTCGACTACCGATTGCACCTAAGCCCATCACACCAAGCCGTTGGCCAGAAAGCATTGGTAGTAGAGATAGTTCATCGCGCCAGCCACCAGTAGAAATTAACTTGTTCTGCTCAATCAGGTGTTTAGAGGCGCCTAAGATTAAGGCCCAGGTTAACTCGGCGGTGGTCTCTGTTGATGGGCCACCGGGCGTACATGCCATGGGAATGTTTCTGGAGGCCAAAGAGGTGGCCTCAAGTGTGCCATTCCGTTTACCGGTAAACATGAGGAACTTGAGCTTTGGGAGTCTTGCGATCATGGCCTCATTAAAGGGTGATCGATCGCGCACGATAGCAATCGCATCAGCGTCTTTTACGGCCTCATATAGCGCCTCATCTCGCAAGGGCTCATGATGAATTGTGAGGTTTGCACTCTGGTCGAGCTTATCCCAGTTTGAGAAGCGACGCAGGGCGCGTTCGTAATCCCCTAGGATGACAATGTTAGGTAAATTGGTCATGTCTCTTTTCTTATTTATTATTCTGTTTGAGTTTACTATCGATCCCTAAGCCATTTTGACAAAGGAAATTCCCATGATTTTGGAGCATTGTGATATTGAAATTGACCCAACTAAGGGTGCTCAGTTTGAAGAAGCTATTTTGCACGGCGTAAATACGGTAATTGCTAAAGCGAAAGGCTTTCGAGGCTTTAAGGTCAACCGCAGTATCGAAAGTCCAGCGCGGTATTTGCTCTTAATTTACTGGGATACCTTAGAAAATCATACCTTGGATTTTAGGGGGTCAGAAGCCTTTGCTGAGTGGCGTGCGATTGTTGGCCCATTTTTTGTAAAGCCCCCTTTTGTTGAGCATATGACTTTGGTGGGTAAGTCGGATTAATGGTGTTGGCTTTCTAAGCCTTCAGTTTTTTACGGATGGAGCGCTCTACTGGGATGGAATCTAGGTTGGGCTCCAAAGCCTCTCGTTCATCAAAGACAAAGCAAGTGCCCGTGTAGTGAGCCGATCCGACCTCCTCAAAGTACTTGAGGATGCCACCTTCCAGTTGGTAACTATGCCCCATGCCAATCTCGCGCATATACAGACCAGATTTTTCACAGCGTATCCCGCCGGTGCAAAAGCTCACCAAGGTTTTATCTGCTAACTCTTCTTTTTTGGCCGAAATTGCTTCCGGAAATTGTGTAAATTTCTCGATATTAAAATGCAGTGCATTCTCGAAGGTGCCATACTCCACTTCGAAAGCATTGCGTGTGTCGACCATCACTACAGGGCGTCCTAGATCATCTGTGCCACGATCAAGCCACTCTTGTAATTTCTTCGGCGCAATGAAATTCGCGCGACCCTCTTCTGGACGAATGGTGGGGTGATTCATGCGAATGATTTCATTCTTTAGTTTGATGAGCATCTTCTTAAAGGGCTGGGTTTCTGACCAGCTATCTTTAGACTCGAGAGATTTGAAGCGGGGGTCTTCTCGCAACCAATCTAAAAATCCACGCAACTCAGGCCCGCTCCCAGCTAAGAACATATTGATGCCTTCACCAGTCAGCAAAATAGTCCCCTTGAGATGACGGGCATTGCATTCTCCCAACATTTTGTCGCGCAACTCTGCCAGATTGTCTAGACTGACAAATAAATAGGCGGCTATGTTCAATATTGGCTTCATCTTTAATCTCTCTTGGCTACGCGCACCATTATCAAACAGGCTGCGCAGAGCGGTGGTAATCTTGCAGTCTTACCTGAAGGAGACATGCAATGCTGATTTTATTAAAAAAGGCTAAAAAAGCCCTGTTATTCAGCGTATTTTTGATGGTGGCTAGCTCTATTGCCATTGCCCAAACCGCCGGAGTAGGCGCTTGGCCTACCCAAAAACCAATCCGCCTTATTGCTGTTTTCCCACCGGGAGGCTCCGTTGATCAGGTTGCCCGTGTATTGGCCCCGGCTTTGCAGTCGGAATTAAAGCAAAACGTGATTGTGGAGAACGTGGGCGGCGCCTCTGGAGTGATTGGTACTGCGGCCATGACAAGATCTGATCCAGATGGCTATACCTTTGCGGTGGTATTTGATACCCATGGCGTGAATCCTTCCCTTAAAGATAAGCTTCCCTACGACACCATTAAAGACATCGCCCCTGTCATTCTGATTGGTACATCACCGATGGTCTTGGTTGCGAGTAAGAAATCAGGCATCACTAGCTTTAAGCAGTTGGTCGATCTTTCTAAAACAGGCAAGCAATTTAGTTACGGCTCTATCGGAGTCGGAAGCTTAGGACACTTAGCAATGGCCCGTCTCGCAAAACAAGCGGGTTTTGATTGGAATCACGTTCCTTATCGTGGTGGTGGTCCTATGATGCAAGATGCCTTGGGTAGTCAAGTTGAGTTGGCAATAGGCTCAGAGTTTTTAGTAAAACCCCATGTTGATAGCGGCGGCGTGATTCCACTGGTGATTACCACGGCCAAAAGATCCCCATCCTTGCCAAATGTACCAACGATTTCTGAGAGTGGGTTCCCGGGCTTTAGTGCGCCAGCTTGGTGGGCGGTATTGGCTCCCGGTAAAACACCTCCGGCAGTGGTCGATGCGATGAACAAGGCGTTGAATAAAGCGTTGAAAACCTCAGCAGTTGCTGAAAAGTTCAAGGCACAAGGCATTCAAATTGTTGGGGGTACCCCTGAAGCTGCTCAAGAGTTTATTGGTAAGCAAATTGGAATTTGGGGTAAGTTTGTTATCGAAAACAACATCAAAGAGACGCAGTAAGGAATCTATATGACTGAACGTTTAATTCCTTATCAGCCAATGGATTTGGCTGAACCGGCCGTCCTTGTGGCTGCGATCCGCCAGCGACGGGGAGGTCAGTTTATTAATTTAGACCGCATGCTTTTGCATAGCACCCCGATTGCCAAGGGTTGGAATCACTTCATTGGAGAGATTCGTAACAATCTTTCTTTAGATCCCAAGTTACGCGAGCTAGCGATGTGTGGTGTGGCCGTTCTTAATGGCGCTGAATATGAATTCTTTCATCATACCCCTCCGTTTATCAAGGCGGGTGGTACTGAGGAGCAGGTTAAAGCACTTCGTTTAATTGGCCAACCCAGTTTCCCCAAAGCCCCTTTCTCTTCTCTTGAAAATGATGCGGTAGAGTTGACTCTCCAGATGACGCGCAATATTCAGGTGGATAGCGCTTTGATGAAACGTTTGCAGGCTACCCTCGGCAATACAGACACGGTAGAGCTGGTGACGGTTGTGGCAGCGTACAACATGGTCTCTCGCTTTTTAATTGCCTTAGATGTGAACCCTGAGGAGCATCCTCCTGAATAAGCCATGAGCCAAGATAGCGTCATTCATTGGGAAGAGAATAGCCATCCGCATACGGCACTCTGGCATTCTGAGAATGGCATAGTGCCACACAAAAAAGTGGTGCCTGCAGATGACGCGATGACGGCTGACGATGCCTATCATTTGGCATGTGAAGGTACAGCAATCCTTTGGAAGGGTGATTTTCAGAATGCTCGACAACTATTGCAGGCTTTGGTTCGTAGGATAGATAAGCCTTCGAAAAAATCCAAGCGCGCAGGAAAGAGGGTTGATAAATCGGTTGATACTGCCGTCAAGAAAACCGCAAAAGATATTTTCAATCGGCATCGCCTCATTCAATCTCAACGAGCAAGAATACTGGGCATGCTGTTGATCCAATGCAATACTGATCACACGATTTCATTACGTCGCGCACCAGACGTCACTCAGGCCTGCCTAGAAGCCTATGGCAGCGTTAGCGAGCCCTATGTCATTTCATTGCGAGAGCTATTAGGTGTGATTAGTGCGCATGAATGGCGCAAGAATGGATTACCTATTCTGGCTGATGGCGATGGGGAACCCATTTTTGTTCATCCGCATTACGGTGTTTTCTCACCTGTTCGTGGTGAATATATTGAGCTGGTATGCAATGCACCATTACCCAAAGCGTTGGATGCGGAATCTATTGCATTTGATATTGGCGTTGGCACTGGGGTGCTCTCTATTATTTTGGCAATGCGTGATGTACAAAACATTGTTGCCACCGATCAAGATGACCGTGCCCTCGCTTGCGCTAAAGAAAATATTGCGTTTTTGAAGCTAGGCTCGCAAATAGAGATTGTGAAGGCCAATTTATTTCCAAAAGGAAAGGCTTCGCTGATCCTATGTAATCCACCTTGGGTACCAGCAAGACCTAGCTCAACCTTAGAGCACGCTGTCTATGATCCTGATAGCCAAATGCTCAAAGGATTTTTAGCTGGATTGAAAGATCACCTATTACCTCAGGGAGAGGGGTGGTTAATTCTGTCTGATTTAGCCGAACATCTCGAGCTGAGAACTCGACAAGAGTTGCTCTCGTGGATTGAGGATGCAGGTTTGATTGTTTTAGGCCGTATTGATACCAAGCCCAAACATCCTAAAGCATTTGATGATTCTGATTTACTGTATTTTGCAAGAGCAATTGAAGTCACTTCACTTTGGCGATTAAAAGTAATTTAGAACTTTTGATAATTTTTCCAGGATATAGATATCCCTAATAAATGCAGCCCCTTAGCCTAAAGGGTTGTTAATGCAAGTTACTAACCCTAAAATTACTGACAATATTTTCATAAAGTTTCAGTAATTAAGAGTTGAGTTTGCTAAAAATTTTTAAGTTAATTCCCATCCAATCTAGGTGGATTATTTCCCTAGTGCTTGGTATGCATTTATTCGTTCTATTTAGCTCCTTTAACGAACAATCAATTTCATCCAGCAAATTTCCTGCTGATATTTTAAGTATTGCTATTGTGAGAAATGCCTCAGTACATAATTCAATAAATTCTGATCAAAAATCTGATTTCATTCAAACTGCCAGGATCGGTATTAGCCATGATCCTTCCCCGGCAAGAGCGCCTGGGAGTACCGGCATCGATCTATCCCTGCCAAGATCCCTACCAAATTTGAGTGAAAGAAATATCCATTCCAATCCAAAGCCTCCATACCCCCTTGCCAGCAAGCGACTTGGAGAGCAAGGCGCTGTCAAGCTTAGCTTGTGTATTAATCGCCTTGGCACTGTTGAAATAGTCTCCATGGTGAATAGTTCCGGCTATGAGAAATTAGATAGATCAGCTTTGGAAACAGTAAGAACTTGGAAATTTTCCGCGCTAGAGATCGAGGATCAATCCCTATCTCACTGCTACCTTCTCCCCATTCACTTTAGGTTGGAGGCTTGATATGAATTTGGAGCTTAAAAGCTCAGCTAAGGATTTATTCTTTATCGACCCAAACTTACCCAAGATAATTCCAAGCTCAGCTTTATTTGGCAAAGAAAAATCGATTGTTATTAATCATGACGGGCAACGATATGTTTTACGAATTACCAAATTAAGGAAACTCATTTTGACTAAATAGTCATGCACTATTTTTTTAGCCAGCAAAAGTATTTTGATATGCGATTAGCCAGCGATTTTTTGTACATATCTCTGGAGATTGCATATGAAGCAGCAAAAAGTAGCTTGGGCCTCATGCTTTGCACTGGCTTGCGGATGTTCGTTGGCTTTAAGTGTTCATGCTAAAGAAGTCGAATTACCGAGACTCGATATTGTGGGTCGGGAAGAAAATGCCCGCTCAAAAATCCCCGGGACTGTTGATGTTATTAATCAACAGCAGTTGGAGATACTTCAGCCCTTATCTATTCAAGATGCGCTGAAGACCGTTCCCGGTATCAATATTCGTGGAGATGAGGGTGGGTTAGGAGCCATTCCCAATATTGGCATTAGGGGTCTTAATCCTAGTCGAAGTCAAAAGGTGCTGTTGCTTGAGGATGGGGCTCCGATTCATCCTAGCTTGTTTATTTCTAGTGCATCCTATTACAGCCCTCCAGTTGACCGCATGAGTGGGATCGAAATTTTGAAAGGGGCATCTGGCTTGCAGTATGGGCCATCCAATATTGGCGGCGTTATTAATTACCTTACTAAAACTCCGGAAGAGGGCTTTAAGCTCTCCGCTAAAGCAGGTAATTATGGATATCAATTGGCTCAAATTGAGGCGGGTGGAAAGTCAGAGAGTAATGGTGCTGTAGCAGGTATCAACATTATCAAGTCAGAGAGCGATGGATATCAAGGTAATGGATTCAAGATGTATGACATCTTATTTAAAGGCGGTGTCGCAATTGATCAAAATCAATGGCTAAGTCTCAAATATACTCATTACGATAACAACATTAATACCTCATATGTAGGCTTAAGACCAGACCAATATAACAATAATTTTTCATCAAATCCCGCTCCAAATGATTACTTTATTACTCAGAGAAATGCGGTTGATTTAAATCATTCTTGGGAGTTGGGTGAAGGTACTAAGCTGAATACTCTTTTGTATTGGAGTCGACTGGGTAGAGATTATTGGCGCCAAGGTATCACTGGACGCAAGGTAGATAAGACCGTTTTTAATTCGTGCAATGGTTCAAATGATTGCATGTTTGGACGCAATCGTGAATTCCAAATGCTCGGATTAGATTCTCGCGTTTCCCAAACTTACTCAGCCATGGGCATACAAAATGAGTTTGAGTTTGGCCTACGCCTGCATACTGAGACACAATCAAACCAGCTTGTGGCATCGCGCAGTTTTAGCAAGTCGGGAAGATTAGCAGGTCATGAAGAAAACAAAGCAAATTCAATTGCACTTTTTGCTCAAAATCGATTTATGTTGACTAAAGACTTTGCTATTACCCCTGGTATTCGGATTGAGAGTTATAACCAGTCCCGAAATAATATCCTTACCGAAAAATCAGGTAGCGCAAAAAATGTAGAGACTGTTCCCCAAATCGGCGCTACTTGGCAGATTGATCCAGAGATACAGATTTACTCAAGTGTGTATAAGGGTTTTGCACCTGCACAATTAGCCACTGCCATCAGCGAAAAAGGTATAGACCAGCAATTAGATCCTGAAAGATCAACTAATTTTGAGATTGGTCTAAGAGGTGTCGATGCTGGGTTTAGTTACGATGCAGCAGTTTTTAGCATGAACTTTAGCAATCAAATAGTAAATCAAAGTCTTGCGGCAGGCATCACTAAAGCTAATGGCGGTCAAAGCTTGCACCAAGGTATGGAGTTGGCTTTGGGTTATGAATTGGGTGCTGGATGGGGTCTAAATGGAAATCTCACTTACATTCCAGTTGCGAAATTTGTGGGAAATTCTTCAATGGGAGGGGATGGAAATCGAATTCCATACACTGCTAAGATGGTTTCAAACCTGGGGGTAAATTATCAAAAAAATGGATTTAATACTTTGCTTAGCTTGAATTACCTATCACCCCAATTCGCTGATGCGGCAAATACGAGTTTGCCAAACTCCATTGGCACTCTCGGGGAGATCCCATCTATCACCACCGTTAATTGGAGTGCACATTACGCGATTGATAAAAGTTGGAAGGTATTTGGCGCAGTGAATAATGTATTCAATAAGCGTTATGTAGCTAGCAGAAGTCCTGATGGTATTTTTCTAGGTGCACCGCTCAATTTTCAAGCGGGTATGAGTTACCAGTTTTTTTAAGACAATAAATCCAGTGCTACTCAAGCTAATTATTTTGCAAATAGTTGGCTTGGGTCTTCGAATGCTTTGAATTCCAGGGCATTGCCAGCAGGGTCGAGGAAGAACATCGTGGCTTGCTCACCAACTTTGCCTTTAAAGCGAATCTGTGGCTCCATAATGAATTTCATACCGCTATTGCGCAATCTATCGGCTAAGGTATGCCAATCTGGCATCGTTAACACAACCCCAAAATGTTTTACAGGAACTTGATGGCCGTCAACTTCATTTGAGGCTGCATGGCCGCATTCTTCAGGTGCTAGGTGGGCAACCAATTGGTGTCCAAAGAAATCAAAGTCAATCCATTCATCAGAGCTACGACCTTCGGCGCAACCTAAGGTGCTACCGTAAAAAGTGCGAGCTGCCTCTAAGTTGTCTACAGGAAATGCAAGGTGAAAAGGTTGAATGCTTGACATGACGATCCTTCATAATGATATGGAGCTGAGCTTAGCATGCCCCAATGTGTGTGTTGGCAAAGTTTAGTATATTGAGATCATAAAAAATATTAATATTTGGCGGAGACAACCATGTTGAGCGATCGATTGGATGGGCTATGAGCGGTAGTGTGAGTAAAGACAAAAAACAAGCTCCTGTAACTGGCTTACGCAAGGGATTAACGAGTTACGGTGATAAAGGATTTTCTTTGTTTTTGCGTAAAGCATTTATTAAAGGTGCGGGGTATACCAATAGCGCCTTAGATCGTCCTGTCATTGGGATCATCAATACTGGCAGTGCCTACAACCCTTGTCATGGCAATATGCCGCAGTTGATTGAGGCTGTAAAACGCGGCGTGATGTTGGCGGGTGGTTTGCCGATGGACTTCCCGACGATTTCAATTCATGAAAGCTTTGCTGCTCCAACCAGTATGTATTTGCGTAACCTGATGTCGATGGATACCGAGGAGATGCTGCGCGCTCAACCCATGGATGCGGTAGTCATGATTGGTGGCTGCGATAAAACGGTGCCGGCACAAATGATGGGCGCGGCCTCAGCGGGTTTGCCCGCTATTCAATTAATTACCGGTTCAATGCTGACTGGTTCACATCGAAGTGAGCGTGTAGGTGCATGCACTGACTGTCGTCGCTATTGGGGAAAATTCCGCGCTGGGGAAATTGATGAAGTTGAAAAAGATGAAGTGAATGACCAGTTAGTAGCCAGTGTTGGCACCTGCTCAGTGATGGGTACCGCTAGTACGATGGCTTGTATCTCTGAGGCATTGGGAATGACCGTGCCTGGAGGAGCTACCCCGCCAGCGGTAACGGCAGATCGTATTCGGATTGCTGAAGAGACGGGTACTCGTGCCGTGCAAATGGCTAAGGATGGTTTAACAATTGATAAGGTATTAACTGCTGATGCTTTTGAGAATGCCATGCGAGTCCTATTAGCTATCGGCGGCTCGACGAATGGGATTATTCACTTAGCCGCTATCGCTGGACGTATGGGCTTAGAAATTGATTTAGACGCTCTCGATAAGATGGGTGATGAGACGCCGGTACTGGTTGATTTGAAGCCATCTGGTGATCACTACATGGAGAACTTCCATGATGCCGGTGGCATGACAACCTTGCTGCGTGAGCTAAAGCCTTTGTTAAAGCTTGATGCGATGACGGTGACTGGTCGCACTCTAGGCGAGGAGATTGATGCTGCCCCTCCAAGCTTTAAACAAGATGTAGTGCGCAAATTGGATAACCCGATTTATCCACGCGGCAGTATTGCGGTCTTGCATGGCAACTTAGCTCCTGGCGGCGCCATCATCAAGCAATCTGCTGCTAATGAAAAATTGATGGAGCATGAGGGCCGTGCTGTTGTCTTTGAAAACAGTGAAGATCTTGCGAATCGCATTGATAGCCCGGAGCTAGATGTTACTGCTGAGGATATTTTGGTGCTCAAGAATATTGGTCCTAAAGGTGCTCCCGGTATGCCTGAAGCGGGATACATCCCAATTCCGATGAAACTGGCGCGTGCCGGCGTAAAAGATATTGTCAGAATTTCTGATGGTCGTATGAGTGGCACTGCATTTGGAACCATTGTGTTGCATGTCACTCCTGAAGCTGCAGTCGGTGGGCCGCTAGCGCATGTAAAAAATGGTGATCGTATTCGTTTGAGCGTTAAAAATCGTGAGATTAGTTTATTCGTCTCGGAGGAAGAGTTGGCCAAGCGTGCAAAAGAAAACCCAGTGATCGAGCCCACTGCAGAGCGTGGTTACTTAAAGCTATTCTTGGATACAGTTACGCAAGCAGATAAGGGTGTTGATTTTGATTTCTTGAGGGCTGCGAAGATGGTTGGTAAAACACCGAAGCGCTAAATGAAAAACGCCACCCTGGTGGGTGGCGTTTGACTGTTGCTAAAGCAAGTTCTTCAAATTGGGTGTGGAGTCGGCGGGAATCGAACCCGCGTCCGCAAATCCTCTACAACAAGTTCTACATACTTAGTCATATCATTTAATTTAGCTAGCTAGTCACAGACTGACATGTTCCACGCTGGCGATTCACTAAGTTTTCGAACCATTCCCCGTGACATGAAATGATCTTATCTCTTGTAAATGACCCTGACCTAGCTTTCGCTAGCTGACCCAAGAGAGAATCAGTTCAGGGGCAACCGCAATTAAGCGGCTAGTGCGAAACGTTCGTCGTTTGCAGTTATTACATTCCCATTGATTTACGAGATAACGGGTCCTCGGTATGCCCTTGATGCTTTGTAATCCACGTCGAAACCATGTCGACCCCGGAGTTCATGCATTGGAATCTCTATTTTAAGGCTCTTAGCCTTTAAATGCTCGATATCTTTTATATCCCTATTTAGGGAAGATGATTTCCAGCAATTCGAGCGGGTGGCGCACTAGATAATCTGCGCCCCAAGATTCTGGAGGTTCTTCACAGCCGCAATAACCATACGCTGCCGCAATGGTTTTCATGCCCGCTGCTTTGCCTGCCACGATATCTCTAATGTCATCGCCAACGTACAGCGACCGGCTTGGGTCAATATTGGCGACTCTGGCAGCATGCAAAATGGGCTCAGGATGTGGTTTTGAGTAAGGAGTGGTGTCGCCTGAGACGGTAGACACAGATCTTTGGCGCAAACCCATTAGAACGGTCAAGGGATTGGTAAAGCGCTCACCTTTGTTCGTCACAATCCCCCAGGGGAGCTTTGCACCATCCAGTTGATCTAGTAAGTGATCTACACCCTCAAAAAGCACGCTATCAACCAGCAAGGCTTTTTCATAGTTCTCAAAAAACTCATCACGTAATGAAATGAAGTCGGGGTGATCGGTATCGATACCAAACGCTCCACCGATTAGGCCTCGCGCACCAGCTGAGGCGCAAGGGCGCAAGACTTCGTATTGCTTGGGGGGAAGATTGCGGGCAATCAGGAGCTGGTTAGCGGCTGCCACAAGGTCTGGAGCGGTGTCCGCAAGGGTGCCATCCAAGTCAAAAAAGACCCCCTTGTAAGGACTTGCTAACCCGTTACTCATTTACGTACGGCAATCATGTAATTCACATCCACATCATCACCTAGGCTGTATACCTGGGTAAGGGGGTTGTAGCTCATCCCCTTCATGCCGATCATTTCCAGTCCAGCTTGGCGCGTAAATGCGACCAACTCAGATGGTTTAATGAATTTCGCGTATTCGTGAGTACCTTTGGGAAGCAATCTCAAGACGTATTCAGCGCCAATAATGGCAAATAAGTAGGATTTGGGGCTGCGGTTCAGGGTGCTAAAAAAGAGGGTGCCACCAGGCTTGCAGAGCTTGGCACAGGCCCGAACTACTGACGAGGGATCTGGGACGTGCTCAAGCATCTCCATGCAGGTCACAACGTCATACTGCTCTGGCTGCTCTTCGGCTATGGCTTCAGCTGAAATAGAGCGGTATTCGAGGCTTGCACCCACTTCAAGGGCATGCAATTCAGCTACTTTGAGGGCTTTTTCGGATAAATCAATGCCGCAGGTATCGGCACCGGATTGAGCGATAGACTCGGCCAAAATGCCGCCACCACAACCGACATCTAGAACCTTCTTGCCCTGGAGGTCAACAAAAGACTTGATCCAGTTGAGGCGCAAGGGGTTAATTGCATGCAGGGGCTTAAATTCACTATTAGGATCCCACCAGCGGTGGGCTAAGGCGCTAAATTTAGCGATTTCAGATTGATCGACGTTCATAGGAATTTGGGCGCAGGAAGCGCTTTGGAATAAATGAAATACGAATATAGCGGAAATAAAAAAGCCCGGCAGAACCGGGCTTTTTTACAAGTAAAAAGAATTACTTAACTGCAGCTGTACCAACAACTTCGATGTCGGTGCGGCGGTTCTTAGCGCGGCCTTCAGCAGTTGCATTTGATGCAACTGGATTGCTCTTGCCTTTTGATTCTGTGTAAATACGGCTACCGTCAACACCTTTGCTTACCAAGTAAGCTTTAACGGACTGAGCACGACGTTGGCCGAGAGCCATGTTGTAAGCATCAGTACCAACGCTATCAGTGTTACCAACAGCAATAATGACTTCTAATTTGATCTTGCCTAAGTCTTTAGCGATTTTGTCTAAAGTAGCCATGCCTTCTGGCTTCAATGTAGCTTTATCGAAGTCATAGAGTGTGTCAGCTTGCAAAGTGATCTTGCTTTGGCTTACACCAGCGGCAGATTTAGGAGCCAACCAGCCATCACAACCAGCAGCTGCAGTTGCAGGTGTCCAGTTGTTATCACGCCAGCACAATGTGCCGTCGCCGTTTTTCCAGTTCAAGCCAGAGCTGTTTTCCCAGTTATCAGAAGCCATCGCTGCAGAAGCAGAAACAGTAACAACAGAAGCTAACAACACTTTTAGGGTTTTGTTCATTTTTAGTCCTCAAAAATCTCTTTTTTAATTAAAGTCAAACTTAAATGTAATTCGCCCTACTTTGAAGCAAAAAACCGCAAAGCGACACATCTCAATTTCGTACAAACTGACAGAATCTTAGCATAGGGGCTATCAGTCATCAAAATGATATTATTTCTAAATGGAACAAGCCGCTAAAGAAACACTACCAATATCCCTAGAAGACGAAATGCGGCGGTCCTATTTGGACTACGCAATGAGCGTCATTGTCGGCAGAGCCCTGCCAGACGTACGTGACGGCCTTAAACCGGTCCATCGCCGGGTCTTATTCGCGATGTATGAATTAAACAACGATTGGAACCGAGCTTACAAAAAATCTGCCCGTATAGTTGGCGATGTGATCGGTAAATACCATCCACATGGCGATTCTGCGGTGTACGACACCATCGTTCGTATGGCCCAAGATTTCTCTCTGCGCTATATGCTGGTTGACGGACAGGGTAACTTTGGCTCCGTGGACGGCGATAACGCTGCTGCAATGCGGTATACCGAGATCCGCCTCCGTAAGATTGCCCATGAGTTATTGGCCGATTTGGACAAAGAAACCGTGGATTTTGGGCCAAATTACGACGGTAGCGAGAAAGAGCCCCTTATTCTTCCTGCAAAAGTACCTAATTTGCTGATTAACGGCAGTTCAGGTATTGCAGTGGGTATGGCGACTAATATCCCTCCCCACAACCTAGATGAGGTGGTTACAGCCTGTTTGCACGTCTTACACAACCCAGATTGCACGATTGATGAGCTAATTGAGATCATTCCGGCACCAGATTTTCCGACCGCCGGCATTATTTATGGTGTTCAAGGGGTTCGTGAGGGCTATCGCACTGGCCGTGGTCGTGTGGTGATGCGCGCTAAAACCCATTTTGAAGACCTCGACAAGGGCGCTCGTCAGTCCATCATCGTGGATGAGTTGCCATACCAAGTAAATAAAAAGAATTTGCTCGAACGCATTGCTGAGTTGGTGAATGAGAAAAAAGTAGAGGGTATTTCTGATTTGCGTGATGAGTCTGATAAGTCAGGTATGCGCGTAGTGATCGAACTAAAGCGTGGTGAAGTGCCTGAAGTCGTTCTCAATAATTTGTATAAGAGCACACAACTGCAAGATAACTTCGGCATGAACATGGTGGCCTTGGTGGATAACCAACCACGTCTGTTGAACTTGAAGCAGATGCTCGAGTACTTCTTGCAACATCGTCGCGAAGTAGTTACGCGCCGTACTATTTTTGAATTACGCAAAGCACGTGAACGTGGTCATGTCTTAGAAGGTCTTGCTGTTGCATTAGCAAACATTGATGAATTTATTGCGATCATCAAAGCTGCTGCAAATCCAGTAATTGCTAAACAAGAATTGATGAGCAAGGCATGGGACTCTTCCATGGTGCGTGAGATGTTGGCGCGTGCTGAGACAGATACCCCTGGCGGTCGCAACGCTTATCGTCCTGAAGGCTTGTTGCCAGAGTACGGCATGCAAACTACTGGACTCTATCGCTTGTCTGATAGCCAAGCACAAGAAATTTTGCAGATGCGTTTACAACGCTTGACTGGCCTTGAGCAAGACAAGATTGTGAATGAATATAAAGAGGTAATGTCTGAGATTTCTGACTTGCTCGACTTACTTGCTAAGCCAGAGCGCGTCACTCAAGTCATTGAATCTGAGCTGAAGGAAGTTCAAGCGGAATTTGGTATTGCTGGGGGCGATTCTGGCCGTCGTTCATTTATTGAAATGAATGCAACCGAGTTGTTCACAGAAGATTTGATTACACCGCAAGATATGGTGGTCACACTTTCCAACACGGGTTATATGAAGAGCCAGCCTCTGAGTGAATATCGTGCGCAAAAGCGTGGTGGTCGCGGCAAGCAAGCTGCAGCTACTAAGAATGAAGATTGGATTGAAACCCTCTTCGTCGCAAATACGCATGACATCATTTTGTGCTTCTCTGATCGTGGCCGTATGTACTGGCTCAAAGTATGGGAAGTCCCGCAAGGTAGCCGTAACTCACGTGGCAAGCCTATCGTCAATATGTTCCCATTGATTGAAGGTGAAAAGATTACTGTGATTCTCCCGATTAAGGGATATCAAGATGATCATTACGTCTTTATGGCAACAAGCTTGGGCACTGTGAAGAAGACGCGATTGTCTGACTTCTCCAATCCTCGCAAGGCCGGAATCATTGCGGTCGATTTGAATGAAAACGATTTCTTAGTTGGCGCCGCAATTACCGATGGCCAGCATGATGTGATGTTGTTCTCGGATGCCGGTAAAGCGGTGCGCTTTGATGAGAATGATGTTCGCCCAATGGGGCGTACAGCGCGCGGTGTACGTGGTATGAGCTTGGGTGAAGGACATCAAGTGATTGCCATGTTAGTTTCTCAAGCAGAGGTGGCGGAAGGTGTTGAGGCTGCGGTAGTAGATGAGAGCGGCCTTGCTATTCCAAGTAGTGTATTGACTGCAACTGAAAATGGTTTTGGTAAGCGCACTCCGATTGCTGAATACACCCGTCACGGTCGCGGCACTAAAGGCATGATCGCGATTCAGACTACGGAGCGAAACGGTAAAGTCGTTGCTGCTGCTCTGGTTTCTCCTGAAGATCAAATTATGTTGATCACCACCGGTGGTATCTTGGTGCGTACGCGTGTTTCAGAGATTCGTGAAATGGGTCGCGCTACTCAAGGCGTTACCTTGATCAACGTGGACGAAGGCACTCGTTTGTCTGGCTTACAGCGTATTGCTGAAAGCGATTCTGATGATGAGAATGAACTCGATGATGGTGAAGAGGGTGATGTTGCTGCAGATCCAGTAGTTGATTCCAATTCTGATGAAGCTGGTGATGCCTAACTGGCATTCATACAAGGTTAATTAATTCATCATGACGTTTGACCGCCGCATTTTCAATTTCGCTGCGGGGCCTGCTACCGTACCTGAAGAGGTATTAAAGCAAGCCGCTGCAGAGATGTTGAATTGGCAAGGACTTGGTGCTAGTGTGATGGAGGTAAGTCACCGCGGCAAAGAGTTCATGGCTCTTTACGAGGAAGTACTCCAAGATCTTCGTACCCTCATGGGCATTCCTGATTCTTATGAAATATTGATGCTTCAAGGTGGGGGCTTGGGTCAAAATGCGGCCATTCCCATGAACCTCATGAGCCTTGCTAAGAATGGTCCTAAGGCGGACTTCTTAGTAACCGGCATTTGGTCTGAAAAATCTTACAAAGAAGCGGATAAGTATGGCGTTGCTCATCTAGCAGCGTCTTCAGCAGCAGAAAAATTCAACACGATTCCAGCAAGATCGACTTGGCAACTATCAGATGATGCTGCCTATGTGCATTACTGCGCTAATGAAACCATTGGTGGCGTAGAGTTTCCAGATGTGCCGGATGTGAACGGCAAGGTATTAGTTGCGGATATCTCTAGCAACATTCTTTCTAAAGAGATGGATATCAGTAAGTGCGGCGTTTGGTTTGGTGGCGCACAAAAAAATATTGGCCCATCCGGTGTAACGATCGTGATTGTGCGTAAAGATTTGATGGGTCACGGCATGAAGATCACTCCATCGATTTGGGATTGGTCTAAGCAAGCTGCCAATCAATCGATGCTCAATACGCCCCCGACATTTGCTATCTACATGGCTGGCCTAGGCTTTAAGTGGTTGCTAAAGCAGGGCGGTGTTAAAGCAATCGAACAGCGCAATCAAGAAAAAGCAGATCTACTTTATAACTACTTAGATCAAAGTAGCTTGTATGAGAATCGCGTTACCAAAGAATATCGGTCTAGAATGAATGTTACCTTCTTCTTGAAGGATGAAAATCTAAACGCAGAGTTTTTAGCGCAATCGAATGCGGCAGGCTTAGTTGCCCTGCGCGGTCATAAGGCTGCAGGTGGTATGCGGGCCAGTATTTACAACGCAATGCCACTAGAGGGCGTTAAGGCGCTAGTGGACTTTATGCGTGACTTTGAAAGGCGTGCCTAATGAGCTCCAAAGACCAGAGTACTGAGGAGCAGCGCCTAGCGCCAATCCGTGACAAGATTGATGCGCTCGATGCGCAGATTTTGGATTTGTTATCGCAACGCGCAAAAGCGGCCCAAGAAGTTGGTCACATCAAGGGTGGATTTTCCTCGCCAGTGTTTAGGCCAGAGCGTGAGCGACAAGTTGTTGCGCGCTTACAAGAACTCAGCAAGGGCCCATTGTTACCTGATGGCATAGCTGCAATTTGGCGAGAGGTGATGTCAGCTTGCCGTGCCTTAGAGGCTCGTCAGACAATTGCTTATCTCGGACCAGTGGGAACATTTTCAGAGCAAGCAGCCCAGACTTATTTTGGTCACTCGATTGCTGGCTTGCCTTGCAACAGTCTTGATGAAGTATTTAAAGCGGTTGAGAAGGGCGCGGCGCAATTTGGTGTTGTTCCTGTTGAGAACTCAAGCGAAGGCGCCATCTCCCGTACTTTAGATTTGCTGCTAGATTCTCCAATGCGTATTAGTGGTGAAGTGGTTCTGCCTATTCGTCACCACCTCTTAACCAAGAGCGGTAACCTGGATGGTGTAACCACCGTATGTGCGCATGCCCAAGCCTTGGCGCAATGTCAGCAATGGTTGAGTGTGCATGCGCCTCAATTAAAGCGTCAGGCAGTCAGCAGCAATGCCGAGGCTGCTCGCATGGCTTCCATTGATCCAGCATTAGCAGCTATTGCAGGTGACCCAGCGCAAGAAGCCTACGGTCTTCAAGCAGTGGCTGCCCAGATTCAGGATGATCCGCATAACCGGACACGTTTTGTGGTGGTCGGCACTTACGAGTGTCAGCCTACCGGCAAAGATCAAACATCCTTGGTTCTCTCGGTAGATAACCAACCAGGCGCTGTACACCGATTGTTAGAGCCCTTAGCGAAGCATGGTGTTTCCATGAATCGTTTCGAGTCTCGTCCTGCTCGCAAAGGCACTTGGGAGTATCACTTCTACATTGATGTAGCGGGTCATACTGAGGATGCGAAAGTGGCTAAGGCATTGGATGAGTTAAAAACGACAGCGGCTTTTTACAAAAACCTTGGCTCATACCCCCATTCCGCATGAGCTCTAAGATTGGTTTAAAACATATTCATGCGATAGCGCCTTATGTAGGTGGACGACCTATCAGCGAGGTAGCGCGTGAGTATGGCTTGGATGAAAGCAAGATCGTCAAACTGGCGTCCAATGAAAATCCATTGGGCATGCCAAAATCAGCGCAAGAAGCGATGCTCAAAGCGGCTAGTGATTTAGGTCGTTATCCCGACTCGAATGGTTTTGAGTTAAAGAATGTTTTATCGGCACGCTTAGGTGTTCCAACGAATTGGATTACCTTAGGTAATGGCAGCAACGACATTTTGGAATTGGCTGCCCGCGCAGTAGCTCAAACTGGCGATGAAGTGATCTTCTCTAAGCATGCCTTTGCCGTTTATCCGCTGGCTACTCAAGCTGTAGGTGCCAAGGCAGTCGAGGTGGCCGCTACTGAAATGTATGGTCATGACCTACCTGCCATGCTACAGGCAGTGAAAGCGGCTGGCGATAAAGCCAAACTCGTCTTTGTAGCTAATCCCAATAATCCAACAGGCAGTTATTTGACCGCCAAAGAGATCGAGGATTTCTTAATCGCCGTGCCTGCCCATGTTGTGGTGGTCTTGGATGAGGCTTATAACGAATATCTCACTGCTGATCAGCGCTATGATGCGATTGCTTGGGTAAAGCGTTTCCCGAACATGATTTTGTCCCGTAGTTTCTCTAAAGCCTATGGCCTAGCAGGCTTACGAATTGGTTACGGCGTAGCACAGCCAGGCTTGACGGATTTGCTTAATCGCATTCGTCAACCGTTTAACGTTAATAGTCTTGCACAAGCAGCGGCGATTGCGGCGTTTCAAGACTCTGCTTTTTTGCAACAAGGCTTTGAATTAAACCGTGCTGGTTTTGCTCAATTAACCCAAGCTTTCGATGAGCTCGGTCTGACCTACTTACCATCTGCTGGTAACTTTGTGTTGGTGAAGGTGGGTGAGGATGATGGCGCTGGCACTCGCATTAATTTAGAGTTACTTAAGCGCGGCATCATTGTTCGCCCGGTAGGAAATTATGGCCTGCCACAGTGGTTGCGTATTTCCATCGGCCTGCCAGAAGAAAACGCGGCCTTTATTGCTGCTCTTAAAGATATTTTGGCTCAGCAGTAATTCAACAGCAATTAGATCAATTCAATACGGCAATGACCATCATCAATCCATCTAGTAATTACGGCACCGTCACTATTGTTGGCGTTGGCCTGATTGGCGCTTCTCTTGGTTTGGCTTTAAAGAAAGCGGGCGTTGTTAACAAGGTACTCGGTGTTGGTCGCAGCCCCGCAAATCTGGATCAAGCGCTCAAGATGGGCGCGATTGATGGTGTGGTCGATTTAGTCGAGGCAGCCAAGCAGTCTGATGTGATTGTGTTGTGTGTGCCGGTCGCGCAAATGAGATCAGCCTTTGAGGTGATTGAGCCCCACCTTGAGCCTCGCACGATGTTGACTGATGCAGGTAGCACCAAGGGCGATGTGATTTTGGCTGCTAAGGAAGTCCTCGGCAAGAAGGCCTGTCAATTTGTGCCAGCCCATCCGATTGCGGGTGGAGCACAGCATGGTGCTAGCGCTGCTAAAGCAGACCTATTTCAGGGCAAACAAACGATTCTTTGCCCCTTGCAGGAAAACTCTCCACAAGATACTGAATTAATCGAAGGCTTTTGGCAGTCCGTTGGCTCTGTTGTGAAAAAAATCTCCAACGTGCAACACGATGCTATTTATGCTGCCGTATCGCATTTGCCACATATTCTCTCGTATGCGCTGATGGCCAGCGTAGTGAACTCTGAGGATGCCGATCAAAAACTCAGTCATGTTGGTGCAGGCTTTAAAGATTTCACACGCATTGCCGCCTCTAGTCCGGAGATGTGGCGTGATATTTGTCTAGGTAATCGCACCGCCGTTCTCAAAGAGCTCGATCAATATTTGCTGATCGTCAATCACATGCGCAAATTGATTGCTGAGAATGATGGCGCTGGTTTGGAGAAGTTATTTAATAAGGCAAGCAAAGCACGTCAAGATTTGGATGTACTTTGATGAGTGGGATTCCAGATATTCAGATTGGTCCATTTAAGAAAGCCCAAGGCTCCATTGTCTTGCCAGGATCGAAGAGTATTTCCAATCGCGCCTTGTTATTGGCGGCGCTTTCCACTGGAACTACTACGCTGAAAAACTTGCTGGATGCCGACGATACGCAGGTCATGCGTAATGCCTTGCGTCAGTTAGGTTTGTCTGTAACCGACCAAGCAGATAATGTGTGCGTGGTGGAAGGTTGTGGCGGTAAATTCCCCGCGCAAGATGCAGATCTCTTTATGGGTAATGCAGGTACGGCGATACGTCCATTAACAGCGGCACTTGCAATGCAAGGTGGTAACTATCGCTTATCTGGTGTGCCGCGGATGCATGAGCGCCCCATTCGTGATTTGGTAGATGGCTTGCGTCAAGTGGGCGCAAAGATTGATTATGAATTGCAAGAAGGTTATCCTCCCATCAAAATTTCTGCTGCGGATATTCAAATTAAAGATGTTGTTAAGGTGCGTGGCGATGTCTCAAGCCAATTCCTGACTGCCCTGTTGATGGCTTTGCCTTTAGTGGCTAAAGAGCCTGTCAAGATTGAAGTGATTGGTGAACTCATTTCTCGCCCTTATATTGAAATTACCCTCAAGCTTATGGCTCGATTCGGCGTCACGGTGGCACGTCCTGATGCACAGTCATTTGTGATCCCCGCCAAAACATCGGATGCGGTATATCAAAGTCCTGGGGTGTTATCGGTTGAGGGTGATGCATCCTCTGCCTCTTACTTCTTAGCGCTTGGTGCAATTGGTGGTGGCCCGGTTCGTGTTCTTGGTGTTGGTAGCAATAGCATTCAAGGTGATGTGGCATTTGCTGATGCACTGGCGCTCATGGGTGCCAAGATTTCATCTGGTGAAGATTGGATTGAAGTTGCTGGCGTGAAGAATGCCAATGGCAAACTCAATGGCATCACGATCGATTGCACGGAAATTCCAGATGCAGCCATGACATTGGCTGTTGCTGCATTGTTTGCTGAAGGGTCAACCCGCTTAAACAATATTGCGAGTTGGCGCGTGAAAGAGACAGACCGCATTGCTGCAATGGCTAAAGAGTTGAAAAAAGTGGGCGCTATTGTGGAGGAGGGTGCTGACTACATCGTCGTTCAAGCACCCAAATCACTTATCGACTGGAAGTCGCCTAGCGAAGGTATTGATACTTATGATGACCATCGCATGGCGATGTGTTTCTCATTAGCGGCATTTGGCCCAAATACTTTGCAGATCAATGACCCAAACTGCGTGGCCAAAACCTTCCCAAGCTACTTTGCTGAATTTGCAAAGATTGTTTCCTAGAATTCATTTATTTCATGAGTCTGCCTCCAGTAATCGCCATTGATGGCCCAACTGCCTCAGGAAAAGGGACGGTCGCCTCTTTGGTGGCAGAAAAGCTCGGCTTTCACTATTTGGATAGTGGGGCGCTTTATCGCTTGGTTGCCTTGGGAAGTCAAAAAGCATTGATTGACCCCAAAAATGGCCCAGAACTGGGTATTTTGGCCAAAAAACTAGTGATTTCCTTCAAAAATGGCCAAATTCTGCTCAATTCTGAAGATGTGACCGAAGACATTCGTACGGAAAGCATTGGTTTGCGTGCCTCAGCGATTGCCGTTCACCCAGAAGTTCGACAGGCTTTAGTGGCAGTTCAGCATGGTTTTAGAACTACTCCGGGCTTGGTGGCTGATGGCAGGGACATGGCTAGCGTCATATTCCCAGATGCAGCGCTCAAGGTTTTCCTGACGGCGACAGCGCAAGCCAGAGCCGAGCGTCGGTATAAGCAATTGATAGCTAAGGGAATTTCTGCTAAACTAGACGACTTGCTGCACGATTTGCAGGAGCGCGATGCCAGAGACAGTAGTCGAGGTACAGCACCCTTGCTAGTTGCAGATGGTGCCAAAGTGCTAGAAACATCAGAATTATCGATAGATCAAGCAGTTAAGACGGTTTTAGATTGGTATCAATCAAAAACAGCTTAGTTTGTTGGTGAGTAGTAAAAAAGCAGTGGCAGTAGTTTTGGTGTCTTAAGGAACTCTACAACGCGATTATCTAATTTAGCGTGTTTCTTGGGGCTTTTTTAATCTAACCCGTCGGGCCTTCTGACGGCACAAAGTGAATATATAAATGTCTGAATCATTTGCAGAATTATTTGAAGAATCATTAACCCGATCGAATATGAAGACCGGCCAAGTTATTTCGGCTGAAGTCCTTCGCATCGACCATAACTTCGTCGTTGTTAACGCTGGCTTGAAGTCTGAAGCGTTTATTCCTGTTGAAGAATTCCATAACGACGCTGGCGAGATTGAAGTAGCTCCTGGCGATTTCGTTTCTGTTGCTATTGACGCTCTTGAGAACGGCTATGGCGACACAATCCTTTCCCGTGACAAAGCGAAGCGCTTGGCATCATGGATGAATTTGGAAAAAGCTCTTGAGCAAGCTGAGATCGTTACTGGTACTGTTACCGGTAAGGTTAAGGGCGGCTTGACAGTTATGGTTAACGGTATCCGCGCATTCTTGCCTGGATCACTCGTTGATACACGTCCAATCAAAGACACCAGCCCTTACGAAGGTAAGACGATGGAGTTCAAGGTTATCAAGCTTGACCGTAAGCGTAACAACGTAGTGTTGTCACGTCGTGCGGTTGTTGAAGCTAGCCAAGGTGAAGAGCGCGCGAAGTTGATGTCTAACCTCAAAGAAGGTAGCGTTGTTCAAGGTATCGTTAAGAACATTACTGACTACGGCGCGTTCGTGGACCTCGGTGGTATCGATGGCCTCTTGCACATTACCGATTTGGCATGGCGTCGTGTGCGTCACCCAAGCGAGATGTTGACTGTTGGTCAAGAAGTTACAGCAAAGATTTTGAAGTTCGATCAAGAAAAGAACCGTGTTTCACTCGGCGTGAAACAGCTTGGTGATGATCCATGGGTTGGTATCGCTCGTCGTTACCCACCAAACACCCGTTTATTCGGTAAGGTAACCAACTTGACTGACTACGGTGCGTTCGTTGAAATCGAATCCGGTATCGAAGGTTTGGTACACGTTTCTGAAATGGATTGGACCAACAAGAACGTTGCTCCAAGCAAAGCTACTGCATTAGGAACCGAAGTTGAAGTCATGGTTCTAGATATTGATGAAGACAAGCGTCGTATTAGCTTGGGCATCAAGCAGTGCAAAGCAAATCCATGGGAAGAGTTCTCACGTGGCCAACAAAAAGGCGACAAGTTGACTGGTGCAATCAAGTCTATTACTGACTTTGGTGTGTTCATTGGCTTGCCTGGCGGTATCGACGGTTTAGTCCACCTCTCAGACCTTTCATGGAATGAGCCAGGCGAAGAAGCTGTTAAGAAATACAAAAAAGGCGATGAAGTTGAAGCAACTGTATTGGCCATTGATGTTGAGAAAGAGCGTATCTCTCTTGGTATCAAGCAATTGTCTGGTGACCCATTCAATAACTACACATCTGTCAGCGACAAGGGTAGCCTTGTAACTGGTACTGTGAAGGCTGTTGATGCTAAGGGCGCAACGATTCACTTGGCTGATGAAGTTGAAGCTTACTTACGTGCTTCTGAGATCTCAACAGATCGCGTTGAAGATGCACGCAATGTATTGAAAGAAGGCGATAGCGTAACTGCAATGATCATTAATATTGATCGTAAGTCACGCGTAATCAATCTTTCAATCAAGGCTAAAGACAGCTCTGACCAACAAGATGCTATGAGCAAGCTCCAAGGTGATGCGCAGTCCGGCACAACCAACTTGGGTGCTTTGTTGAAAGCGAAGTTGGACAATCAAGGCTAAATCAATATCGCCGCTTTCCATTAGGAGAGCGGCGGTTTTTTATTGATAGATATGTCAGATCAAGAGCAACAAGCAATCACTCGCTCCGAACTCGTGGAGAGCTTGGCGGAACAATTTCCCCAGCTATTACCTCGTGATGTGGAGTTGGCAGTAAAAACATTGCTAGACACCATGACTCACGCTTTAGCCGAAGGCAAGCGGATTGAGTTGCGGGGTGTTGGCAGCTTTGTTTTGCATCACCGTCCTGCGCGTACTGGCCGCAATCCAAAATCTGGTGAAAAGGTATTAATCCCAGAAAAACGGGTGCCCCATTTCAAGCCTGGCAAAGAATTACGTGAGCGTGTTGATTACAAGCCTTTAAAGCAAGTGAGCCCTAAAGAGGGTTCTGGTGCCTAGTAACTTAGCGCACATCCAGTGGTCCATTCGGACCATTTTTTTATTTAAGTTCTGCACAGCATGATTCAGATCGCAACCTCCTGGCTACTGTTATTACCAGTCATGTTTGGTATTGGTTGGTTGGCTTCGCGCTGGGATCTGCGTCTTGAGAATCGCATGGATGAACGTGAGCGCATGCGTCAGCAACGCTCCACATTTAAAGGCTTAAGCCTTTTATTAAATGAGCAACCAGATCAAGCGATTGAAACCTTAGTCAAAATTGCGCAACTTGATCCAGAGACAATTGAGTTACATTTTTCTTTGGGTAATTTATTTCGTCGCCGTGGTGAAACTGAGCGTGCGATACGAGTGCACCAACATTTAGCTAACCGTGATGACTTAAAGCCTCGTGATCGCGATCACGCTGCTTATGAGTTGGGCCGTGATTTTCTGCGTGCTGGTTTATTGGATCGCGCCGAAGCCTCATTAAATCGCGTTGGGGATGGTAAATTTGCGGCGCCTGCTAAAGAGAGCTTGCTTGAGATGTACCAAATTGAGCGTGATTGGAAAAAAGCCATCATTGCTGCAAGTGAGCTTGAGGGCTTGCAGGGTAAATCTCATCATACGGAGATTGCCCAGTTTCATTGTGAAATAGGGCAGGAGGCCTTGCGTCGCAAAGATCTTGCTGAGGTAGAACAATCGATTCAGTTAGCGTTACAGGCAGTACCTAATCACGCACGTGCACTGATTTTGCAGGGTGATTATTTAATCGCAATGGATCGACCGGCCCAGGCAATCGAGGCTTGGGGCCTGATTGCTAAAGCTCATCCTGCTTATATGCATTTACTAGCTGATCGCTGGATGGCTGCGCATGCTGCTTTGGATCAAGCGGATATTGGATTAAGTGCGCTTTGTGAGCTCTTAAAAACTCAGGCTTCTGGTGAGTTGCTCGATATTGTGCAAAAGCATATGACTCAACTTCGCGGCGCACAGGCTGCGGAGGAAATGTTGGTGGAGGTGATGCAGCATTCACCAAGCTTGAGTGCACTCTCCAAATTGGCTGAGACACGTTTGGTGTTGGCTGAGAGCAATGGCACACCAGAAAGAGTGTCTGATCTTCAGGCGACTCTGAGTTTATTAAAACAAAGAACCACTAGTTTGGCGCGTTATACCTGCGGTAATTGCGGTTTCCGGGCACGACGCTTTTATTGGCAATGTCCAGGCTGCAACCATTGGGAGGCTTACTCCCCAAGACGTAGCGAGGGTGCTGTGCCAAGCGGTCCATCGATGTAAATAAACTCACTAAATAAGTTAACTAAACCGTCATCAAATAGTTTTTTAATGATGGTATTGAAATGAATATGAAATTGGAGCTATTTTGAAAGTCACCATCATCGGTAGCGGTTACGTTGGTCTTGTTACGGGCGCTTGTCTAGCGGAGCAGGGTAATAACGTCTTTTGCGTTGACGTGGATTCTAAAAAGATTGAGATTTTGAACTCTGGTGGCGTTCCTATTTATGAGCCAGGCTTAAAAGAAATGATTGAGCGCAATCGCGCTGCTGGCCGTTTGCAGTTCTCTACTGATATTGCCGCCTCAGTTGCCCATGGCGAGATTCAGTTTATTGCGGTTGGCACCCCTCCCGATGAAGATGGCTCGGCTGACTTGCAGTACGTAGTAGCAGCAGCGCGCAATATTGGTCGTCATATGACTACCCCTAAAGTAATCGTCGACAAATCCACTGTCCCTGTGGGAACAGCAGACAAGGTCTCTGCAGCTATTACTGAGGAGCTGACTAAAAGAGGTCTCCCTCCGGAGCTGTGCTCCGTAGTTTCTAATCCCGAGTTCCTTAAAGAAGGCGCTGCGGTGGAAGATTTTATGCGCCCAGACCGCATTGTGATCGGTACGCAAAATACCCCAGCAGGTCTGCGGGCTAAAGAGCAAATGCGCAAGCTCTACGCCCCCTTTAATCGACATCATGAGCGCACCTATTACATGGATGTCAAAAGCGCTGAGCTCACTAAATATGCAGCCAATGCGATGTTAGCTACCCGCATCTCGTTTATGAACGAGTTAGCTAATCTGGCTGACTTAGTCGGGGCTGATATCGAAGCGGTACGCCAGGGCATTGGCTCAGACTCCCGTATTGGTTATGGCTTTTTGTACTCCGGTACTGGCTATGGCGGCTCTTGCTTTCCAAAGGATGTTTCGGCTTTATCTAAGACTGCAATTGAGCATGGCCGTGATTTGAAGATCCTGGATGCCGTAGAGGCAGTCAATGAGGCCCAGAAATACATCCTCGTTGAGAAGATTGAAAAGCGCTTTGGTAAGGATTTGTCAGGCAAGAAGTTCGCCTTGTGGGGCTTAGCATTTAAACCGAACACCGACGATATGCGTGAAGCACCAAGCCGAGTCATTATTGGTGAGCTAGTCAAACGGGGTGCCCAAGTTGTTGCCTATGACCCTGTAGCGATGCCAGAAGCCCAGCATTGCCTAGGTATGGACTTTAAAGGCAATCCAGAAGGCCTCAAGCAAGTATCTCTGGTTGATGATCCTATGTCAGCCACCCAAGATGCTGATGCCCTCGTGATCGTGACCGAGTGGAAAGCCTTCCGCAGCCCGGATTTTGATCTCCTTAAGGCCAAGCTCAAGACCCCCATTATCTTTGATGGCCGCAACCTCTATGAGCCTCAAGCTATGCAAGAATTAGGTATTGAGTACCAAGGTATTGGTCGTCATAATTAAAAAAGTAAAAAGAATCCATTAGAGAGATTAGTGCCCCGTGGAAAAAGCCAACCGAGAACAATTTTCTAAAGCCCGCTTACTGGTAGTGGGTGATGTCATGCTCGATCGCTATTGGTTTGGTGATACTAGTCGCATTTCTCCTGAGGCTCCTGTTCCAGTGGTTCAGGTGGGTAAGATTGATGAGCGTTTAGGCGGCGCTGCCAACGTGGCTCGTAACGTAGCTGCTCTCGGTGCAAAGACAACCATCTTGGGTGTGATTGGTGATGATGAGCCAGGGCGTCGCGTTACGGAACTGTTGAAGTCTAGTGGTGTTAATAGTCAACTTGAAATAGATGGCAAAGTTCCAACTATCGTGAAGCTGCGCGTGATTGCAAGACAGCAACAGCTCATTCGCCTAGACTTTGAAGAGGCGCCTAGTGAGACAGCTTTGGCTCATAAGCTCGAGCGTTATGAAAAGCTCATTGGTGATGCAGATGTGGTGATTTTGTCTGACTACGGCAAAGGCGCTTTAGGTCAAGTAGCCTTGATGATTGAGCAAGCTCGCGCTCAGAAGAAAGTGATACTGGTCGACCCTAAGGGCGATGATTACGCTAAATATCGCGGCGCTACTGTATTGACACCTAATCGCAGTGAGTTGCGCCAAGTAGTTGGCCAATGGACTAGCGAAGCAGATCTCACCAAGAAAGCACAAGACCTTCGGACATCTTTAAACCTCGAGGCGCTCCTCCTTACTCGCTCTGAAGAGGGTATGAGTTTATTTACCGAGGCCGGTGTGAGCCACGTCAAGGCGCAGGCACGAGAAGTGTTTGATGTATCTGGTGCTGGTGATACCGTCATTGGAACTCTTGCGGTAGCACTTGCAGCGGGATGGCCGCTGGAAAGAGCGATGGCTTTGGCTAATCGCGCTGGCGGCATCGTAGTTGGAAAGCTAGGAACAGCCACAGTTACTTCTGAGGAATTGCAATGACCATTATCGTGACCGGAGCCGCAGGATTTATTGGCGCTAATATTGTTCAGGCTCTCAATGCACGGGGCGAAAAAAATATTATTGCAGTTGATGATTTGCGTCCCGCAGATAAGTATCGCAATCTAGCTGATTTAGACATCATTGATTATCTTGATAAAGACGAGTTTCTAGAGGCATTTAGAAGTGGTCGCTTTGGCAAGGTGAGGGCAGTTTTTCATGAAGGTGCGTGTTCAGACACGATGGAAACGGATGGCATCTTTATGATGGCAAATAATTTCCGTTACACCATGGATTTACTCGATATTTGTACTGAGCAAAAGGTGCAGTTGCTCTACGCTTCTTCGGCGGCGACCTATGGTGGCTCCGATGTATTTGAAGAGAGTCGTGAGCATGAGAAGCCGTTAAATATCTATGGTTACTCCAAGTTCTTATTTGATCAAGTAATGCGTAAGCGCTTTGCTGAAAAATCCAATACTGCGCAAGTAGTTGGTTTTCGATATTTCAATGTGTATGGCCCACGTGAGTCCCACAAAGGACGCATGGCTTCTGTCGCTTTTCATCAATATCACCAGTACAAAGCCAATGGCAAGGTAAAACTCTTTGGCGAGTATGGTGGCTATGGGCCTGGTGAACAAAGCCGTGACTTTGTCTCAGTTGAAGACGTAGTAAAAGTAAATCTTTATTTCTTGGATCACCCAGAAATCAGTGGCATCTTCAATCTGGGTAGTGGTCGCGCTCAGCCATTTAATGATGTTGCCCATGCAGTAGCAAACGCTATGCGCAAGATCGATAATGCCAATCCTGCCAGTCTAGAAGAGTTGGTCAAAGAAAAGGCGATTGAGTACATTCCTTTCCCTGAAGCACTCAAAGGTAAATACCAGTGCTTCACACAGGCAGATTTAACGAAACTGCGAGCAGCAGGTTACACAGAGCCCTTCCTGAATGTTGAGCAGGGTGTCAGTCGTTATATCGCTTGGCTATCAGCCAATGCAGATTTCTTAGCAAGCCCACTCTAGTCTTTAAAAAACAGTCAACAGTTCTCATCCTCATTCGTTGTAACTGATCCACTTGCACTTGTTGTGAGTGGATTTTTTATTAACTGATGGAGATCGAATGAATCAATTATTAAAGTCTTTAGTATTTTCAGTATTAGTTGCAGTTTCAGGATTGGCTGCCGCCTCCCCAATTAATGTAAATACCGCAACCCAAACTGAACTCGAGAGCATTAAGGGCATAGGCCCATCCAAAGCAAAAACTATTCTTGCAGAGCGTTTGGATGGAGGGCATTTTCAGGATGCCAATGATTTGCAAAAGCGCGTTCGTGGTATTGGTATGAAATCCGTAGAAAAGATGGTGGATAACGGCTTAACCATCGAAGCGCCCAGTTCTTTTCGTGAGCCGCATGGTCGCACCAATAAGGAAGCCTCCGGTACTGGGAGACGCAGTTCGCGTGGTCAAAGCAACTCTCGCCATAATCCGGATCGTGCGACGCCAAATCGCCGAAATTAAGCTCTTTTACGTCTAGCTTGGCTTATGGCTAAAATGGTTTCATGAGCACACCTTCTTACTTAACTATTTCACAGACCGTGGGTAATACACCCTTGGTTCGCTTGCAACGCATTCCGGGTGCCGAGAACGATTCCAAAAATAATCTGATTTTAGGAAAGTTAGAAGGTAATAATCCAGCCGGGTCGGTGAAAGACCGACCTGCGCTGTCGATGATCCTGCGCGCACAAGAGCGTGGCGATATTAAACCTGGCGACACTCTGATTGAGGCCACCAGTGGCAATACTGGTATTGCTTTGGCAATGACTGCGGCCATGTTGGGTTACAAGATGGTTTTAGTGATGCCTGAAAATCAAAGTATTGAGCGTCGGCAAAGTATGGCTGCATATGGTGCGGAGCTAATTCTGACGGCAGCCTCTGGTGGTATGGAGTTTGCTCGTGATTATGCATTGCAACTTCAAAAAGAAGGTCGCGGCAGATTGCTCGATCAGTTTGCCAATCCCGATAACCCTCGCGCTCATATTGAAACTACTGGCCCAGAAATCTGGCGCGATACTGATGGGCAGGTCACCCACTTCATTTCGGCAATGGGCACTACCGGGACGATTACTGGAGTCTCCACTTATCTGAAGTCCATGAATCCGGACATTCAGATTATTGGTGCACAACCAGAAGATGGTTCGCAGATCCCCGGTATTCGTAAATGGGCCCCTGAGTATTTGCCAAAGATTTATCAGGGCGACAAGGTTGACCGTATCGAGTACGTGTCTCAGGCAGATGCGGAAGAGATGGCCCGTCGTCTAGCTGCTGAAGAGGGTATCTTCTGCGGCATTTCAGCTGGTGGAGCCTTAGTGGTTGCCTTACGAATTGCTCGTCAAGTAGAAAATGCCACGATTGTCTTTATTGTGTGCGATCGTGGTGATCGCTATCTCTCCACCGGAGTATTTCCCGCATAAGAATTTCAGATTCTAGCGATTTAAGTCTGCCTTACCTTTTTCTTGGCAGTAGATTTCTTGGGCTTCGCTTTGACTGGCTCAGTCGATTTGGTTTCTGACTTTACTTCTGACTTTGTTTCTTTAGTGTTTGCTTTGGTTGGAGCGACCGGTACTACGCTTTGATTCTTATATCCCAGGGCTTCTGCGAACTCGGCAACACTTTGGGCATAAAAATAGCTGCGGTTGTATTGCACAATCGTCAGGAAGTTGTTTAGGCCTACTACGTAGCGCACTTGATCATTCCCATCTTTGTCGGGGTAAGGAAGGTCAACGATGAGTGCTTTGCTTTGCGGCTCAACACCGCCCACTTGAAGGTCGCCTTGCGCCTTAGTCAAAATCCCTTTTTCATTGAGCTCTTGAATGGTGTACTTCAGTTGAGGCTCACCATCAGCTAATGCCTTAGCTTCGCTGATAGCCGTTTCCTGTACGGGGAAGTAAATCGGCATACCTGGCTGCCAGCCATGCTTTCTCATAAAGTTGGCAACACTGGCGATGGCATCTTTAGGGCTTTGTTTTAGGTCGATGCGACCATCCCCATCCCCATCCACTGCAAAACTACGAATGCTACTGGGCATAAATTGGGGTAATCCAATGGCGCCAGCATAGGAGCTGTTTTGATTCAGGCAGGCGTTAAAGCGGGCCTGGTTCAAGCCTTGACTGCTATTTTTAGCTGGCAGAGTCCCGCCGCCTTCGGACCAACACATGAGGATTAACTCCCGCAGCTGATCCTGAAATAGCTTTTCGCGACTCGCTTTATTGGGTGTATCTGGGTAGCTAAATGCAAGGGTGCTTAGTACGTCCTTTACCCGAAAGCTCCCAGTTTGGCGTCCATAGATGGTTTCGATCCCAATGATGGCCACAATTACCTCGGCCGGTACTCCAGATTCTTGCTCAACTTTGTTCAGGAATGCCTGGTTTTGCTCCCAAAAGGCTTTGCCAGCCTGAAGACGAATCGGCTCAATAAAGCGCTTGCGATAGGCAACCCAATTCTTTTTAAAGCTACCCGATGGGGGTAACACCAATTTGCGTATGGAAGGAATCGTTTTAGCATCTAGGAAGCTGGCTTCAAGCGTTGCCTGGGGGATTTCTTGGGTTTGAGCAATTTGGCTTATTAGCTGGTTTAGGTTCTGGCTAATTCGGGCTTCTGTAGCGGCATCCTCAGACTGGTTTACGATAGTCTCCGTAGGGCTAACTTGTTGTGTGGGGATGCTAGAGCAGGCGCCCAGAAGTAGCACGATGAATAGTGTGGCAGCAAGGTAGGAGACGCGAAAATTCATGGATAAGAAAATGGGTTTTTGAGAGGTTGACGGGTTTTATTAAATTATAAAAATTACAGTTTTGCTATTGAGGATTTCTAGTAATGACAACAGGATACATAACTCATCCAGATTTTTTAAAACATGAGATGGGCAGCCACCATCCCGAGTGCCCAGAGCGTATTCAGGCAATTAATGATCAGTTAATTAGAAGCGGCATCGACCGCTTCTTGCACCATTTGGACGCGCCATTAGCAACCGAGGAGCAACTAGAGTTGGTTCACAGCCCAGAGCATATTGCCTTTGTGAAAGAACGCTCACCAGCTAGTGGTTATTTCATGCTCGATGGCGATACCATTATGAACCCCCATACTTGGAGCGCCGCTCTTCGTGCGGCGGGCGCGGCCATCGCTGGTGTTGATGCGGTAATGAGGGGTGAGGTCGAGAATGTATTTTGTGCCATTCGTCCACCGGGCCACCATGCTGAGCCAAATCGCTCAATGGGATTTTGTATTTTTGACAATGTCGCCGTAGCAGCGCGATATGCGATCGAGACATACGGCATCGAGCGTGTGGCCATCATCGATTTTGATGTCCATCACGGCAACGGGACTGAGGCGGCATTTTTCAATGATCCCAACGTGCTTATGTGCAGCTTCTTTCAGCATCCGTTTTATCCGTATAGTGGATTAGATGGAGCAAATAATATGGTGAACGTCCCGCTTCCAGCATCTACACGCGGTGATGTTGTACGCTCCACAGTAGAGGAGCAGTGGTTACCACGTTTGCGTGATTTTGAGCCACAACTCATCATCATCTCCGCAGGGTTTGATGCCCATCGTGAGGATGACTTGGGGCAAATGGGTTTAGTTGAGGATGACTATGCTTGGATTACTAGGCAGCTCAAGGTCATTGCAAACCAATATGCCCAGGGCCGTATCGTTAGTTGTCTAGAGGGTGGTTACAACCTTTCTGCTTTAGGCCGTAGTGTGGTGGCGCACGTTAAGGCGCTTGCCGACATTTAAGCGCAATGAGAAATCCCGATTTAAAAAAGATGAATACTTAAGGAATACATGACCAATATTTTTGAGCAGGGTTTAGAGCGTAACCCCGCAAACTTCACTCCGATTACTCCACTGTTGTTTCTTGAGCGGTCGGCTGAGGTTTATCCGGATCGGCTGGCGATCGTTCATGGCAAGCTGCGTCAGACTTGGGGTCAGACTTATGAGCGTTGCCGTCGCTTAGCGAGCGCCTTGCAACAACATGGCATTGGACTGGGTGATACGGTGGCTGTGATGTTGCCCAATACGCCGCCCATGGTTGAGGCCCACTTCGGTATTCCAATGGCTGGGGCGGTATTGAATGCTTTAAATACGCGCCTTGATCCGGAGTCAGTTGCCTTCATGCTAAATCATGGCGAGGCAAAAGTCGTGATCGTGGATCCTGAGTTTTCCGCGGTGATGAAAAAGGCCCTCGAGATTGCGAAAAAAGAAAGTGGTCGTGAGTTCTTAGTCATTGATGTTGAAGAAAAAGAGTTTGATGTTCCTGGTGAAAAGCTGGGTAAGTTGACTTATGAAAAACTCTTGGCCGAAGGCGATCCACAGTTTGCTTGGCAGGTCCCGGCAGATGAGTGGCAAGCCATTTGCTTGAACTACACCTCAGGCACAACTGGCAACCCCAAAGGGGTGGTGTATCACCATCGTGGCGCTGCCATTAATGCCGTGTCCAATATTTTGGATTGGGATATTAATAAGCACCCAATCTATCTATGGACGCTTCCGATGTTCCATTGCAATGGCTGGTGTTTCCCATGGACGATAGCGGCCCGTGCCGGTATTAATGTCTGCCTGCGTCGCGTTGATGCTCAGCATATTTTTGCCGCCATTAAAGATCATGGGGTTACGCATTACTGCGCAGCCCCGATTGTGCACAACCTATTGGTTAATGCCCCTGATGAATTAAAAGAAGGTGTACCTAGTGGTGTAAAAGGGTTGATCGCAGGCGCTGCACCTCCAGCATCCATCATCGAAGGTATGGAAAAGTTAGGTTTTGATTTGACCCACGTCTATGGCTTAACGGAGGTCTACGGGCCTGCAGCCGTTTGTGTAAAGCAAGATGAGTGGAATGACCTTGATATTGGCGAGAGAGCTCGTCTTAATGCACGTCAAGGTGTTCGCTATCACATGCAACAGGCGATTGCTGTTCTTGACCCTGAAACCCTCGAGCCAGTTCCCGCTGATGGTGAGACTATGGGTGAGATTATGTTCAGGGGCAATATCGCCATGAAGGGCTACCTTAAGAATGAGAAGGCGACCAAAGAGGCGTTTGAGGGAGGCTGGTTCCATTCGGGGGACTTGGCTGTAATGAATCCCGATGGCTATGTGAAGATGAAGGATCGTAGTAAAGACATCATCATTTCTGGTGGTGAAAATATTTCCTCGGTCGAAGTAGAGGATGTGCTTTATCGTCATCCCGCTGTGATTGCAGCAGCAGTGGTTGCCAAGCCTGATCCTAAGTGGGGTGAGACGCCATGCGCCTTTCTGGAGATCAAGCCGGGCATGGAAGTCACGCCAGCCGACATCATCGCCCATTGCAAGCAACATCTGGCTGGATTTAAGGTGCCCAGGGCGATTGTCTTCTGTGAGCTGCCAAAGACTTCTACTGGCAAGATCCAAAAATTTGAACTTCGCAAGCAGGCTGGTTCCGCTTCAGCAATCGACGTTTAGATCAAGATAGCCCTAGACAGATAAAATAGAAAAGTTACTCAAAAATAGAGAATCAAGAATGAAAATCTTAGTAGCGGTAAAACGCGTCGTTGATTACAACGTTAAAATTCGCGTGAAGTCAGATAACTCTGGCGTTGATCTAGCCAACGTCAAAATGAGCATGAACCCATTTGATGAGATCGCCATAGAAGAGGCGGTTCGCTTAAAAGAAGCGGGTGTTGCTACTGAAGTGGTGGTGGTTTCTGCTGGTCCTGCGCAATGCCAAGAAACGCTTCGTACTGCTTTAGCCATTGGCGCTGATCGCGCTATTCTGGTAGAGACCGACGCAGAATTACAGCCCCTGGCTGTTGCCAAAATTCTCAAAGCGCTCTCTGAAAAAGAGCAGGCGCAGATCGTGATCCTGGGTAAGCAGGCGATTGATGACGATAGCAATCAGACTGGTCAGATGTTGGCTAGCCTGATGGATATCCCACAGGCGACTTTTGCTTCTAAGGTAGTCGTTGCTGACGGCAAGGCCAGTGTGACTCGTGAGGTGGATGGTGGTTTGGAAACTATCGCCATTACATTGCCCGCAGTCATCACAACAGACTTGCGTTTGAATGAGCCGCGTTATGTGACCTTACCCAACATCATGAAGGCCAAGAAGAAAACTCTTGAAGTAGTAAAGCCTGAAGAGCTTGGTGTTGACATTGCCCCACACCTCAAAACCCTCAAAGTAGAAGAGCCGCCGAAGCGCTCAGCTGGTGTGATGGTGGCCGATGTAGCCGCTCTGGTAGAAAAACTTAAAAATGAAGCGAAGGTGATTTAAATGGCCGCACTTGTTATTGCTGAACACGACAATCATTCTTTAAAGGCCGCTACGCTCAATGCGGTAGCTGCTGCTCTGCAGTGCTCTGCTGAGGTCGACATTCTGGTTGCTGGTAGTGGCGCTGATGCAGTTGCCACCGCAGCGAGTCAAATTGCCGGCATTCGCAAAGTGATTCAGGTAGATGACCCAAGCTTGGCAGACCAATTAGCCGAACCTTTGGCCGCTCAAATCCTCTCCATTACTAGTGGCTATAGCCATGTATTGGCCCCAGCAACTGCGAATGGTAAGAATGTACTTCCACGCGTTGCGGCTAAGTTAGACGTAGCTCAGTTATCTGACATTACTAAGGTCATTAGTGAGGATACTTTTGAGCGTCCAATTTACGCAGGTAATGCGATTGCTACTGTGCAATCAAGCGATCCTGTAAAAGTCATTACCGTTCGTACCACCGGCTTTGATCCTGTTGCCGCAAGTGGTGGCTCTGCCGCTGTTGAAAAACAATCTGTTGCGCAAGCTGTAGGCAATTCTGCTTCATCTTCTTTTGTAGGGCGCGAGCTCACTAAATCAGACCGCCCAGAATTGACTGCCGCCAAAATTATCGTATCCGGTGGTCGCGGTCTAGGTTCTGGCGAAAAATATCAAGAGATTATTGTGCCCCTGGCTGATAAGTTGGGCGCAGCCTTAGGTGCATCACGCGCTGCAGTGGATGCTGGCTATGTACCCAATGACTATCAAGTGGGTCAAACTGGCAAAATTGTTGCTCCACAACTCTATGTGGCGGTTGGTATCTCTGGTGCGATCCAGCACTTGGCAGGTATGAAAGACTCTAAAGTCATCGTAGCAATTAATAAAGATCCAGAAGCGCCCATCTTTAGCGTGGCTGACTATGGCTTAGTCGCCGATTTAAATACTGCCGTTCCCGAATTAATTAATTTACTTCCTTAAGCCCTTTATTACCCTCGACTGATTGATAGGAGTTTTATGCCATACGTAGCCCCAGTGAAAGACATGCTGTTTGTGATGAACGAATTAGCGGGGTTATCTGAGGTTGTCTCCTATCCTTCCTATGCAGAGGCAGGCGCCGATGTGGATTTGGCGCCAGCGATTTTGGAAGAGTCCGCTAAATTTAATCAAGATGTTGTGGCCCCACTCAATTGGCCTGGTGATCAGAATCCCAGTTCACTAAAGGATGGTGTTGTAACTACTACTCCGGGCTTTAAAGAGGCCTTTGAGCAGTTTGCTGCGGCCGGTTGGCAAGGCGTTGTGCATCCCGCAGAATTCGGTGGTCAAGGCTTACCAAAACTCATTGCTACTGCTTGTTTTGAGATGGTTCACTCAGCAAGCCTTTCTTTTGCCTTATGCCCGATGTTGACTGATGGGGCGATTGAAGCCTTGTTGACTGCAGCCAGCCCTGAGTTACAAGAGCGTTATGTTCCCAAGATGATTTCTGGTGAGTGGACTGGTTCAATGTGCCTCACTGAGCCTCAAGCTGGTTCAGACTTGTCGATGGTGCGTTCCCGTGCTGTTCCTGAAGGTGATGGCACATACAAAATTTTTGGCACCAAGATCTATATCACTTATGGTGAGCACGACATGGCAAAAAATATTGTCCATCTCGTGTTGGCTAGAACACCGGATGCGCCAGAAGGCGTGAAGGGCATTTCTTTATTTGTGGTGCCCAAGTTCTTGGTCAATGCGGACGGCTCTTTGGGTGAGCGCAACGATGTTCACTGCGTCTCTATCGAGCATAAGTTGGGCATTAAGGCTAGCCCTACCGCAGTGTTGCAATTTGGTGATCATGGTGGCGCAATCGGCTACTTGGTCGGCGAAGAAAATCGTGGCCTGGAATACATGTTTGTCATGATGAATGCTGCCCGATTTGCGGTGGGCATGCAAGGCATCGCAGTAGCAGAGCGCGCATACCAAAAAGCAGTTCAGTATGCAAAAGATCGCGTACAAAGTCGTGATCTTGCTGGTTCTCCAGGCCCTGTAGCAATCATTCATCAGCCAGATGTCAAGCGGATGCTGATGACGATGCGTGGCTACATTGAGGCATCTAGATCTTTGGCTTATTACGCTGCTGCAGCCTATGATGCACAGCATGCTTCTCCTGATGAAGCTGCGCGCAAACAGAATCAAGCGGTATATGAGTTCCTAGTGCCGATTGTGAAGGGCTTCTCCACTGAGATGTCAATTGAGGTTGCGAGTTTGGGTGTTCAGGTTCATGGTGGCATGGGCTTCATTGAAGAGACGGGTGTCGCGCAATACTATCGTGATGCCCGTATTCTGACGATCTATGAAGGCACAACAGCCATTCAGGCAAATGATTTGATTGGCAGAAAAACAGTACGTGATGGTGGCGTAACTGCAAAAGCGTTTGCAGAAAAGATCATGCAAACTGAAACAGATTTGGCAAGCAGTGGCACTGCTGATGCAAAAGCAGTATTAAAGCAATTGACTGCGGCTCGCGAAGCGTTTGAATCTGCTGTTGCGTATATTGTGGCCAATGCCAAGACTGATATCAAGGCAGTGTATGCAGGCAGCTTTGCCTACTTGCGTTTATGTGGTTTGGTATTGGGTGCGTGGCAAATGGCCCGTGCCTTATTGGCTGCCCAAGAATTACGCGCGGGGGACCCGAACTTCTTTGATGCCAAGATTGCTACTGCGCGTTTCTTTGCAGAAAACTTGTTACCGCAAGCTCAGGCTTTGGCAATCTCGATTCTAGAGAGCGGTCAATCTACAAATGCACTGACAGCGGAGCAGTTTTAAGATTTAAAAACTGTTGCTGCTCCTCCAAAAGCTATCTGCATTATTGGGATAGCTTTTTTGCTTCTAGCAATTGCGAGATAAAGAATTGCTCAAAAGCAATTGCTAGGAATGTCATCATCACACCCGCACCAAATACCAAAGAAAAAATCACCGTGAGCACGACCGGCCAGCCCGATCTGGTGGCGCGACTAGGATCTAATCTAGGATTAAATTGCGCATCCCATTTTTCATCAGGGCGCAAGCCGAAAGCGATGGTAGTTAACCAACTAGCTTCTAGTGTGATGAAGCCAAAAGTGATTAACACCCAACCCGGTGCAGAGTGGAAGTGCGTATCTTTGAGAATCAGCCAACCAGCGATTCCGCCGATGAAGGAAAAGAGTTGCGCCCAGCCCCAGAAGGACTTAAGGCCTTGCAAATAAAAACAATTCAAGCCAGTGCCAGGAAAAAATAATCCGAGGGAGCAGAACAGCAGTTTGTATTTTTTCATTCAGGCTTTCGGTAATGAATATTGAATCAATCAAATAATTTATTTTGCGGAATTACTTTTTTGCATAAAGCTGAGGACTTCACGATCGGCGCCAATCATGAGTAACTGATCGCCATTGCGCACAATCGTACGGTAATCATTTAATTCGTATAGGAAGTCATTCTCGAGTTCCATGCGTTGTGGTGTGCAGGCCATCTTGGTGCTGGTGATTTGATCAAGAGTAAAACCTCGGGCATCTTCGGTAATGCGTGCAGTAAAGCGATTGCAACCCGTTGATCCGCTCATGCGCTCACCATCAACATCAAAAACTATTTGAATGGGGTTGCTGTTGTCACCTAGGGGGATTTGTCGAGTGCGAACCTCACCCCTAGCATTGGGCGCTAAATTCCAGCGAACCAGCTCCCACTTCGTGTTTCGGAACTCGCTACTAGGAGGGCTGGTTTTGGCAGTGCAGGGTGGAATGACATTGGCGCAGCCCGTCAAAAAAGCTAAACCGAGACAAGAAAGAATGAGAAAAATGCGCTTTATAGGGCCTTTAAAGGGTCTAAAAATGGCGGTTTTCATGGGGATATTTCTGTAAGTTATTGTTTTTAATAATTATTTTATGAATTACTGGTTTCTATTCTACTGTTGAAGCTAAAAAGGTGCCCGCTTAAATAGGTGGATCAAGTAGAGGTTTTCGTCTAGAATATGAGGTTTTCCGCTATACCGTGCATTTGTTTTGTTCATTTGCTCAGTTAGCTGGAGCCCAAGATTTTGCAGTAATTTCATTGGGTTGTAATCAACCTGTTTTCATTTTAGATTTTAAGGAATAAGTATGGTCGTCATTCGACTGGCACGCGGCGGTTCAAAGAAGCGCCCTTTTTATAGCATCGTGGCTACAGACAAGCGCAATCGTCGCGACTCGAACTTTATCGAGCGTATTGGTTACTTCAATCCACAGGCAGCAGAGACTGAGCAAGCAATGCGTATTGCTCAAGATCGTTTGACCTATTGGACTGGTGTTGGCGCGCAGATCTCTCCAACAGTAGTTCGTTTGATCAAAAACAATCCTGCAGTCTAAAGACTTCAATTCCAAAGACTTTCTCTTAGCGACAAAGTCTTTGGTAGCAGAATTTACTGGTAGTGTTATTTGGGGAGTAGCGGTGGCTTCAATATGAATACACCTTCCCTAGATGATTTGATTGAGCTTGGTGCTGTTCAAGACGCCCAAGGCTTACAGGGTCAGATTAAGGTTCGCCCTCATTCTCCCGATCCCGTAGCCCTCTTATCTAGCAAAGAACTGTGGTTATCACTCATTCCACGTCGGAGTGCGGGTGTTGCTGCGTCTCATGAGCAAGCATCATTAAAGTTATACAAGGTGAAGCTAGCCAAGATGCATAGCGGTACGGTAGTTATTGCCTTGGATGGCATTACTGATCGTGATCAAGCTGAAGCTTTAAAAGGTGCACGCATCTTAGTTGCGCGTGATGTATTTCCAAAGGCAGAAAACGATAGCTATTACTGGGTTGATCTGATCGGTTGCAAAGCAATTAATCTCCAAGGCGAAAGTCTGGGTGAAGTGATTGATGTGAACGATAACGGCGCGCATGGAATCATTGCCCTTGGCGATCCAGAAACCAAAACAGTAAAACAGCTAGTACCTTTCGTAAAAGAAACGGTGCAGAACGTTGACTTGCCAAACAAGCTCATTACACTGGATTGGCAAGCTGATTGGTAGTCCAATTGGCCTGGTAAACAGTCTTTGATGCTCTATTCCTACTATGCGCTTTGATGTAGTCACCTTATTCCCTGAAATGTTCTCTGCGTTAACGCAGTGGGGTATTACTGGGCGCGCTTGTGAGCAAGTCCTTGCCAGCGTGAACCTCTGGAATCCTCGAGACTACTGCACCGATCCCCGCAAGACTGTGGACGATCGCGCCTATGGTGGCGGTCCCGGCATGGTCATGATGGCAAAACCACTGGAAGATACGATATCTGCTGTTAAAGCAGCTCATCAATCTCAAAACGTTGTTTCTGGCCCAATTTGCCTTCTCGCCCCTCAAGGGGAGGTCTTTTCTCAGAAGATAGCGACAGATATCCTCAATTACGGCAATTTAACCTTTATTTGCGGTCGATATGAGGCTGTTGACCAGCGTTTTATCGATCGAAACATCGATTTACAGCTTTCTATGGGTGATTTTGTGGTTTCTGGCGGTGAATTGCCGGCCATGACCATGATGGATGCGGTAATTCGCCTCATTCCTGGAGCTTTGGGCGATGGTGAATCAGCTGTCCAAGACAGCTTTATTAATGGCCTTTTGGACTATCCGCACTACACCCGCCCAGAAATATATGAAAATTTATCTGTTCCGGACGTGCTTTTGGGCGGACATCACGCTAAAATAGCAGATTGGCGTCGGCAGAAGTCTTTAGAGCTGACGTTAAGGCTTAGGCCTGATTTAATTAAATCGGCAAGAGCCAATGGGTTGCTAAGTAAAGAAGATGAGCAATTTCTTCGAACGCTGTAAGTAATTATGGTTTTGAATAAAGTGTTTGTGTTTTGATTTAGTGAAATGGTTTTAACTGCATCCTCTGTCTGGTCCGTTGATGAAAGTCTCGGGATTAAACGCTGACAAGATGTTTAAGGATTAATAATGAATTTGATCGAAAAAATTGAGCAAGAAGAAATTGCTCGCTTAAGTGCCAACAAAGTATTGCCAAGTTTTGCTCCCGGCGACACAGTAGTTGTTGGTGTAAACGTAGTTGAAGGTACACGTAAGCGTACCCAGGCCTTTGAAGGCGTTGTGATTGCTAAGCGCAATCGCGGACTGAATTCCAGCTTTATCGTTCGCAAGATTTCATCTGGCGAAGGTGTAGAGCGTACATTCCAAACTTACTCACCATTGATCGCTAGCATTGAAGTGAAGCGTCGCGGTGATGTACGTCGTGCGAAGTTGTACTACTTGCGTGATCGTTCAGGTAAGTCTGCACGTATTAAAGAGAAGCTTCCTGCTCGTAAAGTTAAAGTAGTAGTTGCTGAGACTGTAGCGGAATAAGGTTGGCTTTAATGCAAAAAAAGGCGGCCTAGGCTGCCTTTTTTATTGCCCTAAAATAACGCCATGACTCAGAAATCAAACCCCCAAGATCAGGCATTCAGCGTTGCTGTGCCTGCGGGTTTTGATGCCCAAGCAATTCCGATTCATGAGGTGTGTGCAAGTCAGTCAAAAGTAGCAGCTCATGTTTTGGATCCATTCAATTTACGGGATCGTTTTCAGAGTCCGCCGGTTTGGCAGCCAGAGATCACTGATGAGAATCGACAAGTTATTGCGGCGGAAATTATTCAGAGGCGCCAGGCTGCTGGAAAGGTGACCCGCGCTGCAGTTTTGATTCCGCTTCTACTGAAGAGTGATGGGCTCTCTGTGCTTCTAACTCAAAGAACCGATCATTTGCACGACCATGCCGGACAAATTAGCTTCCCTGGTGGGCGGATGGATCCGGGTGATTTCAGCCCCAATGACACCGCTTTGAGAGAAAGTGAGGAGGAGATTGGGCTTAATCGAGCGGGTGTGGAGATCATCGGCCATTTACCCCAGTATTTAACTGTTTCGGGCTATAGTGTGACGCCAGTTGTAGGATTGGTGAAACCTCAGGCAGAATATGTCTTAGATGCTTTTGAAGTGGCAGATGTTTTTGAAGTGCCTTTACATTTTTTAATGGATCCTGCAAATCATCAAGTGCGGGTCTGGGAGAGTGATCAGGGTAGTCGTCGGTTTTATTCAATGCCCTATGAAAATCGTTTTATCTGGGGTGCTACTGCTGGAATGTTGCGTAACCTTTATCATTTATTAAAAGTATGACTTTCTTTTCTATTCTCTTCGCCCTCATTGCTGAGCAATATCGCCCAGTGACCGCCAATCATTGGATTGCGCGTATTAGCGCTCGCTGGCTGGATTGGGTTGCCGACGAATTCGGCGGCAAGACTGAACAAGGCGCAAGCCCTGTTGGTGCGCGCATGGCCTGTTTAGTTGCCTTCATTTTGCCGACATTCTTGGTCTTTGTGCTTTACGTTGTTTTCATGGTGACCTTCCCCATTTTGGGATTCTTGTGGAACGTAGTAATTGCCTATTTATTTTTTGGCTTTCGCCAATTTAGTCACTCCTTCACATTGGTTCATGAAGCAATTGCAAATCACGACTTGCCAGCGGCTCGCTTAGCGCTAGCTGAGTGGTATGGCCCAGAGTTAGATGCCTCCAATCTCACTGAGACTGAAGTAATTTCATTGGCTTTGGAGCGCGCGATCATCGGTTCTCATCACCATGTGTTTGGCGTGCTGTTCTGGTTCATGATGCCAATGGGCCCTGCGGGCGTGGTCTTGTATCGCTTGGCTGACACTGCTGCTCTGCGCTGGTCAGAAAAAGGCGATTTCAATTTAAGTGAAGCTGCGCGTCATTTCTTCTACGTATTAGATTGGGTTCCAGCTCGCATTACTGCGATGGGCTTTGCGATCGTAGGTAACTTTGAAGGCGCAGTCTATGCATGGCGTCACCTGACTGGCAAATGGTCTGACTCTTTGTCCGCAGTGATCTTGGCATCGGGTAGTGGCGCTTTAGGTGTTCGCTTGGGTGAGCCTATGAGCGAGCCTGATAGTGATGAAGCCTTACGTATGGCTGAAGCTGGTGAGCCAGTAGTCTATGAAGTAGGTCTGGAGCCCAATGAGCGCACAATGCGTTCAGCCATTGGTTTGGTGTGGCGCTTGGTTATCGCTTGGATGGCTTTATTGCTAATGCTGACCATCGCTCTTTGGCTTGGCTAATTCCCTGAATCTGCGTATCGGCAGTTTTTGAGTCAGAACGCAATTGTCTAAATAGCGCCAGTCTTTCTGGTGCTATTTCATTTCTGTCTACCGCTTCTCTTATTGCACAGTCCGGCTCAGTTTGGTGCGCGCAATTATGAAAGCGGCACTTGCCTAGCAAGTCATGAAACTCCCTAAAGGCATGTTCGAGTTCGCTTACTGACATGTGCGCCAAGCCAAACTCCTGAAAGCCCGGAGAATCAATCAAAGCACCCAATTTGCCGCTGGCATCACGACCCCAAGCCTCTGGCAGCTCAAAGTAGCGACAGGCCGTGGTGGTGTGTTTGCCGGTATCCAAGCGCACTGAATACTCTTGCGTAATAGCTGCTGCATTGGGAACCCAGGCGTTCAGCAAGCTGGATTTACCCATACCTGATTGCCCTACAAACACAGATACTTTCCCGCAAATAGCAGGGCGTAGGGCTTCTATAGAAGCTTCATCAAACTTGGCGGAGACCTCGGTAACGGGATAGCCCATACGTGCATAGGGCGCAATGATTTTGCGTGCGTGCTCTAAGTTATCTTTGAGGTCGCATTTGTTGAGCAGAATATGCAAACCAATTTGATTGGTCTCTGCCGCTACAACTGCTCTACCTAAGAGGTCTGGCGAGAAGGCAGGTTGCGTAGCAAGCACGACCAATATTTGATCTACGTTTGAGGCAATCAATTTACTTTTAAAGGCATCAGATCGATAGAGTAAATTTTCTCGTGGCTCAATACGAATAATGCGTGCTTGATCAACTGAGGTCATCTCTAGCAACATGCGATCACCAACCGCGCCAATGTGCTGCTTGGCTGGCGTACTCACTTGAATTAATTCACCAACCGGGGATTCATTTCCACGCGCATCTTGCACTAAGCGCTGCGCTAAATAATGCCTTCCATAGGAGGCAGTTAGTAGTGCGTGAAATTGTTCCATTAACTAAATATATTCCAGATTACTCAGTTAAAACGTTTGAGATTGGCAATGCGTAATGGGGCTGGAGGATGCGAACTATAAAAAGCGGTGTAGATCGGATCAGGCGTCAAGGTGGAAGCGTTGTCCTGGTATAGCTTTACCAGTGCGGTAACTAAATCAGTTGCAGAAGATTTATCTGCAGCAAATCCATCTGCCTCGTATTCGTGTTTGCGCGATGCTAGGCTGGATAACGGAGTCAGGAAGAAGCTAAATACGGGCGATACCAACATGAAGAGCGCTAAAGCCAAGCCACCGTTATAGCCATTGGGGTTGGGCATGATGCCGAGATCGCTGTAGAACCAAGGCTGCGTGCTAATCCATCCTAAGAGAGCAAACGTCGCAAAGCTCAGGGCAAAAGAAACCAACAAGCGCTTACGGATATGGTTGCACTTGTAATGACCAAGCTCATGCGCAAGCACGGCTTCTACTTCGCCGGGATTGAGCTTTTCAATCAAGGTATCAAAAAAGACAATCCGTTTGGCTTTACCCATGCCGGCAAAAAATGCATTGCCGTGCGCGCTGCGTTTACTGCCATCCATGACAAACAGACCTTGGCTTGCAAAATCACAACGCTTTAGCAAAGCTTCAATTTGAGTCTTGAGTGGGCCTTCTTCTAGAGCTTGAAACTTATTAAAAATAGGCGCAATAAATGTTGGGAAGATCCATTGCATTAAAAGACTAAAGGCCGTGAGGACGCCCCAAGCCCAGAGCCACCATAAATCACCAGCTTGAGCCATGAGACTAAGGATGACCCAAAGAAGAGGAACGCCAATTGCGCCACCAACACCAAGACCCTTGAACATGTCGCTGAAGAAGAGTTTGCCATTCATACGATTAAAGCCAAAACGCTCCTCAAGATAAAACTGTTTGTACCAAGAGAAGGGCAGGTCAATAATTCCGGAGATGAGCACAATGGAAACAAGCAAGGCTATTTGTTGTGCAATGCCTTCGCCTAGCAATTGCAAGAGACCCATATTGAGAATCTGCAATCCACCTAAAAGAGTGAAGGCGATCAAAATAATGGCGCTGACGCCATTCTCTAAAATACCCAAGCGGAGTTTAGCGATGGTGTAGTCGGCAGCCTTTTGATGTTCTTCTAAAGAAATCTGAGAGGCGAATTCTGCGGGCACTACATCGCGGTTGATGGCGACGTGATGAATTTGGCGTTGGGACAACCAGTGGCGTAGACCAAAGCTGGCGATAAAGGCGATTAGAAAAATAATTGTGAATGTCATGAGATGATTATAGATATGAGTGAAAAAACAGTTACCCCGGCAGTAAAGACGCCACCAGCCAATGAGCACCTGATTTGGGTGGATATGGAGATGTCCGGTTTAGACCCTGAAAAAGAGCGCATTTTGGAAATTGCGGTGATCGTGACCGATGCGCACCTCAATACCATTGCAACCGCCCCTGTGTGGGTGGTGCATCAAGATGAAGCCTTGTTAGATGCAATGGATGCTTGGAATAAGGGTACCCATGGGCGCTCAGGCCTAATTGATAAGGTCAGGGCCTCAACAACGGATGAAGCCACTGCTGAGGCTGAATGTATCGCCTTCCTGAAGAAATACATCAAACCAGGTATCGCGCCAATGTGTGGCAATACGATTGGGCAAGATCGACGCTTTATGGCGAAGTACATGCCAAAACTAGAGGCCTTCTTTCATTATCGAAATATTGATGTCTCAACCTTAAAAGAGCTCTGTAAGCGTTGGCATCCCGAGCTAGTCAAAGGTTTTACCAAAAAGCAGGCTCATACCGCGTTAGCGGATATTGAAGAATCCATTGAAGAGCTGAAGTACTACCGCGATAAATTTATCGTGCCCTTGCCAGAGTAATCTAGCATCCACCTTATTTCTTGATGGCGCTCTTAGGTCTAAAGGCCTTGATGATGGTCTCATCCGTTTCGATATATGGACCACCAATGAGATCAATGCAGTAAGGTACGGCAGCAAAGATGCCGGGCACAATCGATTTGCCCTCAGCATCCTTCAATCCTTCAAGCGTTTCCTTGATCGATTTAGGTTGGCCTGGCAGATTAATGATGAGGGCAGTATGTCCCTCGATTTCTCGCAAAATAGCCGTCTGGCGGGACAAAATGGCGGTGGGTACAAAGCGCAGACTAATTTGACGCATTTGCTCGCCAAATCCGGGCATTTCCCGGGTTCCCGCATCCATTGTGGCCTCAGGGGTTACATCTCTTCGGGAGGGGCCTGTACCGCCTGTAGTCAGGACTAAATCACACCCAAGATCGTCTGAAAGCTCTACGATAGTTTCGGCAATAACCTCCCGTTCATCGGCAATCAGGCGCTCATGGAAGACACAAGGGGTGCTGATGGCAGTCTGCAGCCACAATTTCAGGGCAGGAATCCCCTCATCTGTATAAACGCCCTTACTTGCTCTATCGGAGATCGAGATCAGGCCAATTTTGATTTCGTTAGGGGAGGATCTTTTCCAGGCTTCGGTATGCTTCATGTTTCTATTCTAGCTATTATTAGGGCATGTTTACATACTCATCAAATCAGTTTCAAGAAATCATTGAATTCATGCTCAAAGAGGCCAAAAGACGGGGTGCCTCAGATGCTGTCGCAGAGATTTCCGAAGGTCAGGGTCTTTCAGTCACCGTTCGCAAAGGCGAGGTCGAGACGATTGAGCAAAGTCTAGACAAGCAGGTTGGTGTTACGGTTTTTTTGGGACACCATCGAGGCAACGCTAGTACGAGTGATTTCTCTAAAGAGTCCTTAAAGGCAACGGTCGAGGCTGCGTACCATATTGCTCAACATACAGCAGAAGATTTGTGTGCCGGTCCTGCTGAAAAATCGCTCCTAGAAGAGCATCCTTTGGATCTCGATTTATTTCATCCATGGGATTTGGATTCTGCGACGGCAATTGATATTGCTCGTACAGCAGAAGGCGCTGCTTTTGCAGTGAGTAAGCAAATTCAGAATAGTGATGGCGCTTCGGTATCAGCGCATCATGCGCATTTCATGATGGGAACAAGCCATGGTTTTATGGGGGGCTACCCGTTCTCGCGCCACTACATTTCATGTGCACCAATTGCCAACGAGGGCGGTAAAAAATCCCGCATGCAAAGAGATGATTGGTATTCCAGTTCGCGCATTCCACAGGAGTTGGCTGATCCAGGGGCGATTGGTAAGTACGCTGCAGAGCGCGCACTCTCACGTCTAAAAGCGCGCTCCTTAACCACCCGTCGTTGCCCAGTTATTTTTGAGGCACCCTTAGCGGCTGGCCTATTGGGTGGCTTGGTGCAGGCGGTATCAGGTGGCGCTCTATATCGTCGCTCTAGTTTTCTATTGGATAGCTTGGGCAAGCAAGTATTACCTAAGCATGTCAGTCTCTTTGAAAATCCGCACCTAAAGTCGATGACTGGAAGTGCGCCCTTTGATGAAGAGGGTGTGAAGACTTCCGCAAGAACCGTAGTTGAAAAAGGGGTTTTGCAAGGCTACTTCTTATCAACATATTCCGCCAGAAAACTCGGTATGAAAACAACCGGTAATGCCGGTGGTTCTCATCACCTGACATTACAAAGTCGGAAGACGCCTAAAGGCGGATTGCCTGCACTCCTCAAAGAAATGGGTACCGGCTTGCTGGTAACCGAGCTCATGGGGCAGGGCGTGAACTACGTCACTGGTGATTACTCTCGTGGCGCCTTTGGTTACTGGGTAGAGAACGGGGAGATTCAATACCCAGTTGAAGGAATTACGATTGCCAGCAACTTGCGCGATATGCTGATGGATATTCAGATGATTGGTAGTGACACCTTAATCCGGGGCACCAAAGAAACGGGCTCTATCTTGATTGGATCAATGACGGTTGGTGGAAAATAAAATTCAGAGGAGAAAATAATGCAAAGACGTTCCTTTTTAAAGAAAGCCACTATTGGCGCTGGCGCGGCAGCTTTAGCTGGCCCATCGATTGCGCAGAGCCTGCCAACGCTGAATTGGCGCTTGGTATCGAGCTTCCCTAAATCTTTGGATACCTTGTTTGGCACCCCAGAAGTGTTTGCTAGCGCCTTGCGTAAAGCGACTGATGGCAAATTTAATGTCAAGATTTTTGCAGCTGGGGAAGTGGTTCCAGCGCTGCAAGTATTGGATGCAGTTCAGAACGGCACAGTAGAGTGCGGTCACACGGCAAGTTACTACTACATTGGAAAAAATAGCGCCTTTATTTTTGACACAGCCGCCCCTTTTGGCATGACTGCGCGCCAGCAATCTGCCTGGATGTTGCATGGCAATGGTATGAAGCTCATGCGTGAACTTTACGCCAGCTACAACATCGTGAATTTCCTGGGCGGACAAACAGGTACGCAGATGGGTGGCTGGTTCCGTAAAGAAATCAAATCACCAGAAGATCTCAAAGGGCTCAAATTCCGTATTGCTGGCTTTGCGGGGCAAGTGCTTGCTAAGTTAGGCGTTGTTCCGCAGCAGTTGCCTGCTGGCGAAATTTATTCAGCTCTAGAAAAAGGCACGATTGATGCTGCTGAATTTGTTGGCCCTTACGACGATGAAAAATTAGGCTTGGCTAAAGTAGCAAAAAATTACTATTACCCTGCATTCTGGGAGGGTGCGGCTGGACTCTCATTCTTGGTCAATAAGAAGCAGTGGGATTCATTGCCGCCTTCTTATCAAGCGGCATGGGAGGCTGCTTGCTTTGAAGCGCATACCGATATGTGTGCGAAGTACGATGCCTTAAATCCACCCGCATTGCAGCGTCTTATTCAGAATGGCGCAGTGTTGCGAAAGTTCAATACCTCAGTTCTAGATGCATGCTTTAAAGCAGCTCAACAAACCTACGCTGAAGAGTCTGCTAAAAATCCTCAGTTCAAGAAAATCTTCGAGGACTATCGTGTATTTAGAAACATGGAAGCGCAGTGGTTTAACGTGGCAGAGCAGGCCTTTGCACAGTACAGTTTTGCGAAGAAGCTTTGATATTAGAGCAAGATCTTCGTGGACAACAAAAAACCTGCCGAGGCAGGTTTAGTATTTCTGAGTGGCAGTGGAGTTAAGCACTCACTCCAATTACTTGGCACTTACCTTTTTTGCAGTAGCTTTATGCGCTTTGACTACTTGGCTAAGTTGACCTTGAGCTGAGTTCAACCCTGTTTCTGCACTCTTTTCAAAGTTTGCAAATGCTGCTTGAGTAGTAGAGCGAACTTGGTCAAAGTGTTGAATTGCAGCATTAAATGCAGTGGTAAAAGCAGTTACAAACGCTTCAGAACCAGCGGGTGCTTTTGAAGTGGCTGCCGCTACGAATTCCTTCAAATCATCCTGTGATTGATCAATCAGTGCACCAATAGCATCAACCAATTCTTCATTTCCATGACGCAATACCTGAGTAACCTTGTCTTGGTACTCTTTAATTTGAGCAATGGCTTCTTGTACGGATTCGCCTTGTAGCAACTCTAATGCCGCCTTAGGATCTTGGCTTTTCAATAATTCAGCTGCCTTGGCTTGAGCTGTGCTTACCAATTCTTGCGCCACTTGATAATTAATTTGAGCTAATTCCTGCGCATTTCCCAATGCCGTTTGACCCAAAGCACGCACGGCTTCAATTGATTTGGCTGGGTTTACTGCAAATGAATAGTTAGACATGGTGCTTCGGTAATACCCCCGCCCCTTAACCTGAGTTAAAAGTAGAATTTCTAAGTTGTTTGATTTAAAGGAAATTCTATGAAAACCTCCCGCTTTACCGATAGCCAAATCATGGCCATCCTCAAACAAGCCGAG
>NZ_JACVOS010000042.1 GCF_018882335.1 Polynucleobacter sp. AM-25C3
GGTAATCAAGCTGTTTATGGTGGTGCTAGTGTGAGCGCTACTACGCTAAGCAGTGGCGGTAGCCAGACCTTCCTGAGCGGCGCTATTGTGAGTGGTCTTACGGTAAATGATGGCGGTACTCAGATTATCGGTGACGGTGGTAGTGCGATTAGCGCGACCATCAGTTCTGGTGGTACTCAAGCTGTTAGTAGTGGCGGTATTGCAAGTGCTACTACGGTAAATGATGGCGGTACTCAAGCTGTTAGTAGCGGTGGTAGTGCGATTAGCGCGACCATCAGTTCTGGCGGTAATCAA
>NZ_JACVOS010000013.1 GCF_018882335.1 Polynucleobacter sp. AM-25C3
TTGGATGTGGACATACAATCATGAAAGACCGAACATGGGCTTAGGTGGAATTACACCAAAGCAAAAACTAGCACTTGCAGTACCAGCTTCTACTTTTAGCTTAAGTTAAAAATGGGGGGATTACCACTCTACCAAGGTCTTTATTGGAGCGCTTAATATTACTGGTACCAATCTTCTCGGCTCCAATGTTTGGGTGGTGAAGCAAATTGGCTAATGCCATCATTTGCGGACTAGCGATAGGTATTTCATATTCGGTTTTTATAGGCTCGACCTCAATCAAGCTAAGGTATTTAAAGCCGCACAAAGCAAAGTATCCGTATTTAGTTTTCAACTTTTCAGCGGAGCGCATCCCACTTTGCGTTAGCTCCTCATTGGGTGAATTGAGCATCTCCAAAAACCAATTGTCCTCACCTTCTGGGTGTAAGCGGACTATCGGCAAATTTTCAATATTAGTGTTTTCATCGCAGGAGAGTGAGTAGCCATCGGCGATCTTTAATTGCCATCCATGCTCGATTAATCCTTCTGCAACATCTTTAGCCAAGACCTTTACATTGGCGTGCGGCCAAAGCATGCAATCCACATCTTTGGTTCTAATTCCACCATTACTGAGTATGCTCGAAAAATAATGCCCCGCAGCCAAGCTGCCAATCACGATGATGTTCTTTCTTGCCTCTATCGGTAATGCGCTGGAGACTCTTGCAAGAATATTTTCTGGTGATAGATTTTCAGACATGTCATTACATCCGTTCATGATCGATTGTGAGGGCAGAAAGCATATCATTGGCCTGATGATCTAACCCGCCCTGATATAGATTGGCTAAGCACTCAATAGGGTCAGCCAATAAAAAACCTTTTGAATCGCTAATAAACAGGGAGTCTGCACGAGGTAAAAAGTGCACTACTACATTCGCTGGCTCTACCAGGCCATTGAGTTCCCCTAGGGCGGGATCCATCTTTTTAATAAATTCCAGATTACTCTTAATGCCACCATGCACAACTAAGTCCAGGCGTGGACTTCCGGTGATGTCGAGCTTGGGGTAGTAGTGTTTGGCGCCAATGACCCCGCCAATTGCCACATTTGTCAAATTGAGGTTTTTCAATCTTTCGGCTAAATCTTCTGGCGTACGAGCTTGCCCCGATAGATCCTTAAAGCGAATTGATTTTCGTGTCTCACCATCAACTACCCAACGTCTCCATAAATTCTCAGGAAATCGTTTTAAGCTCACGCGACGATCTGATTGTCGAATAATCAAATTCTCAGACTCCAGCCGCTTTATCGTATTAAAAACGGTCGGATAGCTAGCTCCACTTGCTCGGCACAATGCCTCAGTAGTCTGTGGGGCTCCTCGAGTAAGCCATTGAAGGGCCATTAAATTAAGTACTGCACTACGTGTTGCGCCTGGGGAGTGTTTGCCAGTTAAGGCAAGTTGCTCATATATAAATTCTCTTAATAGATCTTGAGGAACATTGCACCGATCTGGAAAATGGATAAACCCTTCATCTTGATTAAATAAGGTGAGATCAATTTGTTCAGCCATCTGAGGAGAAATAATGCTTTTAAACGCGTGTAGCTCAGACTCCAGACGTGCTGACGTAAATTTACTATCCACCAAAATACAAAGGTAACGATTTTCTGGCGCAACTTTGAGCTCATATGCGAAGCTGACCAGAATCGACCGCAAATCACGAACTGTGAAAATCCCCGATTTGACGCAGACATGCCAGTTTTGCCAGACAAGATCGGAAGACCCCTTTTTTTGCATCGCAATCTCCAGATGTTGATATAGACTAAAGATGCATCTTAACACTAAGATGCATCTTTATTATATAGAATTAGCAAATTACAAAAAATTAAAGTCCGATATCGCTCCAGAAAGGCCTAAAAATGGGCTATGAGTCATTATTGGTAAGAAACTTAATTCAGCCCACAAGAGAAAAAATCAAAACTTATAAAGCAAGCTTAAGCAAATTTTATATTCTTGACTTCATTTACTACGGCCATCTTGCGCAAGGCCTCACCAACCATAATTAATGCAGGCGAAGCACTATCAAACCAATCATTAGCTTTGCCGCTAGCTAGTTCTCCTAGGGTGCTAGACCAATGACGTTCATTCTGGGTACTGACTGCTTCCAAAATATGCACCGGTGTTTCACTGGTGTGGTTTGAACTATTTTCAATCAATTGCTTTGCAATATTTGCCGCTTCTTTGCGCCCCATGTAATACACCAAGGTATCAGCTTGCGGGTTTTGAATGGGCTGCTGTTGGTTCTTATTATCCGAGGTGTTTTCGGCACCTTGCGCCAAGGTAACAAAAGCAACACTTCTGCTTACACCACGCAGAGTCAGTGATTGTTGAATAGCTGCAGCACCTGCTAAAGCAGCCGTGATGCCAGGCACCACCTCTACTTCAATATGGTGATTTTTGAGAGCCTGGATTTCTTCATCGGCACGACCAAACATCATGGGGTCGCCACCTTTAAGGCGAACAATGATTTGATATTTTTGGGCCGCATCAATTAAGCGCTTATTAATAAAATGCTGCGCGGAAGACAGCTTGCCACAACGTTTACCAACAGGCTCTTTAATGGCTTGCGGACAGAGTTCTAGCATTTCTGGGTCTACCAATGCATCATGAAACACAATATCTGCTTTGGCTAAGAGCTTAGCGCCGCGCACAGTAATGAGATCAGCTGCGCCAGGACCGGCGCCAACTAAATACACTTTACCGAGTTTATTGGGATTGCTCATGATGTATCTGTGTTGTCTCTGACTTAGATAGCCGCTTGTGTACTGCGGATATCGCGCCAGCTATTTTGGGTAGTCACGCTAAAGAGGTCAAACTGTTTGAGTCCGACCTCCAAGCTTTGATCGGGGCGTAATTCAAAAGCATCAAAACCTACGCGTGCTCCTTGCAAGAGTTGATCAATTAAGACATCCCCAATCGCCCGAACCTCACCTTGCCATTGAAAGCGATCCCTGAGGAGGGCTGCAGTGCTAAAGCTCCTGCCATCTCTAAAGATCGGGAAATGCGCGCCAACCACTGGCCAAAGGTCTTTACCTTCCTCAATGATCCCTGCATGCTTCAGAATGTCATCATCGGCAGCAAACCACACACCAATCTCACCCTTGTTCGCACGAGTGATAAGGTCAGCATTCTTGTGATGGGTGATCCACCAATGAAACGGTACCAATACTTTATGTAATCCATGCTCTAAGTCAGGGATACCGCCTTCATCGCGCTCGCCATCCCATGTTTGCCATTCATTGACAGCTACTGTGGGCTTACCGTCTTTTGGAAAGTGAATAATTTGTTTGTTCATCGTTTTTCTATGATTAAGCTAGCGCCCCTTTGGAGTGCTTACCATTGTTCTTATAGGCCGCCTCTTTGAATGGAGCTACACCCAAGCGACGGTAAGTCTCAATAAAGGGTTCGTCAGTCGCGCGTTGATTAACATAGGTATTGATGAGGCTAGTCATGACATCAGGGATTTCATTAGCGTAGAAAGAGGGGCCAATGACTTTGCCAATAGAAGCATCATTGCCTTGCTCTCCACCTAAAGTAATTTGATACCACTCTTCACCATCTTTATCTACGCCCAAGACGCCAATATTGCCAACGTGGTGATGACCACAAGAATTAATGCACCCAGAAATATTTAAACTGATATCACCTAAATCAAATAAGTAATCCAGATCATCAAAACGTTCTTGAATTGCTTTAGCAATGGGGAGTGACTTAGCATTTGCCAGCGAGCAAAAGTCGCCCCCAGGGCATGCAATGATGTCAGTGAGTAATCCAATATTGGGTAGGGCAACATGTTGCTGTTTTGCAGCTTGCCAGAGTTCTAATAGTTTTGATTGTTCTACATCGGCTAATACTAAATTTTGCTCATGCGTTACGCGTAATTCACCAAAGCTGTATTGATCAGCTAGATCGGCAATGGCATTCATCTGAGCAGTAGTGGCATCCCCTGGGGCAACGGTGCCATGAGGCTTGAGCGACAAAATGACAGAGGCATAGCCCGGCACTTGATGTGGTTTGACGTTGCGCTCCAGCCAACGAGCAAAAGCCGCTCTCTCATCCTCGGGTGCTGCAGTATGGATATCTTCATTGCTTAATGCGTTTAACTGCTGATAGGCTGGTTTAGTGAAGTGTTGAGCTACACGCTCCCACTCAGCTTGAGTGAAATTGGCATCACTATTTTTTTCTGCATTGTGAAGATGTAACCACTCCCCCTCAACCTGGCGTGCGAATTCTTCCGGACCTAAGGCCTTAACTAAAATCTTGATGCGCGCTTTGTAAAGATTGTCCCGACGGCCAAAACGGTTATACACACGCAAGAGGGCCGTTAAGTAACTTGGCAGAACTTGCCATGGCAAATCTTGTTTAATTAATGAGCCCAGAATAGGGGTGCGACCCATGCCGCCACCTGCATAAATGTCGGCAGTTAATTCGCCTACGATGTTTTTCTTGAGCTCAATACCAACATCATGGCAAAGCAATACAGTGCGGTCTTCTTTGGCGCCATTAATCGCAAACTTAAATTTGCGTGGCAAATGAGCAAACTCAGGATGCAAGGTTGACCATTGACGTAGTAGTTCGCAAACTGGGCGAGGGTCGATGTATTCATCGGCAGCCACTCCCGCAAAGGCATCACTCGTGATATTCCGAATGCAGTTTCCTGAAGTCTGAATGGCATGCATCTCTACCTTGGCTAGTTCGGCCAAGATGTCAGGCGTCTGCTCTAACTCAACCCAGTTGAATTGAATATTCTGACGGGTAGTGAAGTGGCCGTAGCCGCGATCGTACTTATCAGCAATGAGGGCCAAAGTACGTAATTGCTTAGCGCTTAATAAGCCGTAAGGGATAGCAACGCGCAGCATATAAGCGTGGCGCTGGTGATAAAGGCCGTTCTGCAGACGTAAGGGGCGGAACTCCTCTTCGGCTAAGGTACCGTTGAGGCGCCTTTCTACCTGGTCTCTGAATTGGGTAACCCGTTGATCTACCAGGGTTTGGTCAATATGGTCGTATTTATACATAGAGCCGTATTGTCTAGGGGCTTTCTTATTTCGACAACTAATTAAATATTGAGTCTATATATCTAAATATGTATATAGGGCCTAAGGCCTTTTAGAATTTGCATGCCGCAGGTCAAAAGAAATGTGTGGATACCCATAACCTGCAAGTTTTTACCGCATAACCTTCAAGTTGGTCAGTTTCCTTAGTTATGCAGGTTTTTTATAGGTCGATTTTTTAAAGCTAGTGGCTTAACTAAGGGATGGCTGCGCTTAGTATTCCGTGCAGCGGCTTGATTGCCGATGTTGGGACTGCGTAACCTATTCCCAGGTTTAGGTTCTTCTGCATTTCACTGATCAAAATTTGAATAGTTTGCACTGGGTCTATCCCTGAAATGCTTATGGATGCCCCCGGACGAGCATTCATAAGTTGGGATAAGTATGCCGATAGCGACCCATGCTTAGCATTTACAACCCCTATTTGCTCTGCGGAAGAATTAAAGAGTGGCCCTCCACTGTTGCCGTGATTTACGGAAGCATCAACTCTTAGGTGGTTAAGGGTTAAGCTAGCTATATGAGCGGAGAATAAAACTGGCTCCATGATATTCATTGGAAATCCTACGATAAAAACACTATTTCCTATTGAGCATGTTTTGCTGTTCGCAAAAATCACCGGTGAGCCAATAAAGTGAGGAAACTCAAGAAGGGCAATATCATTTGACTGGTCTATAAAAATAGTCTTTCCGTGCAGCGCTACGCCGGGGTTTCTGGGATCAGCAATGGCCATTTGTGTGCCATTAATTACGCAGTGTGCGCAGGTAAGGACATGGCGACCTTTACCTATTACCGAGCCAGATCCAGAGCTTATGATGTTATTACCATTAAGGGCTAGAACTTGAACCACACTATCTTTTACTTTTTGGTACTGCTGTGTGAGCGACATCTTTTGGTTTTCACGTGTATTTGGGGCGGGTATATAGCGATGGGCTCAAAAATTAATACTTAGGAATTTTCAAAACCAGAGATCTTCCATTCAACTTCACCAGAATGGAGTCATCAGCTATTTCATAAGAGTAATAGGCTGCGTGACGGGGGGCTGAAAGTACTTGGGCCTTTAGTATTGCAAAAGTATCACCACTTAAATTTCTAGTGGACCTTGTCAAAAGTCCTGGATGCCCCTCATGATGCAATCTAGCCCCAATAGTTTGCGAGTAGCTATAGTCATTTGGGTCCATTAATTGGGGGTGAGACAGAACTTTTTCTTTGAGATTAATTAATGCAGCGTCACATCTAACCCAATAGACCTTGCGTTCAACATATGCGCCTGGTCGATTAAATCCGGCATCACTTAGGAGTCCAGCATACCAATGATGCGCTGATTCATAAATGCTGGTTTCTAGTGAATCTGCACCGTACCAAACCCCAAAAGAGCCATCTGAAAAACGGCTACGCATCCAATGCTTAAATGGATACGTAATAGCGTTGTCCCATACAGCATCCTCGAATGGGCGATGTATTGCGGGCACAGGGGATTCAAATGGAGATGGCTTGTGGTCAAGCTCAACCATTTGAGCTGTTTCCCAGTCTTTGGGAGAATCACTTAAATCATCGAAAAGATTTTCACTCTCAATAAGGGAAATGATGTTTCGAGCCAAGTCTTGATGGGTGTCAACCAGAGTTAAACCATCAAATAGACTATCCATTAGATGCCTCTTGCTCTATCTAAATAGGACCGCACCATCAGCAGGCCCATAAACCCAAGTTCTTTAACCACCTCAACGGGGGTTCTATTTTCAAAGGCCTTATTCCTAGTTTTCATCCAGCTATATAAATACTCTTTATTGCGAGGAAATAGAAGGCGAAGGTTTTTATGAATTCCTAATAGGTGGCCAACACGCGCATATTGATCAACGTTTTGGCTGATAGGTTCGCCTTGACGATAGCGACCAAGGGCAGAGCGGTTGCTAGAAGCCAAGCCGAGCAATGCAAGTTGATCTTCGGTAGGCAGATCCCAGTGATCCATTAGTTGCATGATCATTTTGGCTAATGCTCCGCGATCAATGATTTGGGGTGTTTCAGCGTGTACGTGCATGTTGTAGTGTGTATGTTTTATATAAAACTTAATTTGTTTGAATTATAACATTGCTTTCACAAAGAAAATCTCACATGTTTACCCACACAGAGAGTCTAGTTGTTTCTTTAGAAACTTTTGTATAATAATATTTCATATGAAATTCATTGATCTTAAATAATGACATCAGCGCATCAAATTAGGCCAATTCCAAGTTCCGCCAGCGTATTGGGGAAGGCAGTCATTCGAGCTGCAGATAGATTGCAGATTTCTCATGCTTTGTTGTCAAAAGTCCTTGGTCTGAGCCCCCCTACGATTACGCGTCTATATCAGGGGGCGTATCAATTAAAGGAGGGGGGAAAAGAATGGGATTTTTCACTCTTATTCGTTCGTTTATATCGATCACTTGACTCTATCGTGAGTGATGATCGGATTGCCCATCAATGGCTCATCAGTGAAAATCTCAGCCTTCATTCAAAGCCCATCACCCTAATACAAACAACGGAGGGATTGGTACGTGTCGTTCAATACTTGGACTCCTCACGCGGTATCGTCTGAAGTTTTTCCCTGGCGGGAAAGAGTTTGGCGAATTGTTGAGGCACAGCATGTCGCATCAACAATGAAGTTGGTCGACGATATAGATGAGCAGCATACCTTAGAGGTATTGCTTGAGAGTAGCAAGCCCATGATGAGGCCTGGCACATCAAATCTAGATTATTTGCTTGCAACCCCGTTTCGCTATCACCCCAAAAGAGGGGGCTCAAGATTTCGATCTGAAATAGATCCAGGAGTTTTTTATGGGGCAGAATCTATTCGAACTGCTGGTGCGGAATTGGGATATTGGCGCTGGCGTTTTTTGAGAGATTCAGTGGATCTGGATTGCCTAGGACCGGTTGCGCACACTGTTTTTTGTTCTGAACCATCTTGCCAAGCTGTGGATCTAAGGCGCTCACCTTTTGCCCAGGATGGGGTGGCCTGGACTACATCGGATCGTTATCTTGAGACCCAGGAGATTGCTCGAGTAGTGCGTAAGACTAATGTTCAAGCAATCATCTACGAGTCTGTGCGAGATGAGAATCCAGCTTGGTGTGTTGCCATATTGAACCCCGTTGTTTTTGAGGATATTAAGCCAAAAATAGATGAGCGGGCTTGGTTTTTATCAGTTACCCAAAACTCGGTTCTGCTGAAAAGCCAGCAAGAGTCTTATAGCTACAAATTTAACTAAAGTAATTAATAGTCTAAATAGTAGATGTAATAAATCTTCTGCTTTGCTTAAATCAAACCATCTGCATAAGAAGGTTTTTCTCGCCTATTAAAATTTCAATTCGAAACAATTTGCTTCAAGGCATAAAGGCTGCATTTCGTCTCATTATGAATTGTAGTAATTCATTTGCATTTATTCACTTCGCTTGAGTCCGAGCGACTAATTTTATTAAGGAGATCGACATGACGTAACTATCTACAAGGAGTTTGTTATGTCACGTACTTATAGAAGAAAAAATCAGCAGCATGACTATGGGTGGGTCTTAATTGACTGGGAATCTCGTATTCTAGGGGTGCAATATCCACGTCATGATCCACGATCTGTATTGGGTCGAAAAGCGATCGCACACTATCACTCTGACAGTCAGATGACGATGAGGAGTACAGCACCACGTTGGTATCGCAGGGTATACGACCATCGACTGCGCACCCACAATAATAGGCAGATGAGAAAGTGTCTTGAGGATCCAGAATTTGACCCGGTTTTTGAGACATCCCATCGGCATAATGCAAATTACAGTTGGTGGTGAACAAGAGTGGCTGGGAGCTTTTTAAGTCCCCAGCTCAAACTTAGACCTTGATAATTGAGAGGGCTTGTTATGTATCGGTTAGTCCTGGGTCAAAAAATTCGTGCTCAAAGAAAGGTTTTGGGTGTTCGGATTACCTCTGCTGCAAGAGCATCAGGGATATCTCGAATCACTTTAATCCGTATTGAAAGAGGCGCCAATTCGATTTGCATAGATGCTTATATTAAGCTTTGTAAAGCATTGGGTCTGGACTTAGATATCTTGAAGCCGCTGGGTCTGCCAATGCCTAAAATTGAAAAAAATGCGGTTGAATTCAATATTGATGGGGCGCATATTAGGATTCGTGACTATCCGCAGTTAAGAAGCTTGTCATGGCAGCTTAATCACGATGTACTTTTAACCGATGAAGAAGCAATAGGAATTTATGGGCGGAACAAGCGCTTTTTGGAGATTCACGAGATTCAAGCGCACGAGAGGTTATTAATGCAGCGACTCATTGATGAGTGTGGAATGGAGCAGTTGCTCTAATAATTCGTTTATTTGCAGATAGTTCGGAGCCATGCATCAACTTGGTGGAACTTAAGCTCTTGCGCTTTGAACATGTGCATTATTTGACGGTAGGCTTCTATCGAATCTGTATTGAGCCTCATATTGTTAATACGCAAAAAAGTATCCATCGCCGCAAAAGCGATTCTTTTATTTCCGTCAATAAAGGGGTGGTTGACGATGAGGCTTTCAAAGAGTGCGGCTGCTTGTGCAATTACATCGGCATAGTATCCCGATTGAGGTCGCATCAGTGCAGATTCCAATCCCGCTTTATCTCTTAGGCCGGCAGCCCCACCAAATTTATTGATCAAGACATCGTGCATGAGCATGATGTCTTGCGTATTGAGAAAGAGCATTACTTAGCAAGCTCTTTGTATAGATCTTCAAACTCATGGAGACTTTGAGCAAAGCTAGTCATCACTTGGCGATTTGGAGTGGTTGCACCCTTTTTATTTAAGAAATCGCGGAAGGCTTCATCTAGAACTGCATGAAACTTTTTCCCCTCTACCTCGGCAATTTGGCGCAAGGTATTAAGAATCTCTGGATTAGCCTGAGATGAAAATTTGCTTAAATGAAGGGTGCCCATAGAATTACTCCGGTAGTTTTCATTATTTTTCTTGAAATTTCATGAAAAATCAAGAAATTAGTGAAAACAGCTCGAATTGGGGGTTTAAAGCTGAAATTCTCTGTAATGCCTATATAGGTTGGCAATTGACGCAAAGCCTAAGACTACGATCAGAACGGCAAACAAGTAGTCGATGGTTAGGTAGGTGAAGATACCCGCCTGAATTGCCACTGCGGCCGCAATAAAGGCGGCTATTGCACCCAGCACCACTAACTTGAAGTTGGGGATAAATGCACCTAGGGTAATGGCAACAAACAGCAGAATGAGTTCAGAAACCAGTTGATCCGCCAGCAAAAAGATCCCGTTGGTGAACTCTGGGTTCGTGAGCTTGCCGACAACCGCGAGCACCAGAATGCTACCCAGTACCGCAAAGTTCAGCTTTGCTTTCTTGAGAATCGTGAGAAGTTGATCGTTCATGAAGACTAGGCACTCTTCTTAGTAGATCGGGCTGCCGCTGAAAACCAGGCTAATGCCGATCCATAGCAGGATGAAGGCGATCAAAATAGTGAAGCCAATTTTCTTAAGAAAATATTCCAGGCTATCCATGTAGGCCTCATCATTACGGCCAAAGTATTGGTCAAAGCGTTTCCATACTAGACGCCCTACAACCAAAGGTAGGAGCATGGCAACAATGCCGAGAACAACGGTAAAAGTGGTATCCATCTAAATTCAATGCTTTCTTATGCGGGTAGCCAGTTGCCTAGCTTTCTAAAAGAAGTAAGAATACCCGTTTTTCCTACGCACCTATTACGCTTGGGGGCTTGCTTGGCCTGATTTATGCTCTAAAACCCTGAGTTTATTGATACAGTAGAGCTTTTATTGCTGCATATTTCTTCGAAAGCCCGTAAATGACTGAATTATCCCTTGCTCAAATTAAAGAAATCCGCGCATCCGTTCTCGGCGCTGCGGCTAAAGTGCCCGGCGCATTGATTGGCATGGGCATTCTGTTTATTGCCTTGGGAATGATTGGTGTTGCTGGCCAAACCTTGTTTTCGTTTGTCACAGTGAATGTGCTCGGCGCTTTCTTGATCTTTGGTGGTGCAGTGCAATTTGCCCATGCCCTCAAATCCACTGGTTGGAAGAGTGTGGGGATTCAGGTGGTTTTAGCGATCCTCTATATCGCTGCTGGCATCTACACTTGGGCCTTTCCAGTTCCCGCTTTAGAAGCGATTACATTGTGGCTTGCCGCAATCTTCTTTGTTACGGGCTTTTTACGTTTGATCTCCGCATTTCAGCATCGTCATTTCCGTGAATGGTTCTGGTTGGTATTGTCTTCGGTAATTTCGATCTTGATGGGTGTGCTCATCATGAATGGCTATCCAGAAAGTAGCTTGTGGTTGCCTGGCTTGCTCATCGCTATTGAATTGCTTTTGCAGGGCTGGTCATTGCTGTTCTTGGGCTTGGCTGCACGTTCATTGACTAAGTAATCGCGGAGATCTATTTAGATATTTAATTACTATGTCAATGAAAAAAACGGATCTCTATAAAAGCCTAGCGCTGACAACTGCGCAGCGTATGAAAAATGCGGCTAAGACGCCAAAGCCAGGTACCGCAGAGGGTATTGCGAAAACTAAAAAAGAGCTTGCCAGCAGCAATCCTATGCTCGCTTCTTTAATGGGCAAGGCAAAGTCCAAGGAATCCAAATAATCACTCTTTATTAATTTGAGTGCCGGCCTATTTCTGTTTTGAAGCAAGCCCAACCCCTTTTCTTAATTGACCTTCTCAAGGTCTTTGCAGCGCTGCTGATTATTCTGCATCACCTGTCTAGCTACGGTCAGCTGGCGGTGGATGCACAAACCGTATTGCCGGGCTTGATGACATGGCTCTTTGAGTACGGTCGTTATGCCGTGCAAATCTTTTTGGTGATGGCGGGGTACTTAGCAACCCAATCCCTTACGCGATTTGCTAATGCGAAATTCAGCAGCCAGAATTTACTGCGAGTCATCATCAATCGCTATTTGCGTTTGTTTGCCCCCTACATTGCTGCCTTGATTTTCACGATTCTCTGCGCTTGGATTGCACGCTTTTGGGTGAATGATGAATTTATTGGCGAACAGGAAACGCTTAGTCAATTTTTGGCGCACCTATTTTTCCTGCAAGGCATTCTAGGGCTTGATTCGATTTCAGCTGGCGCTTGGTATGTAGCGATTGATTGGCAGCTGTATTCAGTGCTAGCTATATTGCTGATTTCTTTTTCTTCTTATCAAGCCTTGATTTGGCTGATCAGTATTGTTGCAGTGAGCTCTTTGCTGTACTTCAATCGCTCAGCCCAATACGAGGCTTACTTTATTTATTTCATTGGCTCTTATAGCCTTGGCGTACTAGCTTATCTTGCCAAGAACTTTGCTGATCAGAAGATCCAGGCCTTAGCCAAGCTTGCACTGATTGTGATTGGCCTGATTATTGCGGTTTCTACATTGCAACAAGTTTGGCTGCGAAACTTCTTAGCTTGGTTTGTGGCTATTGCGTTATTGATATGGGGCAATACTGCTTACCCTGGTACAGACTCTATGATTCATGGATTGAAAGCATCAGCACTGCGAGCAATTGCTTGGGCAAGCCCGCGATCCTATTGTGCTTTCTTGATTCACTTTGCCTTTATCTTGCTGGCAAATACGTTTTATATTTCCTCTGGAATGCATGCTCACGAGAGTGGACTGATTGCAATTAGCTTAATGCTGGTGGTTGTGGTGTGTAGTGCTATTGCCGCTAACTACATGTATCGCTGGGTAGAAATTCCCTCGACCAAGTTAAAGATTTAGAAGGTTATTTTTTATCTTACAGTCTTGAAAACCATTTAATGATTAGGTGAATTCACCAGCACTCAAAAGGCGTATAATTTGCTCACGACTCACCCATTAACCGTTCGGTTTATCCGAATGCTTTTTGGGCGACAAACCACCTTCGGGTGGTTTTGTCTTTTCTGGAATGGAAAAATTATCAAAACTACTATTTATATTGATGGTTACAACCTCTATTACGGCTTGCTAAGAAATTCAAAATTGAAGTGGCTTGATATTGTTAGGTTATTTTCTGAGTACATCTTAGATAAAAATGCAGAATTAACTCAAGTGCGCTATTACACAGCGCCTGTCCTAGGAAGGATGTCGGATGACCCGATGTCAACCCAGCGACAACGGTTATATCTTCAGGCCTTAAGAAAAATGTATCCCAATTCTTTGGAAATAATCCAAGGAAAAATTTTGGCGACAACACCATACCAAAGGTTGGTGAGACCGATTATTGAATCCCCTGAATTGAAAATAGTTCAGGTTTATGACTTTAATGAAAAAAAGACGGATGTGAATTTGGCATCAGACTTGATTACTGGCGCTTGGACTGGCATATATGAGCAGGCAGTAGTTTGTAGCAATGATTCTGATCTTGAGGGTGCTTTAGCGGCGGTGAAGAGGCATCAACCCCACTTGCGCATTGGCGTGGTAGCACCAATTAAAAGTAAAAATCATCGACATATTTCAGGTGATTTAATAAAGCACTCTGATTGGAGAAAGATTCTTAATGTTTCACATGTTGCTGCTGCGCAGCTTCCAGTCAAGATCCCGAACTCAAAAATTCAAAAGCCTGATTCTTGGTAATTGGGCAGCTAGATTCCCATATCCTTTAAGACGCGGAAGATTTCTCGGTAAGCCTTGGGAGGTTTATTGGTTTCTTTCTCTTTGCGGGCATTACGGATGAGGGTGCGCATATTCTGAATATCCATATCGGGATATTGCTCAATCATCTTGGTGAAGGTTTCATCATTAGCAATCAATCGATCGCGATAGGACTCGAGATGGTGGAGTTTGGCAGTCTCTGCTTTGCTGATGCCCTGAATTGCATCTAAGCGCTTTTGAATGGCATCTAACTCTTCTTCATCCAAAAAACGCATGAGTTTGCCAAGATACTGTTTGTGGCGACGAATCGCTTCAAAACTTTTGATTTTGTTCGTTTCCGCAATGGCGGCTTTAATCGCCTCATCCATCGGGATGGACTTTAAAGCATCGCTACTGAGTGCTGCCAGAACCTCGGCCAGCTTTTGGCGCTCGGTCATCAACCGCTTTAGCTCGGATTTGCTTGGCCCCTCATTAAGATCTTCTTTCTTGGGGGTGCGGTTCTTTTCATTGACATGCATGGGGCTATTTTAGACGGGTATTTGTCGTTTCTAGATTAATTGCCCAATTTCTCCCTATTGCAAGATTTGGTAAATAATAGAGATTAAAAGTTAGCATCTATAAAAGTAGAGACATGAGTACAGCAAGTCATCAAAACACCTACGACTACATCATCATCGGCGCCGGCAGTGCGGGCTGCATGTTGGCTAAACGCTTGACCGAGAATCCCGCTAAACGGGTTCTGTTAATAGAGGCTGGTAAGAATGACAACTACATCTGGATTCATGTACCGGTGGGTTATTTGTATTGCATCGATAACCCTAGAGCAGATTGGCGCTTTAAGACTGCTGCGGAAAAAGGCTTAAACGGACGTTCATTACTCTATCCCCGTGGTCGAGTACTTGGTGGCTGTTCTTCTATTAACGGCATGATTTACATGCGTGGCCAAGCAGGTGATTACGCATCTTGGGTTAATGCGACCGGTGACGACTCTTGGTCTTGGGAAAATGCCCTCAAGCGCTATAAAGAATTCGAGGACTATCACAGTGCTGCTAATCAATGGCATGGCAAGGGTGGTGAGTGGACGGTATCAAAGCAGCGTTTGCGCTGGCCCATCATGGATGTCTTCAAAGAAGCTGCGGTAGAGGCGGGCATTCCAGCATCGGATGACTTTAATCAAGGCGATAACTTTGGTGTGGGCTACTTTGATGTCAGTCAGCGTAAAGGTTGGCGACTCAATACCTCCAAAGCATTTTTGCGCGATGCTGCAAAGCGACCCAATCTCACAGTCATTACTGAGGCAGTAGTGAATACGCTTTTGATCGATACGAGCACTAAAGATTGCTACGGCGTGCAATACATTAAAGATGGCCAAGTTGTTGAGGCGCTTTGCAATATTGCAAAGCGAGGTGAAGTCATTCTGAGTGCGGGTGCAATCGGTAGCGTACAGGTCTTGGAGCGCTCTGGTATTGGCTCTGCAGCTCACCTGAATAATCTAGGCATCCCAGTGGTAGCGGATTTGCCAGGCGTAGGAGAGAACCTGCAAGACCATTTGCAATTGCGGATGATTTACAAAGTGAGCGGCATTAAGACTTTAAATACCAAAGCCAATTCTTTGCTGGGTAAGATAATGATCGGCATGGAATACGTCTTTAAGCGCTCTGGCCCGATGTCGATGGCACCATCGCAGTTAGGCGCCTTTGCGTATAGCTCGCCAGATCAAACTTCAGCGAATGTGGAGTACCACGTACAACCCTTATCCCTAGAAAAGTTTGGTGAAGACTTGCATTCCTTTAATGCGATTACTGCGAGCGTATGTAATTTGCGCCCAACATCTCGCGGTAGTGTGCATATCAGTTCAATCGATCCAGAAGCACCTCCAGTGATTGCGCCAAACTACTTATCAACCGATGAAGATCGCAAGGTAGCCGCAGATGCATTGCGCCTCACGCGCAAGATTGTGGAAAGCCCTGCGCTCAAGCCGTATACGCCTGATGAGTACAAACCTGGCAAGCAATATCAAAGTGATGAAGAGCTGATCAAGGCGGCTGGCGATATTGGCACTACGATCTTTCATCCGGTAGGCACTTGCAAGATGGGGCGTACTGATGATCCAATGGCGGTGCTCGATTCTCAATTGCGGGTGAGGGGTATTCATCATCTGAGAGTGGTGGATGCTTCGGCTATGCCCACCATTACCTCTGGCAATACCGCAGCACCCACCATGATGATTGCGCAGCGTGCTGCCGAGTTGCTCACTGGTGAATAGTCCGGCAACGCACCGCAGTAGCCAGCCACCTCAACAGCTCCCAGCAAGTCATTTATTGCTGGCTTTGGCGATTGTGGCAGTGTGGGGCACTAATTTTGTAGTCATTAAGATTTCGCTAGAGGCTTTCCCGCCATTTTTATTTGCTGCACTGCGATATATTTTCGCCTTATTGCCCATTGTCTTTTTTATTCCCAGGCCAAAAGTATCTTGGGGAAACCTTTGTGTGTATGGCTTAGCAACCGGAGTGGGGCAGTTCGGCGTGATGTATTACGCCATTGATGGTCGCATTTCTCCGGGCTTGGCTTCTCTGGTGATTCAGACGCAAGTATTTTTTACCATTGGCTTTGCGATGTTCTTTGCCAAAGAAGGACTTCGACCTTATCAAGTAGTTGCAGTGGCGGTTGCCATGACTGGCCTGGGAATTATTGCAGCGCACACTGATGCGACTACGACAGTCTTAGGTCTCGCTTTGGTGGTATTTGCTGGGCTCTCTTGGGGCATTGCCAATACGGTGAGTCGGCGCGCCGGTGCAATCAATATGTTTTCTTATGTTGTTTGGGCGAGTACTTTTTCAATTCCACCCTTGTTGATTGTGTCGCTCATCTTCGAGGGTGGCTGGGAAAGTATGACGACTTCAATTGCCTCTGCCTCAATAGGGGCCTGGCTTGGCGTCCTATGGCAGTCTTGGGGGAACACTTTGTTTGGGTATGCAGCTTGGGGTTGGCTTCTCTCTAAGCATCCAGCGGCAGTAGTCGCACCAGCTCCCTTATTAGTACCAATTTTTGGAATGGGGGCATCCGCTTACTTCTTAAGTGAGTCTCTGCCGCTCTGGAAAGTCATGGCGGCTGGCTTGGTAATTGCCGGTCTAGTAATCAATCTTTTCTGGCCTACATTGCGAGAGCAAAGTCGTAAGTTTTTTTAAAACAACTTTTATCTCTAGGGGGTAATGTAAAACCCTAATGCAAAGCTCTTTTTTTGCCTCTACATTGACTGTAAGATGGATATTCGTTTTAAGTAGTACCTATAAAAAGAATTTATTTACATTTCTAGTCATGGAGACTTTATGAATATTCGTCATCACATTTTTGCAGTAGCTGCTGCTGCAATGTTTACAACTGGCGCTTACGCTGCCGATATCAAACTTGGTCTTTCAGGCCCATTCACTGGTGGCTCTGCCTCCATGGGTGTGAGTATGCGTGATGGTGTGCGCTTAGCTGCGAAAGAAATCAATGCTGCTGGTGGCATTAACGGCAATAAAATCGTTTTGATTGAACGCGATGATGAAGCAAAAAATGAGCGTGGCGTTCAAATTGCACAAGAATTGATTAACAACGAAAAAGTAGTTGCTACTTTGGGTTACATCAACACTGGTGTGGCATTGGCCTCACAACGCTTCTATCAAGACGCCAAGATTCCAGTAATGAACAACGTTGCTACTGGCTCTATTTTGACTAAGCAATTCCCGAATGCAGCAGAAAACTATATTTTCCGTAATGCTGCGCCTGACAATATCCAAGCGCCATTGATTGCTAAAGAAGCGGTTGAGAAGCGTGGCCTGAAGAAGGTGGCGATTTTGGCTGACTCTACAAACTACGGTCAGCTAGGTCGTGAAGACTTAGAAAAGGCTTTGAAGACTTATGGCGTTACTCCAGTAGCGGTTGAGAAATTCAACATTGGTGACGTTGATATGACTTCACAAATCCTGAAGGCAAAGAACGCTGGTGCTGAAGTGATTTTGACTTACGCAATTGGGCCTGAGTTGGCACAAATTGCTAACGGTATGGCGAAATTGGGTTGGAAAAAACCAATGATTGGCTCTTGGACATTGTCTATGGCTAGCTTTATTGATACAGCTGGTAAGAACGGTAACGGCGCAACAATGCCACAAACCTACATTCAATCTCCATCTACAACAGCTAAGCGTAAGGCTTTCCAAGCAGCTTACTTGGCCGAGTTCAAGCCAAAAAATAACAACATTGCTTCCCCAGTTTCTGCAGCACAAGGATATGACTCTGTTTACCTCTTGGCTGCAGCGATCAAGCAAGCAAACAGCACAGAAGGACCAAAGATTGTTGCAGCATTGCAAGATCTGAAGACTCCAGTTGACGGTGTTGTCATTACTTACAACAAACCATTCTCCGCAACTGATCACGACGCTATCAAGATGAAAGATGTAGTGATGGGTGTAGTTGAAAATGGTCGCGTTGAGTTCTTGAATGCTGAGGACGCAACTCCTAAGAAGAAGTAATTTCAGTTCAAAGCGGCAGGCAAGATGATCATTTATTTTGCACTGCAACATTAGTAAAAACAAAGCGCCGCCCAAAAAGCGGCGTTTTGCTTACAATGTCGAATTCGTTAATAAAACAGTTTTAAGTATTTTCTTTTAGGCCAATAAAAATGGACATGTTTGCACAAATCCTCTCAAGCGGTATCGCGGTGGGGATGATCTATGCGGTGATCGCCTTCGGTTTCCAGCTCACGTTTGCCACCTCAGGCACCTTGAACTTCGGTCAAGGCGAAGCGCTGATGTTAGGCGCTCTAGTAGGTTTAACCTGCGTAGAGACTTTCGGTATGAACTACTGGGTCATGATTCCAATAGTTTGCTTATTCGGAATGGTTCAAGGCGGCTTTGTTGAATTGATTGGTGTTCGACCCGCAATCAAGATTAAGTCTGAGTTCGGTTGGATTATGTCTACTATCGCTCTCGGCATTATTTTCAAGAACGTTGCAGAAAATATTTGGGGTCGCGATGCATTGCCATTTCCTTCCCCGTTGCCGATGGAGCCAATGGAGTTCCTGGGCGCAAATATTTTGCCAATGGAAATTTTGGTGGTGGTTGGCGCGCTTGTAATGATGTTATTGGTGGAATTTTTTAACCGTAAAACAATTTACGGCAAAGCGGTGGTTGCAACAGCAAACGATCGCGATGCTGCTGGCCTCATGGGTATTAATACCAGCCTAGTCATCACATTCTCTTACGCCTTGTCCTCTCTGACGGCTGCCTTTGCGGGCGTGTTGATTGCTCCATTGACCTTGACTGGCGCAAGTATGGGTGGCGCCTTGGGATTAAAAGCTTTCGCGGTGGCGATTATTGGTGGCCTTTCAAGCGGTATGGGAATCATTGTGGGTGGATTGATTCTCGGAATTGTAGAAACGGCAACTGGCTTTTATATTTCTACCGGCTATAAAGATGTACCAGGTTTGATCTTGCTCTTGCTAGTGCTTGCATATAAACCGTCTGGTCTCTTTGGCAAATCTGCAATTAAGAAAGTTTAATGATGAAGAAGTCTCTAATACCTCTATTAATTGCAATGGCGGGGCTCTTTTGTTTGCCTCTCTTTATTCATAACCCGTATTACATTCACTTAGTTGAAACGATTCTGATCTACACCATCTTGTTATATGGTTTGGATATCGTGGTTGGATATGTTGGACAAGTTTCTTTGGGACATGCTGCCTTATTTGGAATTGGATCTTACACGGCAGGTGTTTTGTATTTTCACTTTGGCTGGACGATCTGGGGAACTTTGCCGGCATCCATCGTGGTGACTGCCATCTTTGGCGGGCTTTTGGCTTTACCTGCCCTAAAAGTAATCGGGCCTTATTTGGCGATGGTGACCTTGGCATTTGGAACAATCGCTCAAATCTTGATTAATGAGATGACCTGGTTGACTGAAGGCCCATTGGGCATCAAGATTCCAAAGCCAGAGCTCATGGGTGTTCCGATGACCAAGGCAGAGTACTTCTGGTTGGTCTCAATTGTTCTGATTCTGGCTATGATCGTGGTCGATCGCTTTGTGAAGTCACAAATGGGTCGCGCTTTTGAGGCATTGCGTGATAGCCCAATCGCTTGTGACTGTATGGGTGTGTCCGTATATCGCTTTAAGGTGATTGCATTTGTGATTAGCGCTGGCTTTGCTGGCTTGGCTGGTTGCTTATATGCTTACTCTGAGCAATACATCTCTCCAAATACCTATAACAATGAATTGGCTGTGCTCTTCTTGCTCGGCATCATTATGGGTGGACGTAAGTCACGCCTTGGCGCGGTGATTGGTGCTGCCATCATCGTGTTGTTGCCAAAGCTATTGGACGACATTCACTTATTCCGTATCGTTGCTTCAGTTATTGCAATCGTAGTGGTAGCGGGGGCTGCTATGGCCCTGTCTAAGAAAGTCACAACCCTACGCCGTGTTGCTGTTCCAATCGCCGGTGTAGTGGGTTTAGCAGCATTCTCATTCTGGCTCGATAGCATCTCCGATTGGCGCTTGAGTATTTTTGGCTTCATGATTTTGCTCGTGGTGTACTACTTGCAAAACGGTATTGTTGGTTTTGCGAAGAGCTTCTACCAGTCTATTGTTGGCAAAGCTAAAACTACTCGCGGTGGTGATGCTGAAGCGGTGGATGATTCCATTAGCTTTATCAGCAAGATCAGCGATCAAAATACCGGCGCTGAACTCCTAAAAGTAGACTCCGTATTGATGCAGTTCGGCGGCTTGAAAGCCTTGAACAATGTTGACCTCAGCATTAAGCGCGGTACTATTCATGGCTTGATCGGCCCTAACGGTTCCGGTAAGAGCACCATGATGAACGTGTTGACCGGTATTTATGTGCCGACTGCCGGTAACGTTTTATTTGCAGGTCAAAGCGTTGTTGGCCGCACTTCTTCTGACATTGCATTGTCTGGTATTGCCCGTACCTTCCAGAACGTTCAGCTCTTCGGTGAAATGACGGCTATCCAAAATATTTTGGTTGGCTTGCATCACACCTTTAAGTCCAACATGGTAGAGATTGCATTGCATCTGCCGCGTTACAAGAAGGAAGAGGCTGAGGCGCATGCTCGTGCAATGGCCCTCTTGAAGTTCGTTGGCTTGGATGACTTGGCAAATGAAGAAGCGCGTAACTTGCCCTACGGTAAGCAACGCCTCTTAGAGATTGCTCGTGCCTTGGCCTTGGATCCAGAGTTGCTCTTGCTCGATGAGCCGGCTGCTGGCTTGACAGCTCCTGACATTAAAGAACTCTTGCGCATTATTCGTAAGATCCGCGATAGCGGCATTACTTTCATCCTGATTGAGCATCACATGGATGTGGTCATGTCAGTGTGCGATACCGTTTCTGTCTTGGACTTCGGTCAGAAGATTGCAGAAGGTAAACCCGCTGAAGTTCAGGCAGACGAGAAGGTGATTCATGCCTACTTGGGTACTTAATCACTCGAACCTATTGAATCGGTAAATACCATGTTATCTATTAAGAATCTTGAAGCAGGCTACGGCAAAGTCAAAGTCCTCCACGGCATCAATATTGATGTTCCTAAAGGACAGGTCATTACTTTGATCGGGTCTAACGGCGCCGGTAAAACAACGACCATGCGCGCCATTACTGGCATGATTAAGCCTACCGGTGGCGAAGTCACTTTGAGCGGCGAAAAAATTGATGGTTACGACTCTCATAAAATCGCCCGCCTCGGTTTGGCTCACAGTCCAGAAGGTCGTCGAGTCTTTACGACGATGTCTGTCAACGACAACCTCTTGTTAGGCGCATTCCCACGCTTTATAGGTAGCCGTCCTAAAGGCGATATTAAGAACGATCTAGAGCGCGCTCTCGAAATGTTTCCGCGCCTAAAAGAGCGTCGCAATCAGTTGGCTGGAACATTGTCGGGCGGTGAGCAGCAGATGCTGGCAATGGCTCGTGCTGTGATGCTTAATCCAGAGATCATTCTCTTGGATGAACCATCCATGGGTCTGGCGCCAATCTTGGTTGAGGAAGTATTTAAGATCATCTCCAATCTCAAATCACAAGGCGTAACGATGTTATTGGTGGAGCAGTTTGCTGCAGCTGCCTTGCAGGTTGCAGACTATGGCTATGTGCTTGAGAACGGCAAGATTGCGACTCATGGCCCAGCAGATAAGTTGATGCACGATCCCGCCGTGAAGGCTGCTTACTTAGGTGGCGCTAGCAGTCACTAATCTGTATCAACATCGCATTAAAGTCGTATTTGTTAAAAAGCCCTCTGACGAGGGCTTTTTTATTGCAGCAGGGCGATTGCCTCTCGAATGAGTAGGGTGCGGTAGCCCATGTAAATAGCGACGCCCACAAAACCAATCAGAAAGACCTTTGGTGCTAGGGCGCCTTCTGCCACGAGCTCTGAGTTGAGAAGACCAACTGCAACAGCCAAGAAGAATAGGGCTCCCAAGCCCAAGACAATCCAATTTTCATGGTTGCTCACATGCTGAGTCTTATTGCTATAGGCAAGTACCTGAAAGCTGTTGCCTTTGGGGTAGCCAGATACTGTTACAACATCCCCATTGCCAACCACCATGGGGGTGGAAAACTTTGCCTCGATAGCGCGATTATCTAAATTGAATTTAGAGATAAAGAAGCGTTGGTAGTAAACCGAAGCGTGGTCATGAGTGGGTTTTTCTGGGTTTACGTATTCTAGGAGCTCATTATTGAGATTGCTGACCGTTCCAGAAATAGTGCTGACGGAACTGCTTAAAAAAGTACTGGGTTTAAGAGACATGAGCAGGGCTCCCAATAGCGTGAGGGAAATGATCAGAAGAAAGGAAGGTAATGGGCGCTTCATGCATTCAAAATTAGCACACCTTTAATCAGTAGGCTAATAGCAATGATCAGAGTGAAGATGGAGAAAATCAGCTGAGTATGTGGCCCACTCAATTTTTTTCCCAAGAGAAGGCCCATTAATAGGCCGCCTAAGGCAGCGACTGCAAATGGTGCGGCAACAATGATATTTAAGCTTCCTGTGGCTGCTGAGAAAATCGCGCCACCACCAGTGATGATTGCAAGAACTCCGAGCGAGGTAGCGACAATGGATTTCACTGGTAGGTCGGTGTAGCGCTTTAGTGCTGGCACGATGATGAAACCACCACCAACGCCCAATAAGCCAGATAAAAAACCTGCTAGGCCACCGGCGAGCATCAGTGCCCGAGCACAAGGCAGTGTCCATTGCAGCTTTCCAAGGGAAGGATTTATGAGGCAGGGTGGAGACTGCCTCTTTTCATCTGGGACACCTTTGATCTGATTATTTGCTTGTTTCAGCAGGTGGAAGCCCACGTATAGCAATATCAGGCTAAACAGAACCTGCAGTGGGGCATTTGGGATCTGGGGAGCAAGCCAAAGTCCAATTGGCGATAGCGCTAAACCAAAGATCGCCATGAAACCAGCTGCTTTGTAGCGCAAGATCTTATTTCTTAAACCCAGGATGGCGCCAATGCTAGAGGCCAGGGCAACCGCACAAAGCGCAATCGGAGCTGCTTCTGCAATAGGTAGCCCTAAGAAGAAGACCAGAAGCGGTACGGACAAAATGCCACCCCCAGCGCCCGTGAGGCCCATGAGCAAGCCCACGAGAATGCCTAGTGCTGGGGTGATGAGATTTGAATAGTCCATTGCAATTTATTTTAGATTAATATAGTATATAAATATATATAATATTTGTTCAACTGAAAGAATATTTTGAGCCCAAAGCAAAACGCGCTAATTAAAGACTTTTTTGATCCAGAAACTTGGACCTATACCTACGTTGTCTATGAAGGAGATGGCAGTCCTTGCGTCATCATTGATTCAGTGCTGAACTACGACCCTAAATCTGGCAGAACCAGCACCAAATCTGCAGATGAACTTATTGCTTTTGTTCGGGCGCACCAACTACAGGTGTCTTGGATTCTGGAGACTCATGCCCATGCCGATCATTTGACAGCAGCCCCCTACTTGCAAACCCACTTGGGCGGCAAGCTAGTGATTGGAGATCACATTACCAATGTGCAGAAAGTATTTAAAGGTGTCTTCAATCTAGATGATCGTTTCCAGGCTGATGGCACCCAATTTGACCATTTGCTAAAAGAGGGGGAATCACTCGCTTTCGGAAACCTTTCATTAAAAGCGCTCTTTGTGCCAGGGCACACCCCTGCGTGCATGGCTTATGAAATCGGCGACGCTATCTTTGTGGGCGATACTTTATTCATGCCAGATGTAGGAAGTGCGCGTTGCGACTTTCCAGGCGGTGATGCCAAGACTCTCTATCGCTCCATTCAACAGATCTTATCGTATCCGGCGCAGACCAAGTTGTATATGTGCCACGATTACCCGCCAAACGATCGCCCCCCAGCATGCATGACAACGGTTGCAGATGAGAAGACAAGCAATATTCATGTGCATGATGGCATCAGCGAAGAGCAGTTTGTAGCAATGCGTACTGCACGTGATCAGACTTTGGAAATGCCCGTACTTATTTTGCCGTCTATTCAGGTGAATATTCGAGCTGGGCACTTTCCTGAGCCGGATGCCAATGGTATTGCCTACTTAAAAATTCCGTTAAATGCACTGTGACAACAAAGACGACCATGAATATGCCTATTTCTAAAGCGGAGCTAAAGAAGATGCAGTCTTCAGCGGATGATGCCTGCAAGCTGATGAAAGTCTTATCCAATCGAGATCGCATGATGCTCTTATGTGAAATCGGTCAGGCGGAAAAATGTGTTGGTGAGTTAGAGGCTGCGCTAGATCTCCACCAGCCAACTCTCTCGCAACAACTTACGGTGTTACGTAAAGAGAAGTTGGTTAAAACACGTAGAGAGGGAAAGCAAATTTATTACTCCCTATCAAGTCAAGTCGCGGTATCGGTGATGAGTTTGCTATACAAGCATTACTGCAAAAAGTAATAGTCGAAAATTATTTAATCGTTTTTAAAGGGAGTTCAAAATGAAATGTAACGTCGGTGGTATCGATCGTATTTTAAGAATCTCAGTTGGTATTGTGTTGGTAGTGCTTGCTGCTAACGGCATCGTAGGCTGGTGGGGCTGGCTCGGGCTAATCCCGATGGCTACTGGCATTTTCCGTTTCTGCCCAGCTTATCCACTCTTAGGAATTAATTCCTGCGGAACATCTGGTGACAAGGATTCTTGCTGCAAGTAACAGTTTTTAGGGAGTGTAAGTAATGCGTGAGGGTGTATTGAGAAAACCAAGCTCAATGCACCTTTTTTCCATTTGAAACGAGATGTTTTCTGATGAATACCCCATGGAATAAAAAGATCAGAAAGAACCCGATGCCAATAATCCAATGCGTTGTGATTACTGCATCCCGAATCTCTTCCGGTCCGTAATACAGCAATGCGCCAGAAATGATCAGCGTAGCCAAAAATGCCAACTGACTTAGGCCGCTTAATAATTTTCTTTTCGACTTGATCCCGGCCTTGAGATGAAAGGGTAGGATCGAGCCTAATGCCATTGTGGCTAGTATTGCCGCGATCCCATGCCATGCCAATACGGAGTGGGTACCCAGTAAAGTGCGTTCAATCTGAAATTCATGGCCTAGTAGGTAAGCTATGCCAGTGAGGGAGCAGCTCAACATAGCAAGGAGGACGAAATGCCTTTGCCATGAGGGCATTTGTCCTAGGCGGCTGGCGCTGTTCATGCTGTATGGGTATTGGGAATTTTGATTGCTTGGGCGGAAAATCGCTCTAAGCAGGGATGGTTGATGTTTCCAGAAATGCTCACTACCTTTGTTAGTGCGTCTGCATATACACATTCGCTAGCGACTACTGAGTAAGACTCTGAAAACTCAATATGCTCTTGATTGAGAGGATTGACCATATAGCTTTTGGCATTAGCATCACGTTTTGCAAAGTAGAGACTACTCGTCGCAATCGCACCTGTCTTCATACTACCAATCTGAAGGAGCTCATGTGGATTAGCGGGATTTCTAATGTGAATATCTTGAGCCTGATCTCCAAAGATCCGCATATCTCCACCGGCATTGACTGATCCTGATGTGATGTCGTAGGCCTGCAGAATATCAACGGCCTTATCTACTGCATATCCTTTGGCAATGCCGCCCAGATCAAGGCAAAGCGGTAGGTGAGATTGAACTAAGGTTCGCTCAATGAATAGGATGTCTTGAATGCCCCCAACAGAATCCATGTTGAGCTGGAAATGCTTTGGGAGTAGACCGGCTTCTACTAGGTGATGCCCAACCCCGCAGTTGAAGATGCCATTGGAATGGCGATAAATCTCCTGAGCGATGGCAAGTACCTCTGCGGTCCATGGGTGAATACGGATCTGCTCTAGATGAACGTGCGCATTGATTTTGGAGAGCTCACTTTCAGGATTGTGAAAACCCATTAAGGATTGAACTTGTTCAATGGCTAAAAAAGCCTCTTTTAGCGCTTGAGATAATTGTGGCCCATCCTCAATCTTGATTTCAACGAAAGTGCCCAAGAGCGGCTTACATCGCATCATTTTGTGTTGAGTACCTGGGTTTGGTTTTTGAGTGCCAAGTCGTATAAGACCGCGACCCGTTTCACTCCATCAGTGAGATGCTTGCAAGAGAGAGTTGCGCCGCCGATATTCTGAATATCTTGATTAAGCTTAATGGGATCTGTCGCTGTTTTTCCAATGAACTGTTTGCGCCATTGGGCTTCAGCTACTTCATAACCATAAGATTCAACATAGTCTAAGATCTCAATCCCGGTAACTGCACCGGATGGGCTGAGTGCTACTGCATAGGTAATCATTTCATGCTTACCAACCACCTCATCAACGATGAACCAACTGCCATCAACTGCCTTCCAAATGCGATCCCCTTGGAAGGGGTGACGAATGCTGGAGGCTGCGCGCATTTTGTCTTGAAGCCCATCGGTAATGATGATGGGATTCTTGGTGAGTGACTGATTGGGCATAAGTATTTTTTGCGCCTGCTCTACTGAGACATAAATCTTGGCATGCGCAACTATTGGTGCTGCTGCAGCTAGGCCGATGATGAGAAGGGCGTTGGGTTTCCAGTTCATATTCGGATCTTTAGTTCAAAGGGAATCCAACTTTGACAATGAATTCATTGACAGAGTGACTATCCCAAACTCGGGCATTAGAGCACTCTGCTTCGCCTCCGCCCATGCAGTTGCCACCCTTCAATTGATAACGCCAGGCGCCAGTGACCCACCAGTCTTTTGCCGCGTAGTGCATATTGGGCCCTACAAAGGTTGCACGTTGTACTTGGTTGCGTAAATTGAGCTCTGAGTAATCATTATGAAAACGCGCCTCTACACCAGCAGACCATTTGGGCGCGAATCGATAGCTAGCACCTACGAGAAAGTCGAGCATGGATTCAGGCACGTTGCCATTTTCAATAAACTTCAAACGTTCATTTGCTACAACTACGTTCCCTGCTAGAACTAAACGATCATCAATGAAATTGGATTGCAATAAGAGACGCGCTTCAATTTCATTCTTATTTCTTCCGATGGTTGGCTCCAGATAGAGTCCTACGCCAACAGGTGATGTAACTGGGTTGGTGAGTCGATAAATTGCTTCTAGTGATCCACCTTCAATACCGCTCTTTCTGTATGGGGTAGCGGGGTCATGACTAGATGGCACACCATAGCCTCCGGTGCAAGTTGGGCTATCACCACAAGCCTCAGGATTGGTGTAATTCTGATTTGCGCTGGTGTAGTAGGAGTTGATGTATCCGGCAATTTGTAAATCATTTGTCAGGCCATATTCAAGCTCTGTTCTGGCAGTCCATGCATCGTAGGTACCAGCGGCTTGTTGTTTGTTGAGCTGTAAGCGCTGTTCAAACTCGAGTTTTCCTTTGGGCTGGAGATCTAGGGTGTAGATCCAGCCAAAAGCACCTTCACCCGCATTGGCGAATGAGAAATGTAGTGCAGTGGCTAATACGATGCTAAATGCAATCAGTCTTTTGATAGTCAATTTCATAGTGTTATTAGAGGGGTGGTTGTGAAAGTGGGAAATGAGGTGGAAACAATCTTTTTTCTAAATGAGAACCATTCGCAATATACAGTAAATGAGAATAATTATCAATTGAGAAAAAACCACTTTTCGTTTGTTGTTGAGATTTGCTATGACCTTCTACTGAGCTTGTAAGATGGATGCCTATGGATTCACAGGCCCTTGAGAAGCTCGTCACAATGAAGATGCCCTTTGGTAAGCATGCTGGCCGTGCGCTTGCTGATTTGCCTGGAAATTATTTGGCGTGGTTTGCTCGCGAAGGCTTTCCAAAGGGCGAGCTTGGTCAACTACTAGAGTTGATGCATACCCTAGATCACAATGGTTTACGAGGATTGTTGGCGCCCATTCAGCGCGCCCATGGAATTTCTGCTCGCACTCGCGAGCATTAGAGCTCTACTTTGAGCGTACTATTGCTGTGACGCGGTTTCGTTCATAGCTGACAGTAGGGGAATCTGGTGGACTGCTTTGCGAGAGAGTGGCTTGCATCAGACCTTGCGTTTGAATCTCTTGCGCCAACTGTTGAGCTAGCTCCAGATTGCGGTCATATTGAATTTGTACGCTGGCAACCTTTCCCGCTTTGATATTAGAAATCAGCGCCGCTACTTTCTCTGGCGAGTACTGGTCAAAGAAGATGGGGTACCAGCCACCTACAAACTGCTTTGAATCCGTTGGAAGCTTTTTAGGCTGCGCATTCGGTGAATTAGGTGTACTAGGCTCTTTAGGATTCCTGTCGCCAATGTCGATAGGTAGATGAAAGTCGATACCTGTTTTTTGAACGAGTTCTGCATAAGAGATCGGCGGACTCATTTGCGTCTCATCTGTATTTTCTACCCAGTAGCCCCAGGCTGTCTTTTTAGTGGGATCGTAAACTAGCTTATATATATGCGTGGGAATGGTGACCTTACCTTTGCCGATCGAGCCCGCTTGACCAACTGATCCAGTAAAGACATAAACGTCGGCTTGTGCGCGCTTGATATACATCCTGGTTGGCTCTTCAACCCGTTTTGACCAGATGCCCTGATTATTCTGTCTGGCTTGCGGCATCATGTTTGCTAAGGAGAAAGACTGGGCCATGCCTCGTTCATGCGTCATATCGCCAGCAGGGACGTTATGACCGCGGTCATAACCACTACCTCGATAGTCTGCCAGTAGGGCGCGCTCTTGAAAGGGGAGCCTAGCCTCCTCATAAAACTGATTGGTGCGACGCGGATGGGGTGCCTGCAGTTGCTCCCCATTTAATCGCTCAACCGCGTAGATCGGTTTTTTATCTATGGGCGAGTAGTAGATCGCGAAATCATCAAAGCAAAGGTCACGCCCAGCTTGAGCCGTGCTGGGAATTTGCTGGGCAGGGAATAAGTCTTTGCATTGCTCAAAGAGGGCAAAAGCGCTCAGCGGCAAACAGAGGACGCTAAATAGTAGGAGTTTGGCCAGCCATTGCATTGCACATCAGTGTAATGAGTGCCGCTGTGAAAGGCTGAAGGTTTAGTTTTTTTGTTGGCTCAAGTTAGCTCTAGAGCTAGTATTTATCAGGGTTTTAGAGCCTTTTAAGAATTTGTTTTTTTAAAGAATTGAACTCTTGGGCTCAAAAAAATTAAATATGTAAGATGAGCTTGCGAACACTAGCAGTAGAAACAGAAGGCCCTCTCAGCACTAGATGTATGGTTCAAATGCCCTATTTGAAGTTGGGATATAGTAAAAAAGTCCGATTTTTAGGCCTTTTTTATTATATGAAATAAGTCCTTACTAACTTCTTTAAGTTATTGAAATTAAAGGATTTAATCTAAAAATTAGATGCCAACCTAGGGATCTTACTTATTTCAAGACCTATAAGTTATGGAAATAGCTTTCTTTATTCTTGACTTGATATAAGAACCTTCTTAGGATGGCTCATGTTTTTTACTTATTGCGTTGCAACATAAATCAGCAGTTTGGTTTTTGGAGTGATGCAAGACCAAGAATGATTAAATGTTTTTCTACCAATTCGAGTGACATGCAACTAGCACAGCCAGCAATGGCTAGCGCTAAAGAGTTGTTAGCTCACGCACTTTCGCCTGTGTATCGGGTGATGAATGGTTTGTTGATCGTGACTGTGTTCATGATCGTGGGACTCTGGCTCTCCGGTAATGGTACACAAGCAGGCGCTTTTGATTTGGCTCGCATCTTGGTTCCGGATGAAGCTCGCCATATGGTTTGGCAAAACGGCTTTGGAATGCTGGACCAGTATCAAGAGGAGGCTCCGAAGGCGCTTGCAGATAAAGAGATTGCTAATGTGATCTACGGGAAAGCTTCTACTACCCCTGCTAGTGGCTTGATGGGTGCCAAACAGCAAACCGTTGCTCTCTTGATGCCTTCAGTTGCTCAGGCGCAGGTAAAGCCGATTTCGCACTTATCCGATCGCATCCCAACCTCAAAAATCGATCCTCAGGCGCTTGATTCAAATTTGATGGTGTCAATTAAAAATCAACGTGCAGTCGCTGACTTCTTTGAGAAGAAGTACAAACTGGATCGTGCCAAGATTGAAGAGTACGTTTCCAATACTGTGCTGATCGCAAAAGAAGTCAATATTGACCCGGTGTTATTGCTCGCTGTGATTTCAGTGGAGTCCAACTTTAACCCGCTGACGAAAAGTCATGCTGGTGCAGAAGGCCTCATGCAAGTGATGACCGCGATTCATCAAGATAAATATGCTCTGTATGGTGGCGCGAATGATGCGATTAAGCCTGAGGTCAATATTCGGGTTGGCGCTTACATCTTGAAGTATTTGATTGCGACTAGCGGTTCATTGCGCAATGGTTTGAAATACTATGTTGGTGCTGCCAATGCAGAGAACGATGGCGGTTATACCGATAAGGTCATGGCCGAAAGAAATCGTTTGATTAGTTTGTGTCAGCCGACAACTCCGAGCAAACTCACTTTAAACGGCAAAGATTTGCGCTCTTAATTTTCTGAGTTTGTTTGCAGAAAAATAAAGGCCACTCAATTGAGTGGCCTTCGTACTTTAGGGTATTGCTATCTACGGAATTAATTGACTCCGTGCAACTCCACATCAAATACGAGGGTTGCATTTGGAGGGATTACACCACCAGCACCACGCGCACCGTAGCCCATTTCAGATGGGATGATGAGAGTGCGTTTGCCGCCAATCTTCATGCCTTGCACGCCTTGATCCCAGCCCTTGATGACATGGCCGGCGCCCAAAGGAAAGCTAAACAGCTGTCCGCGATCTAGGGAGCTATCGAATTTCTGACCCTTATTTTCGGGGGCATTCTCGTCAAACAGCCATCCCGTGTAATGCACGTCAACATGATTGCCGGCAGCAGCTTCTTTGCCATCACCAACAACGGTATCTATTTTTTTGAGTTCGCTCACGTTTATCTTCCTCTTTGGCTGAAATTGAAGGGCTAGTATATTCTGAGCTTTATCTTTTTGTTCGAGCACACCGATATGACAAACTTCTGGCCCCATTCTGCTTATAAAACCCTTGCGGTGGGTTCAGATAATCAACTACTGGTAACCGACGAATTTCTGCGCACCTATTTACTGCGTCCTGAATTAAGCCTCGTCCCCGAATCCTGCGCTGTTGAACGTGCCTTGCATCAGCGCTTAAGCGAGAACCCTCGCGCAGCTATCTCCGATGAAGAAATCGCCGCAATGGCAGATCCGGATATTCAGGTGAACTATCAAGTTTGGCTGAGGTATCGAGCCAAGTTATTGGCTGCTAGCTCTTTAGAAAACTTTTACATGAGCTTGTTTAAAGGTGATGGTGTTGACGTGCCCCCTTTATTTATCTCGCAGTTGGCACAAATTTTCATCAGACATATTTTGGGTGAAGATTGTCATCCTTTAGATGCGCGGATGGGCGAGCTCTTCTTTCGGGTTCAGAAGATCACCGTGTTAGAAGATAGTGTGGTGATGGGTGCGGATGATGAGGTAGTGACTCGCAATGCGCAGGCAGGGGAGACTGGCAACATCATGGATCTGCTCAAAGGCAACTCCATGTCGATGCGCTCAATTGATTTAGATGTTTTGCATGAAGAGAATGCCGATCTGTATTGGGGCAAGGATGAGGATCATGATTTTGCAGTCCAACTTAATTTCGGACAGCCCCTCATTAATCATTTTTGTCGTGTGCTGGAAAAGTGGGTGCAGCATTTTTTAGGTGTGCAGGTTCGTATTACTCCGATGCAGCAAATTACCGATCCAAAATGGTCTTGGCATGTTGGTCTTGATGCAGTAGCTACAGATATTTTGAACAAGCTTTACAACCAGGAGTCGGTAGATGCTGACGAGCTGGAAAAAGTGATTTGCTTGTTTCGTCTAGACTTTATTGATGAGGCCGCTGTTACTCAATCCCAAGTTGGCAAGCCAGTCTATATGGGGATTGCGATGAATGAAGAAAAGCAATTAAAACTTAAGCCGCAAAACCTCTTGTTCAATTTACCCCTGGCTAAAGCATCCTAAGCTACCGAGCGGGACTGGATTTCTTGTGATTGGTACTGAGCCAAATCAGGGCGCCTGCTGTAATTGCAACCGGCAGTAGGGATCCCAGATTCAGAATGCCCCATCCCTGTGAGGTGATGAGAGCACCTGACCCAAAGGAAGTAAAGGCCATCGTGCCAAAGACAAAGAAGTTAATTGCTGCTTGTGCTTTATCACGCTCTTCTGGTCGATACGCGGTCATTGCCAATGAAGTGGATCCGGTAAATAAAAAATTCCAACCAACGCCTAATAAAAATAGCGCAATGAGGAATTGATGAAAGTCGACACCGGTCAGTGCAATTGCAATGCAGAGGAGATTCAGAATAACGCCGACACCCATGATCTTGAGGGCGCCAAAGCGCTGAATTAATGAGCCTGTAAAAAATCCGGGCGCGAACATGCCAATCACATGCCACTCTAGAACCAGTGCAGTGTCAGAAAATGGCAGGCCACATATTTGCATAGCGAGCGGCGTTGCAGCCATGAGCAGGTTCATGACGCCATAGCCCAGGGAGGCGCCGATCACAGCAACCATGAAGACGGGCTGCCGAAGAATGGTTTTGAGATCCCTGCCGTCAGAAAGCGAATGCTGGGTTTTGAATTCTTCAGGGAAGTGGATGAACTGCATCACGATGATGCCAAGCAAGCCAGCGATCGAGAGGGTGAGGTAAGCCCCCAAAAAGGCGGTATCAAAGAAATCCCTAGTCCAAGAGGCGAGGTTAGGTCCAATGACGGCCCCAAGGATTCCGCCTGCCAATACCCAGGAAACGGCTTTATCTCTTTGGCTGGCACCAGTCAGCTCGGCGGCAGCAAATCGATAGAGCTGTCCATTCGCGCTGTAATAGCCGGCTATGAAAGTCCCCAGGACTAGGAGCCAGAAGTTTTTGGAAATGGCGGCATAGGCGCAGAGAAGGACTGAAAAGACTGCTACTAAGAGGCCAAGCTGAAAAGAAATCTTTCGGCCAAAGTAATTTTGGGTTTTGGCCACAATCGAAGTGGAGAAGGCGGCACCAACGACGTAGCCCATAACGGGCAAAGTAGCCATCCAGGCAACTGGGCTGAGGCTGAGACCAACCAGACCGTTAATTGCGATAAAAGTCACGTTATTGGTCAAAAATAGGCCCTGACAAAGGATCAGCAGTACGAGGTTCTTGTTGAGCAGGGGGTGCTTGTTGGTCATGTATCGCAGTTTACGGTGTTAGTGGAACGGGGATTGTCTTGGTGGATTCCCTTAAATTGGCTGGCTAGAACCGTTTTTGAGCCTAATTCCCCTTAATTATTGAGGGTCGATGATTTAAAATAGTCTTCTTGGTCCGAAGTGAGAATGTACGCAAAAGGCAGTCAAAAGCGCCTTCAGTGTGACGAGCGGAATGCAAGAGCGTTTCGGTATTAGCCGGAACCTAAAATTTATCAATATTGAGGAAACATTAATGGCTTCAGAGAAATCAAAGATCATTTACACGCTCACAGATGAAGCGCCTTTATTGGCCACCTGTGCATTTTTGCCAATTATCCGTACTTTTACAGCACCAGCTGGAGTACAGGTTGTAGAGAGCGACATTTCTGTTGCGGCACGTATCTTGTCAGAGTTCTCCGATTGTCTGACTGCAGAGCAGAAAGTTCCCGATAATTTAGCTGAGCTTGGTCGTATGACTTTGTTGCCAGACACCAACATCATTAAATTACCAAACATCAGCGCTTCAGTACCTCAGTTACTTGCTGCAATTAAAGAATTGCAAGCCAAGGGTTACCAGATTCCGGATTTTCCAGATGATCCGAAAAATGATGCTGAAAAAGCAATTCGTACGCGTTACTCCAAATGCTTGGGTAGTGCAGTAAACCCGGTTTTGCGCGAAGGTAACTCTGATCGCCGCGCGCCAAACGCAGTGAAGCGTTACGCCCGCAAAAACCCACACTCGATGGGTGAGTGGAGCCAGGCTTCCCGCACACACGTATCCCATATGCATGGTGGCGACTTCTATGCAGGTGAGAAGTCAATGACTTTGACCAAAGCATGTGATGTCAAGATGGACCTAGTGACTAAGAGTGGCAAGACCATTGTGTTGAAGCCAAAAGTCTCTTTACTTGCCGGTGAAATTATCGACAGCATGTACATGAGCAAAAAAGCGCTCTGCGAATTTTACGAAAAAGAAATCGAAGATGCTTACAAGTCTGGAATGATGTTGTCCTTGCATGTGAAGGCTACCATGATGAAGGTCTCACACCCAATCGTGTTTGGCCATGCTGTGAAGATTTTCTACAAAGACGCATTTGAAAAGCATGCCAAGTTGTTTGAAGAGTTGGGCGTAAATGCCAACAACGGTATGAGCAGCTTGTACGACAAGATCAAAACTTTGCCAGAGTCTAAGCGCGAAGAAATCATTCAAGACTTACACGCTTGCCATGAGCATCGCCCAGCATTGGCGATGGTTGACTCTGCTAAAGGTATTACCAATCTTCACTCACCAAGCGATGTGATTGTGGATGCATCTATGCCAGCGATGATTCGTGTAGGCGGCAAGATGTGGGGTGCTGATGGCCGCTTGCATGACACTAAGGCAGTAATTCCAGAAAGTACGTTTGCTCGTATTTACCAAGAGATGATTAACTTTTGCAAGACTCACGGTAACTTTGATCCAACCACGATGGGCACTGTGCCAAACGTGGGCTTGATGGCTCAGCAGGCTGAAGAGTATGGTTCACATGACAAGACTTTTGAGATTCCAGAAGCTGGTGTAGCCCGCATTGTTGCGGATGATGGCACAGTCTTGCTTGAGCAAAATGTTGAAGAGGGTGATATCTGGCGTATGTGTCAGGTTAAAGATGCGCCGATTCGTGACTGGGTCAAATTGGCAGTAAATCGTGCCCGTTTATCTGGCACCCCAGCAGTGTTCTGGTTAGATGAGTACCGTCCACATGAAGCTGAGTTGATCAAGAAGGTTCAAACCTATTTGAAAGATTACGACTTAACGGGTGTAGATATTCAAATCATGTCTCAGACTCGTGCAATGCGCTTTACATTAGAGCGCATCATCCGCGGCAAAGACACGATCTCTGTGACAGGTAATATTTTGCGTGACTACCTCACGGACTTGTTCCCAATTATGGAACTCGGTACCAGCGCAAAGATGTTGTCTATCGTGCCTTTGATGGCAGGCGGCGGCCTCTTTGAAACTGGTGCAGGCGGCTCTGCTCCTAAGCACGTTCAGCAATTGGTCGAAGAGAATCATTTGCGTTGGGATTCCTTGGGTGAGTTCTTGGCCTTGGCCGTTTCCTTGGAGGACATCGGTGATAAAACCAATAATCCAAAAGTAAAAATATTGGCTCGCACTTTGGATGAAGCTACTGGTACATTATTGGATAACAATAAGTCACCTTCACCACGTACTGGCGAGTTAGATAACCGCGGAAGCCAGTTCTACTTGGCGATGTATTGGGCTCAAGCTTTGGCTGCGCAAACCGAAGATAAGGAATTGCAGGCTCACTTTGCTCCGATTGCAAAAGCCTTGACTGATAACGAGCAAAAGATTGTTGCTGAGTTCAAAGCAGTACAAGGTAAGCCGGCTGATATCGGCGGCTACTTTATGCCTGATCAAGCAAAGTTCAAGGCAGTGATGTGTCCAAGTACTACGCTCAATGACATCTTGAAAACAGCGGTAGCTTAAATCAGCAATAGCTTAAGTTGAGTTAGATTCACAAAAAAGGCAAACCAAACGGTTTGCCTTTTTTCTTATACATAACTGAAATGCTTAAGCATTCATATAACGCTCTTCCTGATAAGTGCTGACCCATTGCGGTCTGTACACCAAAAGAATCGCTAGCAACATGCCTGAGAGTGAGCCCTCCATAAAGGAGAGGACGATCAAGCCCAAAAACCAGCCCAAAGGATCGCTGGTTCCGAATGAGTTAATTTGAAAAATTTGCTGTAATCCATAAATCAGTATGCCGGTTGCGAATGTGCTGATAAATCCTGCAAGGTAGCCGTTACCTAAAATAAGAACGAATAAATGCCTTGGTAAAAATCGATTTACCGCTCGAATGACTAGATAGGCAAAGATTGCTGGAATCACACTTACCATGATGTAGTGACTAGTGGCCTCTACCAAATCTCCGCTGAAAGTAAAAATACCCGCTAAAGCAACGATAAAGAGCAGGGTGATGGCACTCCAGAATCCAAAAAGAGCCACTAGAAGAGAGGCGCCAAAAAAGTGGAACGATAAATCAATAAAGTTCTGGAGATTGCTATTGGGCATGTGGGCACGAATATTCCAAGCAATGGCCAATAGGAGGATGCAGGAAATAAAAAGATTCCGCAGTCGGGGTTGTAAAAGGACGCCGTCCCGACTTTTAAAGATGCCTAGTAAGAAAATGGCGCATGCCAAGAAAATCCAAGCCATATTCATCTCTCAAGGGGCTAAAAGCAATATTTAACTGCGTAATGTAGCCTTTGGGTATCGGATTTAACCCTATTGCCCGGAGCGTAGTTCAGCAATAAATCCTGAGGCGTAGGAGAATGACTCATATCCATTATGTAGTTTGACGTCCATCAAAGAGATATTGAAATGTTTACAAGTGACCCAAAGCGACTTTCTCAAGAAATCACCCCTAAAATCGTTTTTGAGAATCGCCGTGAATTAATTAAGTCTGCAGCAGCGGGGGCATTTGGGTGTGCTTTAGCCCCTTGGTTTGCTCGTGAAGCTATGGCAGCAAATCCGCAGAAGTTGCCCGCCACTCCAAACCCTGCTTTTATGACAAAAGATGAGCTCACTAGCTATAAGTACGTGACTACCTATAACAACTTCTATGAATTTGGAACCGATAAATCTGATCCAGCTGCTTATGCCCATACTCTCCAAACGCGGCCTTGGATGGTGAGCATTGAAGGCTTGGTAAAAAAGCCGGTCACCCTGGATATCGACGCATTATTAAAGTTAGCCCCGATGGAAGAGCGCATCTACCGCATGCGTTGTGTTGAGGGTTGGTCGATGGTGATTCCTTGGGATGGCTACTCTTTATCAAAGCTCTTAAATTATGTTCAGCCACTCGGTTCAGCAAAGTATGTGGAATTTATTTCCTTGGCAGATAAAAAACAGATGCCGGGACTTGGGGATAATATTATTGACTGGCCTTACCGTGAAGGTCTGCGTTTAGATGAGGCAATGAACCCACTGACGCTGCTGACCTTTGGTCTGTATGGCGAAATGTTGCCAAAGCAAAATGGCGCCCCAGTACGCATTGTGGTTCCCTGGAAGTATGGTTTTAAGAGCGCTAAGTCGATTATCAAAATTCGTTTGACAGAAGAGATGCCTAAAACCAGTTGGGGGAGGATTGCTCCTCGTGAATACGGTTTTTATTCCAACGTAAATCCTTTGGTAGATCATCCGCGTTGGAGTCAGGCTAGCGAGCGCCGAATTGGTGACTCTAAAGGGGTTTTCGCTCCTAAGATCAAAACAGAAATGTTTAATGGCTATGGCGATCAAGTAGCGAGTATGTATGCGGGAATGGATCTCAAGAAGCTCTATTGAGGGCGATGAAATAAAGCGTTCATGAAAATAATTATTTTTTCTCTAGCGCTCTTACCGCTGGATCGATTAATTTGGCTTGGTCTGACGGATGATTTAAGTGCTAATCCGATTGAGTTCATTACACGATCAACAGGAACATGGGCGCTGGTCTTTTTGTGCTTAACGCTGGCAATGACCCCATTACGTTTGCTGACAAATTCAACATCATGGATTCGGTATCGCAGAATGTTGGGCTTATTCAGTTTTTTCTATGCCTGCATTCATTTTGGAATATGGCTTTGGCTAGATCAAGATTTTGATCTGATGGAAATGATCAAAGATGTCGTGAAGCGGCCATTTATTACTATGGGCTTTATTAGTTTTGTATTGCTGATTCCACTGGCCCTTACCTCTACCCATTGGGCACAAAGAAAGCTGGGTCGACGTTGGGCTTTATTGCATCGACTTATTTACCTCATCGCCTGTACTGTGATCCTGCACTATTGGTGGCACAAGGCAGGCAAGAATGATCTTGATACTGTGACAATCTATGCAGTCGTTTTGCTGTTATTGTTATCTTGTAGGATTCCCTATATTCGCAAGCTTTTGAGCAAGCGATCTACTATGTAATGTCACTACTCTAATGTCACCATTCCTATGACTCTGCTTTTATATCCTCGCACTTTATTCATTTCCATATTGGGCTTGCTGCTGATTTGTCTTGGGTCTTCCCAAGCCATTGCGCAGCAAGGCGATCAGGCTGTGAAGACCATTGCCACTTTAGATGTTTCTCGTTATCTAGGCACTTGGTATGAGATTGCTAAGTTTCCAAACTGGTTTCAGAAAAAATGTGTTGGCAATACCAAAGCGGTTTATACCGCCAAAGCTGATGGTAATCTGCGAGTGCTCAATAGTTGCAAAACTTCTAGTGGAGAGATTTCTGAGGCAGAGGGTTTGGCCCGCCAGATTGGGGGTAAAGATTCGCCCAAACTGGAAGTCCGCTTTGCACCGGAGTGGCTTTCATTCCTACCTTTGGTCTGGGGTGACTATTGGGTGATTGATTTAGATCCGCAGTACCAGGTGGCAGCGGTGAGTGATCCTAAAAGAGAATATCTCTGGGTCTTATCAAGAACCCCACAGTTAGACCCCAAAGCCTATGAAGACCTCTTACAGCGCCTAAAGCAGCAGCAATTCGATATTCAAAAACTTGAGCTGACTGCTCAAAAGAATTAGGATGACGGTTAAACAGATTGGCAGCTATTTGCTGCCTCCCGGAATTGACATTTTCGAACGTGGTTGGTTATCGGCGAATAATATTTTTCTCTATGGTGATGCAGATGTCTCGCTCGTAGATTCTGGTTATTGCTCGCATCAAGAGCTTACCGTTGACTTGGTGTCAAATGCGCTCAAGCAGAACGGCTTAAAAAGCCTTAGCAAAGTAGTGAATACCCATTTGCATTCAGATCATTGTGGTGGCAACGCGGCCTTATCAAAGAAATTGGATTGTGAGATCTGGATACCCGAAGCTGAGGCAATTGCGGTGCAGGGTTGGGATAACAATTTACTCAGCTTTGAGCAATTGGGGCAAGACTGCCCACGCTTTAGTCATCAAGGCCTACTTGTACCTGGTGAAGAAATTCTGTTGGGCCGCTATCGCTGGCAAATTCTTTCAGGACCTGGCCACGATAACCATTCAATCATGCTGTACCAAGAGCAACATCAAATCCTGATCTCGGCTGATGCGCTATGGGAAGAGGGTTTTGGTGTGATCTTCCCCGAGCTCTGGGGTGAGGGAGGGTTCGAGGAGGTGGCGCAGACATTGGAACTCATTGAAGGACTTCCAGTTGCCTTAGTCATTCCGGGGCATGGAAAGCCTTTTACGGATGTAAAAAAGTCGATTGAGATTGCAAAATCGCGCCTCGATTACCTCTCAAGCGATGCTGATCGCAATGCGCGTCATGGTGCTAAAGTGCTTCTCAAGTACAAGCTATTGGAATGGCGAAGTCAGGACTTGAACGCTGTGCAGGAATGGATTACGAGAACTCCGGTACTGGAAAATATTCGCAAGCAACTCAATATGACTATTGAGGAATTGCAGGAGTGGTTACCACAAGCATTGGTGAAGTCGAGGGCTGCGACTCTTGAACGAGGGCGACTCATCAATCTTAATTAAAGTGTTCAATTAGAAATTGAACGATAGCTTGCCGTAAAAAGACCAGTCGTAAACGGGGTAGCTTTGTACCACTTGCTTGCTAGCACCTACCGCAAATAAGAAATGCTTATTGAGGCGATGGGTCACCATGGCATCAAGGGGAACAAACCAGCCTCCACCACCGCCTGTATTCCAGACGATACCGTTTTCATCCCAAAATCGAATTTGCGTATCTGGCAGGATATTCAATCCCAGTGTTGGGAAAATATTGAGATTGCGTACTAAGGGTGGTTGACTTGGGTTATTGGCAAACGAGTTTCCCTTGGTATCAAATCCATACATGTATCGCAAGAGCGGTGAAAAGTCGGAGAGCCGTGAGTCACTTCCTTTATTGGGCACATACACGGTACCTATCTGAGGCCCGGCTGCCCATTGCCCGTAATTGCCAAATGGAAAGACTATTCGACCTCCCAATGTACCTTCCCAATTTTTGAGAATGCTAGGGTGGTTTCCCCAGACGGTGAGCATGGTGTTGCCGGCGTTATATGTGCCGGACGATTGTTCTGGGAGGGCGGGCCCATAAGTTGATACATAGGAGGTGTCCAACCTCATAGTGCCGCGCCATTGATCGAACTGCAGGGGTTGGTAGTAGCGTAATTTCAGAGTATCGCTTTGGGTTTGTTCTCCAAAGGTATTGTGATAGCCCCAAAATTCCAGAACCCGTTGACTCGAATACTGATCAGCTGCTTTCTCGAGGTTTAAAAATCCCCCCGAGAATTTGCTTTCATCGGCCATGGTCTTTCCCATGAACCCCAGGAGGGCCAGTGGAATCAGGAGGTGAGGAATAATCCGCAGCAATGTCATATAGGCATTAATATAAATGACTGAGTCAATTAGAAAAAATAAGCAGAGAGAATATGGAACATACCGTTTTAGTAACCGGCGCAACCGCTGGGTTTGGTGAGGCTACTGCCCGTCGTTTTCTGGCGCATGGCCACAAGGTAATTGCCCTTGGAAGAAGGGTGGAGCGCCTAGAAGCTTTGAAAGCATCTCTTCCCGCAGAGCAGCAGAAAAAATTACTGACTCTGGCTGTTGATGTATGTGATAGCGCGAAGGTAGATGGTCTTGCCGCCACTCTTCCTGTGGAATTTTCTAGCGTGACTGTGCTTGTGAATAACGCGGGTTTAGCTTTGGGTCTTGAGCCGGCATATCAAGCATATCTCACGGACTGGGATCGCATGATTGATACCAATATCAAAGGCCTAGTGCATATGACGCGGGCTTTCTTGCCGGGAATGGTTGAGCGTAAGTGTGGTCACGTGATTAATCTGGGTTCTGTAGCAGCAAACTACCCTTATCCAGGCGGTAACGTCTACGGCGGAACTAAGGCATTCGTGCAGCAATTTAGCTTGAACCTCAGGGCAGATTTAATTGGCACGCCCGTGCGTGTCACTTGCGTTGAGCCAGGGATGTGCTCGGGTACAGAGTTTTCAAATGTGCGCTTTAAGGGTGATGACGATAAGGCCGGCAAAGTCTACAGCGGTGTTAAGGCCTTGAGTGCAGATGATGTGGCGGAGGCCATTTACTGGTCCGCCAATTTACCGAGTCATATGAATATCAATGTAGTAGAGCTCATGCCTGTGCAACAGGCCTTTAATGGTTTTAATGTTCACCGTGGTGAGTTTTAAAGAGGCCTATATCGCCGGTTTCCATTTGTAAAACTTGGGATAGACGCGCAACACTACAGGCCCGTCAAAATCCCAAGATTTACAGGTTCCCAAGTAGAGTGGTGGTTTGTTGTCATCTGGATCGAAGAGCGCTCCAGGAATAGATTGAAAAGCCGCAGTAGCAATATTGCTGAGTAGTTCTCGCAGGTGCGTGCAGCCCTTAATACCTCCCAGGTGCTCATTGATCGTCTTGCGCCAACCTTTTCCTAGTCGTGCCCCAATGAGTGCATCCATCGGCGGTATCACTTGTGGGCATTCTGGGTGAGGGTGGCTATCCATTGCCACCTCGATCGCTTGAATGACTAATTCAGTATCGACGGTAATCCGAACCCACATATCGTGAAACGCTTCTCCCGGTTCCCAAGTTTTTTGACCGGTAGTAAAAGGCTGGAATTTGAAGTCTCGTAAATGGGCTTCAATATCCCATAAGCCATCCTCACGGGCATAACCTTGAAAAGTAATTTCACGCGTGTGTAGAGGGCTTCTGGATTCTGGGCTTGAAAGCATGATGGCGATAAATAAGTAGCTAATAGGTGTAAAGATGAATAATAACGGCTTCATTTCGGAGTCGCTCAGTATGGCGGCTTTGTAGTATTCTCGGCAGCATATATGGCCAAACCGATCTCACTCGAAAAAATATTATTTAGCCAAGGCTTTGGTACTAGGCGCTATTGCAGCGATTTGGTCTACGCTGAACTAGTCAAAGTCAATGGTGTTTTGGCGGTGGACCCAGAAGAGCGAATTGCTACTGAGGGTTTGATGCTCAATGTAGAAGGACAGGATTGGGAATTTCATGAAAAAGCCTATATCGCCTTCAACAAGCCACCAAACTATGAGTGCTCCCATAAGACCACCCATCATCCCAGTGTTTATAGTTTATTGCCCAAGCCTTTTGTAGAGCGGGGTCTGCAATGTGTGGGTCGTTTGGACTTTGATACGACCGGCTTAATTTTAATTTCTGATGATGGTCAATTTATCCATAAGATGACTACGCCAAAGAAAAATATTGGTAAGGTGTATGAGATCACGACACCGGAGCCAATCACTCAAAAGCAGATGGATCATTTACTCAAGGGTGTGGTGCTAGATGATGATCCAAAACCCTGTTTTGCAACAGCCTGCCAACAGCTTGGTGAGCATACTTTGGCAATGACGATTGTTGAGGGGCGCTACCATCAAGTAAAGCGGATGATGGCTGCTGTTGGGAATCATGTTGCCAAGCTACACCGAACCGATATTGGGCAATACGTGATGCCTACTGATTTGGCTGAGGGTGAGTGGCGCTGGCTTTATCCAGGGGATCTTAAGAAGTTATCTAAGAGTGTGGATGCACCCATTGTCTAAGCCAAATCTTCTGGCAAAGGATTTTGATTTTGCAAAAGCGCTACCTGATTGGCAAGTGAATTTGAGCAACCCAGAGTTGACGCGGGTATTTATATTTAAAGACTTTAAAAGCGCCTTTCAATTCATGACGCTTTGTGCAAACTATGCAGAAGAATTAGATCATCATCCTGATTGGTCAAACTCTTGGAATACGGTATCTGTTCGCTTGAGTACTCACTCAATGAAAGCCTTGACTGAGCTAGATATCACCATGGCATACGCCATGGATCAATTTGCGCTTCGGGTCTTGGGGCAGTAAATATACCTTACTGAATTTCCTCATCCTCTTCATCTTCAGAGGTAATGCTCATGAGGATGGTTGCTAAGAGACCATAAACAACTTCAGTGGCGATCATGCCGTCTTCATCAAGCTCATCAATCAGATCATTCAAGCAATCTTCTGTGGGCTCATTCAACAGCGTCATGGCACATTCGCACCCGTAGTCAAAATCTTCGTCGTTTTGGGTTTGAGTGTCGTTCGTCATATAAATCCTTTAAGTGATACTGCAGAATAGCAAATAATGTCTCGCAAGCACAGACCCATTACTTCACAAGGGCAAGAACTTCTTTAAAGACTGGATTTTTGGCGGTTTTTAGCCATTCAAAGGCAAGCATCTCACTGCTAATGAGTCGAGCCCCCGCACTCTGGAGTCGATCGAGTGCAATGTGTTTATCGAGTGCGTGGCGTGAGCCGACGCCATCAACCACCACAGAGACATCGTATCCCTCATCTATGAGCTTGAGCGCTGTTTGCATTAAGCAGACATGGGTCTCACACCCCATCAGAATGCATTGCTTGCGTTTTTGCGGTAGTGCCTCAATGAGGCCATCGGCGCAGGCATTGAAATGCTCTTTGCTAATCGTCTTACTGCAATAGGTCTTAATGGACTCCAGGTTGCTACCAAGGCTGCCAGGGCTTTGCTCGGTGCCAATGATGGGAATCTCTAGTAGGTGGGCGATTTTAGCGGTGCGGATGCAATGATTCAGCACTTCTTCACCGTGATCAATTGCGGGCATGAGGCGCCCTTGTAAATCAATCAAGATGAGGACTGAGGTTTGCGAAGCAATTTGGTTTGTTCTATCTGTAGTCATTTTTCTGGATGTGTCGCCGATGGATTCATGGGTACTCACTCAATATAGCCCGATGGTTTAGGATACCTTTATTACCTACTTGTATAAAGCCCGGCGTCCTATGTCTGAGAATCCTCAATTAGCAAAAAATACGCTCGGTGGATTTGAATCCTTTGTGATGGGTATTGCAGGCACTGCACCGGCCTTCAGTGTGGCGGTTACAACGGCAACCATCGTATCTTCAGTTGGCGTTTTATCGGTTGGTAGCGTACTGTACTGCGGCTTCATCATGTTTGGCATTACCTTGGCCTTTATTCACTTGAGCAAAATCACGCCAAATGCGGGAGCTGCCTATGCATGGGTGGGCCATGTGTTTGGCCCGATTTGGGGGTATTTCGCAGGATGGGGGCTTTTAATTGCCTCAATATTTTTTATGGTCTCCGCGACTATTCCGGCGGCTACCTCGACTCTGCTTTTGCTAGCGCCTTCTTATATAGATAGCACCGAAGCAGTTGCTGGGATTGCAGCGCTTTGGCTGACCCTAATTACAGCTGTTGTCACGCGTGGCATCAAGCATTCGAGTTACGTACAAATCACCTTTACTGTTTTTGAAACAGCCATTTTGCTTGCTCTCATCATTGGTGGGTTTATTCGCTACTGGGGTTCTCCAGCACACCCACCTTCGGTCATTTGGTTCTCGCCGTTCTCATTCTCGCCTCAGCTGTTTGCTACCGGAGCATTAACAGCCATTTTCTTTTTCTGGGGCTGGGATGTCACGATGAACTTAAGCGAAGAAAGTAAGTCCAGTGCGAAACGAATTTCTGGGGCCGCGAGTACAGGGGCATTTTGGTCGGTATTAAACATGATGTTATTTTTTACGATCATGATCGTTGTTATTTTGATTGTGCTGACTGATGCGGAAATTGCCAGTGCCGATACCAATGTCTTATTTGCTGTAGCTACTAAACTGTTTCCGGAGCCCTGGAACTATCTTGCAGTCTTTTGCACGATCTTAAGTACGGTAGGAACTATAGAGACACAGATTCTGCAATTTAGCCGCAGTCTTTTTTCAATGGCGCGCGATGGGATGCTACATTCTCGATATGCCAAGATACATCCGCAATGGCAAACTCCTTGGGCTGCAACAGTAGTGATTTGGGCTATGGGGATGTTGTTGCTCTTCACCTCTTCGTATATGCCTTCGGTGAAAGTGATTTTGTCGAGCTCTATTTTGGCGATCGGATTTCAGATTTGCTTCTATATGAGTCTTGCGGGGTTTGCTTGCGCTTGGCACTATCGTCACAAGTTGCGTACTGGATTAGGAAGCGCCTTGGGATGCGTGCTTTGGCCGCTGATGTCGGCGCTTTTCATGGTGTTTATTGCCCTCTACAGCATCCCCACTTTTGATTTACTGACCAATCTCCTGGGTTTGGGCGGTCTCTTGATTGGATTTATCCCGCTCATGTTGAATCGCAAGTGATGGGAGTGGTGATTGTGAGATGGGTAAGGGGCTTTGGTCCTAAAATATGAATCCCCATTCATTCTGTATTTAGCATGCCCTTCATGATTTCATTGGTTCAGGCATTTAACGACCACTCCACCACCTTCTTTGTGATGGCGGCTGTTAGCGTCTTGATTGTCGGCATTTCTAAAAGCGGCTTTGGTGCCGGTTTGGGGGTGCTATCCCTGCCGCTCATGGCAAGTCAGTCAAGCATTAATGAGGCCTTAGCCATCTTATTGCCACTTCTGATTGCGATTGACTTGGTTGGATTGAAGCGATTTCTTAGAAATGCCGACTGGAGAATACTCAAGCTGGTTTTGTTGCCTGCAGCATTCGGGATGCTTTTGGGCTATCTCTTCTTCTCTGTAATTACTCCAAAAATCCTATCCCTATCGATTGGCCTCTTTGCTTTGTTATTTTTAATTCAGAGTCTTGTGATGTCTCATCTGGATCTCAAGGATGCAAAACCATTCCCATGGCTTGGTAGATTAATGGGCTGTGTGTCTGGCTTCACTTCTTTTGTTGCGCATATAGGTGGCCCCCCAATTACGATCTATATGTTGAGAGAAAAAGTCTCTCCCATGGTGTACACCTCAACTTTAGGTATATTTTTTACCGTGATTAATTTTGGCAAGCTTGCTCCTTATGCGTACCTTGATCTACTGAACTTTAATCAACTAGCCACTTCAATACTTTTGCTGCCTTTGGTGCCAGTGGGTGTTTATCTCGGGTTCTATTTGGCTAAGAAGATTTCAGCAAAGTGGTACTACATCATTGTTCAATTCTTCTTATTGGTGGCGAGTATTAAATTAATTGCTGATGGCTTACTTGCCTAAGCCAAGTCTAGAAAGTGTGATGAGTACTCAAATGCAAATTCAAAATCAAACTAAACCTCGTGTGATTTCAGTGCTGTTAGTTACCTTGGGATTGGGATTTCCAATGCTCGTGGGTGGGCAAACATATTCGCCCTACACACCTGCCCAGATACAAGAGTTTAATCAGCAGCCGATTTCGCCGGCAGAGACCCCAATGGGCCCCGTTTACTTAAGCCCTGCGCCAGCTCAGCAACAGCCTAGGCCATCATTTGATTCTCGGTATATTAAGAATCCAGATGGGGAGGAGCAGGCTGAAGCCCAGGGTGCAGAGTCTGCTGCACCATTTGAGCCAATACCTGCCACCATTACTTTTTAAGCCGTAGTTTAAGGTCAACTGTTACTATTACTTATACATTTTAGAAAAGAGTTATTCATGAAATCATCCTTCATCCGCAGTCTTGTGACGGTAGTCCTATCTTTAACCTTGGTGACTGTTGCCCATGCTCAAGACGAATTACCTATTAATGCAGCAGCCTCAGTCAACGGTGTGATTATCTCTAATGACACCGTTGAGCAAGGCATTCAGGCGGCATTGTCCCAAGGTCAAAAAGATTCACCAGAGCTTCGCAAAGCAGTCTTAGGGAAGATGATTGAAATCTCCCTCTTGTCGCAACAAGCAGATAAAGACGGGCTCGCGAATTCTGATAAAGCGAATCGTCAGTTAGCCTTGATTCGTCAAAACTATTTGGCAGATTTAGAGCTATCGACTTTTATGTCAAAAAATCCCGTGACTGATGCTGATGTACAAGCTGAATACAATCGTGAGATTGCCTCTTTAGGTTCGCAGGGCATGATCGTGGAATATAAAGTAAGTGATATTGCTGTAGCCACTGAAGCTGATGCGCAAGCTGCCTTAGCCAGAATTAAAAAGGGCGAGTCTTTTGATAAGGTGGCCAAGAGCGTTTCATTGGCGCCAAATAAAGTTCAGGGCGGGGCCGTGGGTTGGGTTCAAGCAGGGCAGACCTTACCGCAGATTGCTAGCGTCCTGATTACACTGTCTAAGGGTCAGGTGTCCCCGGCGCCTATTCAAATGCCACAAGGCTGGTATTTAATTAAGCTGGAAGATAAAAAATCTAGCAAACCGCCTACTTTTGAACAGGCTAAGGCAGCTGTTCGCAATGGCTTGACACAGAAAAAGCAATTTGAATTCTTGTCACAATTGCGTCAGGGCGCCAATATTGTCGTGCGCTAAGCTATTCGCTAATTATTAAAAAGGGCGCCCAAGGGCGCTCTTTTGCATTCTAGGTAAGTCTCTAGCGGTTTTTCTCTATCTGAATGTTGTTCATTCGGGAGTAGATTTAAACAATAACTGATTGAACAAGGGGCGAAAATGAGCAAGAATCCATTTGATTTAAGTGCAGTTGCAAATCAGACCAAAGGAGTCGAGGCGGCTAAGGCGGTTGGCCAAGTGGCATTGACGAGTGCTCAGGCGATTGCTCAGTTAAATCAACGGGCCGCACAAGAGCTTGCTTCTCGCCTGCAAACTAAAGTTGCTCAGCTCATGAAAACCCAAGACCCAAAGGCGGCATTTGATTATGTGCATGCTGAGGTGCTGCAAGATGCGGCGAAAGAAGTTGCCGACTATCAGGCCCAGCTTTTTCAAGCTTTGGCCAGTGGCAATAAAGAGCTAGCGAAGATTGCGGAGGCCATGATTAAAGAATCACAACATGACTTGATTCATTTTGTAAATGAAGCCACTCAAAATGCGCCCGCTGGAACAGAACCCTACACCTCAGTATTCAAAACTTCCTTTAGTAATGCGCTCCAGAATTTTGAATTGATTCGCGCGGCAATGGCAGACTCATTTGTAAACTTTGAGAAGAGTGTGGAAAACATGAGTCAGTTTTCCACAGCACAAAACAATACCACTGCACCAAAGCCAAAAAAGAAATAGTGTTTTTTATATTACTAACTTGGCAATCATGGCATATAGAGGAATGCCTAAAATAATATTGAACGGGAAGGTGATGCCCAGGGACATACCCATATATAGGGCTGGATTCACCTCCGGCAACGCATGTCGTAAAACAGCTGGCACGGCAATGTAGGAGGCGCTTGAAGCAAGAACCATCAGCAAAATAGTATTGCCAAGTGGCAGGCCAATCAGCTTGCAGAGTGCCAATGCGATGAGAGCATGTGAGAGCGGGGAGGCAACTGCATAGAGCAGGGTGATGGGTGGCTTGCCACGTAGGCCTTTAATATTTCTGGCTGCCATTAGCCCCATGTCCAATAGAAAAAATGCGAGCATTCCCTTGAAAAGATCAATAGAAAACGGCGCCATCAGTTTTTGACCTGCATCTCCGCTTACTAGGCCAACCACCATCGACCCAAGCAGCAAGAGTTGTGCTCCGTCGGTGAAGGACTCATGCAGAATTTTTGAGATACCAGTTTGCTGAATGCTGGTTTGAATTTGGGTCGCATGCGCAACCCTTGCTTTGTTTGCTAAAACAATTGCCAAGATGATCGCTGGGGACTCCATCAGCGCCATCGCCGCTGCCATATGGCCGCCATAGCTGATATTGAATTGATCCAAATATTGAGTAGCCGTGATGAATGTCACGGCACTGACAGAGCCATAGGTAGCAGCAACAGCCGCCGCATCAAATGCATTTAGTTTGGTTCTGAGAATTTGATAGCCAATGATGGGAATCAGAACCGCTAAAAATATTGCGAGACCAAGTGAGAGGGCGATTTCTGTTGTAAAGCCTGATTTATGTAGCGCAAATCCACCCTTGAGGCCCAGCGCCATTAATAAGTAGAGCGATAGAAAACGAGCAATTGGTTGCGGAATTTCCAGGTTCGACTTCACGGCACCAGCAAATGCGCCAAATATAAAAAACAGGATTGCTGGATCTAAAAAATTTGCCATAACCTAACGCCTGATAATTGCTTCTACTAGTGGGTGCTGAATTTTCTTCTCTGAGCGAATAGCGTAAAAATATTCGTAGATGTTCTCACACTTGCCAATCATTTCGATGTGATACGTTTCTTGTAAATCTTTCTTGATGCTTTCCCCGGCTGGAAAAACCCCAAGACCGCTGGCTGCAAAGGTTTTCAGTAGGGCGCTATCCTCGAACTCGCCGGCAATATTCGGGTTGATACCGTTTTCAGCAAACCATTGATCTATCAAGTGACGAACCTTTGAGTGAGAGGTTGGCAGCAGAATAGGCAACTCATTCAGGCACGCAGGAAAGGCTTTCTTGGACTGCTTGAGTAGCTTCTTGGAGCCAAACCAAGCAATTGATGACTTGATTAATTCTTCGCTGTAGACATGAAGATTTTTGTTGATTGGAGCAGGTCTATCGGCAAGCACAATATCTAACCTATGTAAGGCTAGATCTGCCAAGAGATCCTCAAATTCACCTTCATGCGCAATCAGTTGCACATCATTTTTTTCTAGGATGGGTTCCAGTAATTGCTTAGTTACCAGCTTGGGCAAACCATCCGATACGCCAACCGTAATTTTGGTTTTAGGAGAGCTTGCAGCCTCCCTTACTGCTTCAGGCAGGCGCTCGCCTAAGAGAAAGATTTGGTCGGCAATTTCGAGGGCAGCAAACCCAGATTCGGTTAGGGCAATACCCCGACCAGCCGGTTTAAATAGTAGATACCCCAATGATTTCTCTAATTCATGCACTTGGGCGCTAATCGTCTGGATCGCGATATTGAGGCGTTCAGCAGCCTTAGACATGCTGGCTTCCTTGGCTACTACCCAGAAGTAGTAAAGGTGACGGTAGTTATAGAGCATTTTAATTGTCAGGTTTTTACGAAATTACTATCAATATATCTCTGCTTTTATATAAGTGCAAATCAGCCTAAATTAACCCTATGTAAATCCATGGAATTCATGGGTAATTAAATGAGGAGATGACATTGGAACTATTTAGCCCGGAATTTTTTTCGGCTTTGCTGGCAATTATTGTGATTGACTTGGTGCTCGCAGGTGATAACGCTATTGTTATTGCGCTGGCTGCCAGAAACCTGCCGGCACATTTGCAGAAAAAAGCGATTGTATGGGGCGCTGTTGGAGCGATCGCGGTACGTAGTGCTATGACTTTATTGGTTGTCTATTTGCTGAAGATTCCTGGTTTGATGCTGATAGGTGGATTGCTTTTGGTTTGGATTGCTTACCGCCTACTCAACCCTACGCAAGATGGTAATGAGCATGGGCAAGCATCCACTACCTTTTTTGGGGCAATGAAAACTATTGTGGTTGCAGATGCCATCATGGGTCTAGACAATGTTCTTGCGGTAGCGGGTGCATCCCACGGCAGTTACGTGCTTGTTGTCCTTGGATTGTTAATTAGCATTCCAGTGGTTATCTGGGGCTCTACGCAAATACTCAAACTGGTCGAGCGCTTCCCTTCTGTGACCTATTTGGGTGCTGGCGTGCTGGCATGGACAGCTGTAAAAATGATGACCTCTGAGCCTATTTCTCAAGAGTGGCTTGCATCTCAGAACTCAGCTTTGGAGTACGTGATTCAAGTGGTGGTTGTATTGGGTGTATTAACAAGTGGCTTTATTAGAAGTAGGCGCGCACTTGAAGATGTGATTGCTTCTTCGGTTGTTGTTCCGGAGTCTGCAAAGTTCGTTTCACTAGAGCAGTCCCCTAATTTTGGAGAAAGCAAAATGAATAAAATTCTGATTCCAGTAGACTGTTCAAAAAATTCCGATATGGCAGTAAGGCACGCTGTAAGGACTTACGGGCAAGATCCAAACGCCTATTTTTATCTGTGCAATGTGCAGCCTACTTTATATCGTCATATCGGCAAATTTTTGAGTAAGCAAAACATTAATGAATGGCATGCTGAGCGTGCGGCTCAGGGTGCAGCCTCAGCATCTGCTTACCTCGAAAAGCATGGCTTGAACTTTTCCTTTGCCTATGTATGCGGCGATAAAGGTAGTGCTATTCGCGATGAAGCAATGCGACTTGAATGTAATCGTATTGTGATTGGCACTTCAAAGAAAAACTCTCTGAGCAGATTGTTCGAGAACTCCACTACTGCCAAGCTATTGGAAATTAGCGATATTCCGGTAGAGGTAGTAACCGGCAGCTCCTTGCCTGCACTTGAGCGTTGGGGCATTCCGGCTCTAGGTGCTGGTGCGGCAACCGCGCTGATGGCTGTAGTGATCGATTAGTTTTAATCCTGCTGTTCTCTTTTATGCCCTCGTCTTGAGGGCATTTTTTTTAACTGTATATATTCAGTTAAATACTGAAATAAAGTCAATAAAAGTCTGCTTTATTAGGACTAAAGAATGCCCTATTCTGAGCCTATGTTTAACAGAGGAGAGATGTCAATGAATGTGATCTTAGATGCTAGGGAAGAGGTCGAGTCAGAATTAAAGGTCTTCACAGAGAATCGAGTGAAGTTTTCTTTGAAGCGGCTTTTTTGGATGGTGCGAAAAATCAAGATTCAATACACTGCAGTTACATCGTCGACGACGAATTGCAATCAACATTGTATGATTAGCTTGGAGACATTTGACCATCACCAAATCGAGGTGAGTATGACGGCGAGAGATAAGCGAATGGCTCTGGAAATGTGTCTTAAGAAAATCTATAAGCTGGTTCAGAAGGCGTTTCATAAAAGTCAACAATATGGGCGTTTTTCAAAACATGTCTACGTATGAGAAATTCACCTCTCATTCAATTTATTTCCCATAAGTATGATCTAATTACTTTCATACATATGGGGAGTAGCCTGCTCAGTTTTCAGAGTCTCTTATGCCGTCAATTCGACCTTCGGGTCCGGTGTATGGGTGAGTTGATATCAAGGCAAGACCATTTAAATTTTTATAAATGGTTATATAAGTGAATTTATTGCCCCAACTCTCGAAATACTTCCCAAAATCCGCTTTTGCATCCCTTATTTGGGGAATTTCTCGGCCCTCAATGTCCAGATGGCGAGATAATGGGAATTCCTATTTATTCTCTAAAATTGCTGTAATGAATCGCTTAATGCCCGCTTTAATCATCATCGTTTGCATGCTGTTGGCAGGCGGCGTGAGTGCACAAGGGCAAAAACCGCTGACGGTCAATGAGCTGATTGCAATTGCCCTTGAATCTAGTCCTCAGGTCTTGGCTGCAAGAGATCAATCTAAGGCAATTAAAGGGCAGCTATCTTCAGCTCGTGCCATTCCAAATCCTGAGTTTGAATTAAATACTGGCCAGCAAAAATCAGCAACTGGACCTTTGACGACCGGTAACGTCTCATCATGGTCCGTAACTCAGCCGCTAGATATGCCTTACACCCGGTTTCCGCGCGTGAATGCTGCTGAAGCCAATGTGCGTGCTGCGGAAGCTACTCGTATCGCCTTTGAAATAGAGATGATTTCTAGAGTGCAGCAACGCTTTTATGAATTGATGCGTCGTGATGCGGAATTAAAAGCTGCCGAAGAAGATTTGGGTCTGACAAAGCAAATTCGTGATCGCATGCAAATTCGTTATGACGTTGGGGAAACTGCGCGTTTTGAACTCATTCGTGCGCAGACTGAATTTTTGAATGCACAAATCAATGCTGAATCGAGCAAGCTCAGAGTCGATCAGGCCAAGGGCCAGCTAAGGCAAGTGGTTGGGCATAACTTGCCTGCAGACTTTGAGGTGGTATCTCAGCCCCTCAAGATAGAACCATTGCCCCCTTTGCCGACCTTGCTCAGTGAGTTGCATGCACAAAGTCCTGAGCTACAAAAAGCAAAGGCAGAAGTTGAGGCTACCGAATCCAGATTGAGCTTTGAGCAGAATTCTCGTTTACCGCGACTCTCTATCAAGGCTCAGCAATATAACGACCCCAACTTTACTGATCGTCTTTATGGCCTAGTGGTGAGCATCCCTATTTGGGACTTTAAGGGTGGCCAGATAGCGGAGGCGGAGGCCAATGCATCTAGAGCTAAGAATCAACTCAGTGCTCAAAGTCAAAGCCTAGAGCAGCAGTTAGAGACAGCGTATAAGCTCTACCAGATGACAAGTTATCAGGTAAAAATTCTAGATCAAGATGTTGTGCAGTTGGCATCCAGTGCACGGCGCATTGCAGAGGTCTCTTACCGCTATGGCGAGCGGGGAATGCTTGAATATTTGGATGCACAAAGAACATTTAGAGTGGCTCGTAACGATTTGATTAAGGCTCGCTTTGATTTGGCTTCAGTCGTAACTGAGATACAACGTTTAAGGGCAACTCCAGAGTGGATTGCAAAAATTGAGAGTGGAAAGCAATGAAGCAAGAGTTCATGGCAGCAGTTGGTAAATTCAAGGAGTTCTACTCTCGCTATATGGCAGTTGCAAAAGCCTATACGCAGGAGTGGATAGCCACCGTCATCAAAACCCAAAATGATTTGTATGCCCATACTCATCAGTGGTTTAGCTCACACCTGCCTCGTGTGGCAACACAATACGACCATAGTCCTCAATGGGCGCAGAAAGGGCTTTTTTATCTCCCTTGGTTTTGCTTATTTCTGATCATCCTCAATTACTTCAATGTATTTGATCGCAGCCCAACGATTAAGTCCGTTCAAGACCCCAATGTGGTGATTGTCAATGATGATCTACGTAGCATGACTACGGATGGGCGTATCTACACGGGTTCTTTTGTTGAGGAGCTCCGTGCATCTGGACGTATTGATTTCAACGAACTGTTTCTTTCTCGTATTGGTGCAAACGTCACGGGGCGCGTATCTGATATCTTGGCAATTCCTGGTCAGCTTGTTAAGCAGGGTGACATTTTGGCGAAGATTACTTCTACAGAATTAACGCAATCTCAGCTGTCTTACTTGAAGGCGAAGAGTGCTAGCCAGTTGGCAGATCAAGCTGCTAATCGCGCCAGAATTTTATATAAAGAAGATGTGATTGCGCTTTCTGAGCTGCAAAGGCGTGAGGCTGAGGCCAGCAGCTCAAAGGCGGAGTATCGGGCGGCCAATGATCAATTGCGCGTGCAGGGAATGGATCAACCTAGCATTGATCGCTTGGCAAAGTCCGGTGTGATTGAGTCAACCAATAATGTAATCGCCACCATTCCAGGTGAAATTGTTGAGCGTAAGATTAATAAAGGTCAGGTTGTGCAACCAGCAGATGCCTTGTTTACGGTGGCCGATCTCGGTTCTTTATGGGCTGTCTCAGAGATTCCAGAGAGTAATGCTTATCTCATTCATAAAGGCCAGAAAGTGACCTTAATTATTCCTGCCTTAAGAAATGCAGAGATTGAGGGTGTAGTTGCGCACGTAGACTCTATTGTTAATCCACAAACTCGTACGGTGGTTGTCAGGATGGAAGTACCCAATAAAGAAGGTCAGATTAAGCCAGGAATGCTGGCAACCATGCTGATTGAAAGTCAGCCAACAGAAAAGTTACTTGTTCCGGTGAGCGCTGTGATTCGTGAAGATAATCATGATCACGTTTTTATTCGTGAGGATGATGAAACTTATCGTATGGTTGCCGTGAAGCTTGGGCCAGAGGGCAAAGGCTACCGTCCAGTGATTTCTGGGGTTAAAGAGGGTCAAGAGATTGCAGTGAACGGTGCTTATCACCTCAATACCGAGCGCAAGCGACAGCTTAGTGGTGGATAGTCATCATGATTGAAAAAATTGTTCGTCTTTCATTACAGCAGAGGCTATTAATAGTCATTATTGCGATTGTTCTGATGGTTGCAGGTCTATTGGCTACCAAACGATTATCAGTAGACGCATTCCCAGATGTCACCAATGTGCAAGTGCAGATTGCTTCAGAGGCTCCGGGCCGCTCTCCAGAAGAGGTGGAGCGATTTGTAACGGTTCCGATTGAGCTCGGTATGACAGGATTGCCTGGCTTAACTGAAATGCGCTCACTCAATCGTAATGGCTTATCGGTAATTACGTTGGTATTTACTGAGAAAACAGATTTGTATTTTGCGCGGCAGTTAGTCACCGAGCGCCTAATTGAAGTGGCTGCAAAAATGCCGGTGGGAATAACGCCAGTCATGGCTCCGCCATCGACCGGGCTGGGCGAAATCTATCAGTACACCCTCGACCATCCTTCTGATGGAAAAAGAGAGCTCACCGTTGAAGAGCTTGAAGATCGTCGTGCTGTACAAGATTGGATTGTGCGCCCCATGTTGCGCTCCGTGGCAGGAGTAGCAGAGATCAATACCCAAGGCGGTTATGCGCGTGAATATCAAGTCCTAGTTAACCCAGAAAGATTGCGCCACTATCAAATTAGTTTGCGCGAGGTATATGAGGCGCTTGCGAGAAATAATTCCAATTCTGGTGGCGGCCAATTGCCAACGTATGCGGAAAGATATCTGATTCGTGGTGTGGGCCTCATCACTAAACCGGAAGATATCGGAAAAATTATTCTCAAGGAAGTAAAAGGCATTCCGGTCTACGTGAAAAACGTTGCGGAGGTTACGATTGGGAGCGAGATTCGGCAGGGCGCTGCCATTAAAAATGGTTATACCGAGAGCGTTGCCGGCATTATTCAGATGATTCGTGGTGGTAATGCGCGGGATGTAGTCAATCGCATCAAGCTTAAGGTTGCTGAGATTAACGAGGGTAAGTTATTGCCGGATGGCCTCCAAATCGTTCCCTTCTATGACCGTACGGATTTGGTGAATGCCGCCATGTTTAATGTGGCCAAGGTCTTAATCGAGGGCGTGATCCTAGTTGTGATTCTGCTCTTTTTATTCTTGGGCGATGTTCGTTCATCGCTCATCGTAGTTGCTACTCTTATTCTGACGCCGCTTCTCACATTCTTGGTTATGAATCGCTACGGTATCTCTGCCAACTTGATGTCATTGGGCGGCCTTGCTATTGCGATTGGCATCATGGTTGATGGCTCGGTCGTCGTTGTGGAGAATACATTTGCTAAGTTAGGCGAAAAGTTAAAAACTGGAGAATCTAAAAACCGAATTATCTTGGAGGCCGCAAGCGAGGTTGGGACTCCCGTGCTCTTCGGTGTGGGTATCATTATTTTGGTTTTCATGCCCCTGCTTTCGCTTGAAGGTATGGAGGGAAAGATGTTTGCACCAATGGCCATCACCATTGCCATTGCGCTAACAATATCTCTGATTCTCTCGTTTACCCTATCTCCAGTGCTGTGCTCCTACATCCTTAAAGGGGGTAGCGAAGATGACACCAAGTTGGTTGGTCGCCTGCGTGCTCCCTATGAACGTTGGCTACATTGGAGTTTGGCAAATCCGAAGTTGGTAGTGAAGCGGTCTTTGATTGCTTTAGGAATTAGCTTAGTAGGCTTTGTTTTGTTGGGCAAGGCATTTATTCCTGTGATGCAGGAGGGCTCTATTACCCCGGTGATTGTGCGTGCTCCAAATATTTCTTTAGATGAGTCGATCAAGCTGGAGTTTGAAGCAATCAAGCGCATTATGACCATCCCCGGGGTTGAGATGGCGGTATCTCGCCTGGGCAAGGGCGAGTCCCCGGCAGACCCTGGTCAGCCAAATGAATCTGATCCAATTGTGACGCTCAAGCCTTTGGGTGATCGTAAGCTGAGTCAAGAAGAGATAGCACAAGAGATTCGTGACAAGTTAAAAACCCTTCCGGGAATTGAGTTGTCAATTTCGCAGCCGATTGCTGCACGCGTAGATGAAATGGTTTCCGGCGTTCGTTCTCAGGTTGCGATCAAGATTTTTGGAGATGATCTGGTTCTTTTGCAAAAGTTGGGTGCGCAGATTAGTCAGGTCTTAACAAAGATGAAGGGCAGCACCGACTTGCGCATTGAGCAGGCTTCTGGACAAAACTACCTCAATATTGTGATCAATAGAGACGCCATCGCACGATATGGTATTAACGTATCGGATGTTAATGAGGTTATTGAAACCGCTATCGGTGGTAAGCAGGCCAGTACCGTTTACGAGGGGGAGAGGCGCTTTCCTCTAGTGCTGCGTTATCCATCTCCTTATAGAAATAAAGTAGATGCAATTGAAAATATCATTTTGCATTCCCCTGATGGCGCCCAAGTTTTGATGCGCGATTTGGCTGAGATAACTTTAGTCGATGGCCCAGCACAAATTTCTCGCGAGTCTGGTAAGCGACGTTTGGTAGTGGGTGTGAACGTGGAAGGCCGAGATCTTGGTGGCTTTGTAGAAGAGGCTCAATCACGCATAGCTAAAGATGTGGAATTACCTCAAGGCTATGTTTTAGAGTGGGGCGGGCAGTTTGAGAATATGCAACGTGCGATGGCACGTTTGATGATCATCATTCCATTGACCATCCTCGCAATTTACTTCCTGCTGTTCATGCTCTTTAAATCCATGCGCTTGGCTGGCCTCATCATCTTGGTGCTCCCGTTTGCTTCGATTGGTGGAGTGTTTGGTTTATTTATCACCGGAGAGTATTTGTCAGTACCTGCGGCAGTGGGATTCATCAACCTCTGGGGTATCGCAGTACTCAACGGTGTGGTATTAATCTCCTTTATTAAGCAACTGCGTGAAGACGGCTACTCCATGGAAGATGCCTTATTGCATGGTTGTGGCCATCGCTTTAGGCCGGTGATGATGACGGCCTCTGTCGCCATGTTGGCCTTAGTACCAATGCTATTTTCTGGCGGCCCAGGATCGGAGGTCACTCGTCCTCTCGCGGCAGTAGTGATTTCAGGATTAATTACTTCAACCGCATTAACATTACTAGTACTCCCCGTCTTATACAGATGGTTTGAAGATAAAGAGGTAGAAGCATGATGGAAGTGAAGGCGGTTATTCGCCCAAATAAATTAGCCGCCCTCAGAACGGCATTAATGGAAACTCCAGGCTTTCCAGGCATGACTGTGACTAAGGTTGAGGGATGTAGCGCACCCAATAGAACAGGTAAATTCAACATCAAAGATGAGTTGACTGACTATTCTGCAAAAGTGAAGATTGAAATAGTCTGCAATGACGAAGTTGCAGAGGTTTTTATGGATCGCATCGTGACCATTTGCCAAACAGGTCAAGTTGGGGATGGCGTGGTTTGGTGCAGCGAGGTTCCAAAGGCTTTCTTTATCGCAAAGTCCACTCCATAAATTAGTTCAAATTAAGCTTATTTGATTAATTTGGCAAGAATCACAAATGCGTAGAAATTGTTAGAATGTACAGTGCCTAAAAAGGCTGATTGCATCTAACAAGGATTAATAATGGGTGGTATTTCTCAGTGGGAGCAACTCAATATAGAGCTGACAGCAGCTCTTGGTAGCTCTGTTCATTTTGATACAGCCCATCAGGCGGTGTACGCCTCGGAAGCATCCAATTACCGTCAAATTCCGATTGGGGTTGTTACACCCAAAAATACTGAAGAGTTTGTAAAAGGAATTGAGATTTGCTATCGCAATAAAGCGCCTGTATTAATGCGTGGTGCTGGCACTTCCATGAACGGCCAGACAGTCAATAATGCAGTGGTTTTTGACATCTCCAAGTACTGCAATCACATCCTTGCCCTAGATCCTGAGGCTGGCGCGGCTATTGTTGAGCCCGGTGTGATTTGTGATTCTTTGCGTGATGCTGCTGAGTTGCACGGATTAACTTTTGCACCAGACCCTTCCACTCATAGTCGTTGCACCTTGGGCGGCATGGTTGCTAATAACTCTTGTGGCGCCCATTCTGTAATGGCAGGTAAGACGCTTGAGAATACCGAGGCGCTAGAGATCTTGACCTATGATGGCGAGCGTTTTTGGGTTGGCCCTACATCTGACCAAGAGTTAGCAGAAATCATAGCTGCTGGTGGTCGTAAGGGTCAAATCTATCAAGACTTGCTGACCTTGCGTGATCGCTATGCGGATCTCATTCGTGCGCGCTTCCCTAATATCAAACGCCGCGTTTCAGGGTATAACTTAGATCAGCTTTTGCCTGAGAATGGCTTTAACGTTGCACGAGCCTTAGTGGGTACCGAGGGTACTTGCGCTCTTACTTTGGCAGCCAAAGTGCGATTAGTGAAGAGCCCCGCTAAACGAGTGGTGTTGGTATTGGGTTTTGAAGATATTTATGTTGCTGGCGATGCTGTGCCTGAGTATCAATTATTTAATCCAATCGCTATCGAAGGTTTGGATTACAAAATTATTCGTGGCTTACAACAGCGTAATTTAGCTAAAGCTGAAATTGATTTATTGCCGCCCGGAAATGCTTGGGTGGTAGTGGAGTTTGGTGACGACACACTTGAAGGCGCAATAGCTCAAGCTGAAAAAGCGGAGCGGTATTTCAAGGCAAGAACCAAAGGACCTCAGCCATCAACATGGCTAGTACCTGATCCATCGGTGCAAAAACGCATCTGGTCGATTCGGGAAAATGGCGCATCTGCTACCCATCTGTCGATTGATCCTAATTCGCCTGATCCTGTTGTGGGATGGGAGGACGCTGCGGTTGATCCAGCGCGTTTGGGTGAGTATTTGCGAGCCTTCCAGGCGCTAGTCGATTCTTATGAGTATGAAACTTCACTCTACGGACACTTTGGTGATGGCTGCATTCATGCGCGCATTACCTTTAACTTGCGATCTGCAGAAGGGGTTGCTAAATTTAGATCCTTCATTCGGGATGCGGCTACCTTAGTGGTTGAGTTTGGCGGCTCACTCACTGGTGAGCATGGAGACGGCCAGGCCAGAGCGGAATTTCTCCCCATTATGTTTGGTGAGGAGTTGATGGGGGCTATGCATGAGTTCAAGCGCATTTGGGATCCGCAGAACAAGCTCAACCCGGGTAAGGTGGTTCATCCATATCGCGTAGATGAAAACCTGCGCATGGGTCCAGAATATAAGGTCGTCAACATCAAGACGCGCCTCAATTTCTTAAGCCAAGAAGGTAATGGCTTTCAAAGGGCGGTAGAGCGTTGTGTTGGTATGGGAAAGTGCCGTAGTGAAAAAGTGGGCACGATGTGTCCAAGCTATCGCGCTACTAAAGAAGAACGCTTCTCTACCCGTGGCCGTTCAAGACTCTTTTGGGAAATGCTGCAAGGCGAAGTCATTACCGATGGTTGGGAGAGCAAAGAGCTCAAAGAGGCTCTCGATACTTGCCTCTCCTGTAAGGGTTGCAAGAGTGATTGTCCGGCTCACGTTGATATGGCTTCCTATAAGGCGGAATTTTTATCTCACTACCATGAGAAAAATAGCAGGCCTCGCCAGGCATTAACGATGGGTCGTATTGGAGATTGGGCGCCATTGGCGAGCAATTTTTCTGGGCTAATTAATGCTGTGATGAAGACCCCAGTTTTATCTAGTATTGCTAAATGGGTTGGTGGTGTAGCGCAAGAACGCAGCTTACCCAAATTTGCAAGTCAATCGTTTAGAAAGCAGTTCAAGCAATCTACCAGTGCAAACCTAGGGCAGAAAAAAGTCATTCTTTGGGTCGACACGTTTTGCGAACACTTTCATCCGGAAGTGGCAAATGCGGCAGTAGAGGTGCTGGCTCATGCAGGCTTTGAGGCGACCTTGCCCAAGACCCCTTTGTGTTGTGGGCGTCCTTTATATGATTTCGGATACCTTGATCTAGCCAAGCAAAAGCTCGAGAAAATTCTGGATGCGATTGGAAGTGAAATTCAATCAAATCCAGATGCGCCCATTGCGGTTGTAGGTCTTGAGCCTGGGTGTATGTCGGTCTTTAAGGATGAGCTATTGAAGTTCTTTCCAAATGACCCAAGGGCAAAGTTATTGTCATCTAGCACTTATCTACTTGGTGATTTCTTGTATGAGAATGGCTACATACCCCCGCCACTGGACTGCGATATCTTGGTTCACTCCCACTGCCACCAGAAGTCTTTGTTTGGCACTAAGGGCGATGTAGCGCTATTGACTGCATTAGGCGCTAAAGCGAATTACATTGATAGTGGCTGCTGCGGTATGGCTGGCTCATTTGGATTTAATCCTGAGCATGTCGAGATCTCAAAAGCGGTTGGAGAGTTGGTATTGCTTCCAGCAATCCGAGCTGCCGATCAAGAAACAATCATTCTCACCAATGGCTTCAGCTGTAGAGAGCAGATTGAGCAAGAAACTGGCCGAAAGGTTAAGCACTTAGCTGAACTTTTGCAGATGGCTCATCAAGCTCAACCGGCAAAGATTCATTAAGACGGCAATAGTTGAGTTAGGAAAAACCCATCAACAAAAAATCCCCGAATGAGAGTTCGGGGATTTTTTTTGTTTAAGGTACTTATGCTGATTTAAGAGCGAATCAAATAATCAAATGCAGAGAGTGAGGCTTTAGCACCTTCACCCATGGCGATAATGATTTGCTTATAGGGCACAGTAGTGCAGTCACCCGCAGCAAATACTCCAGGCATAGAGGTCTCGCCTTTCTGGCCAATGATGATTTCACCGCGAGGGGATAGATCAATCACGCCCTTTAGCCAATCGGTATTGGGAAGCAATCCAATTTGAACGAAGATGCCTTCAAGTCCAATGTCATGCATCTGATTGTTAGCTCGATCTTCATATCGCAAAGTTGTTACTTTTCCGTCTGCGCCCAAGACTTCTTTGCTCAAGGCATTAGTAATCACGGTAACGTTAGGCAAGCTGTGTAATTTCTTTTGGAGGACTGCATCAGCACGCAGCTTGGTATCAAACTCAACCAAGGTAACGTGACTCACAATGCCCGCCAAATCAATTGCAGCCTCAACCCCAGAGTTTCCTCCGCCGATGACTGCAACACGCTTACCTTTGTATAAGGGGCCGTCACAGTGCGGGCAATACGCTACCCCTTTGCCCCGGTACTCTTGCTCCCCGGGCACATTCATTTCACGCCAGCGTGCGCCAGTGCTCAAAATGACGGTCTTACTTTTGAGGGTGGCGCCATTTTCTAATGTGATCTCAATTTCCTCGCCGGTCTTGCTTAAGCTCTTAGCTGTTTGAAGATTCATGACATCAACGTCGTATGCCTTCACATGTTGCTCCAGTGCCATCACTAACTTAGGGCCTTCTGTCTCTTTAACGGAAATAAAGTTTTCAATCCCCACGGTATCGGCAACCTGACCGCCAAAACGCTGAGCCACAATTCCGGTTCTAATGCCTTTTCTGGCCGAATAAATTGCGGCAGAGGCGCCAGCAGGCCCACCCCCAATGATTAAGGAGTCATAGGATGCTTTAGCGCTAATCTTTTCTGCATCTCGTGCTGAAGAGTGGGTATCAAGCTTTGCGGCAATTTCTTCAACACTCATGCGGCCTTGACCAAAGACTTCACCATTCAGAATCACGGTTGGTACTGCCATGATCTGATATTGATCTACCAAGCCCTGGAAGAGGGCGCCATCAATCATCTCGTGCTCGATATTGGGATTAAGAGCAGCCATGAGGTTTAGGGCCTGTACTACATCCGGACAGTTATGGCATGACAAAGAAATGAATGTCTGAAAACGCTTTTTACCATCGAGACTCTTAATGCTATCAATAACATCCTGCTCTACTTTTGGTGGATAGCCACTGGATTGCAAAATGGCCAAGATGAAAGAGGTCATCTCATGACCCATAGGTAATCCTGAGAACGCAATGCGAGCCACTTCATCGACCTTGCTTACTGTAAAGCTAGGAATATTTTTGCTATTGCCGGCAGTCTTAAGGGTGATCTTGTCAGATTGCTCCGCAACCTCGTTTAATAGCTCTAGCATCTGAGCGGATTGCGTGCTGTCATCTAAGCTAGCTTCTAAAACGATAGGGTTCACTATCTTTTCAAAATAAACCTTGAGCTGGGCTTTAATGTTGGTGTCTAACATGATGTATTCCTGGGTATTTAATCTTGATGAGTCTATTGGGTAGGGGGGGGATCATTCTTCCTACCCAATAGACTCTCCGAAGAGAGTCTATTGATTACTAGTGAATGCTGACTGCTGAGCTTAGATCTTGCCTACGAGATCCAAGGATGGAGTCAATGTTGCTGCGCCTTCTTTCCACTTCGCTGGGCAAACTTCACCTGGGTGAGCGGCTGTGTATTGAGCGGCCGTGAGCTTACGCAATGTCTCGGAGATATCGCGAGCGATTTCGTTAGAGTGCACTTCAGCTGTCTTGATGATGCCTTCAGGATTGATGATGAATGTGCCGCGCAATGCTAGGCCTTCTTCTTCAATGTGAACGCCAAAACCACGTGTGAGTGTGTGTGTTGGATCGCCAACCAGTGGGAACTTCGCCTTGCCTACAGCAGGTGAAGTCTCATGCCACACTTTGTGTGAAAAATGAGTATCGGTAGTGATGATGTATACCTCTGCACCCATCTTCTGGAATGCAGCATAGTTATCAGCCGCATCTTCAATTTCTGTTGGGCAGTTAAATGTAAATGCTGCTGGCATGAAAATCAATACAGACCATTTGCCTTTGAGGGTTTCATCGGAAACAGTTACAAACTTGCCATTGTGGAAAGCTTGGGTCTTGAATGGTGGAACTGGGGTGTTGATTAGTGACATGGTTTCTCCTGTAAAAAATGAAATAGTTGATGCACAACAGAGTCCATTCTAGAGACTATTTATTTATTTGCATAATGAATAATTTAGATATTAATAATCTATTTATTAGATCAATGAACTGGATTGAATCGATAGGGGGTAATAATTTGCTTGGTCGATGTGATGAAGTTATTTCCCTTTGGTATGCTGTTCCGATAACCGAGAGATTGAATGACCCCAATTTTGTATTCCTACCGTAGATGCCCGTATGCAATGAGGGCTCGCATGGCGTTGAAATATTCAGGAATTGAAGTTGAGCACCGGGAGATTGAGTTAAGACATAAGCCGTCATCCATGCTGCTGGCATCCCCAAAGGGTACTGTTCCAGTTTTGTGTATTGATGGACTGATTTTGGATCAAAGCCTGGACATTATGCGTTGGGCTTTAGGGAGATCTGATCCCGATGGCTGGTGCGTGTTAGACGAATCGCTCTCACAAGCTTGGATTGAGAAAAATGATGGGTCATTTAAGATGCTCTTAGATCGATATAAATACCTGAATCGCTATCCAGAACTCAATCAAGTGGAAGTGTTGAGTACCGCAATAGATCTGATGCTTGCCCCAATGGAGGCTTCTTTGCAGTCTAGTCGGTATTTATTGGGCGACAGAATAACTTTGGTAGACGTGGCTATTTTTCCATTCATTAGGCAGTTCTCGATGGTTGATCCACAGGGGTTTGGGGAATTGCCACTTCCTTTCCTTAAACAGTGGCTCAATCATCATCTTCAATCCGAATTATTTAATTCGGTAATGCATAAGCACCCAGTCTGGATGGATTAAGCAATGGTATGCGGCGTGAGCTATGTTGATCTAGATCAATAGCTCAATTTGTAATGGAGGGCAAACTGAAGATGTTCTTTTACCTAATTGGAGTCCCTGGGTAATACCCCCGCCCCTTAACCTGAGTTAAAAGTAGAATTTCTAAGTTGTTTGATTTAAAGGAAATTCTATGAAAACCTCCCGCTTTACCGATAGCCAAATCATGGCCATCCTCAAACAAGCCG
>NZ_JACVOS010000014.1 GCF_018882335.1 Polynucleobacter sp. AM-25C3
CGGCTTGTTTGAGGATGGCCATGATTTGGCTATCGGTAAAGCGGGAGGTTTTCATAGAATTTCCTTTAAATCAAACAACTTAGAAATTCTACTTTTAACTCAGGTTAAGGGGCGGGGGTATTACCCCCCCCGGCCATCACTTTTTTAAATTGGACAGATAGATCGATGATTTCTAGCAAAGCGCTGATAGACCAAACAGGCATATCGCGCGCCACCCTTAACAACTACATCCAGCTTGGGATATTGCCCAAGCCAGTTGTACAGTCTCTCACTGCAAGTGCAGATGAGGGTGGAGCTAGGCTTGTCTATTAGTAATCAACTCTTAGAGCTAATGGGCAGCAAACTCATCATCAACAGTACCGAGGGCCAAGGTTCGACTTTTAGTTTTGATTTGGTTTTAGGCGCAGGGCAGAAGGCTTAAAGCGGTCGGTAGTAAGTTGGTGTCACCGTCGCTTGTGGGTCGATATTTGTCTGCGGGGACTAATAAGCATGAGAGTCTGCTTAACATGCTAAAGCGGCCTGATTTAAATTCTATTAAATGGATTCATTAGGATCGGGTAGCGGATGACGACAGGACGATAAAGCTATTGATTGGTGAGCGTCGGCAAGTGGATTTATTTAAGTCATTGATTTATATGTTTTTTCAATATAAAATAGAAAAAACACAATTTATGTTGAAAAAATGACCGAATTCAAAGAGCTTAACGAAAATCAGCTCAAGCAGATTACTAATTCTGACCAGCTTTATCGGGCCTATATTCAAGCTCGTCAGCGCCAAGTAGCCCATGCAGGCTCGATGATTTGGCGCTCACAAAATGGCAAAGATTACTTGGTCAAAACGTCAGCTCGTGGGAATCAAACTGGGATGGGGCCTCGCAACGCAAAGACAGAGGCCATTTTTGGTCAATTTATGCGTGCTAAAGAAGGGGCCCATCAAAATTGGCTTGGCACTTTAGCGGCCTTAAAGGAAGCGGTGGCAATTAATAGAGTCTATGGCGCTGGGCGCACTCCGAATTTGATTGTTGAAATCTTGAGCGCTTTAGGTGAGCAAGGCCTTGGTGAGCACTTCATGATTATTGGAACCAATGCACTTTACGCCTATGAGACTCATTGCGGTGTTCGCTTTGAGGACAAAATTACTGCAACTGCAGATTTGGATATGTTGTGGGATTCGAGAAAGTCCATTCAAATTGCTGTTACCGAAAATATTAAAGAGCATGGCTTTTTGGGGATCTTAAAGAAGGCTGACAAAAGCTTTGAATTGCTTGAAGACCAACGTTATACGGCAATTAATCAAACGGGCTTCATGGTTGATTTGCTGCATTCTGGGAATCGAAAGCGCAAGCCAGAATCTCTGCAACTGTTTAAAAATCCAGATGATTTTTGGGCTGTGGAGGCTCCGAATATTGATTGGTTGTTAAGTGCTCCCAAATTTACTCAAACTGTTATTTCTGCGAATGGGAAATTTGCACGCATGGTAACAGTCGATCCAAGGGCATTTGTGATTTATAAGAATTGGCTTTCGCAACGAGTAGATCGTGATCCGACAAAAAAACCAAGGGACCTAGTCCAATCAAAAGCAGTTGCTTTGTTGCTAGAAGAATATATGCCACACTTTCCAACCAACGGAATTAATCATTTTCCAAAGGCGATAAGGTTGGACTTGTGAGCAATGCTTATTGGCTTAGATAGATACCAGCGGGTACTAAGTGAAGCGAGTGACTGCTATACAGCTTATAACTGCCGTATGAGTAAACTGGATAAATATGTCAGATTGACGGCCTTATGTAAGCCGCCTTCTTACGCAATAGAAACCTTCAATATCTGATTATTTTTTTGGGAATAGCGAACGTGAGAGCCTTATTCTATATGGGTGCTATTTATAAAATAATTCCCGAAAAAGACGGGAGAGGCTTATAGAATATGACTTGCCTAACCAGATTGTGATTCTGGTTGTCGCGGGTTCGAGCCCCGTCGTTCGCCCCACCGAATATTGCAGTATCCTAAGGCTCCCTTCGCGGAGCCTTTTATTTTTTTAGATTTTTCCCATGAAAAAATTCGACATTCTCCAAATCATTTTTGGTGTTCTGCTTTCAGTCATTGCACTGTATTTCATGTTGAGACCTTCAGCTTCTAATAGCGCTCCCGTATCTACTATTCCCGTAATAAAAGTTAGCAATCTAACTTGGGATCAAACTGAGAGGACAATTGCTGACGTAAAAACCTTTGCTGATGCCACAGGATTTGTCAGTCAGACCGAAAAAAATGGCGGCGGTCTCTCTTACGAGGCGGGCTTTGTGAAGAAGTCGGGCTGGACCTGGAAAACCCCTTACGGCGCTCCTGCAAAAAGTAGTGAGCCAGCGGTGCACCTCAATCAAGCAGAGGCACAATCAGTCTGCCAGTTTTATGGCAAACGCTTGCCTACCAATGATGAGTGGATTAGTGCGGCTTTTGTAGAACAAAGAGCCAATCCGCCCGAAGGTTTTACTCAAGGACAGCGCTATGCATTTCCGGGCGGCAACACACCCGTTGTTTCACACTGCTTAAGTGGTTGTGGTGATTACCAGGGTGTTGCACCTGCAGGCGCTCTGAATCGTGGCACAGGACATGTGCCTGCTGGCAGCACTAATCCAGGTGTGAATGGTTTGCTCGATATGGGCGGCAATGTATGGGGGTGGACTGCAACCGAGCGCAATGGTGGTTACATCACCCGCGGTGCTTCTTGGTGGTACGGGCCTGAAAGGCAGAAAGAGTCTGATGTCGAGTCTAAACCAACCGACATTGGAGTGGTTTACATTGGATTTCGTTGTGTAGCTGATACCGTGAAACAATAGCAGATGACCACTCCTGTAGTTGACCCCCTCCAAATTGAAATCACGGCTGAATATCAGGCGGTCATTGATGCCATCGAGCGTCGCGATCCCTATATCTTTGTCAGCGGTAAGGCGGGTACGGGCAAGACAACCTTAATTGGTTATTTGCGCGAGAACATTCCTGGCAACGTGGTGGTGGTAGCTCCAACAGGTGTAGCTGCGCTACAGGTGAAGGGTGTGACTATTCATTCCTTCTTTCGCCTGCCGCCCCGTTTGATCTTCCCTGAGGAAGATATCAAGCCCTTAAAAGATAAGCGTCTCTATAAAGATATTCGTTTACTCATCATTGATGAGATCTCGATGGTGAGAGCGGATGTAGTGGATGCCATGGATTTATTCCTACGCGCTAATGGTCCTCACAAGAGCCAACCATTTGGCGGCATTCAGGTCATGTTTGTAGGGGACTTATTCCAATTGCCCCCAGTAGTTTCTAACGCGGATATGCAAGTTCTTTCGGAGCGCGGTTATGAGGGCCCTTATTTCTTCTGCGCTATGGCACTGCATCGCAAAGATGTCACGATGGTGGAGTTGTCCAAGATCTTCCGCCAAAAGGATGCACACTTTGCAGGCTTACTTAATCAGATCCGTATCAATCAAGATATTGACGAAGCGCTTGATACCCTCAATGCGGTTTGTTATGAAACTAAAAAAGAGGCTGATGAGCAGACCATCACCTTAACTACAACCAATGCACGCGCTGATCAAATTAATGGCGCAGGCTTGCGCGCATTAACCACGGATGCCAAGGTCTATACGGGTAACAGCACCGGTAAGTTCAACGTGGATGACCGCAATCTTCCATCACCCAATCATTTGACCCTGAAGGTTGGTGCAAAAGTGATGTTTACTGCAACCGATAGCAACTTCCCCAAGCGCTGGGTGAATGGCACTATTGGGGTAGTGCGTGAGTTACTGCCCAATACCGTGAAGGTAATGGTGCAAAACGGACCATACTCAAACACGGTTGAAGTCAAAGGCCATCAGTGGGAGTCTTATCGCTACGACCATGACATGATGTCTGGCAGAATCTCACCAAACATCATTGGTACTTTTGTGCAAATTCCTTTGATGTTAGCTTGGGCCGTTACCATTCATAAGAGCCAGGGCAAGACGCTTGATAAGATCAAAGTAGATCTGTCGTCAGGTGCATTTGCGTCAGGGCAGGTCTATGTAGCCTTAAGCCGCTGCACCTCAATTGAAGGTATCACCTTAGAGCGACCCATACAGCCTAAGGATGTGAGCTGCGATCAAGAGGTGAAGCGCTTCTACTTGAACTGCTTGCCAAGTTAAGCTGCTACTTTAATTCGGAGTTAATAAAGCGTTTTAAGGCCTCCCGAATTAGGGGCTGATGCCCCATATTATATTTTTTTTCCAAGATCTTGAAGGACTTGATTAAATCTTTTTCCACGCGAATCGAGATTGTTTCTAAGCCTAATGCCCTGTCTACTTTGGTGCCCAATTCTGCATTTAGGGGTTTTGCAAATCTTGCATCGCATCCCAATTTTCTGTTTTCCCAGGCTTCGGTGGTATTTTCAATCGCAACTTCCTTGCTTTTTCTAGGCATTAATTTCCTCTTGTTCAGTTTTTAATTTTGTTAAATGAGTGATCTTGGATATCGTGCGGATCAAGCAATTGGTATTGGGATGGATTGTCTGTAAATGCATTGCAAGCCTTCATTTTTTCCCAGAGCTTGGCAAAGTCAGAATAGCTAAATCCAGCAGTCCAGTTCCAGGCCCTTGTCATAGAGCGTACAAATGGGGTTGGATCATTATTTTGTGACAGCGCCTTAAGTGGTAGCAAGTAATCTTCGCGATACCCGGTGGGAACAATGATGCGACAGGCTGAAGCTTCGGTTAGATAGGCATTCATGGTCAGGCGCGCAGTTCTACCATTGCCATCCATAAATGGATGAACCTCAGTAACGACAAACATGGCCATGAGGGCGCGCGCGAAAGCATCATCCAATAGCGCAACTCGCTTAAAGCCTTCACGCAAAGTTCCCTTTACTAATTCAGGGTGAACAAAGATTGTGCTTCCAGCTTGATTGGTTTGTTCTTTCCATTGACCTGGGTTTTTATCTGGGCGACTAGACAATATTTGGTGGTTGCATTGCTGTAACCATGCCAAGAATTCATCCTCGTTCCTAGGAAGTTTTGATCGAAAGGGCTGCTCCATAATGGCCTTGAAGGTACCCAGAATATCGTGAGAATCTTCATTGCGCTTGGGAATAATCTTGCCGTCGAAAATAATTTCAGAAGCTTCTTCAACGGTAAAGGTAGTGCCTTCAATATAGTTTGAAAAATACGATTCAAAAAAAGCAAAATTAAAGGCGCTCACCCCAGTCTTTGCTGGATCTGCAATCAGTGGGAAGGGCTTTCTTAAGGCAGAAAATAAACTCTCAAAGATCTCAATGCGATCAGGGTCATAAGGCTTTCCGGCGGCGCGAGCCAATGCATCGGCGGCGCGTAATGAGCGCGTTTTACCAGTTTGCATCAAAGCGGAAATGATCCTGGTTAAGGTTTTGAACTGAACATCTAAACCCAATTCGCTAGCGATTGACTTGGCATCATCACGCAAGGCGTTGATTTTGTGTTCACCGCGAATGGTGCACAGCTTGCTCAGATGGGATTCAACCCACTGGCGACCCATAGTACGAATCTCTGAGCCTTTGCCGGTGTAGAGATTTTCTAAAAGTCTTCTTGCCTCTGAAGAGACAAACAGCTTTCCATAGGGAGTGTCATTCACAGACGGGCTACGACCCACAATTGCAGGCGTGCCTGGCAAAATATTTAAGGTAAGACCTGGAAGCTGAAGGCTACGCACGCGCTTGCCATGGACAAGAAAAATATTACCTAAATCATCTGGCATACCTAATTGGGCAGAGCGGTAAGCTATAACTGCATTGGGATAGAGGTACTCTGCGATCTTGTGCCAATTGGGTCTAATGATTTGTTCAAGAGGGCTTTCAAGGTCACTTGTATAGATTCCACCGTGAATCTTGCGTAAATACCCAGCTCTTGCCAATCGAGAGATGCGCTGGGCATTTGCTTGATCTTCTGCCGAGCTGAAAAGGAGAAGCGGGAGACTGTCAACGGAAGTGCTCATAAAGCCTTAATTTACCGAGTGTTGTCAATAATAATGCTTATATTATAATTTATTGTCAATAAAAATGCATATTTATGATAAATAACCCCATTTTCTGTGTATTGGAATGGGCAGGGATGGCATTCCGTCAAGGGCAGCCCAAAGGGGCGCCTTGCGCACCCTTGATGCTCATGTTTATATCCAAGCTAACTATGTGCTTTTATGTAACGCGATTAAAAACCAGCCGCCAACCCATCTCGACGATGATCACTTCCAGCGATATAAGCATCTTTAGTTTCTTCTCCCAATAGCGCAATTGCTTGGGCACTACCAAAGTCTAAGCTATTGGCTGGCATGATAGTTACCTCATGCCCCATGGCTTTTAAGCCCTCAACGACTGCTACGGGCATTGAAGCCTCAACCGTGAGCTTGCCCACATCATCGATTCTCCAGCGTGGCGCGTCTGAGCATGCTTGTGGATTGAGGTACTCATCAACAAAGCGCATTACAAACTGGATATGTCCTTGGGGCTGCATATTGCCGCCCATCACACCAAATGCCATAGCCGCTTGATTGCCTTTGGTCAGGAATGCCGGAATGATCGTGTGGAAAGGGCGCTTGCCTGGGGCTACTTGATTGGGGTGGCCATCGACCAGGCTAAAGCTCATGCCGCGGTTATGAAAGGCAATGCCGCCTGGAGCAACTACACCAGAACCAAAGCCTTTGAAGTTCGACTGAATATACGAAATCATCATGCCAGCGTCATCAGCGGCGCAAAGGTAAACCGTGCCGCCGGAGTGCGGATCTCCTGCGCCATAACTACCTGCCTGTTGATGATTAATCAATGCGGCACGGCTGGCTAAATAATCCCTATCAAGCAAAGCGCTTGTCGGCACTTTCATGCTGCTGGCATCAGATACGTGTGCGTATGCATCAGCAAAAGCAATACGCATCGCTTCCACTTGTAAATGAATACGCTTTGCAGAATTAGCAGGGTATTGTTTTACATTCGCCGCTTGCAAAATACCGAGTGCCATTTGCGCTACGATGCCGGAGCCATTGGGCGGGATCTCATGCAGGGTGTACTCACCATAGTCAAAAGCCAGAGGCTCAACCCATTCAGTTTGATTATTGGCAAAGTCTGACATGGTGAAGCAGCCACCAGTACTCTGGGCAAAGTCCACCATGCTTTGGGCTAATGTGCCGGTGTAAAAAGATTCACCTTCGGTCTCGGCTATTTCGCGTAGTGTTTTGGCTTGTGCAGGGTAACGCCAGATTTGACCAGCAGTCGGCGCTTTGCCATCAATTAAAAATGATTCACTAAAGCCAGCTTGATTTTTAAGAATCGGAATGGCTTCACGCCATTGGCGCGCGACGACAGGTGAAACTGGAAAACCATTCTCCGCATAATCAATGGCGCGCTTAAAGAGCTCTGCAAACGGCAACTTACCAAATTTACGAGACAGCTCAATCCATCCCGACACCATACCAGGGACGGTCACGGTATTCCAGCCAATCAGATCCATTGCTGCTTTGCCAGAAAAATATTCCAGCGTCCAGGCTGCGGGTGCACGACCAGAGGCATTCATGCCATGGAGTTTCTTACCATCCCAGATGAGCGCAAAGCCATCACCACCTAAGCCATTCATGGTGGGCTCAACTACGGTGAGTGTGATCGCAGTGGCCAAGGCCGCATCGACAGCATTGCCCCCGTTTTGCAATGCCTCAATACCTGCTTGAGTAGCTAATGGCTGTGAGCTAGCAACGGCATTCTTAGCAAGTACTGGGGCGCGGCCACCACCAAAGGGAGGGGAGATCAACATAGGTCTGGAGTAATTTAAATAAGTGTTAAAGAATGATTAATGCAAGCATTAATCTACTTTGATATTGGCAGACTTTACTACTTTCTCCCATTTGCTGTGCTCGCTATCGGTGATTTGCGCGAGGCTCTCTGAGTTCGCAAATTGGGGATGTATTCCTTGGGCTGCCATGCGCGCCTTCAAGTCTGGATTGGTGAGGATTTTCCGAATCTCTTTTTCTATCTTGGAGATGATTGCTGGTGGCGTGCCCTTTGGGGCATAAACTGCATAGAAGTTTTCGACATCAAACTGCTTCATGCCATCTTGACCCAAAGTGGGAGCATTGGGCATTAGTGGTGAACGCTCGCTTGCCGCAATGGCAATCGGGCGCAACTTCCCACTTTGAATATGGGGCAGGGAGGCGGTCACGCTATCAAACATCATGGAGGTATTGCCTGCTATTAAGTCAGGTAATGCAAAGCTACTACCTTTGTAGGGAATATGTGTGCCAGTAGCGCCAATGCGCTGCATAAACAAAGTGGACTCCAGATGGGGGAGACTGCCGTTACCTTGGGATGCGTAATTGAAGTTCCCATTCTTAGATTTAATAAACGCAATCAGCTCCGGGAGTGTTTTGGCGGGAACGCTGGGATTAATCACAATCAGGTGCGGCACCGTACCGATGAGGGCTACAGGCGCAAAGTCTTTGCGCAAATCTGCCGGCGGATTTTTAAACAGCGCTTGAGAAATCGCCTGGTTGGTCATGGCGCTAATATGAATGGTGTAACCATCAGGAGCAGCTTTTGCAGCTGCACTCAGCCCAATCATCCCCCCAGCACCAGGCTTATTTTCAATGACTATCGATTGCCCAAGTGCCTCACCTAGCGGTGCAGTAACAGCCCGAGCAAAGATATCAGTAGATCCACCCGCTGGAAATGACAAGATGGCAACGAGGGGTTTCTTGGGCCAATCTCCATCTGCGCTAGCTAATCCCGCTGATAAAGCAATGAAAAGTCCCCAAGCCAGACGAGCCAAGATATTTTTGTTCACGAGTGCTTTATTTATTAAACAGGTGATACAGAATCGGAATGGCTACGGCGCTAATCACACCATTCATGCCCATGGCAAGGCTGGCGTAAGTCCCAGCCTCAGGATGAATGCTAAACGCACGAGAGGTACCAATCCCATGGGCTCCAATGCCAATTGCAAACCCGCGTTGCCACCACGCTTTCATACCAAGGGCATTCAGAATAAAGGGCGCCAAAATGGCTCCGAGGATGCCAGTGGTTACGGCAAAGATCGCAGTCAAGGTTGGGGATACGCTAATTCGCTCTGCGATACCCATAGCAATTGGTGCGGTCACGGATTTGGGGTACATGGCACCAGTAATGTTGGAGTCAGCCCCGAATAATTTAGCAATATTCACCGCGCTCACAATAGAGACAAGTCCACCAACAATCAGAGAAGCAAGTAAGGGGATAGAGCGACCCTTCAAACTATTTAATCCACGATAGATGGGGATGGCCAGAGACACTGTTGCAGAGCCCAGTAGGAAGTGAATAAATTGAGCGCCCTCGAAGTAGGTCGAGTAAGGCATCTCGATAAACTGAATGACGCTAGCGACAATGATGGTGGCAATCGCAACGGGATTGGCTAAGGGATTCTGCTTGGTGGTTTTGTAAACCCAGAGTCCAGTTTGATAAGCCGCTAGCGTAATGAATAGGGCAAATAGAGGGCTACCTGAGAGGTAAACCCAAATTTCGACAATGGAATGTTTTTCGCTCACTGTTTTGCCCCATCCAGCTTGGAGCTCAAAAAGCGCACCACGATGGCGCTGGCAGCAATCGTGAGGACTACGCTACCCACTAGGGCACTCACAATAGCTAAGGCATTTGCTTTGAGCTGAGGCAAAAACAAGACCACACCAACAGCTGCCGGCACAAACAAGAGGCCGAAATACTGAATGAAGCCATCTGCAACCAGAGCTAATTCAGGGTTGATACCTTTACGGAAGACTAGCCAGAGTATCAGCAGCACCAAGCCAATCACAGGGCCCGGCAGGGTAGGCAGAGCAAACTTGGAGATCAGCTCACCAAGACTCTGAAAAAAGAGGATTTGGACGAGTCCGGAGATCATCTAATGTGTTCTCCGTATTTCATCTTAATCAGAGAAGACGACAGAAGTAGCGCCGTTAATCAGCACGCGGTCATGCAAGTAGTAGCGTAGGGCACGGGATAGTACCGTACGCTCTAGATCGCGACCCTTACGAACCAAATCTTCTGGACTGTCGCCATGGGTAACTCGAGTAACGTCCTGCTCAATAATCGGACCTTCATCTAAGTCGCTCGTGACAAAGTGCGCTGTAGCGCCAATGAGCTTAATGCCGCGGGCATGCGCTTGATGATAGGGCTTCGCACCCTTAAAGCTTGGCAGGAATGAATGATGAACGTTGATGCATCGACCAGATAACTTGGTTGACAAATCGTCGGAGAGAATTTGCATATAGCGCGCTAAGATCACCATATCCGCTTTTGAGTCAGCAACGATTTCTAAGAGTTTGGCTTCTTGAGCTGGTTTGGTCTCCGGCGTTACAGGCAGGTGATAAAACGGAATGTCTGCAAAATCAATGCTTGAATAAACCTCGCGCGGGTGATTAGAAACGATCCCGCAAATAACCATTGGTAATTCGCCGATACGCCAGCGATAGAGTAAGTCTACTAAGCAGTGGTCCAACTTTGATGCCATGATCAGCACGCGCTTTAAATCCTTTACAGCGCGCAGGTCCCAGGTGAGATCAAAGCGTTTGGCAATATCTACAAATCCCGCTCTCAGAGTCTTGGCATCAGCACTACAACTAAAACTCACACGCATAAAGAAGCGCTTAGAAGCTTTGTCATCAAATTGCTGGGCTTCTTCAATGTCGCCACCCAGTTCAAAGATATAGGTTGATACAGCAGCAACAATACCTGGGCGGTTAGGGCAGGTAAGTGTGAGGTAATAGTTTTCTGAGGTCATGGCTTCAATATCGGGAAAGATTGCTTTTAAGGCCCAATTTTAGACTGCTTATGCAAGGGCCGTAAAAAGGAGGCCTCAGCCTGCGGACTATTGCTTGGCTTTGGGGATTGCGATATCGGCGGGGCCTAAATAGGGTTCGCTCATATCTTTTACTGCCGGAATGGGGATGTCCACGCAAATGGGTTTTGATCCTAAGGCATTCAGAAAATTACAGTCTTGTTTGGTGGCTGCTGAGGCAGCATGCTCTAAAGGGGATTTCCCCGTTGTTGCGGTAGAAATAGCGCTTGCTGCAGTCGAGGGATTGGCAACGGCTACAGAGACGGCTGCAGTACCTACAGAGCTAGCGGCAGCAGTCGTAGAGCTACCCAAGGCTAGAAGTGGTGCTGCACAGCCAGCGAGACCTAAGAAAAGGGCTATGCCGCCTATGGTTAAGCTTGTATAAAAGAAAAAAGCAGACCAGCCCGATGGGTTTGGCCTGCTTAGCTGAGCTGTCAAGAAGATGGGTTTATTTGCGTTGGCAAACAACGTTAAAGACTCCGGCCGCCCAAGATTCACTGACAACAGGTTCGAATTCACTATTCGGGGTTTTGTTATCAGAAACTACTTTGCCGGTACCCTTATTGCCAGCAAACTCTTTGTATTCAATTGGGCGGTAGCTAATAGCGGGGCAGTTGTATTCATTGATGCCGATGATTGAGTTAACAGGCTGCTTTGTTTTTGGATTCACACCTGGCTTTTTAAAATCCAACATCGACATAATTTGCGCTTTTTCGCCAGAATCACTAATGGTGTCTAGATCTACATAAACCACCATTACCTCATTTGCGCCCAACTCTTTCCAGGCAGCAAAGCTATTGGAAAGTGGCAACAGAGTCAAGGCCGTAAAGATAGTGAGTGCGTGTATTTTTTTCATGATGTGTGACGTATTGGTTAAATGGATAAGACTTAGGTAAGACCTCAAGAATCATTCTAAACTCCCTAGCTTATTTTTCCTTAATATTCAGATTCAGCTGTCGGTTGATCTTTTGGGGCTTCATTTGGAGGGGGAGATATTCATTTTTAGCCCAGAGTGCGCTCATATTTCGGTAGAGCTTGCTTTGTACCCAGCCTGATTGCCCAGTTTGATAAATAAAGAGGGATTGCTCTAAATCCGAAAGATCGTAGAGTGTCCGCAGGCTGGGGGCCTGCTTGGTTTCAAAGGGATTCTCAGCCCTAAGGAGCTCGAGTCGCCCGACATTAATCGTGAAGCTATCCCCCGGAAATGGCTGGGTTAAATTGAAGAGGCTTCCAATCAGCGGAACCTTGCTTAAAGGGCGATGTTCTGAGACGGCGATATGCGCGTTACCCCAAGCCCAATTTTTTGGATTACCGCCAAATTGCGAACGCAGTTGTTCTAGTGCTTTATCCAATGCAGCATTTGAGGCATCAGCACAGCTCTCGATCTGCTCTGTTTGGGGATCGTTACACCAGAGACTATCGGGGTTTTGTAACTGCAGTATCAGGGCTTGCCTGAAGTTGCGCGTGCCGTAATTCTCTGTAAACAAATAGCTCAAGCGAGAAAAGAGTTTGCGAGTGAGTTGATCGGCCCAGGCATTAAAAATGAGCGCACCAGGGCTATCTATTCTCATATCGCCATCAAAGTTTCTGCTGAGCTCGATAGCTTGTTGAGCTAGCGGATGTGTTGATTGGGCAGATTTGAATAAGTCTAATAATGGTGTGGCACCTAAAGAGACGGTATCAGCCTGCATGGATTTCATAGAAGCAAGATCATGACTTGATTTGCCTTTAATTAAATCCACAATTCTGTCGTAGCGAGTTGGTAGTTCCCAGTCACCCGTTAATGGATTGGGATCGTTGCTAGCCAATATTTTTTGGTTGGCAGTAGTAATCCAATTGCTATCTGGATTATTTCTATTGAGCAGCTGGTCGAATGGAACATATCCGGTCCAGTCATACTGCTTCTCCCAACCCAGTGCTGGGGCTACACCATATAACCCTTGATGCAGGGTGCGCTTGGGTGCAACGCCGGCCGCCTGAAAAGAAATATTTCCATCTACATCTGCCATCACCACGTTCTGCATGGGTGCATAGTTTTTGCGCAGCGCTTGCTTAAATGTATCCAAATCTTTGGCATGGTTCATCTCAAGCAAACCAGCGACAGATTGATTTTCAACATCCAAGGCGGTCCAGCGTAATGCCAGGACATAGTGATCTGTATCAATTGCCCGTTTAGCTCGTGCATACGATTCGGAAATCACAGGGCCGTGTCGTGTCTCTTTAACTAAAAAACGTAAAGGAGGCTCGCCTTTGACGTCGATGATTTCTTGGCGAACTTTAAAAGGGAGTGGGCCCTCAGGGCCGCGATAGACACCAGGATTTTTGGGGTCTAGTTGCTCAATATATAAATCTTGAACATCTGGACCCGTGTTCGTAAAGCTCCAAGCAAACTTATCTGTTCTACCCAAAACAACTGCTGGAACGCCGGGAAGGGTAGCGCCAATGACATTGAGGCCTGGCGCCTCTAAGTGAGCCATATACCAAATGGCAGGAGCAGAGAGGCCTAGGTGAGGATCGTTTGCTAGCAAGGGCTTGCCAGATGCAGTTAGCTTGCCGCTTAACGCCCAATTGTTAGAGCCAATACCGTCTTTTCCGCCAGGTATTTCATTGAGCACCAGCTCGGTAGCGGGAAGCTTATTGGATTTTTGATCTCTTGCGAGTGGATTTGGATTAAAGACATTGATATCGCGATAGATCTTGGCAAAGTCAACATGACTCACTGGTTCACCAGGTGTATAAGCTGGCATCACTTCCCATACTTGCTTGGTTGTTAAGAATTGCGATAGCTCCAGGCGTTGCAATTCTTTATGCCAGTTACCGCCAAGATCAAGTGCCATCATCAACATCCAGGCCACACTATCAGTAGGCGACCAATGTCCTGGCTTAGAGCCAGTTAAAAAGTACTCAACAGGTAGCGCCCAACCTAAGTGCGCATTACCCGCATTAACTCCATCCGCATAAGACTGCAGCAATCGCTTCGTAGCAATGGGGTAGTGATCAAATTGTTTTTCAGCTGCATGCTTAATACCTAGCGTACGAATAAAGCGATCAATTGCTACAGTTTCTTTGCCAAGAATTTCAGAGAGGCGCCCACTCGCTAGGCGACGATTAATTTCCATTTGCCAGGAACGTTCACTAGCATGTAAGTACCCTAGAGCGAAGAGTGCGTCAGTAGAGCTCTTTGCCTCAATATGGGGTATGTCGCTCTCGTCAAAAGTGATGACAACGGAATCGCCCAAGCTTTTAATCACTCGTTTACCAGAGGGATTGGTTTGAGCGGAGAGTAAGTAGATTATTCCGACAGCGATAGCCAGAACTAGGGCTGTAGAACCCAGCCAGAAGATGCCTTTGAAGAGGGTTTTAAGGCCTGAGCTCGGGGTGGGAATTTTCATGGGAATAGTGTAGTGGGTTTGGCTCAAGCGCAGTCGAACCTCAATGAAAGCAGGCTTCCCGCCACCCATGGGTCACGCATGTTAAAATTTTGCTTGTCTTGATTTATTTAGTACGGCTTTATTGCTCGTGCGAGCCCGAGTGGTGAAATCGGTAGACACAGCAGATTTAAAATCTGCCGACTCAAAAAAGTCGTGCCGGTTCGATTCCGGCCTCGGGCACCAAAGATTACTTTTTAATTCCCACTAAAAAGTAACATGCAGTAAACATAAGGGTTTGCGGTCTTATGGTTCTGGTACATTCTTGCAAAAAGGAATCTTTTAGAACTCACTTCCCGATAAAAATCCCGACTCAAATGCTTATTAATTTATCTATTTTGTTGGGCAATAAAAAAGCCCCGATAGGGGCTTTCTATGTGATGCGTATTAAGTATGCTTAGCTAGTTAATTCGTCGATAGTAGAGATTAACTTTTTAGAATTGGCAATTGCCTCTTCTGCATCACCTAATTCAAATACATCAAGGGTTTTATAGTCGGCCGTCACTCTCATTGTTCTTAGAGCTGTTAGTTGGTAGGCCGCAGACCTAGATTTCAATGCTTTTTCAACCCTTAATCTTCTAATTAGGGCTTCATGAACACCCACTCCATCGGATAGTGCTGAAATGGGTGCGAGCTTAGCGTCAACATACTCTTGTGTGTGCAGAAAGGCTCCATAGTAGGATCTACTAATGGCAGATCGCAACCCAGCTTCATTTAGAGGGTTCGAGAGTAGGCTTTCTGCAAACTCTATAAAGTCTAGTGGTTTAATTGGCATCAGAGATAGTTTGCCGTAGCCCACAAACTCCAAATGTAATTAGATCGGATTGAGTATCATCTCCAAATTCCTCAATTATCTTTTCACCAATTTCCCAGGAAAGGTCAACTCTTTCATCCAAAGGAGCGTCAATTTGAAAGTGGATTGCAATTGATCCGTTCGGATTTGAGCTAACCAAATTACGCTCAGGAGAGTGACCCTTTGAAATCAAATGATTCAATGCAAAGTCATATCTTAGATCAACATCTTTTTGAGATAAGCTCATGCGTTTAGCTAGTTCGGTGAACTTGGTGCTAAGTTCACCGAATATAGAAGTTTGTATTCTAGGGTTTGAGTGAACCACGTATTCCCTCACTTCGCTTAACTTAAAAAAATTCACAATATTTATGTTTAAAAATAGTAAAACAGCAACGTCGTTTTCTGATAGTTTTTGGGTGTAATCGAAATCATTTAGGGTTGTGCGAAGACGGTCAATTTCCTTTAGTCTCCACAAAAATCCTGCATACATCAAGTCTAATTCATGCGAGTTACTCAGAGACTTTATTTTTTCATGTGCATCTATTACAAATTCTGCTCTGCCCAAGATTGTGTTGGCATACATAATTGTTTTGTAGCTATTTAAAATGATCAGGCCGTCATTAGAATTCGCAATAATTCGCTCAGCATCTTGAATTATTCTTCTTATAGGGAATGTATTTTCAGATGATTTACGACTATCTAGTGCGATAAGCTGCTCCATCCACTTTGGTGCAATTTGTTGTGGTACGGGTGCTTGCCTCATCATATAAATCTTAGAGCCTTATTCTGAATGGTTATCTTTGTGCTGTCACTAATTAAATGCTGTGGGCGCTGTTTTTCTGCACAAGATACAGGCTTATTTTAGCAACCGATGATTTGTTAAGCTGTAATTAATGTCTTGATTCCCATAAGGGGCAACGAAGCTATTTTTGATAGAATATAAAATATTCTTTATAAACAATAACTTATATAATTTAACGAAGATAAATTTCTGAAATTAAATCCCGACAATTTCCCGAAAAACCCTATGTAAGTTGTTGATTTATATAGAGCGCTTCGCCCGGCCTCGGGCACCAAGTAATTGCAACATTCATCAAAGATGCTTTAGGCATCAATCCCTCCCAATTGGCCCATGAAATCTATATGGGTATCCTAGCGCCAAGTTGCCCGGTATCCTTTCGAACCTCAGTAATTGGATGCTCAGTATTTTCATTTGAAAATCCCATGTATCCCATGGGTACGGCAACCTTCTTGTTTTCTATTGATAGCCAAGATACCCCAGAGTATGAGCGGACATAAGTTGAGTATTTTTTATCCGTCGTTGGTTTGAGAATAATTTCTGCATCTAATCCGGCAACTTCAATTGTTGAATTGGCAGTTTTCAGTAATACCGCCGTTGAAATACCACCCACTTCTTTTCTCGTCACTCTGATTTTTCCATTCGTTAGCTTAAGAACTTGATTTTGTAAATTAGTGGCATCTTCATTGGGCTGAAACACCAGCTCTGCAGATCCTGAGATTGATATTTTTACGCCGTCTTGCAGTTCGACAACTACATATTCATCCTTTTGAGTTTTAATTTGAAAGCCTTCGCAAATCAATTCATGCTGTTTGTACTTGATGGAGGCTCCTTGAGCAATCGCAATCGACCCTATGCTTGATTTCTTGTCGCAGGGGGCTACTGCAACATTACTCATATTGACGAGTAAATCGCTATTTGTCTGTGTATATCCGGTGCCTCCAATGCCACCACCAGTGCCACCATTTTTTTCATTTCCGAAGCTTTGGGTGGCTATGCCTAGAGCTAGAACAGTTGCTAGTAGGGCGACTGTTAGAAGTTTTGTCAGGATCATTTCGAATCTTTCTTCATTACTTTTTCTTTTTTGTAGGCATAGACGCCAAAGTTTGTAGACCAGGCACCATGATTGCTTGGATCTTTGATGAGTGCTTGTGCTTTCTCATTAATAGCCATGAGGATTCTCATGCCTTCTTTCTTCGAAAATTCCTCTAGTTCCTTGGCCGCAGATTCAGAGAGTCCGAAGTAGTGGGCGGAGCGCTCTAGCTGAAGCGCATGGGGGTTTGTAAGATTGCCAACAGCAACCTCAAGGTGATCATGAATATTCATCCCAAGAAAATGGGCGACTTCATCCGTAGGTTGATTCGCAATAATATTTTCTAAATTCAGCGCTATTAGCCCTGACCGGTCAATCGCCACCATCTTCCTAGAAATCATTTCATCTAGAACGGCTTTTGACCTGACATCTTTGCTGAGTGAATATATGAGGTCATCGAAACTGTCCTGCGACCCATTTGATTTCTTTTCTAGTGGGCGCGGTGATCCGTCGGCATTTAAAAACTGTGGATCACCAATCCATTTTGAAAGTGCCTGAGAGGTAAGGGGCATATTTGACTGCTTAGTCTGATCAGATCCTTGCGCCCCCTTGATTCGCTTGACATCTTTTCTGTGAACCCCAGTCATTAAATGAATTCTGGTATCGGTAATTGGTTCGTTTAGTTCGATCAACTTTTCCGATGCCACTTGAACAAGTGAAGTTTTGAGCATCTCTGTTGCGTGAGCGCAGGAAATCTCTCCTTGAATGAGAAGCTTTGAAAGGGGCCTCAAGATCAACCCCACAGCGGCTTTTAGTTTTTCGCTCACATAAATCCCCATATTTTTTGAAAATATACCAGAATTTTGCTTGACGAGGGAAACTTTCCCTCTGATAATCTAAATAAGAGGGAAAATTTCCCGCAATAATTAATAAGCTTAAGAAATTCTTAATGTACGAGGGCAAAAATAGGGTTGTTAAAACTATCAACCAAAAAGCATAAACATGAAGAAGATATTCGTCCATTTTCTGATAGCCATCTTTTCGCTGGGATGCATCCCTGCGTACGCAGATACTGAAAGTAGCAGTAGCGATGGTGGCGGCGGAGGCGGTGGAGGTGGTTCTGGTGTAGGTATCGCGATCGGGGCTGCAGCTGTTATCGGTTTATTGATATGGGCTTTATCAGATAAAAAGGTGCCGGAAACTCCGGTTGCAGAAATTAAAGACCCGATGGCAAGTCAGGTCCCACCCGCAATCGAGACGGAATCTTCTAATGCGATTAAAAAATTACCAACCACACCATCGGGTGGTGTTGGTAACGTCAAAAGCATGGAGTTCTAGTAATGAGAGTCTCTATGTATAAAAAAATAGTGGTAGTTAGCGCCGGTATTGTGGCTGCTATGTATTCTCACAATGGAATTGCGGGTTACCTTGAGTCGAAAAGCGCCTTTATGCGTCAGGACTATAAGGATGCCTATGAGCAATGTATTCAAGCGGCAAATATTGGGAATCCTGAGTGCCTTAATGCAATTGGATATCTTTACCAAAAAGGCCTTGGGGTTGCGATAAATTTAGATGAGGCTAATAGACTATTTTCGTTGGCGGCAGATAAAAATAATGCCGGCGCCCAATATAACTTAGCGATGTCGCTACAGGCTAGCGGTCAAGGCTCTGCTGTTGATTTACAAAAATCTGCCAAATGGATGCTCAAAGCGGCAGAGTCAAAAAATGTTAGCGCACAAGTCAACCTGGGAACAATGTATTCAGAGGGCAAAGGCGTGGAGGCCAATCCATCGAAGGCGGTGTATTGGTGGAAAAAAGCCGCTGATCAAGGCAACGCCATGGCTCAAAATAATTTGGGTTGGGCTTATTTAAATGGCAGGGGCGTATCTGCAGACCAAAGCTTGGCAAGAGAGTGGCTAGAAAAGGCGGCTAGACAGGCCGGGGATGACGAAGCAAGAACATTGGCTCTGAATAATTTGAAGTTGATGAGGCTCAATAAAGAGTTTGGCGCACCAAAAGAAATGGTGATGGATGTTTATCCAGGTAAGCCAGATGCCAGCGGTAAAGTAATTTTAACGATTGCATCTGAAAATAAGACCCCCATTAGATTGCTAAAGGTGGGTGACAAAGACATCGGACCAAGCTCAACCGGTACTTACAGCATTACCCGATATGTACCCGTAGGCGAAACCCAAATTGAAATTTATGCCGAAGGTCAAAGTGGGGCGATATATAACCAACACATCTTGGTAAGAAGGGATATGGTCAGCGGATCAAACGCACTTCCTGAGCTAGACCCCACAAAAATTCCTAGCTCGGTCAGGCGCGATGCTGTTGCGATCGTGATTGGTGCAGAAGGTTATGAAATGCTGCCACGTGCTGATTTCTCGGATCATGATGCTAGAAGCTTCTATGACTATGCAAACAAATCTTTAGGTGTTGACGCTCAAAAAATTAAGTTACTGAGTGGTTCTTCTGCAAAAAGAAAGGATATCTTGCTTGCTTTAAGAAATTGGCTTCCCGCTGAGATTAATCAAGGAAAAACAGAAGTCATTATTTTTTATTCAGGCCATGGACTAGCCTCTGCAGATGGCAAGAAAAGATATTTGTTGCCGCTAGATGCGAACGTAGATCTTTTGGAAGACACGGCCATTGCTCATGATAGTTTGATCAAAATCATTAATGGTTATCAACCAAAGTCAATTACCTTGGTGATGGATAGCTGTTACTCGGGGGTAACCAAGACCGGCAAACCCCTGTTGACTGCCGCCCGCCCAATTGCTATCTATTCTGAAAACGAAAATATTCCTCAAAATACAACTATTCTCAGTGCTGCATCTGGCTCGCAGATTTCAATCTCTTCAGCCGAGATTGGCCATGGTCTTTTCTCCTACTTCATTATGCGCGGTCTCGAGGGTGAGGCCGATCTCAACAAAGATCAAAAGATTACAGCCCAAGAATTACATGCTTATGCATCAGAGCGCGTCACTAAAGAGGCTCAGAGAAAAGGGGTTCAACAAAACCCAGCAATCTCGGGGGCGTATCAAAAAGTCATATCAGCGCAAAAATAAATGAAGACAATATTCATCCTGGCCACCTTGTTATTTACTGCTACTCACTTGGCTGCCCAGCCATTGGTGAGTCAGGAAGAATATGTCAAATACCAAAAAATCTCGGCCACTAGTGCTAATGAAGGATTCATTGAGGATCCAAAGGCTCCCAAGATTATTATTTTTCAGCCCGAGGTCACAAAAACAGTAAAGGCACCATTTCCAATAGAGGTTTTCTTTAGGCCTTTTGAGAATCAAAAGATTGCCTGGGGTTCATTTAAGGCGCTTTATGGAAGTATGCAATTTGACATCACAGAGCGCTTACTCAAAATGGCGACGATATCGGATAACAGTTTATTTATCTCGAATGCCGATATACCTGTGGGTATCCACAGAATCACTTTATTGATAGCGGATGACATGCAAAGAAAATCACAGAAAGAATTTATTGTGGCGGTAGAAAAATGAGGAAGTATTTAAATTTACTGGTTGGGATTGCAAGTTTGTGCTCTTTGGCGGTTTTCGCTGCGCCAAAAGGGCCGTTGACCTTGCCCAGTCAATTAAGTGCTGGATATGCCTATATTGATGCCGGTATGTACAAGGAGGCGGTTCAATCTTTAAGGAAATTTGATGCCAAAACGGATGGGCAAATTTCTGATCTCAATATTGCTTTTGGAAAAATATATCTTGGCATAGACCAACCACAGAAGGCTCTAAAGTATTTCGACTTTGCTCTTGAGTACAACCCCGCAAGCTATCAGGCCCTTATTCTGAGTGCGGATGCGTATATTAAATTAGGCGATATTAAAGAGGCCAAAAGGGTATTGCAAAAGGCGGCGCCTAAAGATAGAGGGCAATTTGATGTTGCCTACTACGAGGCGCTCTGTGATGAGGTGACTGGTAATTCGGCTGCAGCAACTAAAAGATTGCAAGATTTGTTGGATAAAAATCCTAAGTCTGACAAGTTAATTGTTTCTATTGCTAAGCTTCATATGCAAAGAGGTCAAGCTCAGGAGGCAATGAACTTCCTTTCTCAAAAGCAGGTGCTGGTGCCTAGCTCCGGGGCTATTCAGGATGCAATTGGCGATACTTTATTGGCACTGGGACAAAAGGATTTGGCTATTCAAGAAAAGCAGCAAGCAGCCAAGTTATACGCTGCGGCCGGTGATTATGAAAAATCACAATCAGCTCTTTTGGTGGCCAACAAACTTAGTGGCAAAAAAATGATGAGCGCACCCAACATTGCCCCGCCACCAGATGCCCCTGCAATCATCGAGCCCGTCCCAGAAGATAAGATTACCAAGCGAGAAATTAAGCCAGATATCACTCCCAAAATTGGCATAAGACCTCCGGTGGAAGAGCGGCCTCATCCTAAATATGCGGATAGCATTATTGATAAAAAGCAGCAAAGCGCCGTTCCTGAGTATGAGACACCACCTGTCCCATCAAACTTCAATCGCTTTCCTTTCCCATCTGGCACTCCAATTAGTGGTGGCAGTGGAATTGTTATTGATGGCGGTAAAAAGGTGATTACAAATAGACATGTAATTGAGGGCGGTAAGGACTTTGCAGTTCGCAATGGACTCGGTGAAATGTCTAGGGCGAGGGTTATTTACAAGTCGCAGGCAGATGACATTGCGATATTGGAATTGGATAGCCCATTACCAAAAGAACATGCTATCTCTAGCTCTCAGTTTCAGGGCGCAAAGGCAGGTGGAGATGTTGTTGTGATGGGTTATCCACTCTGGCACGTGCTCGGAAGCTCAACACCTTCGATTACAAATGGGGTTGTCGCTAAGGCAACTGGTATTAGTGAGGATCCCAGCAGCTTTCAGTTGACCGCCAAAATCAACAAGGGAAATTCAGGTGGCCCCGTATTTGATCACTTCGGAAATCTACTTGGAATCACCGTGGGTAAATTAAATAGCGATGAGATCAAGCGCGGGAATGGTGTGGCGCCCGAGGATGTGAATTTTGCAATTCACATTGCTCGAATAAATAGTGCTCTCAAGATTCCTGAATCTAAGTTAACCAATACTTCAGAATCTAAAAAATTCATGAATTCTGAAGAGATCTATCAAATGATGATAGGTAAGGTTGTGATGGTGGCAGTCGCCCTCGAATGATATGAAGAACATTCCTTTTCGCCCACTTCTATTTACTTTCTTTCTGACTATATCTATTAGTTCTCAGGCGGCATGGATTTCAGGCGTCGGTGAATATCATTTTGGGCCAGATACCTCGGAGATATCCGCATGCTCCGCAGCCGAAGAACGGGCGAAGTTAGATGCCCTAAGGAAATTTTATGGCGAATCCCTCGCTATGGATCAAACGCTATCATGCCGTGAATCAAGCTCCTTAGATTCAGCCAGCGACCAGTGCACCATGAATCAGATTTTATGGTCGCAAATTGGAGGAGAGATTAAGTCTAGCAGGATTATTAAGCGGGATGTCCTTGAAATCCCAGGAAGCAAGGTATGCCGTGTTGAGGTAGTCGGTGACATCTCATCTAGCAGGGGTAAGCCAGATCCAGGTTTTGATGTTGGAATAAAGATAAACCAGAGTGTATACAGACCTGGCGAAAAATTAACGATCGATTTAAACCCTAATGGGCCTATGTATGTGGCAGTTTTTAATTGGGTGCCTTACTACGATAAAAGCAAGCAAATCATTCGTTTGTTTCCTAATTCCCACGACGCAGGATTCTTCATTAACCAAAAAAAGACTATTCCATCGTCTGGATATAGTTTTGAGCTGACGCTACCCGATAAGGTTCCCAAAAATCGATCCTTTGTTGATGAATATCTTTTAGCTGTCATTACCAAGGATCCGGTCAAGTGGCTTGAGAGCTATTCCTTTGATGAATTTAAAAGCCGTTTGGCTGAATTCCCATTGGATCGCATTCGATATATCAAGCGTGGATACCAATTACTAATACCGAAGTACTAATTAACGAAGGAGTTGTCATGATTAACTATAAATATTATTTATCAATAGGTTTGATTTCTGTCTGTGTAGCTTGTGGGGGTGCTCCAAAGTTTGGAACTCAAGAATATGCGGATTATCAAGAGCAGCAGCGCCAAAAAAATATGGCAAAAGAAGTTGAAAAAACAATAGATAAAACACCATCTTGGTTTGTTCAGCCGCCCGTTGAAAATAATGCCATTTATGCTGTAGCAACGGATTACTCAAGTGATTTGCAATTTGCAATTGATAAAGCAATGTTGAATGCCAAAGTTGGCCTAGCAAGTCAAATTAGCAATAAGGTATCTTCAAAGATGAAGGAGTTTGCTCAGGAGACGGGTACTAGCCGTGATCCACAGCTAATTCGGGAGATTGAGAAGGTCTCCACTGAGCTGGTGACTGAGGTCAATATTCCTGGGTACACCATTGCCAAGCGCGAAATCATGCAGCAAGGCACGGGTTTTAGAGCTTACGTTCTATTGCGCTACCCCTTAGGTGATGCTAATAAGATTGTGGTCGAGCAAACAAAAAAGAGCGCAATTTTAGATTCCAAATTACGCGCATCTAAGGCATTTCAAGAGCTTGAAAAAGATATTGCCGAGAGTAAAAAAGACTAAGCTTTATTTCCGCGTAACCTGGGGTGAATTGCCCCAGGACTCCTTTTTAAAGAGCATGCTTTCTTAATTTTCCCTTAATCTTTCCTCGATAAAGTAGTGGTTATGGAGGAAATTATGAAATCTACATTCACTGCAATCTTTTCGCTACTGATTCTTGTTTTTGTTAGCAACGCTCAGGCAGCCGATCCCCAATCCTTTTTAAAGCTTTATTCATCCGAAGCAAAAGAAACGCCCTCAGCCCAAAAGGGCGGCAAGTTCTTCTCTGAAAAACATGGCAACGAGTGGAGTTGTTCATCTTGTCATGGCATGCCTCCAGTAGGTGAGGGCAAGCATGCATCCACCAACAAAGTCATTGCCCCGCTCGCACCTGCATTTAATCCTGAAAGGTTTACGGATGAGGCAAAGGTAGACAAATGGTTTAAGCGTAACTGTAACGATGTTTTGGGTAGATCTTGCACGGCCGCAGAAAAATCCGATGTACTCGCCTATCTCATTAGCCTAAAAAAATAGGACCAGCCCAAAAATGAAAAAAATCTATTTCGCAGCGATAGCTACTTTAATTGCCAATATTTGTTTTGCCGATGGCAATAGACTGCCTAGCACCATTCCCTCAATAGCAAAGCAAGAGTGCGCAAGTTGCCATACCTTATACCCACCTGCATTTTTGCCCATTGAGTCTTGGAAGCGAATTATGGCGAATCTGGAAAAGCATTACGGGACCGATGCGTCGACGGATGCTAAATCCAATCTCGTCATTACGCAATGGCTTACTCAGTATGGAGGTACTTACAAGCGTATATCCGGCCCACCTCCAGGAGATAGGATTACTGCGTCTCCTTGGTTTATTAAAAAACACAATGGGGTATCTGCTGGGACTTGGAAAAACCCAAAAATAAAAAGTGCCTCAAACTGCGTCGCGTGCCATACCGGAGCAAATGAAGGCAATTACGACGACGAGTCTATTGTTTTGCCAAAGTAATGACTACTATGATTAAAAAAATTCTGATTTGGGATTTACCCACTCGGGTATTTCATTGGGGTTTGGTTCTGTGCTTTGTTGGCGCCATCTTGACCCAAGAAAGTGAGAAATATCGCTTATTTCATGTGACCTTTGGCTACACCATGATGGGTTTAGTCGTTTTTAGATTGCTATGGGGCCTTATTGGAACAAGGTACTCTCGATTTTCATCATTCTTTTTTGGCCTTGGTAGTATTAAAAGCTACCTATTTAGCCTGCTTAAAAATAGACCACTTCATTATTTGGGCCATAACCCATTGGGGTCGCTTGCGATTTATTTGATACTCACCATCATTCTGTGTATTTCCGCGACTGGCTACTGCATCTTTAATGATATAGGGGCTAATTGGCTATCTGAGGCTCATGAGGTCTTCGCCAATGTACTTATCGCCGTTGTTGTTATCCACGTCTTGGGCGTTGCAATTAGTGGTTATTTGCATCAAGAAAACTTGGTTCGCTCGATGATTACCGGCTTTAAGCGGGGGGTTGCTCAGGAAGGCATAAAAAATACATACACTCTTTTAGTCATTGCATTAGCTATCATTGCTAGTATTGGATACTTCTGGTTTTATCAATTTGGAATGCATTAATGCGCATATTGCTCGCAGAGGATGATCAACAGCTTGGATACGCCCTTAAGGCTGGGCTAGAGCATGAAGGTTTTATTGTTGATTGGGTTAGGGATGGAAGTGCGGCTCGTTACGAGGCCAGCATATCCAATTACTCAGCATTGGTGCTCGATATTAATATGCCTCTGATGAGCGGCATAGATGTTCTGAAAAGCGCTCGCAATTCCGGAAATACTACCCCGGTCCTTATGCTTACGGCTCAAGATGAAGTAAGCGCTATTGCGGAGACATTAGATCTTGGCGGCGATGACTATGTTGTTAAGCCTGTTGAAATTGTTGTTTTGGCTGCGCGACTAAGGGCCATCATCAGACGTTCTGAGGGCTCCAGTAGCAATGACCTTACCCTCGGAAGTCTACGCTTAAGTCCAAAGAAGCATCTTGTGACTTTGGCAGGGGAGGATATCAGTCTTTCCAAGAGAGAGTTTGCGTTGCTGCACAGTCTAATGATTTCTTCTGGTCGAGTCCTCACAAAAGAACAAATTGAGTCTCAAATGTATAGCTGGGGTCACGAGGTCGAGAGTAACGCTATCGAAGTGCACATCCATAATCTGCGCAAGAAGATTGGGGCCGACTACATCCGCACTATTCGCGGTATCGGATATCAAATTAAAGATATCTCATGAGCGCCCAGAATTTCTCCTTGCGCAATCGCTTACTTTTTTGGGTGCTCGGTAGTATCACCGTCATCTGGGGCATTGCTTCCATCCTGGTTTGGTATGACGCAAAAATGGAGCTTGAGGAAATAATCGAAAAAATCATTTCAAATCAAATGGGCATCCCCAGACTCATTCATGAAAAGGAGGAGTTGCTAGATGCATTACTATGGGGATTAATCAGACCATTGATTATGGGTTTACCTATCTTGGCTATCGTTGCCTCAGTTGTAATCTTTTGGTCAAATAGATCATTCACCGCTCTTAGTGAAGCGCTTTCCAAAAAATCCCTCAACTCAATAGAGCCCATTACTTTAGATGCTCTACCAATAGAATTAAAGCCAGTTTTAGATGAGTTAAATGCATTGCTTGCAAAGCTTGCTAATGCAGTTGAAAAAGAAAAGCGTTTTATTGCTGATGCCGCACACGAACTTCGAACGCCAATCGCCGCAATTAGAGCGCAGGCTGAAGTTTTGGGCTTTAGTCCGGAGTTAGACCCGGTCGGAGTTCAGAATCTCATTGATGGTTGCGATAGGGCAAGTCGCCTGATTGGTCAATTATTAGCGCTCTCTAGAATTGATTCAGAAAGGGCTGAGTTTGTTCAAGAAAATATAAACCTTCATGAAATTACAAGTCTAGTTGTAGCAGATGTATACGATCGTATTGAAGAGAAAAAGCAAATAATTGAGTTGACTGGCTCAGATTCCGTTAAGGTTTTGGTAAATAAAGACTTGCTTTCTATCCTCCTTAGAAATCTCATCGATAACGCATCAAGGTATACCCCAAATGGTGGGAGAATTTCAATCGATATTCGTATTCTAGATGCAGCCCCATGCATTATTTTTGAAGATAGTGGCCCAGGTATTGCTGCCGATATTTTGCCGCGATTGGGTGAGCGGTTCTTTAGGGGGTCAGCAAGTGAGGTTTCAACTGGGTCTGGCTTGGGCTGGTCAATTATTAAGCAAATTGCCAGTGTTGAGAGGGCGACTGTTTCAGTCGAGTCTTCATCAAAGTTCGGCGGCTTAAAGGTCGTGCTGAAATTTACGTAAGTAATATTGATTGAGTTGAGCCATCCTTGAAATGCCTCCACATTCTTTTTCTATTGATTTTCGCTACCCCTGCTTTGGCAGCAGAGCCCCTGGTTTTTAATTGTGAGCGCACGGAAAAGAATTACATCGAAACTTACGAGTTAATCGTCAGCCCCGCCTCCAAAACTCAAAAAGCCAAAGTCTTTGTCGATGGCAGAGATTTGGATCAATTTAATGAGTTGGGTCGCCAGACAAGTAAGAATGTATTGCTTACTGAATCCACGATATTGATTTCAATAGAGGCTTACTTTCCACCAGAGAGTTTTGATGGCGTTCAATACGGAGCGGGCACAGTAAAGACGGTAATTTCGATTAACCGCTCTACCGGTCAACTGAGAAAGGCGGAAACCATTCAAGGTGGAATTCTGTCGGCATCTCTAGGTGAGGGTACAAAGACCTATCAAGAGCAATGCACTTTCCCCAAGAAACCTTAATTGGGTTCTGTCACAAATCCCAGTTTAGTTAAGCCAGCGCGACGCGATGCTGCCAGTACTTGAGCAACGTATTCATATTTAACGGATTTATCGGCACGCAAATTAATTTCCGGTTGGGGTTCTTTCTGAGCTGCTTTTTCTGCATAGCCATCGAAAGTCTTTAAATCAATCGGCGTGCTATTCCAAAAGATTTGGCCTTTAGCATCAATCGACAGTTGTACGGATTCGGGTTTGACTTCATTGCGGACACTATTTGCTTTTGGAAGTTCCACTTTAACCGCCTGCTGGATTACTGGCAGGGTGATGATAAAAATAATCAAAAGTACCAACATGACGTCCACCATCGGAGTCATGTTGATTTCGGCCATGATGCCGCTTTCTTCCGGGTCGCTCTGAAGATTAAAAGACATATTTATTCTCCGGACTTCACGCGGGCGCCAGTCACAAAGTAAGCGAGTAAATCATTGCCAAAGCGATTGAGATCAGCAAGTAATAATTTATTGGCACGGTTGATCGCATTAAAGCCCAGCACCGCTGGAATCGCTACCGCCAAACCTAAAGCAGTCATGATCAGAGCCTCACCAATCGGGCCAGCCACTTGATCAATTTGTGCGCTACCAGAACTGCTAATGGCAATCAAAGCGTGATAGATGCCCCAAACAGTTCCGAACAAGCCAATAAACGGAGCGGTGGCACCAGTAGAGCCAAGAAAGGTAAGTCCTTTTTGTAGTTGAGCAGCTACACCATCAATACTGTTTTTCAGGCTTCTTGCCATCCATTCGGAATAGTTCAGTGTTTGCAAGAGTTCTCGATGATTGGTAGATTGACTCTGATGATGGCCCGAGGCGCCACTTGCTGCTTTGGCAATTTGGTAATAAGGATTGCTTGCATGACTAGTGAATGCATTCAGACCTTGATCATAGGAAGTGGCGCGCCAAAATTGATCAAGCTCAGGTTTAAGTTTGCGTAGATTGCGTAAATCCCAGAAGCGCGATAGCAAAATCACCCAAGTCACGATTGAGCAAACGAGAAGGGCAAGCGCTACAAAGCGGGTAATGGCATCGCCCTCGAGCCATAAATTTGCTAAGCCAAATGGTGTATTCATAATGATTAATTCTTTAAATTAAATTTAATTAAAAGGTTAGTAGAAATTCTGGCGGGTGTGCCGTTGACTAAGAATGGTTTAAAGCGATAACGTCGACCTATTTCGCTTGCTGCTCGATCTAAGCGCGGAAATGAACTAGAGCGCAACAATGCGACATCTTCAACACTTCCTGATTCATCAATAATTAATCTGACTACCACTTCACCTTGCTCTCCAGATCGCTTGGAAAATGAGGGGTAGTAGGCATCTGCATCGGGTTGATACACGACGACTAGTTTACCAATGTCAGTCTGAATGGGTGTGCCGCTAGATCCCGAAGTGGTGGCGGGTGCCACTGTTGCATTGGGGGCCTGGGATTCACTCTTGGACTGCTGTTGCGTAGGTGGTGTGGCGGCTTGTTGCTGAGATTGGGGTGGCGTTGGTGCTTGAGAGGACTTTTCAGTGACTGTTTCCTTCTTTTCTTCTTGCTTGGGTTTTGGGGGAGGGGCAGCGGGAGCGGCTTGAGGCTGCTTAGCGGCCTCAGGGCTCACTAGATTGGCCATCACCCGCGTATCGTCGAGATTATTCTCGTTATCCGGCTTCATGCCACTCTGAAAGCCAATTAAAAACAGCAGATGTAAAGCGATCACGATGCCGATGATGATGCGTTCGGTTTTGTCGAAGGGCAGTCGAGCACTCATGTGGGTGAAGAAGGTGCTCATTTGAAGGTGCTCACCAACTGAGATTGAATGCAGTGTGCGCTCAGATCAGACTGCATTAATTCTTGCGCCATTAGATGCAAGCCATCCGCATCTTTACTGCTAATGAATTGAATGGAGCCACACTGATCATTATCTAGACGCTTACCTTGCGACTCCAATTTGCGTTTAAGTTGGCGTACTACCGCATCGCTGGTATCAATGAGATTAATTGAATCACCCAGCAACTTGCGAATGGCTTTTCTCAGGAAGGGGTAATGAGTGCAGCCCAAGACAAGGGTATCGGCTCCTGCATCCTGAATGGGTTCAAGATGCTCTGCCAGTAGCTCTAAGGTTTCTTCGTCATTGGCTTGGCCCGCTTCAATCAATGGAACTAAACCTGCGCCAGCTTGTTTTATAAATTGACAGTCATTTGGGAGTGTCGCTAATAAGGCATTGAACTTATCGCTTTTGAGCGTAGCCTCAGTAGCTAGGACGCCCACGATGCCATTGCTTGATTGCATTGCCGCTGGCTTAATACCGGGCTCGACACCAATGATGGGAATATTGCTGAGCTCAGTACGAATATGCGCTATTGCTTCAGCGGTAGCAGTATTGCAGGCAACCATAATCGCATCGCAGCCTTGCGCCGCCAAATATAGACAGAGCTCCATACTGCGTGAGGCAATCCACTCGCTCGATTTTTCTCCATAAGGAGCATTGATGGAGTCGGCCAAATAAATATAGTCGTGCTCGGGAAGCTGGCGCAGAGCCTCGTCCAAAATGGATAAGCCTCCAACCCCAGAATCAAATACTCCGATGAGTGCCAAGTAACAGTCGCTTAACTATGAATCGCTATTAATCATTTGCCTTAAACAATCTTGACTGGAATGCCACCAATCTTTGCTTGCCATTCTTTCGGGCCAATCTCGTGCATAGAGGTGCCATCCGAGCTCACTGCAACGGTTACCGGCATATCCTTGACATCGAACTCATAAATCGCTTCCATGCCTAAGTCAGCAAAGCCAACCACCTTAGCCGTCTGAATCGCTTTAGATACTAGGTAAGCAGCACCACCAACCGCCATCAAGTAAGCAGACTTATGTTTCTTGATTGCTTCAATCGCAGTAGGACCACGCTCCGCCTTACCAATCATGGAGATTAAGCCAGTCTGAGCTAGCATCATCTCCGTGAACTTATCCATACGAGTCGCTGTCGTTGGGCCAGCAGGGCCAACTGCTTCGTTACCAACTGGATCGACTGGTCCGACGTAATAGATCACGCGATTCTTAAAGCTCACTGGCAACTCTTCACCTTTGGCAAGCATGTCCTGTATGCGTTTATGTGCGGCATCGCGACCAGTCAAGATTTTGCCGTTCAATAGTAGCGTTTCGCCTTCTTTCCAGCTGGCCACTTCTTCGGCAGTCAGCGTATCCAAGTTCACACGCTTGGATTTTTTGGTATCTGGAGTCCAGGTGACATCTGGCCAATCAGACAATGAAGGTGTCTCTAATTTTGCGGGGCCATCACCATGTAAATGGAAATGCACGTGACGAGTAGCGGCGCAGTTCGGAATCATGGCAACCGGTAAGGATGCTGCATGAGTTGGGCATTCCATGATCTTGATGTCAAGAACCGTAGCTAAACCACCCAAACCTTGAGCGCCAATACCTAGCTTGTTTACTTTGTCGAAAATCTCTAAACGCAATTCTTCAGCACGTGTTTTGGCTCCACGGGCGATGAGTTCCTGAATATCTACAGGACCCATTAAAGACTCTTTAGCCATGAGCATGGCTTTTTCTGGGGTTCCGCCAATGCCGATACCCAAAATGCCAGGAGGGCACCAGCCTGCGCCCATGGTGGGAACAGTTTTGAGAACCCAATCTACGATGGAGTCAGAAGGATTCAGCATGACCATTTTGGCTTTGTTCTCAGAGCCGCCACCCTTGGCTGCGCAAATGACTTCGACATCATCGCCTGGAACGATTTCGTAATGAACGACAGCGGGGGTGTTGTCACCGGTATTTTTGCGTTTACCTGCTGGATCAGTCAAAACTGAAGCGCGGAGTGGGTTATCTGGGTTCATATAAGCACGACGAACACCTTCATTCACCATCTCAGTAACGCTCATCGTGGCATCACCCCATTGGACATTCATACCAATTTTGAGGAAAACGACTGCAATACCAGTGTCCTGACAAAGAGGGCGGTGACCTTCTGCGCACATGCGGCTATTAGTCAAGATTTGAGCAATAGCATCCTTGGCTGCAGCACCTTGCTCTAACTCATAAGCCTTACCCATGGCGGAGATAAAGTCCTTTGGGTGATAGTAGGAAATGAACTGAAATGCGTCTGCAACACTTTGAATGAGGTCGTTTTGTTTGATATTTGTCATGGTTTAAGGGTCAATTAAGTAAGGTTTTTTCTATTTTAAGGGTTTGCCATAGAGCAAATCTAGCGTGTTTTCACTTATCTTATTAGCTCTTAGGGATGCGTTTCCCTGATTCTGCGTTATTTTCGCTGAAAAAGATGACTGATTATTGACTAGAAGGGCTGTGAAGCATGGAACCATTAATGCAAGAAAATCGCGTATTTAACCCACCTGCAGACTTTGTTAAGGGTGCGACCATTCCCGGAATGGAGGCTTACAACAAGCTCTGTGCTGAAGCTGAGAAGGATTATGACGGTTTCTGGGGGCGTCTTGCAAAAGAAAATATGTTCTGGAAAAAGCCTTTTACCAAGGTTCTCGATGAATCTAAGGCGCCTTTCTACAAATGGTTTGAGGATGGCACAACGAATGCTTCCTATAACTGTTTAGACCGTCAGGTCGAAAACGGTCTTGGTAATAAGACTGCAATTATTTTTGAAGCAGATGATGGCTCTGTTACGAAAGTAACTTACCAAGAAATGCTTGAGCGCGTTTGCAAAATGGCAAATGCACTGCGCAAAATGGGCATCAAGTCTGGTGACCGCGTCATTATTTATATGGCAATGACTATCGAAGGCATTGTTGCTATGCAGGCGTGCGCCCGTATCGGTGCAATTCACTCTGTGGTGTTTGGTGGCTTTTCAGCGCAAGCTTTGCGTGATCGAATTATTGACGTAGGTGCCATTGCAGTGATTACTGCTGATGGGCAGTTCCGTGGCGGCAAATCATTACCATTGAAAGCGATTTGTGACGAAGCGCTTTCAAATGGCGAATGCGGCAATGTAAAGCATGTCATCGTAAGCAAACGTACTGGCACTGAAGTCACCATGACTGCGGGTCGTGATGTTTGGATGCAAGAGATCGTAGCGAATGAAGCTGCAACTTGCGAGCCAGAGTGGGTAAGCGCTGAGCATCCACTGTTTATTCTTTACACATCTGGATCTACTGGTAAGCCAAAGGGTGTTCAGCACTCAACAGGCGGTTACCTCTTGTGGGCGATTCTCACAATGAAGTGGACCTTTGACATCAAACCTAACGACGTGTTCTGGTGTACCGCTGATATTGGTTGGGTAACAGGTCACTCCTATATTACTTATGGCCCACTCGCAGTAGGCGCTACTGAAATCGTGTTTGAAGGTGTGCCAACCTATCCAAATGCTGGCCGTTTCTGGGACATGATCCAAAAACACAAAGCAACCATTTTCTACACCGCACCAACAGCGATTCGTTCATTGATCAAAGCGTCAAGTAATGATGCAGCTGTTCATCCAAAGAGCTATGACTTGTCCTCACTGCGCCTCTTGGGTTCTGTTGGCGAGCCAATCAATCCAGAAGCTTGGATGTGGTACTACGAGAATGTCGGCGGCTCACGTTGCCCAATCGCAGATACCTTCTGGCAAACAGAAACTGGCGGTCATATGATTTCACCATTGCCGGGTGCAACGCCAATGATTCCAGGTTCATGCACATTGCCATTGCCAGGCATCATGGCGGCGATTGTGGATGAAGCGGGTGTAGATGTGCCAAACGGTCAAGGCGGTATCTTGGTTGTAAAACGTCCATGGCCTTCCATGATTCGTACGATTTGGAATGACCCCGATCGTTTCGTGAAGTCATATTTCCCAGAAGAGTTGGGTGGCACTTTGTATCTTGCAGGTGACGGTGCAATCCGTAATAAAGAAACTGGCTACTTCACGATTACTGGTCGCATCGATGACGTATTGAACGTTTCCGGTCACCGTATGGGCACGATGGAAATTGAATCTTGCTTAGTTGCCAATCCATTAGTTGCTGAGGCAGCAGTAGTTGGCCGCCCTGATGATATGACTGGTGAAGCCATTTGTGTATTCGTGGTTCTGAAGGGCGGACGCCCAACAGGTGATGAAGCCAAGAAGATTGCAACGGAGTTACGTAACTGGGTAGGTAAAGAGATCGGCCCGATTGCTAAGCCTAAGGACGTACGCTTTGGTGATAACTTGCCTAAAACGCGTTCCGGCAAAATCATGCGTCGCTTGCTGCGCGTGATTGCTAAAGGTGAAGAGGTGACTCAAGATACTTCAACTCTCGAAAATCCAGCAATTTTGGATCAGCTCAAAGAGTCTGTATAAGTTGCTAGTCGCGCTTTTAGAGGCAACCTTTCCGGCATACGTATAATCAATGGCTGTACGGAAGGGTGGATGAGCGGTTTAAGTCACACGCCTGGAAAGCGTGCGTAGGTTTATAGCCTACCGCGGGTTCGAATCCCGCCTCTTCCGCCAGTAGTTTGAAACCACCTTCGGGTGGTTTTTTCATTGTTTTTCCCTGATTTTTACCCTAAATCAGTGCGCCCACCCCAATTATTTCACCCCTCAACCCCCTGTTTTTAATCAAAAAATGGGGTTTTTGATCTTTTTGTTGCGTTGCCGCAAATAATTCTTGCAGTGCAACAAAAAACTTTTTACAATGGTGCATCGCAATAAATTTTATCAATTTAAAAAAGTTAGGAAAACACCATGTTCCAGAATCAATTAAACGACCAACTCTCACAAGCTCAAGCTAAAGCTGTTGAAAACGCTAAGTACTTGGCTCAAGTAGCTGTTGAAAGTGCAAAAGAATTAGCTGAGATCAACCAAGCTGCTGCTAAAGATGCTTTAGTTGTTGCTCAAGATGCAAGCGCACAATTGTTGGCAATCAAAGATCCACAGCAATTGACTAAATTGGCTCAGCCAGAAGTTGCTCAAGAAGCCGCTAAGTACGCTGCTGCTTACCAAGCTAAAGTAAACAAAGTTGTACGTAACGGTAACAAAGAAGTGGCTCAAGTAGTTGACGCTTCTATTGATGACGCACGTGCAGACATGGTTAAGTTTGTTAAAGAAGCTACTAAGACAGCTCCTGCTGGTTCTGAGGCATTTGTATCTGCATTCAAAACTGCATTCGAAACTTCACTCCAACAGTTTGACCAAGTTCGCGCTACAGCAACTGACGCTTTCGCAAACTTTGAGAAGAGTGTTGACGCTGCATTGGCTAACATTCAAGGCCAATACGCTGTTGCTAAGCCAGCTGCAAAAAGCCGTAAAGCTGCTTAATTCGTTTTAATAGCTTTGCACGAGAAACCGCCTTCGGGCGGTTTTTCTTTTTCCAGTTGCCGTAAGATCTAGGTATTAGGGCTGAACAGGAGAAAACATGATCTTTGCAATCCTTCTAATGGATCGTCCCGGCACAGCTGAGTTGCGGATTCAAGTGCGACCAGAGCATCGCGCCTATTTGGGAAAACTCGCAGACAAAATGGCCTTTGCTGGTCCGCTAACGTCGGAAGACGGCAAAACTACTGTTGGCAGCTTATTGGTAATGGACTTCCCAAGCAAGGCAGATGTTGAGGCTTGGCTTTCCGATGAGCCATTCACCAAAGCAGGTGTTTATGAAATGCCTGTTATCCATGCATTTAATAATGGATGGCATCAAAAGGTAGGATTCCCGCCTGCATAAATCGTAGCAAGAAGCAGTAATAACCCAAATGCCATGGGGGGTGTTACTTTTGATATATCATTAGTTGATATATTTAAGTAATGAAAGTTCAAGGTAAGAATGTCTTGTTAGATCTGCATGGGCAGATCTTGGATCAGGAGGGCGGCTATTGGATAAAGATAGAGGCTTGGGAGGTGACTGCATCATTAGCCATTCCTCATGGAATTCGGTATTCATTAACTTTGCATAATCCTAAAGGGGTTCGCATACTGGGTTATGACAATGCACACTCTACAAAGCCTACTGGATACGCAAATCGAAAACTTCCTTATGACCACAAGCATCGCTGTGCAACAGATCTGGGGGTGGGCTATCCATTTAAGGATGTATACCAGTTAATGAAGGATTTTTTTGAGGATGTTGATAAGACATTGAGCTTAGCGAGGGGTAAATGAAAGTTATCAAGATTGGAATTGCATCTCAACAGCAAATGCGTGAGCGCGTATTAATGATTGCTAAGGGTCAAATACAAGTTCGCCCTAGTGATCCAAAAATATGGTTTACCTCTATGCGTTCATTGGCTCAGGTCTTAAGTGATGAAAACCGTGCGCTCTTGAATGTCATTCGCGAATCTAATCCGATCTCAATTTCTGAGTTGGCAGAATTAACTGGGCGCAAGCAAGGTAATTTATCTCGTACCCTAAAGACAATGTCGAATTATGGAATCGTCAAGATGCAAAAGCAGGCTAGAGCTTTGCGGCCTATTGTTTGCGCTGATAGGTACGAAATCTTTGTGTAAGAAAAGCATTTAATTTATGTCCTCTAATGCACCCTCCCTTTCGTTGATTCGTTTCTGGCTACTCCGAGTCCTTGGGGCGATCTGCGCAATAGCTTTTCTATTCTGGGGCGCGTGTCACCTCTGGATTCCTGGTGCACTCAAGAATGTGGCCGAATCGTATGGCAAGACGATCGGTTATGAGATAACTTATCAAGACCTCAGTATTTCTCCTTTGAGATTGCGCATAGAGATTGATGGCTTGCGTTTAGTCGATCGGCGTCAAGGAAAATTGCTGGAGCTTAAGAAATCGGTTGTGATGTTGAAGTGGTCTCGCCTCATGATTGGTGAGATTGGTTTTGATGAAATCCTACTAGATCAACCCAGCGTGCTGCTCGAGAAGCGCGCGTATAAAGGCGACTCCAGTCAATGGAATTGGCAGGAATTGATTGCGGTTATTACGCGCAATTTGCCTCCAACCGATCCGGCCGCACCCAAAAAGAATATCAAAATCTCTGTAGATGAATTTAAGGTGGCCAATGCCTCTTTAAGGGTTGCGGATCCAGTCGGAAAGTTTCAAGAAGAGTTCAAAACTTTCTCTATCGAATTAAGCAATATTGCCAATTACGATACGAGCGGTGAAGTGAATGGAGTACGTGGTGAATATGGACTCAATCTTGGCGCCTTGCATTTCACCTTACCCGGGCTCAATAAGAAACTTGCCTTTAAGCATGTTGCTGTTAAAGGTGTTTTAAATAACTCTGGGCCTGAGACTCTTGGAGCTCAAGTTAATTTTGAATTAGATGAAGCGCGCATTCAAACCCATTGGGATTTGAAGGCTGATAAATCCATATCCGGAAAAGTGCAGATTGAAAAGCTTTCCATCGCGCCTTTTATCGGATTACTTCCTGCCAATAAAGAGATGCAAGCTAAGGGCGGGGTGATTGACTCCAGCATATTGATTGAACTCAAAGAAGATGGCTTGCTTGCATCTGGAAATTTGCATTTGCTTGATCTAGATGTTTGGGAGTTAGGGCAAAAACAAGCGCTCATGTCTTGGAAGACTGGCGATATTAATCACTTTACTTATAGGAGCTCTAAGACTTCAGGACCAAGTTTAAGTGTCGAAGATGTCATTGTGAGTCAGCCTGTCTTACTTTTTGAGATTGACGAAAAAGGCTTTTCTAATTTCAGGCGTTTATTTTCTAAGTCTGAGGGCGGTGCAGCAGATATTGACAAGCTGCCGGCATCGTCGAAAGTGAATGCGCCTTTTGCTTTAGATATCAAAGCGCTGAAGCTACGTGAAGGTGAAGTGTTGTTCGCTGACTTAGCCATGAAGCCGAACTTCAAAGTAAACCTTAAAAAATTTAACGCTAGCTTTGAAAACCTCAGCAATCTTTCTGGCCATTTAACTACGATGTCTTTGGATGGCGTGGTAGCGGAGTCTGGATCAATGCGTGCCAAGGGGCAGATTTCGTTTGATGACCCACGTCGCAATAACGATGTGACGCTCAATTTTAAAAATCTACCTCTCAATGCCTTTAATCCTGCAGTCATGACCTTTGCGGGTTATCAAATTGCCAGTGGTCGAGTGAATTTGAATTTGCACTACAGCGCCAAGAATGGCGAGCTCAAGGGTGGAAATCAAATCGTCATTAAGAAGATTGAGCTTGGTGATGAGGTTCCTGATTTCCAGGGAAAAAAATTGCCCTTGGGTTTAGCGATAGCCTTGCTTGAGGATGCTGACGATACGATTGATGTCACTATCAATATTGCTGGTAATGTGGATTCTCCAGAGTTCAGTGCGGGCGGTCTGGTGTGGCAGGCGATTAGCAATGTTCTGACTAATGTCGCCACCGCGCCATTTAGGGCCTTGGGCGCGCTCTTGGGTATGGGTAGCAATGATGGTGTTAATGCGGTTCTTGGGGAGGCGGTGTTCTTACCACCCGATCAAGATCGCTTGGAAAAGTTTGGCGAGTTCTTAGCAAAAAGACCAAATGCCACTATCGAACTCTCGGGAACTTATGACCCCATCCTTGATAAAGAAGCGTTGGCACGTGCTACCGCAGATCTAGCTATCTTCACTGCGGCTGGAGTGAATCTCTCCCCAAATGAAGCTCTGCCAACCCCAGACTTTTCTGATGCCAGGGTGCAGGCTGGATTGAAGTCTACTTATGCTCAGTACGTTGGCAGAATCAAGTTGGGACAGCGCTTATTAACCTTGCCGGATGGCAGGGAGCGCAATGAGCAGTTGCATGCAGAGCTCATTGCTAGCATTTCGGTAACGGAAGGGGATCTCAAGAGCTTGGCTAATGGCCGTTCAAAGCTGGCCTTAGAGCTCATGATCAAAAATAACCCGAACTTAGTGGGCCGCATTGCGCTGGGTGAGGTCAAAACAGTGAGCTCGGGTAAAGAGGGCGTTCCCCTCGAAGTTGAAGTCAGAATCAAGTAGACTTGAGGGATGAATTCAACTACATTTCGCCCCTTAGCCCTTCTTGCTTTTATTGGCATTCTTTCCTTATCTGGCTGTGGCTCCATTGAGTCTGCCGCACAAGATGATTGCACCTCTATTGGTTGGCAGATTGGTAGCAAGGGGTATCAAGATTGCTTCAAGGCTAGGGTCTATGAGCGTAAGTTGGATTACTCACTGCCGCCAGGCGATAAGCCCTCCCCATCTGTTATCTAAATCAAGGGTTTACCATTAGATAAATTCACTTGAGCGCCGTCAAGGACTTGAGGGCGGAAATAACCCAAAATCACTCAAGATTTTGGGAGTTCTCTATATACAGCGAAATACACGAATTTCGCTAATTCGGGCATCCTCAATTTAAGCATTCAGCATTTTTGACTACATAAAAAATAGCAGTAACTATTGCGACTAGAAATTAGAGACTACACACTATGAATCACCCAAAACCCTCTGGAGAGATCAAGGCTGTTGCCGTAGCGACTGCAGATGATTTAAGGGAAACCATTCGTCGCAAAAGTAAGCTCAAGGGACGCCAGGCGGATGATGTGTCATTGGCAGAGGTTCGCCAGTTAATTGGTGCGGCCCCCCATCGTCGCGATTTGCTGATAGAAAATTTACACAAACTCAATGATGAATACCGTGCCTTGCATGATCGTCATTTAGTTGCCTTGGCAAAGGAAATGAATTTGCCGATGGCCGAGGTCTATGAAGTAGCAACTTTCTATCACCACTTTGAAGTAGTGCGTGGCAATGATCCGGTGGCGGATATCACCATACGTGTATGTGATGGTATCGCTTGTGAATTGGCGGGCGCGCAAAATCTCTTGACAAAGTTGCCGGCAATTTTGGATAACCCGAATGTCAAAGTGGTGGCCGCACCATGCGTAGGTCGTTGTGAACAAGCTCCAGTAGCAGTAGTACATCAGTACCCAGTACTGTTTGCGACTACCGACAAGGTTAGTGCTGCCGTCAAAAATAGTCTGACCACTCAGCCAATTGCCACAGATAGTGCCAATTTTGATCCTGCAGCCTTGGCAGAAAAAGGTGTGTCACCTCAGGGTGAAAATCAGGCGGTGTCACCAGACTATGTCGGCTATGAGTCCTATTGTGCTCAGGGTGGTTACGCCTTGGCAAAAGAAATTGTTGAGGGTGACAAAGCAAAATCGCGTGATGCTGAAAGCATCATCAAAGTTATGGAAAACTCTGGTCTGCGTGGCCTTGGTGGCGCAGGTTTCCCGGCAGGGCGCAAGTGGCGCATTGTGAAAAATCAAACCGCTCCAAAGTTGATGGCAGTAAATATTGATGAAGGTGAGCCAGGGACATTTAAAGATCGCACATATTTAGAGCGTGACCCACATCGCTTCTTAGAAGGTTTGCTGATTGCGGCTAATGTCGTGGGTATTGATGCTTGCTATATCTACTTGCGTGATGAGTACCACGGTTGCCGTGAATTGCTTGAGGTCGAGTTAGCAAAAATCAAAGCGAATCCGCCATTTAAATTACCTTTGATTGAATTGCGTCGTGGTGCTGGTGCTTATATTTGTGGTGAAGAGTCCGCCATGATTGAAAGCATTGAAGGCAAACGTGGCGAGCCACGCATGCGCCCCCCATATATTGCACAAGTCGGTTTATTTGGCCGACCTACACTCGAGCACAACTTTGAGACGCTCTATTGGGTGCGCGATATTGTTCAGCGTGGTCCAGAGTGGTTTAGTTCTTTTGGTCGCCATGATCGCAAGGGCTTGCGTAGCTATAGCGTCAGCGGCCGTGTAAAAAATCCGGGTGTGAAATTAGCGCCAGCTGGTATCACTATTCAGGAGTTGATTGACGAGTACTGTGGCGGCATGCAGGATGGCCACAAGTTCTATGGCTACCTGCCTGGTGGCGCATCCGGTGGCATCTTGCCGGCCACGATGAACGACATTCCGCTCGACTTCGATACTTTGCAGCCTTATGGTTGCTTCATCGGTTCAGCGGCAGTAATGGTATTCGGTGATCAAGATAAAGCCCGCGATATGGCTTTGAACGTGATGCACTTCTTTGAGCATGAGAGCTGCGGTCAGTGCACCCCATGTCGCGTAGGCACAGGTAAAGCTGCTCAATTGATGCAGGCCAAGTCTTGGGATCAAGAAACGCTAGAGGATTTGGCTACCGTGATGGTCGATGCCTCTATCTGTGGTCTAGGTCAAGCTGCACCAAATCCTATTCGCTGTATTGCTAAATATTTCCCGGAAGAAGTTCAATAAAGAAGTTGCTTAATAAAAGCACATATAAATATCAGGGAATAACGAGACCAATATGAACGCACCAGTAAATCCTAAAGAACTTGAATTGCAAACAGTTGAGTTCAAGTTAGATGGACAAACCATCGTTTCTTACGAAGGCGAGACTATTCTCAAGGCTGCTAAGCGCCATGGCATTGATATTCCGCATCTGTGTTTCAAAGACGGCTATCGTCCTGACGGCAATTGCCGTGCATGTGTAGTAGAGATTAATGGTGAGCGTACCTTGGCTCCAAGTTGCTGTAGAAGCGCTACTCCTGGCATGGAAGTCAAAGCCAACAGCGAGCGTGCGTTAAAGAGTCAAAAACTGGTCTTGGAGATGTTGTTATCTGACATGCCGGACGAGGGATTTAAGTGGGTAGGAGACAGCAAGGAAGAAGAGCAAAAAAATCAACATGGCGAATTAAGCACCTGGGCGGCACGCATGGATGTGACGGTTCGACCAGAGCTCAAAGTATTACGTCGTGAAAAAGTTGCTCAGGATATCTCTCATCCAGCAATGGCAGTCAATTTGGATGCTTGCATTCAATGTAACCGTTGTGTACGCGCTTGCCGTGAAGAGCAGGTCAATGATGTGATTGGCTACGCCATGCGGGGCGCTCATAGTGAGATCGTATTTGACTTGAATGACCCCATGGGTGATAGCACCTGCGTAGCCTGCGGTGAGTGTGTGCAGACTTGCCCAACCGGGGCATTAATGCCTAAAGGCCTCATTGGTTCGCAAACGGTTGATCGTAAGGTGGATTCAGTATGTCCTTTCTGCGGTGTCGGTTGCCAGATTACTTACAACGTTAAAGACGAGAAAATTGTTAGCGTTGATGGTCGGGATGGCCCAGCCAATCACAATCGCCTTTGCGTTAAAGGTCGCTTTGGTATGGACTATATCCATAACCCTCAGCGCTTAACGAAGCCACTCATTCGTAAGGCAGGCGTTCTTAAGGATGAAGCTTTGCTGGAAGGTAAGCAAGATTGGTCTGACATCTTCCGCGAAGCGACTTGGGAAGAAGCGCTTGAAGTTGCAGGTGGAGGCCTCAAAAAACTCAAAGATCAATACGGTAATAAGGTGCTGGCAGGCTTTGGTTCTGCAAAAGGCAGCAACGAAGAAGCTTATTTATTCCAAAAGCTGGTGCGTACGGGTTTTGGCAGTAATAACGTTGACCACTGCACACGTCTTTGCCATGCATCTTCTGTAGCTGCGTTGCTGGAGGGGGTCGGTTCAGGCGCCGTTAGTAACCAAGTAAATGATGTTGAACACTCAAGCCTTATTTTCTTAATCGGATCTAATCCGACCGCCAATCATCCTGTTGCTGCAACCTGGTTTAAGAATGCGGCTAAACGTGGTGCAAAAATTGTGTTGTGCGATCCGCGTGCGACAGAGATTAGTAAGCATGCATGGCGCACGATGCAGTTCAAGCCAGATACTGACGTGGCGATGCTCAATGCCATGATTTATACGATTATTGAAGAAGGCTTGGTTGATAAAGACTTTGTTGAAAATCGCGCTAATAATTTTGAGGCTCTTAAAGAAAATATCAAAGGCTATAGCCCCGAAGCAATGGCGCCAATCTGCGGTATTCCTGCAGAGACTTTGCGTGAAGTTGCGCGTGAGTTTGCCACTACTAAGTCAGCAATGATTTTATGGGGCATGGGTGTGAGCCAACACGTTCACGGTACGGATAACGCTCGCTGCTTAATTGCCTTGGTCAGCATTACTGGCCAAATTGGTAAACCCGGTTCTGGCTTGCATCCATTACGCGGACAAAATAACGTGCAGGGCGCTAGTGATGCTGGCTTGATCCCGATGATGTTCCCAAACTATCAGCGTGTTGATAATCCAGAAGCGCATGCTTGGTTTGAAAAGTTCTGGGATACCCCATTAGATAAAAAGCCTGGTTACACCGTGGTGGAGATCATGCACAAGATCACTGCACCGGATAGTGATCCCGATAAGATTCGCGGTATGTATGTCGAGGGTGAGAATCCTGCAATGAGCGATCCGGATTTGAATCACGCTCGTCATGCTTTAGCTTCTTTGGATCTCCTGGTCGTTCAGGACATCTTCATGACCGAAACTGCGTTGTTGGCTGACGTTGTGTTGCCAGCTAGTGCGTGGCCAGAGAAGGTAGGTACCGCAAGCAATACTGACCGCATGGTGCAGATGGGTAAGAAGGCGATTAATCCTCCCGGTGATGCCAAGCCGGATTTGTGGATTATTCAACAGATTGCCAGGCGCATGGGTCTTAACTGGAATTACCAGGGTGCTGATGATGGTGTTGCAGCGGTATATGACGAAATGCGTCAGGCAATGCATTCCGCCATTAACGGTATTACTTGGGATCGCCTTGAAAAAGAGTCTAGCGTAACCTACCCGTGCTTATCTGCCGACGACCCAGGCCGCCCAATCGTATTTGATGACAAATTTGCTACTTCAGATGGTAGGGTGAAGCTGGTTCCAGCTGACATCATTCCTGCAAATGAGCGCCCAGATGTTGAGTACCCATTTGTATTGATCACGGGTCGTCAGCTAGAGCATTGGCATACCGGCAGTATGACCCGCCGCGCAACTGTCTTGGATGCAATTGAGCCAATGGCTACTGTATCGATGAACGGCGAAGATATGACCCAGTTAGGTGTTTCTGCTGGTGACGTCATTACCGTCCAGTCTCGCCGTGGCGAAGTGGCTATCCACGTTCGTAGAGATGACGGTACCCCACGTGGTGTGATCTTCATTCCATTCGCTTACTATGAGGCTGCAGCGAACCTCATCACTAATGCTGCCTTGGACCCCTTTGGCAAGATTCCAGAATTTAAGTACTGCGCCGTTAAGTTAGCCAAGGGCGGTCAAGCTGCTCCAGTGATGGGTTATGGCACTAATGATCCCAAACGGCAGAAGCTTGCTACCACTTCATAAGATATTCAATCAAACCTCACAAAACCCCTCAACAGGGGTTTTGTTGTTTTGGTCCTTGGAAAATACCCAAATACGGATTGCCCTTTAGAATTAAGCATGGCCAGTTCAAAACCCCAAATCACTCAATCCGATACCAAAGCTGAATTACCCGTTCTTATTATTGGGGCGGGATTAGCAGGGCTAACTGTTGCCCTGCATATGGCTAAGACACAGCCAGTTATTGTGATGGCTAAGCGTGGTCTTGGCGAGGCAGCTACAGCATGGGCACAGGGTGGCATTGTTGGGGTGGTAGATAAAGAGCGTGACAGTATTGATGCTCATGTGAATGACACTCTGGATGCCGGCGCAGGTCTCGTTGTCGAATCAACGGCGCGCTATATTGCCGAAGAAAGTGCAGAAGCCATTCGTTGGTTAGTTGAGCAGGGCGTTCCTTTTACTGCTGATGAGTCTGGCCCTATGGGTTTGCATCTTACGCGCGAAGGTGGCCACAGTCAGCGCCGGATTGCGCACGTTGCCGATGCCACGGGAAAAGCCATTCATGAGGTTTTGCTAGATAAAGCACGAGCCCATAAAAATATTCAGTTGCTAGAGCATTGGATTGCTCTAGACCTCATTACGAATCGCCACTTAGATGCGAAGACGCAACGCACCAAGCCCAATCGTTGCTATGGTGTCTATGCGCTGGATATTAAAAACAATCGTGTAGAAACCATTCAAGCCAAGTCCGTTGTATTGGCTACTGGTGGTGTTGGTAAGGTCTATCGATATACGAGCAACCCAGACACTGCAACAGGTGATGGTATTGCCATGGCTTGGCGTGCAGGTTGCCGTGTCGGTAATATGGAATTTATTCAGTTTCATCCAACCTGTTTGTATCACCCCAGCGATAGAACATTCTTGATTACTGAAGCCATGCGAGGTGAGGGTGGTTTATTGAAGTTGCCTGATGGCACCCGTTTTATGCCCGAGCATGATGATCGCAATGAGTTGGCTCCGCGCGACATTGTTGCTCGCGCAATCGACTTTGAGATGAAGAAACACGGTTTGGATTACGTGCATCTGGATGCCACCCATCTGGGTGAAGCATTTATTAAAGAACATTTTCCGATGATCTATGCGCGTTGCATGACTCTTGGTCTCGATATCACTAAAGAGCCAATACCTGTTGTGCCGGCAGCTCACTACACCTGTGGTGGCGTAGTCACTGACCTCAAAGGGCGTACTGATTTGCCAGGGTTATATGCGGTGGGTGAAGCAACCTATACGGGCTTACATGGCGCTAATCGCTTGGCTAGTAATTCATTGTTAGAGTGCGTTGTCATTGGCAAAGCCGCCGCCCAAGATATCTCATCACTCAAGACACCCGTTATGCCCAATTTACCTTTGTGGGATGAGAGTCAGGTTGAGGATGCTGATGAACAAGTGGTGATTGCCCATAACTGGGATGAGCTCCGTTCATTGATGTGGAATTACGTTGGTATTGTTAGAACCAACCGCCGCTTAGAGCGAGCATTACACCGCATCAAACTCCTCAGATATGAAGTACAAGAGTATTATGCGAACTTTAAAGTAACACGAGATCTGATTGAGCTACGTAACTTACTAGAGTGTGCTGAGTTGATTGTGCGATCAGCACTCATGCGCAGAGAGAGCAGGGGATTGCATTACAGTCGCGATTACCCAGGTACTTGGGCGGTCTCTTACCCAACAATCTTGACCCCACAGGCTGAAGGAACATCAGAAAATCCAGAAACGTAATTCGTTTCTAGACTAGACCCTTCAAAACAACCTCTTTATTTAGATATGCTCTCGCATTCCAGTATTGGCTTAATTGGGTACCCTTATCTCACGGCAAACTCAACCTGCTTGCCTGCTCTAGCTAGCATGTCTACAAGAGCATCTATAGTGAACTTGACGGTTTTTTTGTGAACAACATCAGAAACCCGTGGTCGACTAACTCCTAGGATAATCGCTGCGTCATGTTGTTTTAGATTTTTTTCATCAATCCAGGTTGAGAGTTCGGTCATTAGAGTTTCTTTTATCGCTATTTTTTTGGAGATTATTTTTTTTGATTTGGCTTGCAATGCAGCCGCTTCTTTTGGTGAAAATCCAAGATCCAGGAAAATATTGCCACCAACATTTGTTGTATGTGCAGATTTAGTGTGTTTAGTCATTTGCTATTCCTTTTCGCTACAACCTCTTTATATCTCGCAGTTGCAATACCCTTATCCCTCTTGCTTGTAGTTCGCGATTTCTTTTTAAAGCAATGTAAAACATATACTGCTTCGTAAAACTTAGCTACATACATAACTCTGTACCAGCCATCCTCAAGATTAATGCGTATCTCTTTTGTTCCTGGCCCAACCTCTTCAAAAGGTTTCCAGCAATCAGGTTCAAGCCCCATTTGTACTTGATGTAATTGATGGCCAGCCTCTTTTCGAGCTCCTAAAGAAAAAATTCCATCGTCTTTAATATCTTTGAATGATGTGCCCCACCATTCAATTGGTTTTTCTGTTATCTTTTTCAATTGTATCAAATTTTATACATTTATATTTAAAAAACTCACAGGGAGTTCGGGTGACTAAAAAAATGGGGGCGGATAAAGCTTGAATATCTCGCAAGACAATAGATTTTAACTATTGCTTGCTAAGGAATCAAAGAGTGGGCTTGATGTTGACTGGGAAACAGGGTGATGTGCCTACATAATTCTCATTGAGAAATCCACTGCCTTGATATCTTTGGTTAGCTTTCCGAGGGAGATGCGATCAACGCCAGTTGCAGCAATTGCACGCATCTGGCCTAAGTCAATGCCACCAGAGGCTTCCAATAATGCGCGGCCATTGGTAAAGGCAACAGCTTCTTTCATTTGCTCGGTAGTGAAGTTATCAATCAAGATGCTCTTTGCGCCAGCATTTAAGGCCTCTTCCAATTCAGAAAAATTCTCCACCTCAACCTGAATATCCACACCCGAGTTAAGAGCTTGCGCAGCTTTAATGGCAGCAGCAACACCGCCTGCAGCAGCAATATGATTCTCTTTAATTAAGATGCCATGCCAAAGTGCAAGACGTTGATTTTGACCGCCACCGACACGTACCGCGTATTTCTGCGCTTGACGTAAGCCGGGAATCGTTTTACGTGTATCAAGCACTGTGCAACCCTTAGGGTTGGGGCTGATACCTGCAATGGCATCAACGTGTTGACGTGCAATGCTGGCGGTCCATGACAATGTTTGTAAGAAATTAATACAGGGACGTTCAGCAGAGAGCAGGGCGCGTGAGTTCGCTTCAATATCGCAAACCTTGGTGTCAGGCTTCATCAGATCGCCCTCCAGGTAATGCCAGGTGACTTTAGCTAAAGGATCCAATTTCTTGAGCGTACCCTCAAACCAATCTACCCCACACAGTACGGCATCTTGGCGAACAATGAGCTGCGCATGAACTGCCTTGCTTGGTACGAGTTGAGCTGTCCAGTCGCACTTACCAATGTCTTCCATCAAAGCATCATGGATATTGCGTTGACGGGCTTGCTCTAAAGTCTCGTTGTACTCAAACATGAATGAATCGATCTAAATTAAGGGAAAAATCAAAAGGTAACAATAAACAATTAAGCTGCGCCAATATTCTTGACAAAGCCATGTTGGGCTTTGGCTAAGAGGTCAGGGTGATTTTTAGTAAAGTCGAGCATGCGTTCGATGCAACCCAATGCTTTCACTCGAACGTCTTCCTCAATCACAATTTCACCAGAAGCATTCTCAAGACAGTTCAGAATTCCTTGCAGGCCATTCATGGCCATCCAGGGGCAGTGGGCACAGCTCTTGCAAGTAGCACTGTTGCCTGCGGTTGGGGCTTCGATCAGTATTTTGTTAGGGGCTAGCTGACGCATGCGGTGCAGGATGCCATTATCAGTAGCCACAATATATTCAGTAGCGGTGCCTTCAACTACGGCTTTAATCATGGCTGAAGTAGATCCCACTACATCCGCTAAATCTACCACTGCTTGTGGGGATTCAGGGTGAACCAAAACCATGGCATTAGGATGTACTGCTTTCAGCATCCCCAATTCAACGGCCTTGAATTCATCATGAACAATGCAGGCACCGTTCCATAACAACATATCAGCGCCAGTCTGCTCTTGAATATAGCGACCTAAGTGGCGGTCTGGCGCCCAGAGAATTTTCTTGCCTTCAACTTTTAGTTGATGAACGATTGCTAATGCGCATGAGCTAGTAACCATCCAATCGGCCTGAGCTTTAACGGCAGCGCTGGTATTGGCATACACCACTACAGTGCGATCAGGATGCATGGCTCTAAAGGCGGCAAAGTCACTAGCATCGCAACCTAAATCTAAAGAGCAAGTCGCATCGAGATCTGGCATGAAGACACGCTTTTCAGGACTCAGAATCTTTGCGGACTCCCCCATAAAGCGCACACCGGCAACAACCAGATTCTTAGCAGGGTGTTTTTTACCAAAGCGGGCCATTTCTAAAGAGTCAGAAACAAAGCCACCAGTCTCCATCGCTAAATCTTGAATATCCCCATCAACATAGTAGTGAGCCACCAAAGCAGCCTCTTTCTCGATCAGCAATTGCTTGATACGGGCAATTACCGCAGCCTTATCAGTGCCATGAAGTTGTGGGGGTATTTTTGCCCAAGCTTGGGCAGTGCAGGTAGCCCCGGCGGCATCTTGCTGGGGGTAATCAAAGGCGATGGGGGTGCTCGTAGTTGAAATCATGGTTAATTTTAACGCAGTAGACCTCAGCTTTGTGGCGTCAATCCAGCCTATTAACTCCCTCAAGGCCTTAGGCTGACGATGTGAAGGTGACTAAAAAAGTAGTAGGATCTCTCTTTATGAAATTCGCCAACGAAGCATTCTTTTTGAGTTCGATGTCATCATCGTCTCAAGTTCCTTAAGTCAAATTGAAACGGCGAGTTCAGAAATTTTTATTTTGGAATACATTCAAAGTAGTGCTGCTAAATTTAATGCAAAGGGCCAATACATATTGGTTGCTCCTAGTCGCATTGAGCCTGGACAAGAGTCTGAGATTGGATTTACGGGCTTAAGTTTTTTGCCAACCTGCTTTGTTACTCCGCCGATATATCGCATCCCCGATATCAATAAACATTTGCATATTTCTTATTTCTTTCAGTCTCAAGATCAAGCGATTGCAGATAATTTCTCTGACTTCGGTATTTTTGTCTATGACAAGCTCATGGAAAAAATGGTATCTCCATTAATGGCTCGCTCCAACTCTTTAGATGTTCCAGTCCGCAATCTAGGGCAGGCCTTGCACACCCCCCCCCAGAACGTATTCGCCCAAGCGCGCCTTCTCCAATTTTGCATAAAGGCCAACAAATTACCAAGACGAGTGAAAAAGAATCCTTCTTGGATTTCATTCCCACTTTCCTGCGCAGAAAGTAAGTTCAATAAAGGGGTGCTCCACCTGTTTATTAGCCCTAGGGGTAATACTCTTATTGGGTTGAATATGACAAAATCGCCTCATTAAATCGCATTGCGCTGAATCTAGCCTGCAGTTCTATTCATAACTATTTAAATGTGGAGTTCTTCCGTGGCCGAAAGTAATCAACAAGGTTGCCTATTCGTAGGTGAGGGTGTGGTTCTAAAGGGAAACTTTGAAGTTCCTGACATTGCCTCTGTATCCGGAACAATCGAAGGCGAACTCTCCGCAAAACAAGTCATCGTTGAGTCTACAGGCACAATCCGCGGCAAAGTGACTGGCGAGATGATTGATATTCGTGGTGAGGTTGTTGAGTATCTGTCTGCCACCCAATCCCTCATTATTCGTTCTACTGGTAAGGTCAGTGGCGCTATTCATTACTCAGAAATTGAGATTGAAAAGGGTGGTCATATTCATGGCGATTTGCATATCGTCGGCTCAACTCGTAGTTAACCTCAAAGCTATTTATGTTTTCTAAAAAACCGCCAGTAGATTCAGTTGAAGAAGCTCAAATTGAAGAGGCCTCTATGCCTGAAGAAGTTAATGAGAGCGAAGCTATCGATGCTGAGCTTGTAACTCAGACAACGCGAGCAATGCCTACAAAGCCCTCCATTATTAGCGAGGGCTTTGAGTTCGTTGGAACCATTACCTCCGAAGGCACTCTCAATATTGCTGGCGTTGTTAAGGGCAAAATTACCGCCAAGTCTGTCTTGATCGATGTTGAAGGTCAAGTAGATGGCGAGCTCAACGCTGATCATCTGATGGTCAAGGGCAAAGTCATTGGCGATGTCACTTGTCAGGACCTCAATGTTGGTCCACGCACATTCACGGATGGCAGCATTACTTATCAAAATATTCATATTCAACGTGGCGGCAGAGTTGCCGGTAAGTTCAATCAGAATTAATCCCATTCTTAAAAGACATGTTTTTTAAGAAAAAGAATGCGGCCCCTCTGCTGCATCCCACCATTGAATCATTCGATACGATTATTGGTCCCTCAACCACCATTCATGGTCGGGTTGTAGCGGATACAGGTTTGCGCATTGATGGTGAGGTTATTGGGGATATTGAGGCTCAGCAAAATGGCGGTATCAGTGTTGCCCTCGGTAAAACAGGTCGAGTGCAGGGCGACATTCATGCATTTCGTGTGTTAATTGCTGGCCAGGTTGATGGTCATATCTACGCTACTGAGCGCGTGGAATTACATGCAGGCGCAAAAGTGACTGGTGATGTGACCTATGGTCAGCTCGGGATTGAGGAGGGAGCAAGCATCAGCGGTTTGATGATTTCCAAGTCTGGTGAAAGCCCTGTTGGAGCATATGACCCCAGCATGCTGGTGCTGCAAAATCCCTCCAGCATTAAAACCAAATAATTTCTTATTTCTCAGCTAGCTGAGGGATATGGGTGGCAAGGGCCTGCATTGGGTTGATGGGGTGACCGTTGACGCTGACCTCATAGTGCAGATGTGGCCCAGTAGATCTACCTGTATTGCCGACCTCTGCAATGACTTGCCCGCGAGATACGACTTGCCCTTGTTGAACATGGATCTTGCGAGTATGGGCATATTTCGTCACAAAGCCATCGCCATGCTTAATTTCTACAAAGTTCCCATAGGCATGGTCGGTTTCCACTTTAAATACTGTGCCATTGCCAGTAGCCAAGATAGGTGTTCCAGGAGGGGCTGAAAAGTCGATGCCGGGATGCTGGGCAATTTGCCTGGTGATCGGATCTACTCGGGGACCATAGTTGCTGGAAAGTCCAATGCGATTAGAGATCGGCGGGGCAGTGGGGAGTTGGTTAAGCCATTGATACTGGCGATCCCATTTTTTCTCCATCTTGTCGAGCATCACTATTAGAGATTGGCTACCGTCTAAAGTGGATTCCAAATCACCTAGTAATCCATTTTTAGAATGGGTCTTAAAATTCATCGGCAGGTAGGGGCCACCTTTGCCGGCATCCTCATTCAATTTATATTTGACTGGAGTAGGGGTCACTAAATCAGTGAAGCGATCTTTGATGGCTTGTAACTTATTAATTTGATCGGTAACTTGCATTAGGCGATTTTGAAGTGCCTCAAGTCGCGTTCGGTAAGTGGATTCAATTTCATCTTTTTCGCTAATGGTAATAACGCCACCCATTTCACGAGCAAGATCTGGTTTGAACTGAACAGCAACCCTAAATCCTAGGAAGTGAATTCCGGCACCCAGCAGAAGAAAGGCAAAGCAAAAAACCGCGATGACTTTAGCTAAGCCTCGGCCGGTAATGTTAACTCTCTTAATTTGTGAAGTAGATCCAGAGATCCAAATAATCTGCATAGGCTTTAATGATTAGCAAAAATACTAAATGCTATTTTTGGGTAGTTATCTATTTTAAAGGCTTAACCCCTTGGATGTCCATCGCTTAGACCCGATCTTCTATTTGGGTTAATTTTTCGCGCTATTTCTAGAGCTACTTTTGAGGCCCAATTCCCAATATTGGCACCCCTAAATGAAGTCGCCCAATCATCCTGCCAAGAAAAATAGGGTGCCTTTGAGGGGCCTTAAATCATCCAACCCTCTGCAAACAAAATTGGTAGATTGAATCCAAATACGATGTTGCTGGATAGCCCTTAATTGTGTGGAGACCTTAATAGGGGATCATGATCTAAAGACCATCACCTTAACCCCCAGTTTCCCTAAAGGCATCATTAATCAGTCAAGCTGATTCACGGGTTAAGAGGCATTGGCTAAGGGAGATCATGAGCAGCCCCTGATAGAACAGGGTGCGATCTATAGTTAACTTAACTATCGGCTATCAATCAATATAAGGCCCTCTATATCTTGAAACGGATGATGCCCGCCCAGACCTGATTTGGCCATGGTGATCATTCGGCTAAATACAGGGTTAAGGATGCGCTGGTTAAGTAGGGTGGTGGGCTTGCCTTGAGTCCAGGATAACTTAATAGATAGTCTTGCCTAAGATGGCAACCCAGACTCATCTCGCCTCTTCTATTTACCCCCTATATAGAGTAAGTTGTTAATGGGGTGGATTTCTCAATATAAGCCCTATATATCTGCTTACATTCGCCCTAGAGGCAATTTTCAAAGTGCTAACTTTACTCGCTAGATCTGGTGTTGCCGGGCGGTGCCAATATCAATGTCAAGATGGCGGGCCCAACTTTGCAGGCTTTGTGCGCCTTGCTCAATCAACTGCGTGAACATGCTGTTTGGGGTCCAGTGCCCTCAGTGGCTCAGGCCGCTACTCGTGGTGCTGACAATTTAAAAGAGGGTGCTAAACCTTCGGTTCATTGATAGGCTCTAGAATCCGTGAAACAGTCTATCAATGGCGGCTATAACAATATGCTGTTGATCTCGCAGGTTAGCAACTTCTTTTTTAAGATGCTTGGCTGGGACTGCCGCCATTCTTGGGGTATCTAAGATAAAGTTTTTACCTTGAATTGCAAAGCTCGGCATTAAATCCTGTGCTGAGCTTAAATTTTGATACTGGCCACTTTTGCGAAGCGGTATTACTATGCGCGTATTCAAGCCACTCAGTAGATCTGTTTGTACATCAAGAATATATGGAGTGGTTTTGGTGGAGTCATCGGCATTTTGATAAATGCTAAATCTGGCCATCAGAAAGTTCTCCACTTATCTAGTGGTAAACCTTCTTCTTCAGTGATTCGATTGTATTCATTAATAAATTTTGCATTATCTAACTTCCAAAGGCGCTCTTTTTCTTGTCTAACAAGAGACTCCAAGAATGCATCGCAGGCTTTTGAGATATTGATCCCCAGTTTTTTTGCTTCAGCCAATACCTCGGTATTTAAGGTGAGGTTAGTCGCCTTTTTTAAGGATTTGTCTTTAGTGGGGAATGGATCATAAGTGAGCATGCCCCAATTATAGGCATAATTTATACGCAGTCAATATGCGCATAAATTATGTGGGTATTGCTATAGAAACCCTAAAAAGGCAACTCTGCACCAGGCTTAGCGGCCAACAACACAGCCTTAAACTCCGCCTGAATACGCTTGATAGCCTCTTCACTATCCGCCTCAAAGCGCATGACAACTACTGGCGTTGTATTAGAGGGTCTTGCAAGGCCAAAGCCATCAGCGTATTCCACGCGCACGCCATCAATCGTATTGATAGACTCGGAGGTTGGGAACTTCGCGTTGGCCTTAATAGTTTCCAGGAGAGCGAATGGCTCGCCTTCAGCGCAAGCCAATTGCAACTCTGGGGTGCAGATCGCATTCGGTAGATTGTTGAGGGTATCGCTCGGATTCTGTTCTTTACTGAGGATCTCTAGTAAACGTGCGCCGGTATAAAGGCCATCATCAAATCCAAACCAACGATCCTTAAAGAAAATATGGCCACTCATCTCACCAGCCAGTGGAGCACCAGTTTCTTTTAACTTGGCTTTGACTAAAGAGTGCCCAGTTTTCCACATAATGGGTTCACCACCATGCTCTTTGACATAGGTCGCTAAGTTACGAGTGCACTTCACATCGTAAATAATCTGACCACCAGGATTGCGGGAAAGAACATCTTTAGCAAACAGCATCATCTGACGATCTGGGAAGATGACCTGACCATCTTTAGTGACTACACCTAAGCGATCGGCGTCACCATCAAAGGCGAGGCCCAATTCATTATCGGTAGTCTGGAGGTTCCTGATGAGGTCTTGTAGGTTCTCGATATGAGCAGGGTCTGGATGGTGGTTCGGAAAATGCCCATCGACTTCGCAGAATAGCTCTTGGACTTCGCAGCCCAAAGCTCTGAATAGTTTTCCTGCAAATGCACCACCAACACCATTGCCGCAATCCACGGCAATCTTCATGCGGCGAGCAATCTTAATGTCGCCCAAAATGTAGTTGAGGTACATCGGGAAAATATCAAAAGTACTTCGAGTACCTTGACCGGCAGCAAACTTCTTGGCTTCAATCCGTTTACGCAAATCCTGAATCTGCTCACCATAAATCGCTGCTGTACCCAAGACCATTTTGAAGCCGTTGTAGTTAGGAGGATTATGGCTACCAGTAATCATGATCCCAGACTTCGGAGTCTTGCCATCAATGGTGTGGTTTGCGGCAAAGTACACCATGGGTGTAGCGACCATACCCAAGTCAATCACATTGATGCCGGTAGAGAGTAGGCCTTCTGTTAGAGCTTCAATCAAGCTAGGCCCAGATAGGCGACCATCTCGACCGATAACGATATCGGTCTCACCAAGCTCACGCATTTCAGTGCCAAAGGCTTGGCCAATCAGTTTGGCAATAGAGGGATCTAGAGTCTCATCAATAATGCCGCGGATGTCATACGCTTTAAAAATTGAAGGGGATAGTTTCACTTTGATTCCTGGTGGTATTAATGAGCAATTTCGATGATTGAGTTTAGGCCCTCACAAGCCTCCTGAAAGAGAGCGGGCGGCAGACTCTTCCATGGATGGGGTCTTGCGGAGCGCAGGCGCCAGTCAAAAGATTTTGGCTGATGTGTCAAGATAAAGACGGGCTCACTGCGACCAACAGAAAATTTGATTGCAAATGGATTGGTTTCATTGGACTTTGCGTGCGTCATAGGGAGTCCGATAACAAGGCCAGTTTTTTCATTAAATGCTTTGGGTGATATAACGAGCATAGGGTGCTCATCTTTCATTTCTTTCCCTAATTGAGGGTTAAAGTTAATCCAAATCATATCCCTACGCTCAGGAACCCAAGCCTTCAATTTTTCCTCCATTAAATAATTTCTTTCCCAATAGGTGTTGATGTCATCGCTTCGCCGCCATGTATCTCTGGATCAAAAGCTTTTAGTTTTTGAGAGAGACTCAGTTTAGGCTTGCCAACCACCCTGAGTAAAACACCATCCTTAACAACCTCAACTGAAATAGGGACACCTTGAGAAAAATGGGCAGCCTTAGCCACTGGTGAGGTGATTCGAACACCAAGACCATTTCCCCATTCTTGAATGGTTTGCTCTACCTTTAATGCTGGAGCCATAGGTACCCCCCCCTAGATGAATGTTTATACAAGTTTAAACAATTTGTCTGGCAATGTCAATTTGATCAGACTTAGGCGGATTGGTACGCTATGAATTTAATAGATTAATACGAGTAGCGGTAACAGCATCAATATCTGTACTAGAGGCAATATCATTCTGATGACTTGCGAGAGCCTTCTCAATTGGTTTGGCTAGTACTTTGCCGTATTCGACACCAGGTTGATCAAAGCTATTAATGTTCCACAAGGCGCCTAATGAAGCGGTACGGTTCTCATATAAAGCGAGCAGGGCACCAAGATAAAACGCATTGAGCTTGGGTAGTAATAAGAGATTGCTCGGTCGCTTACCTGGATAGACATTGTTTGGATTGCTATCGTCTTTACCGTTAGCCAGAGCCTGCGCTTGTGCCAAGCAATTGGATAGCAGAATGCGGTGATGCGCTACAGCCTCAGGTCGATCACTCATCGGTTCGCGTACGGCAATGAAATCAATCGGAATGATTTCTGTACCTTGGTGAAGGAGTTGGAAGTAAGAGTGCTGAGCATTACTGCCCGCACTACCGAAAACTACCGGTGAAGAATGCTTCACTGGCTTACCGTTGCGATCCACGCTTTTGCCGTTACTTTCCATATCGAGCTGTTGCAACCACTTCGGAAACCAATCTAAAGCATCCGCATATGGAATAGCGGCATAAGCCTTGATGTCATGTTTGTCTTGCTGATACAGCAAAGAGAGCGCCATGATGACAGGTAGATTATCTTCGAGAGGTGCATTCTTAAAATGCAAATCCATGGCTTCGGCACCAGCTAAGAACTGTTTGAATGTTTCAAAGCCGTATTGCAAAGCAATCGGGAGCCCTACTGCTGACCAGACGGAGTAACGACCGCCGACCCAATCCCAGAAGGGGAAAATATTGTCTTCAGCTACACCAAATTCTTTTGCAGCGGGAATGTTGGCGCTGACTGCATATAAGGAATCAGAAATTTGACTCTTAGTACAGCCGCTCTCTTTGAGCCAAGCAACAATAGCCTTGGCATTCATCGTGGTTTCAAGGGTAGTGAAAGACTTAGAAGCAATGATCACCTTGGTGCTGTGCGCTTGAGCACGCGCCAAAATAAGAGCTAACTCAGCGGTATCAATATTGGCCAAGAAGTGCATCCGCATGCCACGGCTTTTAATGCCGGAGACGTGAGCCAATGCTTCAATCGCTAGACGTGGTCCAAAGTCAGAGCCACCAATGCCAATATGAATGACATCGGTGACGCCAACCCATTTGTCACAAAGCGCTTCAATCCGATGCCACACCCCTGCCACCGCTGGCATCACATCCACGCCATTGATCAATACAGGAGTCTTAGTGAGGTTGCGTAATGCTGAATGCAGAGCAGGGCGATCCTCACTATTGTTGATATGCTTGCCTGCAAACATATCTTGAATAAATTGCTCTAAGCCACTTTGGCGAGCAGTAGTAAAGAGTTCTTTCCAGGTGCCCTCATTGATGCCTTGATAGGCAGTATCGAGGACGATATCTATAGCGGAATGCTTATTTTGGGGGGATGTATTAACAGGTAAAGACATTTCTAGATTTTATCAATAACCATGCTGAGACCACTCCAAAATGCTGAAAATGTTACGATTTGAGCAATATAAAGGCTTTAGCTTAAGCAAAAGTCATTACAAAATTGAGACATATCTGAAATCAGGTCAGGAATAGCTAAATGGAGCAGGTTGATTGCGTAGTGGTTGGTGCAGGAGTCGTTGGCTTAGCAGTTGCACGCGAAATGGCCTTACAAGGTCGAGAAACCATCTTGCTTGAGCGGGAGGATTCCTTTGGAACAATCAGCAGTGCACGAAATAGCGAGGTCATTCATGCGGGGATTTATTACCCTAAGGACTCCCTCAAGGCAAAGCTTTGCGTTGAAGGTAATCGCCTCTTATATGAATACTGCCGTAGCCATCAAGTGAGCACGCAAGCATATGGCAAGCTCATTGTGGCTGCCAATGCTAATCAGCTAGATGATCTTCAGGCTATTTTGTATAAAGCTCAAAACAATCAAGTGCCCGATATCAAAATGATTTCAGGGGTGCAGGCTAAAGCTCTGGAGCCACAACTACAGTGTGAGGCAGCAGTGCTCTCTAGCTCTACGGGGGTAGTGGATAGCCACGGTCTTATGCTGTCATTGCTCGGAGGCTTTGAGGATGCGGGTGGCATGGTGGCTTACCAGTCTCCGTTACTGAGTGCGAAGCCGATTGGTAACACTGCCGAAGGTGGCTTTGAGCTCACCATTGGTGGCGCTGATGGCATGACCATTCAGACCAAGTTGCTGATTAATTGCGCAGGACTCAGCGCCCCAGCACTAGCCCAAAAGATTGAAGGTCTTCCAAAGGGGCAAATACCCAAAGCCTACTTCGCCAAAGGTAACTACTTCTCTTTATCTGGCAAGTCACCATTTAGTCATTTGATCTATCCCATCCCTGAACCAGGCGGGCTAGGTGTTCATCTGACATTGGATATGGGCGGGCAGGCGAAGTTCGGCCCAGATGTGGAATGGCTTGATATTGAGGAAGAAAACCAGATTAGCTACACAGTAGATCCTCAGCGGGGTGAGGGCTTTTATGCTGCAGTAAGGCAGTACTGGCCTGGCCTTAAGGATGGCGCCTTACAAGCAGATTACTCTGGTGTCAGAGCCAAAATTGTCCCCCCAAATGCTCCGGCAGGAGACTTTTACTTTGATGGACCCCTGCAGCATCAGCTCAACGGCTTATTTAACCTGTATGGCTTTGAGTCCCCGGGCTTAACCTCTTGCTTGGCAATTGCACGGCATTTAGAGGGGCTTGTTAAGGGGTGTAAATAAGTATTTGGTTAGCGATCTTCAAATGGATTTAATAATTCAACCTTAAAGCGCTTGAAGTCCTTAATGTTTCTGCTGACCACTATCAGATGGCTTTCAATTGCGGTTGCAGCAATCATCGCGTCCTCCCTAACGGTATCACTTTGGCTATGCATGAGTTTTGCCCATAATCTAAAGGTAGATCCCATCATCGGTAAAACATTATGGGCAGTTGAAATTTGCTGCAACCATAGTTCTATAGCTTCAGCCTTCTTTTTATCTTGCCCCCTTGTAAGCTCTATTCCTGCTTGAATTTCACCTATGGAAACTGCAGAAATATGCAGATCTTCATCTGAAATATTTTTATACCACTCTAGTACTGCCCCATGAGGTTTTGGTTTTCGTAATTCTGAAATGATGTTGGTATCCAGTAGGTACATGCGATGGCTCACAGTTTTATAGGTTTGCGAGATACGCCTTGACCGCGCTTCGGAAGCAGTAATTCACCCTTGGCCTCATCTGATAGCAATAGTGATTTTAGAGATGGTTTGGCTAAATTTTTCAATGCGTTCCACTCCTTGATTGTGATTAATACTGCCGCTTCATGACCACGCTTAGTGACAACTTGAGGCCCATTCTCGAGGCAGGCATTAAGGAGTTCGCTAAATTTGGCTTTTGCATCTTGTACCGCCCAGTGCTTATTCATTATTCATTCTCCTGACTAGATATCTGACTAGTTTATCAGGGTGGCGACCCTACTGGCTAGGCGTGATGGTTTATTTGAGCGAATTCAGATCATGACTAAAACAGGGCTTATTTGGTTTTTGCGTGGGAGATTTCTGAATTCCTTATAATCTAGGACTCATATCGCAAAGGAAGAGTGGCAGAGCGGTTGAATGCACCAGTCTTGAAAACTGGCGAGGATGAAAGTCCTCCGTGAGTTCGAATCTCACCTCTTCCGCCATATACGACAGCAGAGCCCCTAACCATGGGGCTCTTTGTTTTTGGGGTCTCCCTATGTGTCAATAAAATGGCCTATTTCCCAGTTAATTGCTCAATATTGGCAATAAAAATGCCTACTTAATCTATTGTTGTTAATAAATCAGCGCATATCGCAAAGGTTAAATAATTGGTAGCAGGAAGGATTATTAGCACTCTTCCCTCAATGGATAATAAATAATTTAATAAAATCATATATTTAACATACTTTATTTACTATTAACATACTGTATGTTAATAGTTAAAAACAGTGTTAAAATGGATGCATGACGAATGCACATGAGCTATTTAACCAAGCAGGCATCTACTTGCAGCAAACCCTAGGAGAGGATTTGCTGCAGGAGGGCGCTTGGGAGAAAGGGGTGCAATTACCGCGCTATATTGCCCAAACATACGATATGAGCAAAGCTAGGCTGGCTGGGATCGAGGTTCTTTTAATGTCCAATAAGGACGGGGCTCAAGCATTACCAGCGCTACTTAAACAAAGGGCACTTATTCAGAATGAGGCTGGGGTGCCGGTCATTTGGGTTGGGGATACTCTCCAGGCTTATGCTCGCAAGGAGATGGTTGCAAGGCGCATGCCTTTTATCATTCCGTTTAAACAGGCCTACTTACCCCCATTGGGGGTTGAGTTTCAAGAGCGGGCATTGGCAACAAGGGTCGATGTCAAAGAAAAGCTACATGTGGCAACCCAAGTATTTTTGATTAATACACTGCTTGGTAATTTGCCCGATGCATTAAATCCAAAAGAGATTGCCATGTGCTTGGGCTATAGCCTGATGACTATGACTCGTATTAAAAGCGAGCTGATGGAGCATGGTTGGTTAGACCTTGATGCCCATAGAAGGGGGCAACTCTGGCGGCTGACCATTGAGGAGGATGAACTTTGGAAGGCTATTAAGCCTTATTTACAAAGCCCGGTACGTAAACGTCTGTGGATTCGAAATCCAAATCTACATATTGAGGGCTTGCCTCTTGCGGGATTGAGCGCCCTAGCTGAGCAAACCATGCTTGGAGAGCCACCAAATATTGTGCGAGCAATTGGAGAATTGGACTGGCGCAAATTAGAGCGTGAGTTGGATGCTGATCAAGTAGTGCCTGAGGCGATCGATGGCAGTTTGGAGTTAGAAGTTTGGCGTTATACACCACAAAGAATTAAAACTCTAAATACCAAAGAGAAGGATATAAATAACGGCATCGTAGATCCATACTCTTTGTTTTTAAGTCTTGAGGCTATGGATGATGATCGAGTTCAAGTGGCGCTAAAAGAATTATTGAGAGGAATAAATTAATGGCAACGCAAATTGGACTGAAGATCTTTGAGGAAGCATTTAAAGGGTTTGAGGATCAGTATGTGCTGATAGGTGGTAGTGCTACGCAGTTGGCTATGGAGAATGCTGGGCAACAATTTACCCGCACTACTAAAGGCTTGGATATTGTTGTGATTGTCGATGCTCTGACGCCTGAGTTCATTGAGAGATTTTGGGAATTCGTGAAAGCAGGTCAGTACGAGATTCAACAAAAGAGCGACTCCACGAGGCAGTTTTACCGCTTTAAAAAACCTGAGACCGCTGGATACCCCTTCATGCTTGAACTCTTTTCAAGAAAGCCAGACTTTCTTCGGGAAGGGGATATCAGCGATATCCGGGCGATTCCCCTTGCGGAAGATGTTTCAAGTCTTTCCGCGATTTTGCTAGACGATGACTATTACGGCTTGATACAAAGAGACAGAAGAGATGGTGTTATCTGGGTAGACGCCCCCATTCTGATTCCGCTGAAAGTAAAGGCCTGGCTTGATCTGAGTGGGCGCAAGCGTGTTGGTGAAAAGATTGATTCAGATGACATCAAAAAACATTTGCGGGATGTGTTGAGACTGGTATCCATTCTTCCATCTGATTTTAAATATGAATTGCCACAATCAATAAAGCAAGATATGGAACAATTTTTAGATCAAGCCAAGGATGAATCTGTTGACCTAAGCGGGTTAAATCATCCAAAGGGATCAAATTTAGCGGATGTCTTGAATCAGATTAAACAAGCCTTTTTATGAGCGGGTCTGCACATAAAAATTAAATGCTAGTTCACGATGCGAATATCACTTGAGCCCCAGGTTGCGGGGCTCAAGTTTTTTTTTATGGGTTTAGTTGGCCTGATCTGCCCTTTCTTTAATAAAAGATTGAACTTGCTCGATGGTCCAGAAAGAGGAGCGACCTATCTTGATTGGCTTTGGAAACTCGCCTTTTTGTACCATCAGCCAAAACTTTGATTTAGAAACTGGCATCACTTTCAATATTTGCGGAATTCTCATTAAGGTAATTGGTGGCACTTGGTTTTGGTTATTGTTCATTAGAATCTCCATAAATGGTTGATAAAAATTTGACGGCCAATTTTTTGGACGCCGTTCTGAATCTAATAAATTTATATTTCCAATCAAACAAATGCGACAAGACCCTTCCTTTAGCAGGGATAAATAAGCTGGTGCAATTTCATAGCTAAAAGGTTTTAATGAAAGTTGCCAAAGCATTTTTTCAGGGGGTATGGCGAGTGTGTGGATTCCATTACATATGAAATTTTTTATAAAAATTTACTTTGTTAATCGTCGCAGTGATGATTTAAAGTTTTTTAATTTAAGAGTGTTAAGGTAAATAGTGCCTCGTATAAAAACCCACTTTTTCTTACTTGGTAGGGCCAGGTTTTATCTAATTTACAGAGTAACGAAGTGCATGAAGCGGCGTTGTTCAAATTTTAATTACATTAACATCCTTGACTAGTTGGTACAGCCGATGCTGTCTTTGCATCACTTCTAAAAAGAGGCGCAATGTATTCAGGGCGTCATCATCTGCTCTGTGGGGCTGGCCCTCAAAGTGAAGTCTAAAGTTACCCAAAGCTGAGGATAGGCCACCACTGGGCTTTTTACCATTGGTCAACATATGCAAGGTATACCAAGTTTTTACATCAATCCATCTGCGTCCAAAATACGGAAAATGGGTGCCTTGATTTGTAAACTCAAGCTTCAATTCAGTTGAGTCACCACCACCCCAGGTAATTGGGTTAATGAAGCACTGATGAGCCTGGATCAACTCGCCGATCTCTTTGGCGAGCCGCTCATGGGACACGGCATTTCTGATGATGTCTTCATTGGAGATGCCGGTCAAATTGGTAATGAATTCGAAGATGGGCTCTTGTGGATCTAAATACCACTTGTACTTAGCAATGCTGTTATTTTTGTAATTTAAATAACTTCCAATCGCAATACCGACCTGAATAATCTTGGGATTTACCGTTGAATTATCTGGTGCATTATTCAGCTCAAGATCCAACGATAGATAACACTGCTCTTGATTCATTCCTGCTTTCCAAAAAGAGTTTGCAATTGCTCAATTTAGATTCGAGTGACTTGGTCGTCAACTGCATCTTGTATTTCCTGTAGGACGGCATGGTTAATTAATTGAATACACTCAATCCTCTAAGAGGGGAAAATCATCCTCTTGATTTTGATAAAAAACCAACCAAAAAATTTATGAAAATTCACGTACTAAGCGATCTTCATCTTGAGTTTGATATCTTTAAACCTGAATCAACCGATGCGGATGTGGTTGTTCTCGCTGGCGATATAGATGTCCGATCTAAAGGCATTGCTTGGGCGCGTGAGACTTTCCCAGACCAGGAAATTATTTATGTTGCTGGCAATCATGAGTTTTATGGATCTCAACGGCTTGAACTGATTTTAAAATTACAGGAGCAATGTGCTCTTCATGAAATTCATTTCTTAGATGATCGAATGATTCAAATGCAAAGCGCGGATGATAAAAAGCCTATCCGTTTTTTGGGCGCCACCTTGTGGACTGATTTTTTATTGTTTGGTGAGGAATTAAAAGATAAATGCATGATGTATGGCGAAATGTATTTGAATGATTTCCGAAGAATTGGTGATGGGGTGGTCGGTTTTTCACCGCTAAAATCAATTCAATTGCATGAGCAGTCACTAGCTTGGCTGAATGCAGAGTTAAATCATTCTTTTGATGGCGCTACAGTAGTTGTGACTCATCATCTGCCTTCGATACATTCTGTTGCGGATCGCTACAAATTCGATTTATTATCTGCATGCTTCTCATCAGAGCTATCGCATTTATTTGGGAAGATGTCGCTTTGGATTCATGGGCATACTCATGACTCTTGTGATTATGAAATGAACGGCACTAGAGTGGTGTGCAATCCTCGCGGCTATGTTCGCTCTAGCCATGCAGAAAATCCACGGTTCAACCCTTCATTGATCGTTGAGGTCTAAACGACTAAAGGGGTCGGAGTCGGTAAGCTTTCATTGCTATTTACAACATATATATTGTTATTTCATATTACAACTTAAAAGTTGTATTAATAGTGATGCTGAAAATGGTATCAACTTATCCAATTCAAACCCCAGAGCGCTTGCCCATGTTTATTAAGGCCTTTCGAAAGCAAAAGGGGGTGACTCAGGCCGATATGGCAGAAAAACTTGGAATTAGCCAGCAAGCTTATGCACGTTTTGAGGGTAATCCGCAGCTAGCTACTTTTGAGAGATTATTTTTGGTCTTACGGATTCTGGATGTCCATGTATCAATGGAGCAGATTATTAAAGGTACAAAACAAGTAAAAGCTACTTTAGAACCTGGTTCTAAGGAGATTTGGTAGTCATGACAACTGGCTCAAAATCAAGGGGACTACCCATTTTTATGAATGGCCTTCAAGTTGGCACTTGGCAAGTCACAAGACAGCTTGAGACCTTCACTTATTCGGTAATCCCCCCATTTTTAACTTAAGCTAAAAGTAGAAGCTGGTACTGCAAGTGCTAGTTTTTGCTTTGGTGTAATTCCACCTAAGCCCATGTTCGGTCTTTCATGATTGTATGTCCACATCCAAT
>NZ_JACVOS010000015.1 GCF_018882335.1 Polynucleobacter sp. AM-25C3
GCATAGCTCTGGGGCTGGCATGCCAGCCTCGGCTTGTTTGAGGATGGCCATGATTTGGCTATCGGTAAAGCGGGAGGTTTTCATAGAATTTCCTTTAAATCAAACAACTTAGAAATTCTACTTTTAAGTCAGGTTAAGGGGTGGGGGTATTGCCCAAGCACTGATGACGCAGCACTATTCAGCTTGTTATAAATCAATGTAAATTAACCCAGCCTACCGCTCTAATGGTGGGAATATAATGATTGGTGCTATATTTTGAATGAATTAGTAAAGCAGTATTTGAAGGTATGGCATTAAAAAGTTTTAAATCGTTCTCGGGAGAGATTGTTTTTTAGCAACGCCGAAGGAGCAACCGCCCCGGAAACTCTCAGGCAAAAGAACCGAAACGATTATCAAACTCTGAAGAGATATTGGGTATTCGTCACCCAATAACACCGAAGGAGCAAGCAAATATCTTATATTTGTGAATCTCTCAGGTCCAGAACAGAGGGGGCCCCTTGTGCATTTGCAATGGGAAACCCTTGACGTTTTTTTGGATCTCAATATGAAATCATTTGCCATTATTGGTGGTGGTATTACTGGCGTGACAACAGCCTATGTTTTAGCAAAGCGTGGATACGATGTCACTTTAGTTGAACGTCATCGTTATTCAGGGATGGAAACATCGTTCGCCAATGGAGGGCAGCTTTCTGCATCCAATGCAGAGGTTTGGAACCATTGGTCAACCATCATGAAGGGTATGAAGTGGGTCTTTAAGAAAGATGCGCCACTATTAATTAACCTCAAACCAGACTGGCATAAGGTTTCTTGGTTTGCTGAGTTCATAGCATCAATGCCGAACTATAAAAACAATACGATTCAGACTGCACATATGGCAATTGCCGCTAGAAAGCATCTCTTTTCTTGGGCGCAACAAGAAGGCATCGATTTTGATTTAAAGCGTGAAGGTATTTTGCATATTTATCGCGATAAGTCAGGGTTTGATCATGCTGGTAAGGTTTCCAAAATGCTAGCAGAGGGCGGCTTAGGCCGTGTTGCCGTAACACCTCAAGAGATGAAGAAAATCGAACCTACGCTGGCTGGTAAATACTATGGCGGTTATTACACCAAAAGTGATTCCACGGGAGACATTCATAAATTTACTTATGGATTGTCTGAGGCTGCTACTAAGTTGGGCGTCAAAACAATTTACGACCATGAAGTGAGCTCTGTAAGGTCTGACGGACATCAGGTGACTTTGGTGCTTAAGGGCGATACCGAAACCACTCAACCCACTTTCGATAATGTCGTTGTTTGCGCAGGCGTTGGAAGTCGTAGTCTTGCTGCACAGTTGGGCGATCGAGTAAATGTTTATCCAGTCAAAGGCTATTCAATCACAGTCAATCTGAATGACAAAGCCAGTCAAAAGGGCGCCCCAAATGTCAGTCTATTAGATGACGAAACAAAACTAGTGACAAGCCGTCTTGGAGTTGATCGTTTTAGGGTTGCAGGTACTGCTGAGTTCAATGGCATCAATAAAGACATCCGCGCTGATCGCATTAAGCCATTGGTCGACTGGGTCAATCAATGCTTCCCAGAAGTCAGTACACGCTCAGTAGTTCCTTGGGCGGGTTTGCGTCCGATGATGCCTAATATGATGCCAAGAGTAGGTAAGGGCAATAAGCCCAATGTGTATTACAACACCGGCCATGGCCATCTCGGTTGGACGCTCTCAGCCTGCACTGCAGAGATGATTGGGGATGTTATTCAGTACGGTGAAAATACGGATAGCGCCACTGTTATTCCTGGGTATAAATTTTCATAATGTATTTGTAGCGGAGAATTTCCATCATTTTTTAGCTAGTTCTTAGCAGCAAAAAAGCCATCTTCGGATGGTTTTTTCATTTGACGTCTGCTTTGGGCTAATTGGTCTCTCAGCCGTCAATAACAGACTGCCAGCTCACGACCTTATGGGTCCAGCAGAGGCGAATATGCTTTTCATATGCCTTGTTACAAAGTTCAGTATAGTTACAAAAAACTCAAACTTAATAAGTATGGTTAGCTCATTCTTTGTAACAATGGCTTTATGAAAATCTTTACTCGATATATTTTTTCCATTCTGATGGCGCTAGCCTTTGTTGGCGGTGCTTTTGCTCAACAGGCCGTACCAAATGCTGTGCCAGCAAGCGAGTTGGTCGATAAAGAGGATATTGCTAAGAAGTTAGCTAATCCAATTGCCAACATGATTTCTGTGCCATTGCAGTATGAATTCAGTCGTGGGGTGGGAAAAAATCAAGGTGGATCAGAGCAAACCTTATTGTTTCAACCGGTGACTCCATTCAATTTAGGTGGTGGTGATATTTTTGTTATTCGTCCGATCGTGGCGGGAGTGCGTGAAGTGAGTGTTCAGGGTGCTACAGGCCGCCCTTATTCTGCTTATGGTATTGCAAGCGTCACTATTGAATCTTTTTATGCCCCTAATACCAACTCCTCTTGGATTTTGGGCATTGGTCCCTACGCCCAATCTCCTTCAGGTAATAGTGGACACTTTGGCTCCCAGCAAACTGGTGCAGGCCTTACTGCCGTTGTTCTCAATCGTGCTGGTCCTTGGACTTATGGTTTGCTAGGGTATCAATCATGGAGTATGGGGGGCAATCCTGCATTTGGTACGCAAAATAATTTGTATGGACAGCCTTTTGCAGCCTACACCACCAAAACTGCTTGGACATTTTCGGCTAACATGGAGGCGCTCTATAACTATGACACCCATCGCACTACCAATCCACTGTATTTAGGCGTTTCTAAATTATCGCTATTTGATGGTGTGCCGATTTCATTTGCTGCTGGTCCAATGTATTACGTTAGCAACATGCCTGGCGGGCCTTCTGGATGGGGTGCTCGAGCCACGGCCACGCTAGTAATTCTTAAATGACGGAGAATTTCAATGAATTTTTTTAGAAATACGCTGCTAGCAATCAGTCTCTGTGCATGGGGTATCTTTGCATATGCCGCTGATGCAACTCAGGCCCCATCTGGCACGGTCACACTTAATTTAAGGGTGCTTGTTTTGCCTACGGACAACAGGCTGAGTCTTCTGGCGGCGTTTTGTCATTTCAGGGAAAGCAATACCCATTCAATGTGAGTGGCTTGACAATTGGAGCCAATAATATTGGGGCTTCACATTTAGTTGCTAAAGGTGAAGTCTATGGATTGGCTGATCTAGCGAAGTTTGCCGGGACATATGTCAAGACTGGGGGAAGTATTATGCCAATTACTGGTGGCCAATCAACTTTGGAAAATGAGAATGGCGTGATTATGCATTTAGAGGGCACCGTGAATGGCCCCTTAGATCCATCGCCAACGGGAGCAATTGTTCCGCTTGCAAAATAGTCAGCTATAAAACTCATATCACTGCCTCATCACAAGCGCTAAACACCGCCCCGCAGAATTCATGCTCCTTGGAAGATAAAGCGAGTTAGCTACCTGTTTAAAGGTTGGCGGCCTATAAGGCCATAAACCTAGAAATTAGATTTCTAGGTTGTCGATCAGACGTGTTTTGCCTAATTTGGCAGCTGTCAAAATGACTAGTGGCTCTCCTGCCTGCAGGCTTTCATTGGAGGCTGGTGCTAAATCACTTTGTTGGCGAACGGCAATGTAGTCCGGTTGCCAGCCGCGAGCGGCAAGAAGGTCTACTGCGATTTTTTCAATCTGGGCAAGCGAATGGATATTACGCTCACTTAAATCAAGCACGCGTGCGCGAACTTCCCTCAATGCTTTCTGTAACTCAGGCGCTTCTGCACGCTCTACTGTGGAAAGATAGCCATTGCGCGAGGACAGGGCGAGCCCATCTTCAGCACGGACTGTTTCGCCTGGAATGATTTCAACTGGCAGTGCAAATTGTTTGGCCATCTGACGAATGATCATCAGTTGCTGGTAATCTTTTTTCCCGAAGACTGCCACCTTAGGTTGCACGCAAGAAAGTAGCTTGAGCACTACGGTGCAAACACCCTTAAAGAAGCCGGGGCGGAATTCACCCTCAAGAATATCGCCTAACTGCTGTGGCGGATCTACTCGGTACTCCTGGGGTTGCGGATACAAGTCACGCTCGGTTGGCGCAAACAGGATATATACCCCTTCTTTTTCTAGCTTATCGATATCTGCCTGCATGGTGCGGGGATAGTTATCAAAATCCTCATTTGGACCAAACTGCAGTCGGTTGACGAAGATGCTGGCAACTACAGGGTCACCATGTTGTCTGGCCAAACGCATCAGAGAAAGGTGACCTTCGTGAAGGTTGCCCATGGTCGGCACAAAGGAGGCGCGATTTTGTCCACGTAAGTGGTCACGCAACTCCTGTATATCGCTAATGATTTTCATGCAACAGGGGTGTAGGCAAGTCGAACATAGATTGGTGCATAAGGCTCAGCCTGAGTAATTTCCACCAAGGCTTCACGTGAGAGCTCTAGCATTGCAATGAAGTTCACAATTACCACTGGAATGCCTTTGCCAGATTTAATAGCGTCTTCAAAGAGTTCACCGAATTCTACAAAGCGCGCGCTCTGTAAGCGACGCAAAATACGGGTCATAAAATCACGCACAGACAACTCTTCGCGAGTAATGGTGTGGTGTTGATTGAGTTTCGCGCGATGCAGTACATCACGCCAAGCCATTTGCAGATCATCTTGATTAACATCAGGCCATGTCACAGCAACAGTGGTATCGACGTAGCCATGGGCAATTTGGAAATCGCGACCTTGCTGAGGGATTTGATCGAGTTCTTGCGCAGCTAACTTCATGCGCTCGTATTCTAAGAGGCGGCGAACGAGTTCTGCGCGCGGATCATCTACCTCTTCATCGCTATCTGCTTTTTTCATTGGCAGGAGCATGCGAGATTTAATCTCAATTAACATGGCTGCCATCAAGAGGTACTCAGCAGCAAGCTCAAGATTATGGTGACGAATTTGGTCGATATAACTCAAGTACTGTTGGGTCACCTGCGCCATCGGAATATCAAGCACATTGAAATTTTGCTTACGAATGAGGTAAAGCAACAGATCGAGGGGGCCTTCAAATGCCTCTAGGAAAACTTCTAGCGCATCCGGCGGGATGTATAGATCTGTTGGGAGCTTAAATAATGGTTCACCATATAGTTTTGCAAATGCTGAAGACATGCCATCGGTAACCGATGGGGTGCTGTCTAGCAAATCGGATTGAGAGCCTGGCTCGGCTCCCAACGTATTACCTGAGTTAGTCATTCGAGTAAACGTAAGCTCTTTGCTTTAGTTTGGCAGTCTTGGCGCGGCGTTGATCTTCAGTGGTTAATGGCTCTTTATCCCAAAGGAGTGCGCGACCAGCTTGCTGGCCCGCTTCGAGATGCGGTTTCTCAGATTTAAGCTCATTTAAGAACTGGGTGAATTCGGATGTATATCTAGCCATCATATTTCCTAAAATTCTCAATTAATTCAATAACTTACGAAAAATACTGCAAAGCAACTATCTGCCTAGCCCATCATTATTAACGATTTTTCCTACAAACCTGCTGACTTTTTGGCTAATTCATAGAAATCAGCTCTTTTGGGCTAGTTTTTAGAGGTTTGCCGCCAATAAAGCCTCGATTTGAGGGGCTTCAACGCGAGTCATTAGGTGTTTATAAGCTTTAATCGGGTTTTGGCTCGAAAGGGGCGTTTTAACGTCATTCCATGTCATCGTAGGCACGGAAAGGAAGTCTTCAACTCCTGCTGTGACTTGTGGCAACACTGGCTTGAGGTAGAGGCTGAGTAAGCGGAACGCTTCCAAGGTGACGCTACAAACTCGTTGTAAGTCAGCTTCACGCTCTGGATCTTTGGCGATTTCCCAAGGCTTGTTTTCATCCACAAAGCCATTGACCCTGTCAGCTAGCTCCATGATCGTACGCAATGCTTTGGCATATTCGCGGGCTTCATAAAGCTCGGCAATTTTTTCACTTGCGGATGCAATCTCAGTCAGCAGGGGATTGTTCATAGCTTCATCAGAAACAATGCCGCCAAAACGCTTCACTAAGAAACCAGCGCTGCGACTAGCGATGTTGATGTATTTACCTAAAAGATCACTATTTACCCTAGCAACAAAGTCTTGGAGATTCAAATCCAAATCTTCCATACTGTCGTTGAGTTTTGTCGCAAAGTAATAACGGAACCATTCTGGATTAAAGCCGGATTCAATCACACTGTGCGCAGAGATCAGGGTCCCACGCGATTTACTCATCTTCTCGCCATCCACCGTGAGGAAGCCATGTGCAAATACATTGGTTGGCGTGCGGTAGCCTGCAAAGTGAAGGGTTGCTGGCCAAAAAAGCGTATGGAAATACAAAATGTCTTTACCGATGAAGTGATACTGCTCGGTAGTCGTATCGGGTCTAACCCACTCCTCAAAGTCCATGCCCTTGCTCTGGCAGTAGTTGAGGAAGCTGGCGTAGTAACCAATAGGAGCATCAAGCCAGACATAGAAATATTTGCCTGGAGCATCGGGGATTTCAAAGCCAAAGTAGGGTGCATCACGGGAGATGTCCCAGTCACCAAGCTTGCTCTCACCTGCTTGTCCAACCCATTCCTTCATCTTGTTGCGTGCTTCAGGTTGCAAGGGAGTCTTTACTTGAGTCCACTCACGCAAAAAAGTTTCACAGCGAGGATCTGACAATTTAAAGAAGTAATGGTCAGACACTTTTTTAATGGGTGTTGCACCGCTGACTACAGAGAAAGGATTTTTTAAATCGGTTGGAGAGTAGGTTGCTCCACACTTTTCACATGAATCTCCGTATTGATCTTTGGCGCCGCACTTAGGACATTCGCCTTTGATAAAACGATCCGGTAAGAACATTTCTTTTACAGGATCATAGGCTTGCTCAATGGAGCGCATTTCAATTAAGCCAGCATCACGAAGCTTGAGGTAGATACTCTGAGCAAGTGTTTCATTCTCAGGACTATCAGTGGTGTAGTAGTTGTCAAACGAGATTAAGAAATCGTCGAAGTCGCGCTTATGTTCTTTCCAAACATTGGCAATCAGTTCTTTAGGTGTTAATCCTTCTTTTTCGGCGCGCAACATGATGGGCGTGCCGTGAGTGTCATCGGCGCCAACGTAATGCACTTCATGACCACGCATTCTTTGGAAACGAACCCAAATATCAGTCTGGACATATTCCACCAAATGCCCAATGTGAATCTGGCCATTGGCGTAAGGTAAGGCGGAGGTAACTAGCAGGCGACGTTTGGAGCTACTCATGAAAAGCGGACTTAAATAGAAAAATTCAACCAATGGGAATACAAGATTATGGGGCTTGAGCCTTTACTTCAGCGCTAATTTTAGTCTGCGGTTACAGTTAATACTGAATTGAACCTATTTAAGAGGCGTTTTATGGCTTTGCCCCACAACATTCAGATGTCTAATGCTTCCGTGCCACTGGTGCACGAGGTGCAGATCGTGGATGAAGCCGGACGCATCAAGACCACGCATATCCCCGGGGAGCGCCCTTTAACCATCTATTTGGATAAGCGCGAGGTCGTGACCTTGATGACCCTGGGTAGCGCCCCAGAGGCTCTGGTGCTGGGTTATTTGCGTAATCAACGTTTAGTAGAGTCCCCCGACGATATTGCCAGTATTCAGGTGGATTGGGAGACGGATTCTGCTGCTGTGAAGACCCATCGCAGCACTGTTGATATCGATGCCTTAACCAGCAAGCGGGTGGTGACTACGGGTTGCGGGCAGGGCACGATGTTTGGTGGTCTGATTGAGGAAATGTCGGAGATTCGACTGCCTGATGGCCCCCAGTTAAGCCAAGAGGCAATCGTGGCGCTGATCGACAGTATTCGGATGCATGACACCATTTATAAGAAATCCGGCTCTGTTCATGCCTGCGCAGTGTTTGAGCGGGATGGTAAAGACGGGGTTCGCCTACTCCATTTCATTGAGGATGTAGGGCGCCATAACGCCGTAGATTCTATTTCGGGTCTGATGTGGCTTGCGGATAAGCCTGGTAAAGACTTGATTTTCTTCACAACGGGCCGTCTCACCTCAGAGATGGTCATCAAGGGTGCCCAGATGGGCATTCCATTCCTATTGACTCGCTCAGGCGTGACCCTGATGGGCTTAGAGCTTGCCCGCAAGACCAATCTCACCTTGCTATCTCGTTGTTCAGGCAAACACTTTGAGATTTATAACGTCCCTGAGCGGGTAATTTTTACCTCACCTCCCGCCTCTTCGTAAATTGATGGTCATAGGCCTGGCGATGGTTTTACAATTCGGCCATGACTATTAAATCTGACCACTGGATCCGCCGCATGGGCGAGCAAGGCATGATCAGCCCATTTGAACCTGGGCAGGTCCGCCAAGACGCCGCCGGACAAAAAATTGTGAGCTACGGCACTTCAAGCTATGGCTATGACATTCGTTGCGCTGATGAATTCAAGATCTTCACGAACATCAATAGCACCATCGTTGATCCAAAGAATTTCGATGAACAATCGTTTGTTGATTTCAAGGGCCCAGTTTGTATCATTCCTCCAAACTCTTTCGCTTTAGCAAGAACTGTTGAGTACTTCAAGATTCCACGTAGTGTATTAACGGTTTGCGTTGGTAAGAGCACTTATGCTCGTTGCGGAATTATTGTGAACGTCACCCCATTCGAGCCTGAGTGGGAAGGTTACGTAACACTCGAGTTTTCTAATACCACTCCATTACCAGCAAAAATTTATGCTGGCGAAGGCTGTGCACAAGTCTTGTTCTTTGAGAGTGATGAAGTGTGCGGAACATCGTACAAAGATCGTGGTGGCAAATACCAAGGTCAAGTTGGTGTTACCTTGCCAAAGACATAATTCTTTCATTTAAGTAGCTTATATTCAGCCTGTCTATTTGTCTTCTTGGTAAACCTAAAGGGTACTCATGAAATTTCGTTTCCCAATCATCATTATTGATGAGGACTTTCGTTCTGAAAATATTTCAGGTTCGGGTATTCGTGACTTAGCTGAAGCCATTGAAACCGAAGGAATGGAAGTCATTGGCTTGACTAGCTACGGCGACCTGACATCCTTTGCGCAGCAAGCGTCCCGCGCCTCTACTTTTATTGTTTCGATTGATGACGAAGAGTTTGTTTCTGATTCTGAAGACCATGATTTGCCTGCCTTAAATAACTTACGCGCTTTTATTACTGAGGTACGTAAGCGTAATGAAGATATTCCGATCTTCTTATATGGCGAAACACGTACCTCACGTCACATGCCTAATGACATCTTGCGCGAGCTCCATGGCTTCATTCATATGAATGAAGATACGCCAGAGTTTGTGGCGCGCCATATTATTCGCGAAGCAAGGGTTTATCTTGACTCATTAGCGCCTCCATTCTTCCGCGCTTTAACTAATTACGCTTCCGAAGGTTCTTACTCCTGGCATTGTCCGGGACATTCGGGTGGCGTTGCTTTTTTAAAGAGCCCAGTAGGCCGTATGTTCCATCAATTCTTTGGTGAGAATATGTTGCGCGCTGACGTATGTAATGCAGTTGAAGAATTAGGGCAGTTGTTGGACCACACTGGCCCTGTATTGCAAAGTGAGCGCAATGCTGCGCGTATCTTTAATGCCGATCATTTGTTTTTTGTAACAAACGGCACCTCTACTTCAAACAAAATTGTTTGGCACTCTACTGTTGCTCCTGGTGACGTGGTGCTGGTCGATCGCAATTGCCACAAGTCGGTGATTCATTCAATCACGATGATGGGTGCGATTCCTATTTTCTTGATGCCTACCCGTAATCATCTGGGCATTATTGGCCCGATTCCGAAAGAAGAATTTGAGTGGGCGAATATCAAGAAGAAAATTGACGCCAATCCATTCATTAAGAATAAAAATGTAGTGCCACGCGTCATGACGCTCACGCAAAGTACCTACGACGGCATTATTTACAACGTCGAGATGATCAAAGAGATGCTCGATGGCAGGGTAGACTCATTGCATTTCGATGAAGCTTGGTTGCCTCATGCCGCCTTCCATCCTTTCTATAAAGATATGCACGCGATTGGTTCTGATCGCAAGCGCACTAAAAAGAGTTTGATGTTCGCTACCCAATCTACCCATAAGTTGTTGGCTGGCCTTTCACAAGCTTCGCAGGTATTGGTGCAGGATGCAGAAGATACCAAGTTAGATCGTGATTGCTTTAATGAGGCTTACTTGATGCACACTTCCACGAGTCCTCAGTACGCCATCATCGCGTCTTGTGATGTATCTGCGGCCATGATGGAGTCTCCTGGCGGTACTACGCTGGTGGAGGAGTCGATTGCTGAAGCAATGGACTTCCGTCGTGCGATGCGCGAAGTGGATGATAAGTTTGGTGCTGACTGGTGGTTCAATGTATGGGGTCCCGATCACTTAACCGAAGAAGGTATTGGTGAGCGCTCTGATTGGATCTTGGAGCCAAGCGCTAGCTGGCATGACTTTGGCAAGGTGGCAAAAGACTTCAACATGCTCGATCCAATTAAGGCGACAGTAGTGACGCCTGGTTTGGATATCGAAGGTAATTTTGGTTCCATGGGTATTCCGGCGAGCATCGTCACTAAGTATTTGGCTGAACATGGTGTGATCGTTGAGAAGTGCGGTCTGTACTCATTCTTCATCATGTTTACGATCGGCATTACCAAGGGTCGTTGGAATACTTTGGTAACTGAGCTACAACAATTCAAAGACCATTTTGATAAGAATGCTCCCCTCTGGAAAGTGCTGCCAGAGTTCGTTGCCAAACATCCTCGTTATGAGCGTGTTGGCCTAAAAGATATTTGCCAGCAGATTCATGAGTTCTACAAGAGCCGTAACGTGGCTCGCATGACTACTGAGATGTACACCTCAGATATGGTGCCAGCGATGATGCCTTCAGAAGCTTGGGCGAAGATGGCGCACAAAGAGGTAGATCGTGTTCCATTGGACCAATTGGAAGATCGCATTACGGCAATGCTAGTAACGCCTTACCCTCCAGGTATTCCATTGCTGATTCCTGGGGAGCGCTTCAATAAGCGCATCATCGACTACCTCTACTTTGCCCGTGACTTTAATGAGCAATTCCCTGGCTTTGAAACGGATATCCATGGATTGGTTAAGGGCGATATTGATGGACGTAGCGAGTACTATGTGGATTGCGTAAGACAGGAGCCGGATATTACTTTGTAAGCAAGGTCGAGCGATCCACTCATCCTAATACCCTGCTTTTGCAGGGTATTTTTTTACTTGTGCCCAACTGAGTCTATGACTATACTTGTACAATATATTGAACAAGTAAGGTTTGACAATGAGAGTCATTAATTTTTCTGATGCCAGAAACCAATTTAAGCAAGTGATTGATCAAGTGGTGAGTGATTGTGATGTAGCCATTATCTCCCGCAGAGATGCTGATGATGCGGTAATCATGTCCTTGAATACCTATAACAGCATGATGGAAACACTTCATTTATTAAAATCTCCAGCCAACGTAAAACATCTGGAGAAATCATTGGCGCAATACCATAAAGGGCAGACTAAAGAAAAGGCCCTAATAGATGCTAAGTAGGGTGGTATGGACTTCTGCTGCATGGTCTGATTATGTTTATTGGCAAGGGCAAGATAAAAAAACGTTAAGACGGATTAATGCCATTATTAAAGATGCCATGAGAAGTCCTGAGGAGGGCATCGGAAAGCCTGAGGAATTGCGTGAGAGTCTGTCGGGCTTTTGGTCAAGGCGAATCGATGATGTTCATCGCCTGGTTTATGCGATTGAAAAAGATCAGATCGTTGTCATTGCCTGCCGATATCACTACGAGTAGCGCTATGTCGCATGTTGAGGTAGTTACTTAACTGGCTTATCCAATTGAAAGACCACCGGCGCATCTTCATCGATCTTGCTCGGTGACGTATCTGACTTACCATCATCGCCGCCTGTAAAGTTAAAGTCTTGACTCTGCACTACTGCTGCAGGCTTATCCAGAAAGGTAGTGACTAGTGCTGGGAATGCCGCGACTACAACGACCATGATAAGTTGTAGAACAACCCAAGGTAATGCCCCCCAGTAAATATCGCTACTCTTGACTTCTTTAGGTGCTACGCCGCGCAAATAGAAGAGCGCAAATCCAAAAGGCGGATGCATAAATGAGGTCTGCATATTCACGCACAGCATCACGCCAAACCAAACCAGTGCTGCGCTAGCTGCAGCTTGGGGATTGCCATTCATGGAGGCGAGCAGTACTGGCGCCAGTAGTTTGACTGCGACAGGTGCCAGCATAGGTACCACGATGAAGGCGATCTCAAAGAAGTCTAAAAAGAATGCCAAGAAGAAAACAAACAAGTTCACGACGACCAAGAAACCAATCCAACCGCCAGGTAGATTTGAAAATAATTCTTCTACCCAGAACCCGCCGTCAACCCCTTGGAATACCACCGAGAAGCAGGTTGAGCCAATCAAGATGAAAACCACCATGGCAGTGATGCGCATCGTATTTTGATAGGCCTCCTGAATCAGCCCCTTGAGATTAGGAATGCTTGCTCTACGTATCCAAGCCAAGAGTAGTGCACCCATTGCACCCATAGCACCAGACTCGGTTGGTGTGGCAATGCCGGTCATGATGGTTCCCAGCACTAAGAAAATCAGTGCCGCAGAAGGAATGATTCCCATGAGGCATTTTTTCCAGAGGGCCCAGCCTTTGAGGGTGAGTTCATTTTCTGGGGCGGCGGGGAGATAGTTTGGTCTGAAGCGGGAAAGGAAAAAAGTGTAGAGCGCAAAAAGACCAATTTGCAGTAAAGATGGACCCCAGGCACCCAGATACATGCTGCCCACATCCGCGCTACCACTTTGTGTTTTCAGTTGATCTGCCAGCACAATGAGTACCAAAGAAGGGGGTACTAGCTGCGTAATGGTCCCAGAAGCCGCCAAAACGCCCGTAGCGTAGCGCATGTTGTAACCATAACGCATCATCACCGGTAGTGAGATCATGGCCATAGCGATCACCTGAGCGGCTACCGTGCCAGTAATCGCCCCGAGAATAAATCCCACAATAATCACCGAGTAACCTAAGCCACCCCGAATGCGTCCAAAGAGCTGACCCATGGAGTCCAGCATTTCTTCGGCAAGACCGCAACGCTCCAGAATCGCTCCCATAAAAGTGAAGAAGGGGATGGCTAAAAGGAGATCATTGGCGAGCACGCTGCCAAAAATGCGTTGTGGAATGGCTTGCAGAAATGGCATACCAAAGAAGTTCTCGCTGATGGCGATGCCAGCAAAAAAGAGGCCAGCTGCCATCAGAGAAAATGCTACCGGAAAGCCGATCAACATAAATACGATCAGGCCGCCAAACATCAGCGGTGGCATCCATTCAAGTGGAATCATTGCATGGGCTTTTCGTAATGAAGATCAGCGGCCGGCAAGATGTCCTTACCATTGAGGGCGCCGATGCGTTTAATAATTTCCGATAAGCCTTGCAGACTCAGCATAAAGAAACCAAACGGCACAATAAATTTAATGGGATAGCGCGACAAACCACCCGCATTGAGTGAATGCTCCGAGACCAACCATGACGGATAAAACAGGGTAGTCCAAGATAGCCAAGTAAATAAGATGCAAGCGGGCATCAAAAACAATATCAAGCCAAAGAGATCAATGTAAATTCGGCCTCGATCGGAAAGTTGCGAGTAGATTAAATCCACTCGAACATGCTCATTACGTTTGAGGGTGTATGAGGCGCCCAGCATGACAGCTGCGCTAAACAGATACCACTGTAATTCCAGTGGCCAGTTATTGCTGATGTCTAAACCGTAACGCAGAAGGGCGTTAGTTGCAGAAACCACGCAAGATAACAGGATCATGATGCTGGCTATCTTGCCTAGGAATTCATTTAAGCGATCAATTCCTGATGAGAGTGTTCCCCAAAAACCCATGCGATCTAGAGATCTGCGCGACCCCGTTTGATTGCAGCGAGCACTTGTGTTGGAGCGGTTCCACCAGCATGCTGACGTGAGTTCACTGAGCCATCCACTGTTAATAGGGCAAATACATCATCACCCATCAGCTCAGGGCGGTTATCCAAACCACAAGCAAAGCGCAATTCAGGAAGTGTTAAATCGGTGAGCATGCAGTTGCGACCAACACATGCCTTCACCGCATGGGCTACAGCCTCATGGGCGTCGCGGAATGCTAAACCTTTTTTAACCAAGTAATCGGCGAGGTCGGTAGCTGTTGCGAAACCTTCTTCTGCAGCTGCTTTCATGACGTCCGCTTTAACTTGAATATGGGGAACCATATCCGCGAAGATGCGCAAAGTATCTTGCACAGTATCTACTGCATCAAACAAGGGCTCTTTATCTTCTTGATTGTCTTTGTTGTATGCCAATGGCTGGCTCTTCATCAATGTTAATAAAGAAATCAAGTCACCATAAACACGACCCGTCTTACCGCGAGCTAACTCCGGTACATCTGGATTCTTTTTTTGCGGCATGATGGAGCTGCCAGTACAGAAGCGATCTGGTAGATCAATAAAACCAAAGCGTGGGCTAAGCCAAAGTACGAGTTCTTCAGACAGGCGCGAGACGTGCATCATTAGGATGGATGCAAAGGCGCAGAACTCAATCGCAAAATCACGATCAGATACTGCGTCTAGAGAGTTATTGCAGATGCCGTCAAACCCAAGTGTCTTAGCAACCTGCTCACGATCAATCGGGTAGGTAGTGCCGGCCAAAGCGGCTGCGCCAAGTGGCAGACGATTAAAACGGACGCGCAGATCAGCTAGGCGGCTGGCATCACGGCTAAACATTTCGTAATAGGCCATCAAGTGATGCCCAAAAGTAATTGGCTGTGCAACCTGTAAATGAGTATGTCCAGGCATGATGGTGCCAGAGTGGGTCTCTGCAAGATCTAATAAGGCAATGCGTAAAGTTTTGAGGGTGGCTGCAATTTGATCAACGCTGTCACGCAACCACAGGCGCAAATCGGTTGCCACTTGGTCATTACGTGAACGACCAGTGTGCAGACGCTTGCCGGCATCACCAACCAACTCAGTGAGGCGGGCTTCGATGTTGAGGTGAACATCCTCTAGGGCGAGTTGCCAGTTAAATTCACCAGCCTCGATTTCGCCTTTAATCTGGCCCATCCCCTTTTGAATATCTGCTAAATCTTGCGCGCTAATAATCTTTTGGGTGGCTAACATTTCAGCGTGAGCCAAAGATCCAGCGATATCCACTAAGGCAAATCGTTGATCAAAGCCGATAGAGGCGGTATAACGCTGTACCAGTTCGTCGACGGGTTCAGTAAAACGGGCCGACCAAGCTTGGGCTTTGTTGGCGAGGGAATTTTTTGATGAGCTCATAAACGCAGTATATTGGTGTAGGTCTTTGATTATTTTAAATGTTATGTCCCAAACCCCCATTTCTAGCTCTGCATCCACTATCCCCTGCGCTCCTAAGCGCCTTGTAATCGCCTCCCGCGAGAGCCGGCTTGCTATGTGGCAAGCGGAACATGTCCGGGATTGCCTTAAAAAGCTCTACCCAGAATGCGACGTACAGATCTTGGGGATGACCACCCGCGGCGACCAAATACTGGATAAAGCGCTCTCTAAAGTCGGTGGAAAGGGCTTATTTGTTAAGGAACTAGAAACTGCCCTGGAAGATGGCCGGGCTGATTTGGCGGTTCATTCCTTAAAAGACGTCCCCATGGTCATGCCAGATGGCTTTGATTTGTCTTGTGTAATGGCACGAGAGGATGCGCATGATGCATTTGTCTCTAATGACTATGCCAGTCTGGAAGATTTGCCAAAAGGTGCGGTAGTGGGCACCTCTAGCTTGCGTCGGGAGTCAGTTCTCAGATCCAAGTTCCCGCATCTAGAAATTCAGCCTCTGCGTGGTAATTTAGATACCCGCATGGGTAAGTTAGATCGTGGCGAGTATCAGGCGATTATTTTGGCCGCTGCAGGATTAAAGCGCCTCGGTCTGGAAAGCCGGATTCGGACACTATTGCCGATTGATCCATATACGCCTGCAGCTGGGCAAGGTGCATTGGGAATTGAAACTCTCAGCAAGCACCCCAGCATTAAAGAGTGGCTTGCTCCACTCAATGATTTACCCACTTTATATGCAGTCTCTGCCGAACGTATGGTGTCGCGTCAATTGGGCGGCTCTTGCGAGGTTCCTTTAGCTGCTTATGCCACTTGGGATCAAGATCAAATGCATATCCGCTCTTTTGTCGCCAGCGTGGATGGCACTGCAAGTTGCTTGGCCAGCGCTCAAGGTTTCGTAAAGAGTCTTGAAGACGCAGAGGCTTTAGGTCTCCTCGTTGCACAAGATCTGATTTCGCAAGGCGCTGAGCGTTTGCTGCCCAACGGTTTGCCCCAGTAAATCTCAGCAAGACAAATCGTCATGAGCACCAAGACCATTGTCATTACCCGTCCGAGTGGTCAGGCACGTCAATTGTCAGAGGCGCTACAAGCAAGCCTGCTCAAGAACGGTATCACTAAAGAGAATTCTCCCAAAATTATTTCTTTACCCTTGCTCACTATTGTTCCAAAGAGTGGTGGCGTTTTAGCTCATCAGATAAGTGAAATCCTGCAATCTGCAGACCTAGCAATTTTCGTAAGCCCTAATGCAATTGAATGCACGATGCGCTTACTCGAAAAATCTTGGCAGGATCTATCGAATCACCCGATACCTATTGGGGTGATGGGTGGCAGTAGTATGGCAGCCCTTAAAAATCATGGCATTGGTATTGAGAGTAGCCCCACGAAAGTCATTCTTCCTCAAGACAATACGCAATGGGACTCTGAGGGTTTGTGGGCTGAACTGCAGAAGCTGAACTGGGATTGGTCTATTAAGAAAGTGATTATTTTTAAAGGTGAGGGCGGTCGAGATTGGCTGGCGGATACTTTAAAAAATGCAGGCGCACAGATTGAGGCAATTTCAGTGTATGCACGCGTATCTCTCGATCTTGATAGCCCTGCCTGGCAAGACATTCATGAGGTGGATTTTGCGCAGTCACTTTGGTTGCTAAGCTCATCTGAGGCGGTACGTTATTTAGGTCAGGCTAAATTGCCGCTAGATCTCGCGACGGCGATTTGCCCACATCACAATATTGCCGATGCAGCTGAGCAAATCGGCTTTGGAGTGGTGTTTACCTGTGAGCCTGGCGATGATGCCTTGATAGCAGCATCGCAAGCTTGGCTATCTATTTAATCTATTGAGTAGTTCAGTAGTGCAGGGAGAAACACCTCACTCACCAAGAGTGGATGCCCCTTAAGTTCATATAGCGTCCGTCTTGCCCAGCTTGCTGATGGGATTTCTGGATACTGCTTAAAGCACTTTTTCCATAATGGGCTGTGTTTATCCAGGCGGGTAATTTCACGAAGCGGTTTCTTTTTGGAGTGCATACGCGTTTTTGCAAACAGTACTGCTCCTAAAGGTTTTCTGCCTAAGCGCAGAACTTCATGGTTACTACCGCTAGAGCTAGTACTTGGAATAATGCTGTGTGCCATGACCAGTGGAATCCCGTCAGCGCAGAGTAGTACTTCACGTATGCGACAACGTTTGATCTTGAAATGAAAATAGCGACTCTCGTCGCTATTTAGGTCTTGCCGGCAATCTCGCAACACTAGCACTTCTAGTTTTTGTCCGATTGCACGTTCAATTTTTTGGGTTAAGGAACCAGTGTCGCTAAGCCAAGGCTGCCACTTGCGTGGCGCTTGATGTAGTTCACCGGAATCGACTCGATTCCATGCAGAACGGAGACGACGACGGTGAACCATTTTTAGTTGCCGCTAAAGCTTCTACGTTGACCGCCAGTTTTGGGTTTAGCAAAACGTGGACCAGCGGATGGACGTGAGTCACCAGAGCGTGGTGCTGGACGAGAGTCACCAGAACGCGCAGGGCGTGAATCAGCAAAACGATTGGCGCCAGCAGGGCGTGAATCACCGGAGGGACGTGAATCACCGGATGGACGGGAATCGCCAGAGCGAGATTCGAAATGATTGCCAGAGCGGTTACCACCGCCCCCGCCACCAGAACGAGACTCTGAACGAGCACCAGAACCATAACGACCACCACCGCCACCACCAGAACGACCGCCACCACCGAAACCACCACCGGAGCGACCACCACCAGGGCGACCGCCGCCACCACCAAAGCTAGGCTTGGCTTGTGGCTCGAGGCCAGCGATGACTGAAGCAACGATGTCTTGCTGTGTAAAGCGTTCGATATTGCGAATCTTGGCGCGATCACGATGTTCAACCAAGGTGATAGCAACACCATTGCGACCGGCACGACCGGTACGACCGATGCGATGCGTATAGTCTTCTGGTTTCATTGGCAAGCCAAAGTTAATCACGTGACTAATACGTGGCACATCAATACCGCGAGCTGCTACGTCAGTCGCAACCAAAATTTTGGTGTGACCTTTGCGAAGAGATTCAAGACGACGCATACGAACAGCTTGAGGCATAGCACCGTGTAAGGCGCTAGCTTCGTAACCATTAGCGCGCAAGGTATCAGCAATTTTTTCGCTTTCAATTTGAGTGCTTGCAAACACAACCGCTTGATCCAAAGTGGCGTCAGCCAAAATGTGTTCGAGCAATTTATGCTTGTGTGACATGCTGTCAGCCCAGTGCAGCTTCTGCTCAATGTTTGCGTGCTTTTCGCCAGCATGAGCAAGCTCAATACGCTTAGCGTTAGTTGTCAACTCATTAGCCAAAGACATAATCTTTGGTGCAAAAGTGGCAGAGAACATCAAGGTTTGGTTACGACCAGAGCAACGCTTGTCAATTGCCTCGAGATCATCCGCAAATCCCATGTCGAGCATGCGATCGGCTTCATCAATCACGAGTTGTTTGACATCACCTAAGTGGATTGCTTTGCTGTCGGTCAAGTCGAGCAAACGACCAGGAGTAGCGACAACTAACATTGCACCTTTCAGTGCTTGGATTTGCTTGCCATAAGGCATGCCACCCATAACGGTTGCAATACGGATACCTTTCATGCCGCGAACTAAATTCACTGCATCTGCTGAAACCTGTTGAGCTAATTCACGAGTAGGGCAGAGCACTAACACTTTAGGTTGTGCGCGGCCTGATGCAGGCGAGCTGTTTGGGTTGTCTTCAATGAGTTGATTAATCAAAGGCAATAAAAAGGCTGCGGTTTTACCGCTACCAGTTTGGCTGCTGACCAATAAGTCACCGCCAGCGAGAGCTGCAGGAATAACCTGAGCTTGCACTTCGGTAGCTTGGGTATAACCCAGTTCAGCAACGTTTTTAAGGAGTGAGGCCGCGAGGGCAAAAGACTGGAACTCGGTTCCAGCGGGCTTTGAGTCTTTAGACTCGTGATTAGTTTCTTTAGAAAAAGTCATGCTATTACACATCCCCTTCAAGGGATGTCTCCGTGTATACACTCTTTGTTTTTTATTGAGTGTGATGGTCAAAGGCATCGACCATCAGACAGGCGGCAGCGCGTTTTTTGAACTTCGGTGTTTATGACTTCTAAACGGTACGCTGAAATATAGCTGGGGGGCGATGAATCAAATTGCTTAAAAAAGCTTCCTATTATGGCAGTTTAAGAAGGTAATTACAAGGGTTTTCCCGAATTTAATTATGATGGGGGTAATGGATTGGTTCATTTCACCCTCAAATGTTGGCATCGTTGATTTCCCCGCATATCTCGTGGGCGTGATCTTCACCATCTTATTTCCTGGCCCGAACTCCCTTTATGTGCTGACGATTGCCTCGCTAAAGGGTTGGCGTGCTGGGGTATGGGCGTCGCTAGGAATTTTTGTGGGCGATGCCATCTTGATGATTGGGGTTGCATTGGGTGCTGCAACTTTGCTTAATTCATCGCCCTCGATCTTTAATCTAATTCGCATGCTCGGCGCCGCCTACTTGGCGTGGATGGGTTATGGTTTTATTCGCGATGGTATGAAACGTTGGCGCGGTACTCAAGCTGCGACCGCTGCGGATGGGGGTGTCAATTATTTAGATGCCTTGCATCCGTCCATAGCTGCACTGACATTGTCTTTAACTAATCCCAAGGCAATCTTTTTCTTTGTTTCATTCTTCGTGCAATTTATTCAGCCAGAATATGCGCATCCAGCACACACATTTTTGTATTTGGCTTTTGTCTTGCAAGTAGTGAGCATGACTTACTTAACGGGTCTTATCTTCGCCGGGCAATTTTTCTTGAGCTTCTTCAGAAAGCATCCGCATTACGCAGCGGTTCTTTGGTTTGTTGTTGGCGCGTTGCTAATTGGATTCGCCGGAAAAATGTTGCTGTAGTCGCGGGTCTTCCAATAGTTTCTATTTAAGCCAACGCAATAAACGCTCAACGCCATTGCCGTAAGGCGGTCTTGCCAACTGGGTGCCGCGCAATAAATTAAGGCCAAAGAAGCCGCGAACCTCTAAAACAGACTTGCGATGACTAAATGTATCGAAACCTACCTTGCCATGGTAAGCACCCATACCGCTGGCACCAACACCACCAAAAGGCAAATCTTCAATCCCAGCATGCAGCAATGTGTCATTAATGGTCACGCCACCAGAACGCGTTTCATTCAGAATGCGCTGCATCACTTCCTTGTTCTTGCCAAACCAATACAGCGCTAGTGGCAATGGACGCTCATTGATGTAGCGGATTGTTGAATCAATATCGTTGATTGCCACGATTGGAAGAATCGGTCCGAAAACTTCTTCTTGCATGATGAGTGCATCTTCAGAAACATTTAAGAGTGCGACAGGTATGAAGGGTGGCGAGCTATTTTCCGCGGAAGAAATGAGGGGGATTGCTTGCGCCCCACGATCTATCGCATCTTGAACCAGCTGATGCCAGCGTGAGAGCTGATGCCCGTCAATCGCACTAGTCAATTCTTCTGGATTGGCAAATTGTTTTTGGGCTGCATGCTGTAGCTCTTGAATAAACGCATCGCAGTCACTTGCATGGATCAATACGTAATCAGGCGCTATGCAGGTTTGACCGCCATTGACTAGTTTGCCGTAAGCAATGCTAGCCGCAGCATCTTTTAGTTTGGCTGAGGAGTTGACAATCGCTGGGGACTTTCCACCCAATTCTAGGGTGAGGGGTGTGAGGTGATCAGCAGCTGCACGCATCACCTTTTTGCCGATTTCTGCCGAGCCAGTAAAAAAGAGATAATCAAAAGGAAGTGATGCAAAAGATTCCGCAACCTCTGTTCCGCCCGCACTGACGCAAAACTCACTAGGATGAAAATATTCCTGAATCAAGGTTGCTAAGAATCCAGAGGTGCGCGAACTTCTTTCTGATGGTTTGAGCCAAACGCGATTTCCAGCCGCAAAGGCTGCGATAGCTGGAACAAGGGCTAGTTGAACAGGGTAATTCCAGGGGCTCATGATGCCCACTACACCCATGGATTGCATTTGTGTCCAAGCATGAGACGAGCCCAAGAATCCCGGAGTTGAAACCAGCTGGGGTTTCATCCATTCTTTTAAGTGTTTGCGAACATGCTTGCATGCCTGATAAATCATTTGAAATTCAAGGAGTCGACTTTCAATCGAGTGGCGGGTACCAAAGTCTGCGGCCAAGACTTTGCAGATTTTCTCTTCATTGGCGGCAATCATTTGCTCAATACGCCCAATTCGCTCCAGGCGAACCTCTAGCGTGGGGTTTGGTTCCGCAGCATAAGCTGCTTTGATTTCATCTAATTGGAGTGTGAAGCGATTTATGGACATTGGGTTTGTGTAAGGCAAGCAAACGATTGAATAAGGCATTAGGATAAAGCCATGAGCCAAATCAACCATAAAAATCCATCCCATCTAGAGCGTGCCACCTTGGGCGGGGGATGCTTTTGGTGCCTAGAAGCGGTTTATCAGCAAATTTCTGGGGTTAGTGCGGTGGTGTCGGGATATGCGGGGGGACTTGCCCCAAACCCCGACTATGAGTCTGTTTGCACGGGCCAAACGGGCCATGCTGAAATCGTCGACGTGTATTTTGACCCGCTGATAGTGTCTTATCGTGATTTATTAGAAATCTTTTTTGTTATTCATGACCCAACAAGCTTGAACTATCAAGGCAATGATCATGGCACGCAATATCGCTCAGTTATTTTTACCCATAGCGAGAGTCAAAGTGCAACAGCGCATGAGCTTGTAAATGAACTAAAAGAGGGGAAGATTTATTCGGGCCTTATCGTTACTCAGATTGACGAGGCACCGGTCATTTATCCAGCCGAGGATTACCATCAAAACTATTTTCGTCAGCACCCAGGGCAGGGCTACTGCATAGCAGTCGTTGCCCCTAAGCTAGCAAAATTCAGAGCAAAGTTTCAATCTTTAATCGCCCCAGAGTTTCACTAGGGCAACTTGACTCAATTCTTTGGCCTCTCTTTTATGGTGCTAGGCGAGCAATACGCCAGCTAGTACCTTCGAGTTGATAGTGAATGCGGTCATGCAGTCGTGAAGGTCGACCTTGCCAAAACTCAATCTCAGTAGGGCGTAAGCGATATCCACCCCAATGCGCTGGTCGCGGTGCTTGGTCGCCAAAGTCTACTGCGAAACGTTTTTCAGCTTCTTCGAGAAATTCTCGATTCGGAATCTCAGCGCTTTGTGGTGAAGCCCAGGCTCCAATTCTGGAGGCGGCTGGGCGAGAATTAAAGTATTCATCGCTCTCATCAGCGCTTACTCGCTCAACCACCCCTTTGATGCGAACCTGACGCTCCAGTTCGTGCCAGTGGAATAACAAGGCAGCGTGAGGGCGGACAGCTAAGTCTTTGCCTTTTTCGCTTTCGTAATTGGTGAAGAAGGTAAAGCCAGCTTCATCCGCGCCTTTTAGTAAGACAATACGAGCTGATGGATTACCAGCTTTATCAGAGGTAGCCAAAGTCATGGAATTGGGTTCTGGGCATTCTGCTTTGATTGCCTGGTCAAACCAGACCTGAAATAAGGTCAATGGATTGGGTGGAACCTCAGTTTCTGAAAGCTGACCGAAGGTGTAGTTTTTGCGGAGTTGAGCAATGGAGTCCATATTTTCAGTATAAAGAGAAGCTATGACAGAAGACAAGTTAGAAGGCAGTTTGGATGATCGTCGTTTCGGGGGTGTAGCTCGCCTATACGGTCCGGAGTTACGTGAACGTTTTCGTCATGCCACAGTCGTAGTTGCGGGATTGGGTGGGGTGGGCTCTTGGGCCGCTGAAGCATTGGCGCGGACTGCGATTGGACATCTTGTTTTAATCGACTTTGATCATATTGCTGAGAGCAATACCAATCGTCAGCTCCATGCACTGGAGGGTGAGTATGGTAAGGCCAAGGTGCAGGCCATGACTGATCGTATCCGACACATTAATCCTGAGATCACACTCACTACCCATGATGCGTTTTTAGAGCCAGAAAATCTAGATGTGTTGATTCCGTCAGATGCAATCGTTTTGGATGCAACAGATTCAGTGCAAACCAAAATTGCTTTAGCAGTTTGGGCGAATAAGAATGAACGTGCCTTAGTCATGTGTGGTGCAGCTGGCGGAAAATCAGAGCCGACTTCTGTGCGTTGCGATGATCTTTCACGAACCGAGCAAGATGCATTGCTAGCAAAGGTACGTCAAGGTCTTAGGCAGGACCATGGCTTTTCTAGAAATCTCAAGAAAAAAATTGGTATTCGCGCCATCTATTCTCATGAACCTCGCGCAGGCGTTGCTAGTGGCGGCCTTGCTTGTTCTGGCTATGGCTCTACAGTGATGGTGACTGCTGCTTGTGGCCTAGCTGCTGCCGCAGAAGTTTTAAATCTCATTGCTGCCCAATCAGCAGTGATTGAAAAACCATCCGTAAATCCTTAAGGGCAATCCCTGTAGGAAATTACGGATTCTGCTGTCATCCCAAATTTATTAATTCCTCTTTAGGCTTGTACTCATCAAGCTAGCTCATTTTTTGTGCATCACATTTATTTGTTTAGGTACTTTGGGTATTTCTATCCCCTAGTGTAGATGCGCAGTCCTCCATAGACTTTGCCTCGTTGGTGACTTACCAACGACAAATCGAAAGGAGGTCTCTTTTGCAGACTGAACAAACTGGTTTACAGCGCCACCTTAAAGTCCGGCACATTCGCCTGATGGCTTTGGGGTCCACTATCGGTGTTGGATTATTTCTAGGCTCGGCAAGTGCGATCCAAATCGCAGGACCTTCCATCTTGTTGGGATATCTGTTGGCTGGTATCGTTGCCTTCATTGTGCTGCGCACCCTAGGAGAGATGGCAGTACATGAGCCAGTTGCAGGCTCATTTGCAGCTTATGCCAATACCTATGTTGGCCCTCTCGCGGGGTATATGGTGGGCTGGGGCTACTGGACCTATTGGATTGTCGTAGGAATAGCTGAAGTGACTGCTGTGGGTATTTACATGGGCATTTGGTTTCCTGAAACACCTCAGTGGATATGGGCCCTGTCTTCTATCTTGATGATGGGCTTAATCAATCTCATCGCCGTCAAAGTATTTGGCGAGTTTGAGTTTTGGTTTGCCTTAATCAAAGTAGTCGCTATTGTTGCCATGATTACATTGGGTGGTTCGGTCATTTTCTTTGGCTTTACTAATGACTGGAATCCAATTGGCTTGAGTAACCTATGGCAGCACGGCGGCTTCTTTCCAAACGGTGTTGGCGGTATGTTGCTTTCCTTACAGATGGTCTTATTTGCCTACGTTGGAATTGAGATGATTGGTTTATCTGCAGGTGAAGCTGAGAATCCACGCAAAACGATTCCGATGGCGATTGATTCATTGGCGTGGCGCATCTTGATTTTTTACATGGGTGCAATTCTCGTCATCCTGGCGATCTTCCCTTGGAATGAAGTTGGACAACAAGGTAGTCCTTTCGTAGTGATGTTTGAGCGCATTGGATTGCGTGAAGCTGCCGGCATCATTAACTTTATGGTGATTACCGCAGCCTTGTCATCTTGCAATGCAGGCATCTTTAGTGGTGGACGACTGTTGTATGCGCTTTCGGTGAATGGCTATGCGCCATCCCCCTTTGCTAAGTTATCAAAGTATGGCGTTCCCCATCGTGCGGTGATGGCGACTGTGGCAGTCTGCATGACTGGGGTAGTGCTGAACTACTTTGTTCCGGATAAGGCATTTCAATACATCATGGCCGCAGTGACCTTTGTTGGATTGATGGTGTGGATCGCTATTTTGATTACCCAAATCCAATTTCGCCGCTCACTCACAAAAGCCCAGGTTGCCGAATTGGCATATCGCACGCCATGGTGGCCTTATTCCTCGTGGTTCGCATTGGCATTTATTGCCTTGGTAGTGGTGTTAATGGGCTTTCATGAGGATGCACGGATTGCTTTGGTCTTGGGTCCGTGTTTATTAGGTGTGTATCTCGCCATGTTTTACATCGTTGGCTTGCATCGCAAAACAAAACTGAGTCGTGAATTCAAATAAGGAGACATAAATGATTGTTGGCGTACCTCAAGAAGTAAAAAATAATGAATTTCGTGTTGGCTTAACCCCAGGTAATGTGAGGGGCTTGTGTAAACAGGGTCACTCTGTTTTGGTTCAGCGTGGAGCTGGTGAGCAAATTGGCTTGAGTGATGAGTCTTATCGTTTGGCTGGCGCCACCTTAATCAATAGTGCTGCCGAAGTTTTTTCTAAAGCGGAGATGGTGGTTAAAGTGAAGGAGCCTCAGCCGCAAGAATGCGCGATGTTGCGTGAAGATCAAATCCTCTTTACCTATCTCCATTTGGCACCAGACCCACAGCAAACCAAGGCACTACTGGCTTCTGGGGCAACGTGTATTGCCTATGAAACCGTAACCTCATGCACTGGCTCTTTGCCACTCTTAGCGCCCATGAGTGAGGTGGCAGGAAGAATGTCTATTCAGGCTGCAGCTGCACATCTGGAGAAAACACATGGAGGGTTGGGCATCTTGATGGCGGGTGTGCCGGGAGTAGCGCCAGCAAAGGTAGTCATATTGGGCGCCGGTGTTGTGGGTCGGAATGCCTTACAAATGGCTGTCGGTATGGGCGCAGATGTATGCATCTTCGATCGCAATATCGATTGCTTAAGACAGATTGATATGCTCTACGGAAATCGCGTAAGAACTTTTTACGCTGATCCACTCTTAGTGGAGTTAGAGGTTTGCGAAGCAGATGTGGTGATTGGCGCGGTCTTGTTACCCGGTGCCGCAGCGCCAAAGCTAGTGACCAGAGAAATGGTTCGAAAAATGAAGTCAGGTGCGGTGGTGGTGGATGTGGCAATTGATCAAGGTGGCTGTTTTGAAACCTCCAAACCCACTACCCATGCAGACCCCACCTTTATTATCGATGGAGTGTTGCACTACTGTGTAGCAAATATGCCTGGCGCTGTTGCTCGTACTTCTACGTTTGCTTTGACTAATGCAACCTATCCCTTCATTGAGGCTTTAACAAACCGAGGGATGGTAAAGGCCTTATCCAAAGATCATCACTTGCGTAATGGCCTGAGTGTGCATCGCGGCAGCCTCACATCTGAGCCAGTAGCAAGAGCGCAGAAAATAGATTTTGTGCCTGCTGAAGAGTTATTGGCTGTTTAAGGCTAAGTGTTCAGGAGTTGGCATCTGGCGAGATGCCAACTTTCTAGGTCGTGTCGGGACTTGTCATATTTATCCACTATGATTTCAGTAGCACCTCACTTTTTAAGATAAGCAGGCTACTGAATTTATGGACTTCTCTGCATTAGCAATTTCTACCGGCGTAGTGGCTTTAGCCGAGATGGGTGATAAAACCCAATTACTCTCACTAATGTTGGCTGCCCGCTATCCCAAGCAGGCCATAGCCATTATTGGGGGCATATTCATTGCGACGATTGCAAACCATGCCTGTGCGGCGTTTCTAGGGCACTGGCTCACCACGTTTATGAGTCCAGATCTGCTGAAGTGGATTTTGGGTTTGAGCTTCTTAGGAATTGGTCTGTGGCTATTGGTGCCCGACCATATTGATGACGCTGCTGGCTCTAAAGTGGCAGACCGTGCTTTCCAAGTGTTCATGTTGACTGTTGGCCTCTTCTTTTTGGCGGAGATGGGGGATAAGACCCAAATCGCTACGATTGCCTTGGGCGCTAAGTATTCGGATGTATTTTCAGTAACGGTTGGCACCACTTTGGGGATGATGTTGGCCAATGCTCCAGCGGTTTGGATCGGTCAGAAATTCACTAAACGCATGCCAATCAAGTGGGTACACGCTGTTGCCGCCGTAACCTTTATTGCAATTGGTATTGCAACCCTCGTCTGGGGTTAGGGCGAAAATAATCTGTGGGGCTTAAAATTGCCCCATGAAAACTGATCTGCCACAGAGCTTTCGCAGGCTCGAATACTGCGCTCCAAATTACACCTTTTCAAAGGTTGAGCTAGATATTGCTTTAGATCCCGCTAGGACGATTGTGAAAAGTCGCCTAGAGGTTTTGCCTAGCGCTGGCCATGAGGCAGGAGTACCGCTGGTATTGCAGGGCCACGAGCTGGAATTTGTGAGCTTGCGTATTAATGGTGAGGCTCATCGTCAGTTTGAACTCACTCCTGAAGCGCTAACTATTCATGCGTTGCCGAATGAAGGTAAGCGAGCTTTCGTAGTTGAAATTATCTGCGTCTGTGCGCCTGAGAAAAATACCTCTTTGATGGGGCTGTATGTTTCTAATGGCAACTTCTTTACACAGTGCGAGGCTGAAGGCTTTAGAAAAATTACCTACTTCCTCGATAGACCAGATGTGATGGCGCGTTATCGCGTTACCCTGCGCGCTCGTGAAGCAGAGTGTCCAGTATTACTGTCTAACGGCAACCTCATTAGCGCCGAAAAATTACCGAATGGTTGGCATAGCGCTGTTTGGGAAGATCCATTTCCAAAGCCATCCTATTTGTTTGCCTTGGTTGCCGGCAAGCTCGAATGTATTGAAGAAACTATCACCACCAGCAGTGGTGCGAAAAAGTTATTGCAGATTTGGGTTGAGCCACATGATCTGAAAAAGACCCGCCATGCAATGGATTCCTTAATAGCCTCGATTCATTGGGATGAAAAACGTTATGGCCTGGAATTGGATTTAGAGCGATTCATGATTGTGGCAGTAGGTGATTTCAATATGGGGGCAATGGAGAACAAGGGTTTGAATGTATTCAATACCAAGTATGTTCTCGCTCAGCCTGAAACCGCTACTGATGCGGACTTTGCCAATATCGAAAGCGTTGTAGCCCATGAGTACTTCCACAATTGGACTGGTAACCGCGTCACTTGTCGCGATTGGTTCCAGCTCTCGCTTAAAGAGGGTTTAACTGTATTCCGCGACCAAGAGTTCTCTGCAGACCAAATGGGTAGTGAGTCGGGTAGGGCAGTAAGGCGTATTGAGGATGTGCGGCTCTTGCGTCAACTCCAATTCCCCGAAGATGCGGGTCCGATGGCGCACCCAATTCGTCCGGATGAGTATCAGGAGATCAATAATTTCTATACCGTGACGGTGTATGAGAAGGGTTCTGAAGTCGTGCGCATGTATCAAACCTTGCTTGGTATTGAAGGTTTCCGCAAGGGTATGGATCTCTACTTCAAGCGTCACGATGGTCAAGCAGTTACTTGCGATGATTTCTTATCGGCAATGGCGGATGCCAATGGGCGCGATCTTTCGCAGTTCAAGAATTGGTATAGCCAAGCAGGCACACCTAAAGTCAGAGTAGAAGAATCGTACGACGCAGATAAAAAACAATATCAAGTTACCTTAAAGCAAAGCCCTTCGGCTAATGCTGCGAATACAGATAGCAAGCCGTTTCATATTCCGCTGAAGATGCGTTTATTAACCCCCGCAGATGATCAGATTGAGACCTTGCTGGAGTTAACGCAAGAGCAGCAAACCTGGACCTTTGATCAGGTATCCAGTCGCCCGGTGCTGTCGATCAACCGCAATTTCTCAGCCCCGATTAATTTAGATTTTGATCAAAGTGAGGCTGATCTACTCACGATGTTCTCAAGCGATGATGATGCATTTAATCGCTGGGAAGCTGGCCAAAAGTTGGCCATGCAAATGATTCTGGATAATCGCTTGCCAGATGTGGCGCTCATTGAGGCTTATCGCAATCTGCTAACTGATCCAGACTTAGACCCCGCATTTAAAGAGCTGGCACTGACTTTGCCAGCAGAGACTTACTTGTATGAGCAGTGCACTAGCGTTGACCCACAAAAAATCTATGCGGCACGTCGTGCTTTCCGCCATGCCATTGCCAGTGAGTTGCGTATTGAGTGGGCTGCGCTCTACCAGCAAATGCAAACTCCAGGACCCTTTAATCCGGATGCAGCAAGTGCCGGTAAGCGCGCCCTAAAGAACTTGGCGCTCAGTATGTTGCTAGAAGCGGATCCATTGATTTGGGCGCCGATGGCGGTCAACCAATATCAGAATGCTGACAACATGACTGATCGATACGCCGCTTTAGCCGGATTGGTGATTCATGGCTCTAAATCGGCGGCAGCATGTTTAGAGGATTTCTATACTCGTTTTGCTGATGATGCTTTGGTGATCGATAAGTGGTTTGCATTGCAATCCAGTCGCCCACCAGTTGCTAATACTGAGTCGACACTGAGTGAGGTAAAGCGTTTGCGTGAGCATGAAGCTTTCAAGATGAACAACCCCAATCGTGTACGCAGTGTGATTCATGCTTTTTGTATGAATAACCCCGCAAGCTTTCATCAGATTGATGGCAGTGGCTATGCTTTTTGGGCGGAATCTGTTCTAGCGCTAGACCCCATTAACCCACAGGTAGCTGCCCGTTTAGCCAGAGGTCTAGATCGCTGGCATCATTTTGCCCAGCCCTACCAGGATCAAATGGTGGCAGCCCTTAAGCAGGTTGCTGCTTGTGAAACCCTCTCTGCAGATGTGAAAGAGGTGGTTTCTAAGGCCTTGGGGAATTGAGCTGATAGCCTCGCCTAGATTCACCATCCTTTTATTTCAATGGAAACTTGCTTTGTAGGCAACGTTAAGTTGGATGGCTAAGGCTTCTAAATTTTTATCGAATGTCCAGATCATGGCATTTTTAGATAATAGTGTTGAGGCAAGTAGTGAAATATCTACCGCTCCGCAGCCTAACTCATAAAACTTATTTTTTTCAACGAAATCTATCGTTTCTTCCATAGTTGCGACCGTTGCTTGGCGTAGGCTTTTTAATTGGCTCAAAGTTTGTAGTCTCGGGGCCGGAGGAGATCCGCAGGCAAGCTCCAAAAGAACCAGTGGGTGACATAGGACTTGATCGTTAACTAAAAGGGCTTGCAATGATGGGTTTCCTTTTCTGAAGTGAGCTATCCATACTGAAGTGTCAGCCAAAACCATCGTCATGATTACTGACCATCCTTTGGTTTTCGGCGGGGGATGCTCTTCATTTCAGGCGCCTTCCCTCCTAATGCTGCCAAACGTTTTCCGATTTGAACCCTGACAAATACATTCATTGCTTCGCGAAAAAGATCGGCCTTATCCATTCCAGGGTCTGCGAGCTCTAAACCCCGCTGATAAAGCTCGTCATCAATAGTTACGGTTGTTCTCATAGATTTCTCTCATCAATAATGATGCATATTAACATCAAAATTATCATCAATCTAGAGGAAGTAACTGATTAATGGCTACAAAATGTCCTCTAAAGCAGTCCCCTAAAGCCTATTTTTTGGAAATTTAGTGGCTGAACAGGGCAAAATAGACCCCATGTGAAATCTGTCGTTTAGACGGCGCCTACGGAGAAACTCCTTTTGACTGCTTCAAGTACTTTCAATACCAATTTCAAGCAATATCTAGAATCCACTCAGGTGAAGGGTGTAGCCATTCCTGCTGGCCTACAAGAGCTTTTGGTGGCAGTCGCTGGTACCTGCTCCACTTTGAGTCATGAGGTGGCCCAAGGTGCCTTGATTGGCCTATTGGGCTCCGCTGGTACTGGTAATGTCCAGGGCGAGGTTCAGCAAAAGCTGGATGTGATTGCTAATGACCTATTGATTGATGGTGTTCAAGGATGCAAATCATTGGCTGGCTTGGCTTCCGAAGAAATGGAATTGCCACTTCCAGTTCAGGGTACGGGTGACTACCTATTACTCTTTGATCCATTGGATGGCTCATCCAATATCGATGTGAACGTGTCCATTGGTACAATTTTTTCTGTACTCAAAAAACAAGATCCTGCAGCGCCGTTACAAACAGCTGATTTCTTATTGTCAGGGCGCCATCAAGTCGCAGCGGGTTATGTTGTGTATGGTCCGCAAACAACGATGGCCTTAACACTAGGCGATGGTGTGGTGATGTTTACTTTGAATAAAGTGACCGGCGAATTTGTCTTAATTAAACATGCGGTGGAGATTGCTCACTCAAGCAAAGAATTTGCAATCAATATGTCCAATATGCGTCACTGGGCTGAGCCCGTTCGTCGCTACGTAGATGAATGTTTAGCTGGTGTGAGTGGTGCACGGGACAAAGATTTCAATATGCGCTGGATTGCTTCTATGGTGGCTGATGTGCATCGCGTGCTATCTCGTGGTGGCATCTTTATGTACCCATGGGATCAACGTGAGCCCCATAAGCCCGGCAAGTTGCGCCTCATGTATGAAGCAAACCCAATGAGCTTCTTGGTAGAGCAGGCTGGCGGTGCATCAACCAATGGCGATCAACTGATCATGGATATGGTTCCTACTGAGCTCCATGAGCGCGTCTCTGTGATGCTGGGGTCTAAAGAGGAAATTGAGCGCTTACAGCACTACCATTCTCAGGTGTAAATCATTAGCGCCTAAGACGAGCGCTAAAGTAGTTCAATAAAAAGCCCAATCAAGTGATTGGGCTTTTTGGTTTAGGAGGACATCCTCAGTATTCAGGTTTAGTGCTTACGCTTGAACCTTCTCTTTAAGGTAGGCCAATGATTCTTCCACTTGGTCTATCAAGATGAGGCAGATATCCCCGGCAGATAAGTCATTGAGGGCGGTATCAATGGCTAAGAACTCACCGGTAATCTCTTTTACTTGTTTGGCTTTACTGGTGCCTACCAAGCCCTCTTGAAGAAGCTTTAATACTTCGCCATCTTCACGTCCGCGTTGGCATTGATCTTGGTAGAGGATCACGCTATCAAAGCTATTGCCTAGAATGCGGGTCAGATCACGAATGTCTTCATCGCGACGATCGCCAGCACCACTAATCACCACATGACTCTTCTTGGGTTTCATAGCTTCGATTGCACTCGCTAAGGCACGCATTGCATCGGGGTTATGGCCGTAGTCAGCAATCACGGTGGCACCTTTGTGCTGGAATTGATTAAAGCGTCCCGGCACAGCATTTGCGGAGCTCTCAAAAGAATGTAGTCCACGTGCAATCTTATCGGCATCCAAGCCTAAGGCCCAGCCAGCACCAATGGAAGCCATAGCATTTTCCACTTGGAATCCTAAAACACCATTTTGAGTTAATGGAATCTCACTAACCGGGAAGCGAAAGAGTACACGTGATCCTTTAGAGCAGACGATATAAGTACCATCAAAGTAAATCACTTTTTTATTCTTGGCGCGGTGGGCTGCTATCACTGGATGGTGTTGATTTTGTGCAAAGAAAATCACCCGACCTGTGCAGACATCACCCATCTTCACAACAATCGGATCGGCGGCATTCAGAACTGCAGCACCGGTTGGGGCAACGTTTTGAACGATAACCCGCTTCAAGATGGCCAAGTCCTCAACACTGGTGATGTAGTTCAGGCCCAAGTGGTCGCCTTCACCAATATTGGTAACTACGGCAACTTCGCATCGATCAAAGCCTAAGCCTTCACGCAGCATTCCACCTCTAGCTGTTTCTAGAACAGCAGCATCGACGTCAGGATGCATGAGGACATTGCGTGCGCTCTTGGGGCCACTACAGTCTCCAGAGTCAATTAAGCGATGGTTAATGTAGACACCATCAGTGGTAGTCATGCCAACACGTAAGCCAGTCTCATTCAGTAAATGAGAGATGAGTCGTACGGTAGTGGTTTTGCCATTAGTCCCAGTCACCGCTACTACGGGGATGCGACCATCTTCACCCAACGGGTACATCATGTTGACGATGTCTTCACCAACGGGACGGCTCTTGCCGTAGGACGGTTTGAGGTGCATGCGTAAGCCTGGTGCTGCGTTGACTTCAACAATACCGCCACCTTGAGTTTCTAAAGGCTTGTAAATTGCCTCGCACAGAATATCGACACCGGCAATATCTAATCCAATCATTTGTGCGGCAGCGATGGCACTTGCAGCAACATCAGGATGCACATCATCGGTCACATCGGTTGCCGTTCCGCCAGTACTGAGGTTGGCGTTATTGCGCAACAGAACGCGCTCACCCGTCTTAGGGACGTATTGTGGGGTGAGATGATTGCCTGCTAAGTGGGCAAGAGCGATGTCATCAAAACGAATCTTGGTTAATGCAGTTGCGTGACCATCACCCCGTAATGGGTTTTTGTTTTCAAGTTCAACTAATTCAGCAACAGTATGTTTGCCATCCCCCACTACTTGAGCGGGCTCGCGGCGAGCCGCTGCGGAAAGGCGATTGCCAACAACGAGTAAGCGATAGTCCGCGCCAGGTAGGTAACGCTCCACAATCGTGTCTCGTCCAAAGGCTTGGGTGACAACAAAACCAGCGCGTACTTCGGCTTCAGTTTGGATGTTAGCGACAACACCTTTGCCCTGATTGCCGTCCTTGGGTTTAAGAACGATTGGCCCGCCAATATTTTGGGCTGCGCGCCATGCGTCATCAGCAGTGGTGACCACTTCACCAATTGGAACGGACACTCCTGCGGCTGCCAATAGGTTTTTGGTGAGCTCTTTATCTTGCGCAATGGCCTCGGCAATCGCGCTAGTGTCGCTAGTCTCAGCAGCTTGAATCCGTTTTTGTTTGCTACCCCAGCCAAACTGCACCATGCTACCTTCAGTCATACGGCGATAGGGAATATTTCTTTGTACGGCAGCATCAACGATAGATCCGGTACTTGGTCCTAGGCGGACATCTTCATACAGCGCCTCTAATTCAGAGAGGGCGGCAGCTAGATCGAACGGCACGTCACTGAGAGTTGATTGAATCAGGGCAAAAGCAAAGTCAAATGCCATGCGCCCGACAACTTCTTCGGTGTACTCCGCCACAACTTGATAGACACCCACTTCAATTGTCTGCACTGTACGGCTAAAGGTAACTGGGCAGCCCGCTTGAGACTGCAGGCCAAGTGCAGCATGCTCTAAAGCGTGGGCTAAGGACAGAACTTCATTGTGACCTCCGCGACGCATGCTTCCCAATTGAGGAAAGCGTTCACGGATTTTGGTTTCAAATTGGGGAATCGAATCGATTGAACGCTCGGATTCATCACAAGAAACAATGGCCTCTAGGGCAGTGTGCCGGCTCCATAAATTCGGGCCGCGCAGCATACGAATACGAGTGATTTCCAATTAAACCCCTGCTGGAACGCTAGCGTCAGAAACAAAGGTTTCTGCACCAGCTTCAATAACGTTGAACGGAATTTCTAAAGCCCAAGCTGCAGCAATTGCCGCACCCAAATTCATGGCCTTCCATGGCGCGTCAGCATTGGGCTCAGAGTGGTGTGGGACAGGAATACTTTTTTGATCATGCTTACCGGATTTCAAGGTAATTTGCTGATTGCCAATAACGACGATGCGACCACCATTTTTTAAGTGCTCTTGTGCAATAGATGATGAGGAGTCTTGGGTAAAGAAGATGACTTCGCCATCACAAAGTTCGGCCATGCTTGCAACCATAGGGTCATCTGCATTAAGTACAGCAACGCCTGTTGGCAAAACAACATCCACTTGTGTTCTGACAATGCTAAAGACTTGATCTTCATCGTAGATGGCGTATTGAGGGAAGTTGGCTTTAGGATCGATATTTAGAACCACGCCTACTTGGCAACGGTCATAAGCCAAACCCTCGATCAGCATGGATAAGTTGTTGTTTTCGATCACAGCTGCTTCAACAGCGCGATTTAATAAAGTACGACGGGCATTTTCCCAGTTGGCAGCGTTGCTCTTTTGGATGGAGCGATGGCCAAAAAATAATCCCTTGCTGCAAGAGAGGCCAACATACAAATTAGTGAGTCGCAGGAAGTGCGCAATCATTTCAGCAACAGGGGTTTTACCGCGAGCGCCGCAGACACCTACTACTGGAATGCGGAAATCAGCTCCTGGCGGGAAGAGATGATTAGCAATTTCTTTACCAACAGGCTGGGGCTTGCCGCTAGCGGGTTTCAAATGCATTAACAAACCTGGGCCAGCATTAACTTCAACGATGGCTGCATTTTGCGTTTCTAGAGGCTTGCTGATATCTTGCGCGACCAAATCAACGCCGGCAATTTCTAATCCGACTACGCGAGCTGCCAAAGCAACTTGACTGGCCACCTCTGGATGAACCAAATCAGTAACATCAAATGCCACATTACCATTGCTTTGAATGAGCACCTTTTGATCCAGCGGTGGAACGCTAGACCCGGTCAGTTTTTGACGTGCAAGTTCCAACTCAACTGCAGAATCAATGCGAACTGGATTTAGCGGGTGCTCTTCGGCAGTGCCACGACGTGGGTCAGAGTTAATCTGAATCTGAATGAGCTCAAGCACAGTGTGTTTACTATCACCCGTAACCCATACGGTTTCACCTTTAGCAGCCGCAACGACTTTATTGCCCACAACTAGCAAGCGATGTTCGTCGCCAATGATGTGGCGCTCAACCAATACTTCACTACCTTCATTAATCGCTACCGCATAGGCGGCTTCAATTTCTTGTTGGGTGTACAGATTGATAAACACGCCACGACCATGATTGCCATCAATGGGTTTCACAACTACCGGTAAGCCGATGTCTTGCGCTGCTTCCCAAGCATCATCTGGGCTGGTGACTGTACGGCCTTCAGGGGTTGGCACGCCTGCGCTAGATAGCAGGCTCTTGGTGAGGTCTTTGTCGCGAGAAATAGTTTCTGCAATAGCGCTGGTTTGATCAGTCTCTGCCGTCCAAATACGACGTTGTTTGGCGCCGTAACCTAATTGAACTAAGTTGCCTTCGGATAAGCGAATAGAGGGGATGCCGCGTTCTTCAGCAGCGTTAACGATGCAGGCAGTACTTGGTCCGAGCAATAGGTCATCACCAAGCTCACGCAGTTCTTCAATGATGGTCTTGACTAAGGCGACTGGATCTTTGGTGTCTTGCGCTAGAGCAAGATATAAGTCGCGAGCGTACTTCAGTGCAGTGAGGGTTACTTCTTCATTGATAGCGCTCACCATGACTTTGTAAACGCCCCGACGATCGCCGTCACGTGCTTTACCGAATCCTCCGGGAATGCCGGCTAAATTTTGTAATTCAAGGGTAAGGTGCTCCAGGATGTGGGCAGGCCAAGTTCCTTCTTCAACCCGCTTCAGAAATCCACCGGCTTCACCATAACTACAGCGGTGTTCTTGGAGGCTGGGGAGAGCCTTGACAAGGCGGTCATAAAAACCGGGAATGAGGTTGGAGGGGAAATCCTCTAGGTCGCCGATATCAAGCCAAACCTCAATAACGGGATGGTAAGTCCACATATTGGGGCCGCGGAGATGCTTGACGCTCAAGATCTCAATGGTTTTATCTAGTAATTGGGGCATATGTGGAATGGGGAATCTCTGCGCCACTTCAGAAGGTGAGGGCGGGATGTCTCAGACTGTCTCTCTGGTTCTAGTAATTATTCAAAATCCACAAAATTAGCAAAAATACATAAAAAAGCCTACTTCGATAATTTAACGGCTTTCTGCCTCCTAAAGTTGACATAGCCACTAAATCTAAAAAATCTAGCTCCACTATACTTTTAGGACTAATGAAGCCAGAAATTTCCCTATCCACACCCCCTCCGCCAAATCATTGGACTAGCGTTTTAATGGGATCCCAGCATCCCATCCAAGACCTTGACTCAATACTGGCTTGGGTCGAGCTAGATCTTGATGCAGAAATGCGCTTTAAGAAAAGCCTGCTTTGTTTGATTCCATCTGGGCTCATTTGGGTAGATGGCAAGCGTTCAGAATTCTGGCCGCTGAGCTCTGGGGCTCATCTTTTGCATGGGGATCATGCTGGCGTAGGGCACCTTAAACTGGAATCTGAGACTAGTTTGCTCAGGCTTTGGTACTTCACCTTGGCAGTAAATCCTCAAATCTTGCGTTTACAGAGCAGCTTCAAGCAGCTTGCTCGTGGTGATGGAGCTAAGCAAGCAGTTCAGGAGTCTTCTGAATACGATAAGCAGGTATGCCCGGTTTGCTTGAGCCCCAAGCCTGCCAATTCTGATGCTTGCCCGACTTGCGATCCAGAGGAGGATGCACCTCCATCCACTTGGACCTTATTTAAGTTGTGGTGTTTTGCTCGCCCCTACAAAAAAGAACTTTTACTGGGTTTTGTCCTGACTTTGCTGTCAACAGGCGCAACCCTGATTCCGCCATACCTCACGATGCCTTTGATGGATCACGTGTTGATTCCTTATGAAAAAGGCAATCCGATTGATTTTGATTTAGCAAGTAAGTATCTGCTTGCCTTGTTTGCGGCGGCTATCGTGGCTTGGGGCTTAGGTTGGTGGAAAACCTACCTCCTAGCTTTGGTAAGTGAACGTATTGGCGCAGATTTACGTAACACGACCTTTGAGCATTTACTCAAACTGTCCTTGGAGTATTTTGGCGGCAAAAGAACGGGCGACTTAATTGCACGTATCGGTGCTGAGACTGATCGTATTTGCGTATTTCTATCGCTCTACGCTCTAGACTTTGCAACGGATGTGCTGATGATCGCGATGACCGCTGCGATTTTGGTTTCAATTGATCCACTATTGGCCTTGGTAACGCTTGCACCATTGCCATTCATTGTTTGGATGATTCATGTAGTCCGCGACAAGCTCCGTTTTGGTTTTGAAAAGATTGATCGCATTTGGTCTGAGGTCACCAATATCTTGGCTGACACCATTCCAGGTATTCGTGTAGTCAAAGCATTTGCTCAAGAAGATCGTGAGCTCAAGCGTTTTGTCGATTCCAATAAACACAATTTACAAATTAATGATCGCGTTAACCGAGTTTGGGGATTATTTTCCCCAACAGTCACGCTCTTAACTGAAACTGGCCTCTTAGTGGTGTGGGGTTTTGGTATTTGGCAGGTCGCCCATCAAAAGGTAACCGTAGGTGTATTGATTGCATTCCTTGCTTACATTGGCCGTTTTTATATTCGACTAGATTCAATGAGTCGGATTGTTTCGCATACACAAAAAGCAGCTGCTGGTGCGAAACGCATCTTTGATATTTTGGATCACGTTTCTAGCGTTCCCGAGCCTATCAATCCGGCTCCTTTGGGTGAAGTCAAAGGCCGCATCTCCCTACGGGGCGTGGGTTTCCGCTATGGCAATCGTGCGGTATCTAAGGGGATTGATCTGGATATTGCGCCTGGAGAAATGATTGGCCTAGTGGGTCACAGCGGCTCTGGCAAGAGCACTTTGGTGAACCTCATTTGCCGCTTCTATGATGTGAGCGCTGGTTCGATCGCTTTGGATGGGCGCGATATTCGTAGCATCGGAATTGCTGACTATCGCAAGTGCATCGGCTTAGTTCTACAAGAGCCATTCTTGTTCTTTGGCACGATCGCAGAAAATATTGCCTATGGCAAACCAGAAGCGACTCGAGAAGAAATCATTGAAGCTGCGCGCGCTGCCCATGCTCATGAATTTATTCTGCGCCTACCACTGGGTTACGACTCTTTGGTTGGTGAGCGTGGTCAATCACTTTCAGGTGGTGAGCGTCAACGCATTTCAATTGCACGTGCGCTATTAATTAATCCAAGCATTCTGATTTTGGATGAAGCTACATCTTCAGTCGACACGACAACTGAAAAAGAAATTCAGCGCGCTTTAGATAATTTGGTCAAAGGCCGCACAACCATTGCAATTGCACATCGTCTTTCTACGTTGAGAAAAGCAGATCGCTTGGTGGTGCTAGATAAAGGTGAGATCGTGGAGATTGGCTCGCATGATGAGTTGATGGATGCGCAGGGTGCGTACTACGCCTTGTATCAAGCGCAGCTCCGTCATGCTGCAGAGCTCGTTGAAGGTGGCGCTATTGGTGAAAGTATTGATGAAGGCGAAGAAGAACGCTTGCAAGTCATAGCCAAAGAAACTGGGGGCGGGGTATGAGCCATTATCAAAAGTCACATACGCTCGAGCGAGATTCGCTCGGTCGCCTAGTGCTGATCGACGCAAGTGGCAATTACCATGTCGGGGTTTATCCGGTCAGAGCCTTTCCGATTACCGCTCCAGGAGCTGGAATCTCCATCATGGATCAGTCCGGCAAAGAGTTGTGTTGGTTTGACAACCTTGGCGCTATTCCGGAGGCTGAATTAGGGTTGATTGAAGAAGAAATGGCTGCCCGCGAGTTCATGCCAGTCATTGAAAAAATTACCAAGGTATCCACTTTTGCTACCCCGAGTATTTGGGATATTGAAACTGACCGTGGCCCCACCAGAATCCGCCTCAAAGCAGAGGAGGATATTCGTCGAATTGCTGGTAATACTCTTCTCATTGCCGATTCCAATGGCCTGCAATTTTTGATTAAAGATTCCACTCAGTTAGATAAGGTGAGTAAGAAGCTTTTAGATCGATTCCGCTAGAATAAAACTGCGCAGCTATCACTAGTAGCGCCGCTTTAGCTCAGTTGGTAGAGCAGTTCATTCGTAATGAAAAGGTCGCCAGTTCGATTCCGGCAAGCGGCACCAAAATTCCTTATCAGGGTAATTACTGATGAGCTAGTGTTACCCCTAACTGCCCATTTAGCAATTATTGATGGCAATCAAGTGTTCATGTCCCAAGTTGCATAAAAATCCTTACATAACAAAGAAAAGCCAAAGTAATATTGGTATTCAAATTTTTTGGAGGAGCGTTCATGAAGATGAAGTTAAAAGGGGCATTGATTTCCACCGCATTAGCCCTCGGTGCTGCTGCTGTTTCACCTGCATTTGCTGCTTGGGAGCCAACTAAACCGGTTGAGTTCATCATTCCTGCCGGCCCTGGCGGTGGTGCTGATCAAATGGCCCGCATGATCCAAGGCATCATCACTAAAAATAACCTCATGAAACAGGCCATCATTCCAGTGAATAAGTCTGCTGGTGCTGGTGCTGAAGGCTTCTTGGCAATCAAAGATGCCAAAGGCGATCCTAATAAGATCGTTATCACGCTTTCAAACTTATTTACCACTCCATTGGCGACTGGCGTTCCTTTCAACTGGAAGGATATTACCCCGGTAGCTATGTTGGCTTTAGACCAGTTTGTATTGTGGGATAACGCTGACAAGCCATATAAAACAGCCAAAGAATATATCGATGCCGCTAAAGCAGCTGGCCCAGGTAAATTCAAAATGGGTGGTACTGGCTCTAAGCAAGAGGATCAAATAATTACCGTTGCCCTTGAAAAAGCGACTGGTGCTAAGTTCACCTACATCCCATTTAAAGGGGGTGGCGACGTTGCTGTTCAGCTCGTAGGTAATCACATTGATTCTTCTGTGAATAACCCAATCGAAGCAGTAGCTCAATGGCGTGCAAACAAATTACGTGCTTTGTGCGTATTTGATGACACACGTATGCCTTATAAAGAGAAGATCACTGCAACCCAATCATGGAACGATGTTCCAACCTGTAAAGAGGTTGGGGTGCCCACTGATTACGTGATGTTGCGTGGCATCTTCATGGCGCCAGGCGTAACTCAAGAGCAAGTTGACTTTTATGTGAACTTGTTCAAAAAAGTGCGCGAGACACCAGAGTGGAAAAAATTCATGGCTGACGGTGCATTCAATCAAACATTTATGACCGGTAAAGAATTCACTAACTGGTTGACTTTGAATGAAGTGCTCCACAAACAGTTAATGACCGAAGCTGGTTTCTTGGCTAAGTAATCGCTGGATACAAGATAGGGCCTCTGCGAGGAGGTCCTATTTTTTTGAACGCAAAACGTAATAATTATCAGCATTAAAAGTAAAGCAGTATTAATTAACCATCTATTGGCGAACGAAGCACATGTCTGAACATACAAATAATTCAAATCAAGAATCGGTTATCAGCGTCAGGATGATGGATATCATCACCTCCCTCTTGTTTATTGCCGTAGGGCTTGTGGTGATGACTGGAAGTATTAAGTTGGGTGCTAGCTGGGGTAGCGATGGCCCAGAAGCCGGCTACTTTCCTTTTTATATCAGCTTGATCATCATTCTTTCCAGCGTTGTTACGCTCTATCAATCCGCAGTAGTAGATAGAAAAAAGAAAAAAGAATCTTTTGTTGATAAAGAATCTTTCAAGCAAGTAATGGCCGTATTGTTGCCTGCCATCGTCTTTGTTCTTGGTGTTCAATTAGTTGGTATTTATGTATCTTCTGTAATTTATATCGCTATCTTTATGGTCTGGCTGGGCAAGTACCCAGTGTGGAAGGCAATAGCAGTTTCTGTTGGAGTGAGCGCATCTCTCTATCTGATGTTCGAGTACTGGTTCCAAGTACCGTTGCCACACGGCTCATGGATTAATCCGCTTGAATTTCTTGGCGTGCAATAAAAAAATAACTATTAAAAAAGATTAGAAAAGAAGGAGTTCAAGTTGGAAGAAATTAGCGCTCTATTCGGCGGCTTTGCCGTTGCAATGACACCCTTTAACTTGTTGTTAATGCTGGTTGGTGTCACTCTTGGCATAATCATTGGTGTGTTGCCGGGCCTAGGCGGTGCTAACGGAATTGCGATTCTGTTGCCATTGACCTTCACGATGCCACCAACTTCTGCAATCATCATGCTCTCCTGTATCTACTGGGGTGCATTGTTTGGCGGTGCGATTACATCCGTGCTCTTTAATATTCCTGGTGAGCCGTGGTCTGTTGCGACAACCTTTGATGGTTACCCAATGGCTCGTAACGGTAAAGCGGGTGAGGCATTGACTGCGGCATTCACATCTTCATTTGTTGGTGCGTTCTTTGCGATTGTGATGATCACCTTCTTGGCTCCATTAGTCGCTAAGTTTGCCTTGCAATTTGGACCCCCCGAGTTTTTCTCGGTGTATTTGCTAACCTTCTGTAGTTTTGTGGGTATGAATAAGGGGTCACCATTCAAAACAATCTCCGCCATGATGCTGGGCTTCGCTTTAGCTACCGTTGGTATGGATACCGTAACTGGTCAATTGCGTTTGACATTTGGCAATCATGAATTGATGCGCGGCTTTGACTTCTTGATTGCCGTTATCGGTTTGTTCGGTATTGGCGAGATTCTTCTTTCAATGGAAGAGGGCTTGGCATTCCACGGTGCCGCTGCGAAGATTCGTCGCCAAGTGGTGTTGGAGACTTGGGCTAAGTTACCTAAGTACTGGGCTACCTCATTGCGTAGTTGCTTAATTGGTTGCTGGATGGGTATCACGCCAGGCGGCGCAACCCCAGCTTCTTTTATGGCTTACGGTGTTGCTAAGCGGGTTTCTAAGAATGGCGAGAACTTCGGTAAGGGCGAAATGGAAGGTATTATTGCTCCAGAAACAGCGGCTCATGCTGCTGGTACCGCTGCCTTATTGCCTATGTTGTCCTTAGGAATTCCAGGATCACCAACGGCTGCTGTGTTGCTAGGTGGGTTGTTGATCTGGGGTTTACAGCCAGGCCCATTACTCTTCGTTGAGAAACCAGACTTTGTTTGGGGCTTGATCGCTAGTATGTATCTAGGTAACTTGGCTGGCTTGTTCGTTGTATTGACTTGCGTCCCCTTGTTTGCCTCCATTTTGAGAATTCCATTCTCAATCATCGCTCCAGTCATTATTGTGATTTGTGCGGTAGGTGCATATACAGTCCATAACGCTACCTTTGACGTTTGGTTGATGATGGGCTTTGGTGTGGTTGGATACGTCTTTAAGAAACTCGACTACCCAATGGCCCCGATGGTCTTAGCTCTAGTCTTGGGCGATCGAGCGGAAGATTCTTTCCGTCAGTCGATGCTGATGTCTCAAGGTAGCGTAGATGTCTTTTTCTCTAACTACTTAGTAGCTGGCATTACTACTCTGGCTTTAGTGTTGCTCTTCTGGCCTTTAGTTGGAAAGTTGATTGGCAAGAAGAAGGTGGCTGCTGCATAGCGTTAAAAGCTGATATTTGGCGGTAGAAGGGGGCGTAAGCCCCCTTTTTCTATTGCCGTCCAAGGAATCCGATAAAATCCCTAAATCATGAATTTCCGCAAAAATCGCCTCATTCACTGGATTGCTGCTCTAGCAATCGCAATGAGTGCGCTTGCGCCAGCAGTTTCTCAAGCGGTATCGCTTGCTAAGCATGGCCAAGGTTTTGCAATGGAAATTTGCGCAGCAGATGGTACTAAATCTCTGATGAATGTTCAGGATGATGAGCGGACCGATCTCGCGGATTCCATGCAGCCTTGTCCATACTGCGTAACTCATGACGAGCTTACTATCGCATTCAATACCAATTTAAGTATTCAATCCCCTCAGGGATTTGCATTATTTCCTAAGCTTTTTTATCAGTCCCCCAAACCACTCGCTGTTTGGTTTGCTCCACCTTCTACAGCACCTCCTACACAAGCCTAGTTCATTCATTAGGGCATAGCCTAGCTATGCAATATGGCGACAACAAGTTGCCGTGATCTTGTGTGGAGAAGTACATGTTTTTATCTGAAAAAGTTTCATTACGCCTAAAGCGAGTCTATATCGGCATTGCCATGGGCATAGCGATTTGGCTCTTGTATGCCAGCTATCTCATTCTTTCAAACGCAATCAATACCCATACCCCCTTAGGTAGCGCAGAGCTTGTGCTCACGCCAATTGCGCCCATTCAGAAATAAATCAAATTAATTAGCCATTAAAAATATTGGAGTAAATATGAACGTATTAAAAGTAACGCCGATAGCCTTAGTTGCATCTTTGATGCTCACTAATGCATACGGTCAAACCGCCCCTAATCTAGATACCCTTACTGTGACGGGTATTCAGGAGGCGCCACTCACTCAAACAACACTTGTGGGTAAAGAGCTTAATCAGTCGCGTGTAAATACCCCCAATACTGCAGCTATGCTCCTGAATATCCCCGGTGTAAGCATGTATACCGGTGGAGGTGTTTCTGGATTGCCATCAATACATGGTTTAGCGGACGACCGCGTGGCAGTCAAAGTTGACGGCTTAGATTTAATCTCATCTTGCCCAAATCACATGAACTCACCACTCTCCTATATCAGCCCATCCAATGTTGGTAGTATCAAAGTGATCACCGGCCTCTCGCCAGTGAGTGCTGGTGGCGATAGCTTGGGTGGCGTGGTATCAGTGCAATCACTTCCCCCAGTCTTTGCCAAAAAAGGTGAGACACTTACCCAAGGTGAGGTTGGTGCATCGTATAGCAGCAATGCATCTGCTATTGGTGGAAATTTGAATGTCACGGCAGCAGGCGATGAGTTCAGTGCCAATTACACGGTTGATTCTGTAAAGGCGGGAAATTACACAGCTGGTGGTAATTTCAAGCCAGCTGGGAACGGTATTTCCCCAAGCACAGTCGGTGCCACTAAATACATTGCTACCAATCAGCAACTTTCATTAGCTTGGCAAAAAGACAACCACTTAGTTGAATTTAAGGCTGGCTATCAATTTATTCCATTCGAAGGTTATGCAAACCAACGTATGGATATGACGAAGAATATTGGTTCTCAATTTAATCTGAAATATACCGGTCAATATGATTGGGGGAAATTAGAGGTCCAAGCCTATAACCAGATGGTTAACCACCAGATGGATGACAACGTAGGAGCAAGAACATCTGGAGCTATGCCGATGTTGACATCCAGCTCTACTAATGGAGCCATCATCAAAGGCACTTTACCCATTTCCGAAACTCAGCTAGCTAGAGTGGGAACGGAGTGGCAGGGGTATAAGTTGAATGACTGGTGGCCACCAACATCATCGGCCCCAAATGGAATGATGAGTCCCAACACTTTCCAGAATATCAGCAACGGCACGCGTGAGCGGCTTGCATTGTTTGGTGAACTAGAGCAGCAGTGGTCTAAAGAGTGGATGAGTCTAGGTGGCATTCGGGTAGAACAGGTTGGATCCAATGCTGGGGATGTTCAGGGATACAGCAATGCTAATCGCACTCCAGGAACCATGATGATGCCCATGGGTATGCCTACAAACTATTTGCGTGACTCTAACGCATTTAATGCTCAGCAACACAAGCAAACTGATTACAACTGGGACTTAACTGCACTTTCTCGATACAAGCCAGATAACAATCAAAACTATGAAGCTGGTTATTCACGTAAGACAAGATCCCCCAATCTTTATGAGCGTTACTCTTGGTCTACTTCACCCATGTCTGCAATTATGAATAACTTTGTTGGTGATGGTAACGGTTACGTTGGAAGTGTTACTCTTGCGCCAGAAGTGGCTAATACCGTGAGTTTAGCTACTGACTGGCACGATGCCAATAAGGAATTCTGGGGAATAAAGGCTAACCCTTATTACACCTATGTCAGTAACTACATTGACGCGATTTGCAATACCTCATCATCTTCAGCACCATGTAAAGCAAATCAATTCAATGTACTGAAGTACGCAAATCAAGACGCCCAGCTATATGGCCTAGATTTATCAGGCAATGTGATGTTGGGTAAGTTGCAGCAATTAGGTAGCTTCCAAATGACTGGTTTAGCCTCGTATACCCGCGGGCAAAACGTAACCGCTGGAACCAATCTTTACAACATCATGCCGCTAAACGGTACGGTTGGTTTGGTGCAGTATCTTGGCGCTAATTGGACCAATACCATTCAAGGACAGTTTGTGACTTCTAAGACAAATGTGAATTCCGTTAGAAATGAAATTGCCACTGGTGGATATTCATTATTCAATCTTCGTTCTTCATATGATGATAAAAAATATCGCGTGAACTTTGGTATTGAGAACTTGCTGAATAAACTCTATGCATTGCCACAAGGTGGCGCTTATTTAGGGCAAGGTAACACGATGTCCATGAATGGCGTAGCTTGGGGTACGGGAGTTGCTGGCATGGGTAGAACTTTCTATGTCTCAGCCAACATGAAGTTTTAAGCAGTTAATTACCTAAGATAAAAGACGAGGGAAGCGATGATTTCTAGAATACTCAGAATATTGACTGTGCTAGCAGTCATTGCTTTACCTTTATCCGCTCTAGCTGCGAAAGAGCCAATCTACATTAATCTTGCCGCCAATGATCCAGTCAAGGTTTCAATGGCTTTGGATGCGGGTCGGCAATATTCTGAAAAAGGCTATCCAATTGTTATTTATCTCAATGACAAAGCAGTCCTTCTGGGGGTTCAAGTTAAATCAGGAGATGTTTCTAAAGAGCAAGAGGCGATCAGGCAAGCGATTGCAACTGGTGCAATGGTGATTATTTGCCCAAGCTGTTTAGAAGATTACGGGTTTACCCGAAACAATTTAGTGCAAGGTGTGATGGTCGGAGCGGAACATTGAAATACTCGATAGAATTATCCAATTATGAATTTCCGCAAACATCACCTCATTCACTGGATTGCTGCTCTAGCAATTGCAATGAGTGCGCTTGCGCCAGCAGTTTCTCAAGCGGTCTCGCTTGCTAAGCATGGCCAAGGTTTTGCGATGGAGATTTGCTCTGCCGATGGAAATAAGCTGCAGATTAATATTCAAAATGAAGATCAGGCTGGTCGCGCAGAAGTGCAACCTTGTCCATATTGCATCGCTCATACGGCTATCACGCCTGCATTTAATACCAATCTCACATTCCAGGCACCGCAAACTCTTGCTTTGCTGCCACAGCTTTTCTATCAATCACCCAAGCCACTCGCTGTTTGGGTTACGCCTCCTTCAGCAGCACCCCCTACACAAGCCTAAATCTTTTTAGGGCATAGCCTAGCTATGTAGTTGGTGACAGAAACATCAGTTGCCGTAATGTTGTGTGGAGTAGTCATGTTTTCAATTCAAATGAATCGGCCTTCTTTAAGGCGGATCTCGCTATTTATTCTTACAGCCATTTTCCTGGTTGCTAATGCCGTTGCACATTCTCAGACTGAGGCGGAGTCTCGGGAAAAGATCAAGGTGCTGATTTCGAAGACATTTGATCAGCCCAATCTGAAGGTGCAAACCACCCCGATTGTGATTGAAGGAAAAGTTGCTATTGCCGATTGGACTCAAGGTCAAAAGGGTGGTCGGGCACTTCTACGCAGAAAGCATTCCGATTGGGAAATCATTGCCTGCGGTGGTCCTGGATTCAAGGACTCTGGCGCTATAGCGGCGACCGGTATCTCCAAAGAGATCGCCAACAACATCACAGTAAAACTCAAGACCGAAGAGGCAAAACTCTCCCCGCAGAAGATTAAACAACTGGATTCATTTGATGGTGTTGTGACTATGGGTCACGGTACGCAGCATGGATCTGATTCAAAACACTAATTTGAGATAAAAAATGAATCTATATAAAACTAAGTTGGCAATCGCCGCTTCACTATTAGTAGCCGGCAATGTGTATGCACAAAGCGTGCCCCATGTGATTGTCACCGCAAAGCCAGATATTGCCGAAGTTGAAATTGACAAGTTCTCCAGTACCTCTGCTGTGATTACTGATGAAACGATTCGAGATTTACATGCAGCCGATTTAGCGTCTGCATTGCGCAATACACCAGGAACTCAGATTTCTCGCTATAACCCTGTAGGCTCGTATGGTGGCGCAGAGGGTGGTTCTGTATTCATTCGCGGTATGGGCTTAAGCCGTCCAGGAAGTGAAATTAAGACTTATATCGATAACGTACCAATGTATATGCCTATTTGGAACCACGCTTTGCTGGATTTATTGCCTGTGAATGGCATGAAAGACATCACCATTTACAAGAGCGCGCAGCCTCAAGTGACTGGTAATAACTTTGCATCGATCAATATGAATACCAAAACCGCGGGACCCAGGAATGGTATTTCTGGTAATGCGCGGGTTTCTTATGGCTCTTATAACACGGTCATTGAGCAGGTTGATATGGCCGGCAGGCACAATGATATTGACTTTAATCTTGCCCAAGGATACTCAAAGTCAAATGGTCAGAGAGCAAATGCAAGTGGCCAGTTGAGCAACATCATGGGTGGGCTTGGGTTTAAATTGGATCAAAACTGGTCTGCTGGTGTAAGTGGTATGGCGATTAACAATACAGCTACTGATCCTGGAAACAATACCCTTCCAGCTCCAGCAGTAGCGCCAACCTATGATTCTTCAGCTCAAATGGTGACTGCATTTGTAAAGCATCGTTACGATTTAGTGGAGGGTGAGTTCCGCTTCTACAGCAATACAGGCAAGGGAAATATTAATAACGACAATGGTGATGGTGGATGGGGTACTGAAAATAATCCATTTACTATGCAAGGGTTCCGTTGGAAAGAAAATATCACCCCATGGACTGGCGGCACTCTAGTGGCTGGATTGGATTACGACACCACTTACGGGAGTGTTACACAGACTAGTCCTGCAGCAGGAATGGTAATAAGCCCATATCTTCCCCCTCCTGTGATACCCCCTACGGTTAAAACAAATTTACCAACATTTAAATTGACGTCCCCTTATGTTGGGTTAAGTCATAACTTTAGGCTGGGCGATGCGTGGTCATTACAACCATCAGCAGGTGTTAGAACCTATCAAAGTAATTACTATGCGGCTAAATCTGCACCTTACGGCGGCTTATCGCTAATTTCTGACGCTGTAACCTTATTTGCAAATGCCTCCAAAGGAATAAATTATCCCGGGCTAGAGGGGCCAGCTATGAATGGCGCAGCTGCGGTATGGTCGAAAAGATTTAGCACCACTCAAAATAATTCTTGGGCAAATTTATCGCCAGAAGAAATGAACCATTTAGAGGTAGGCGGAAAGTTTTATCCGGATAAGAAATCCAGAGTTGACTTAAGCTTATTCCAGGACTCTATTTCGAATCGGTACACTTTTACGGAAGCGGATGGCGGAATCATCAATTGGACCACCGTTGGTCAATACACCACCAAAGGTGTTGAGCTTTCTGGCCAACGCGAAATCATTCCTGAGTTAACTGGTTTCTTGGGTTGGACTTATCTTAATAACAATAGCGTGGCTAATCTTCCGTACATGCCACAGAATGCATTTAATGCCGCAATTACTGGATACGTATACAAGTTCCGCGTATCTGTAGATGCACAATATCAAACCTCCTTTTATGCCCAAAATTTGAGTCGTAATGCCACAGTTACAAATACGACTAGGGTGGATGGTTTTGGAGTGGCCAATGCTCGTGTCTCATATCCGATTCCAGAGTTGGGCAAGAAAGGCGAGGTATTTGTGATGGTTGAGAATATCTTTAACCAACAGTACAGCTATCGCCAGGGATACCCAATGCCAGGAACCTGGGGGTCAATTGGTTTGTCAGCAAGCTTTAACTAATCATTCATTTGGTTATGAATGTGAGAGATTGATTTAGGTCAAGTCACTCATTTGATTTATTGGGAAAATTAACAGTTGTATTTAAAAAGGAGTATCACCATGTTCTTGAAATCATTAAAGGCTGCAGTTATCGCCGTATTGGCAACATTGTCCATGTCAGCTATCGCAGGCGCCAATGACCCATTGTTTATTAATTTGACTACCGATGATGTTCATCGCTCAAACATGGCGATTACTTTTGGCAAGCATCACTCTGCCAATGGTCACCCTTTGAGTATTTTTTTGAATGACAAAGGTGTAATTCTTGGCGTTAAGGCTGGCTCAGAAAAATATGCTGCTCAGCAAAAAGAATTGACTGAAATCATCTCAAAAGGTGGTTTAGTAATTATTTGTCCATCTTGCTTAAAAAATGCAGGTTACACAGAAGCTGATTTAGTGCCTGGAATCAAGATTGGCAGCCCTAAGTTGACTGGTGATGCCCTGTTCAAAGATGGCACCAAGACGATGAGTTGGTAAGTTTTAGGCTATTCTTATTTATATGAATTTCTTTAAGCACCGTAAGCTCGTTCACTGGATAGCCATATTGGCTGTCTTGATGAGTGCGCTTGCGCCTGCTGTTTCACAAGCTTTATCTTTAGCCAATAATGGCCAAGGCTTTGTAGTCGAGATTTGTTCTACCAACGGTAGCAAAATGACTCAGGTCATTGGTGATGAGGATTCTTCTTCATCACCTGCCATGGGTGGTCACTGCCCTTACTGTGTAGTGCAGCCGGTTTACTTGCTGCCAATAATTAGTTCATTTGAATTTTCAGCTCCACAAAACTATGTAGCTCAATCACCAACCTCCTATCAAGCCCCGCGCACTTCATCTGCTTGGCTTAAGCTCCCCTCTAGAGCGCCGCCTACCCAGTCTTAAATCACTTTATTGGCATGGCTTTGTCATGTCGTTTGGCAAGAATTTTTGCCCCTGATTTAAGAATGAATTTGGAGGTATGGATGTACGCCATTATTGAGCGCCCTGAACATGGGGCCACAGCAAAACAGATTATTTCTAAAGTGTCACAAGAGATATTGCTTCCGAGTAATTTGCTCGAAGGGCATTATTGTGACAATCGCTTCCCTTCTCGCAAGCCCATAGATCGCTACTCCTGTATCGAACTGATTCGATATATTTGGATTAATCATTCCTCCAGAAGGGCTTTCTTGGTCAAACTCCCTAAAGACTTATCTTCGGATAATGCGTTGATTCAGGGCTTTGATGATCAGTATTTGGGCTATGTTCCAAAAAGAATTGGTAGGGGCTACTTAAAGGATCTGGCTATTCTGTATAAAAAAATTAATGACATAGAAAAATATAAGCGTCAGTTAGGGACTGGTATTTTTGCCTTAATGGGAACCGCCGGAATGAGTGTCTTTTCCAAAAGGGAGCTCACTAGCTTGCTCTCAGAGCAGGCTAAATCCTTAAGGCCTGTCTACGTCATGATTGATGAGAGGTTGGACGACCTTAAATCTGAGTTGGCTGGTAAGAAAGACATCTTCGTGCGCGGCAGGGAGAATAGTTATTACGACAGGCTCGCAGCATGAGTAAATGGCTAACTAAACTCCCGGGCTATCAAGTCTATGAGCCAGGGCTGGAGCGTAAGGTTTTGTATGAGCTTCCTCAATTTACGGTGCTTGGTAGCCTTGCAATTGCTCTCCCTAGTCTTTTAGCTAGATTCTTCCTGTCGCCCAAAGCGCAGCGAATCATCGATATTTTGGTGATTGGCACAGAAATCTTCTTTTTGGGGATGGTTTTGACTCTAGGCATTGCCGCCTTGATTGTGACGCTGGCAAAGGGGCCGGCTTATGTTGCAGACGCATACCCGCTAATAGATTCTGACAGACCGAAAAAATAGCATTTTTTTAGATAGTAAGTTAGGATAAAGTTTAGAAATGCGGACTTGGTTGATGAAAAGAAATTGCTCTTTTTCCCCGAAGCAGGTGGGGGTTTTCTATTTATCAATCGTCTGTTTCTCGCTACTGGTGGCAACATACTTTTTGTTGATTGGCGTGTGGATGGTGATCATCTTCACGTCCATTGAGATCCTTGCATTAACGTTTGCTTTATATATTTATTCTCGCCATGCTTTAGATTACGAGAAGATTACGATCGTAGGGAAGCAATTATTGTTTGAAAGAAGTTGGGGCGGCAAGGTTCAGTCCCATGAATTTAATACGATCTGGACGAAGCTAGTGCGCAGTGAGTCCACTGGTCGAGATTTGGTTTTAAAGACTTCCGCTCAAGAAGTGCCGATCGGATTTTTTATCGGCGCAAATGAGCAGGCACAATTTGAAAAAGAGCTCGAGAGATATCTCGGGATTTGAGGTTAACTAGGAGGATGTACTAATGAAAAGCAATACTCTATTAAAAGCATTATTGGTTTCTGTAGTGGGTTTTGGTTTGAGCGGTTTAGCCCAAGCACAAAACGCTAAAGTGGGTAGCGTACAAATCGAAAATGCCTACACCCGCGCTACCGTGCCGGGTCAAATGGCTGCTGGCGGTTTTATGAAGATTGAAAACAAAGGCGCTGCCGATCAACTCATTTCTGCTAGCTCTCCGGTGGCCGGTGAAGTGCAGTTGCATGAAATGGCGATGGATGGCAATGTTATGAAAATGCGTCAAGTAAAAGATATCGCTGTGCCAGCAGGTGGCTCTGTTGAATTAAAACCTGGTGGTTTGCATTTGATGTTCATGAACATCAAGGCGCCATTGGCTGCTGGTGAAACTGTTCCAGTCAAACTCAAGTTTTCTAAAGCAGGTGAAGTTGAAGTGAAGATGCCTGTGAATGCCATGGGCAATCCTGGTGCTGGTCATGGTGGAGCCATGAAGCACTAAGCTTGTATTTTTCTTAGGTATTAAAAAAGCCCCTAGTTTTTATGAACTGACCCACAAAAGTTGGACACCAAATCCAACTCAAAGGGGTCAGCTTCATGAGCAAATACAGTACGCAGTTCAAGCTAAAAGTAGTTACTGAGTATTTAAAGTCTGGGGGCTACCTCAG
>NZ_JACVOS010000016.1 GCF_018882335.1 Polynucleobacter sp. AM-25C3
TTGGATGTGGACATACAATCATGAAAGACCGAACATGGGCTTAGGTGGAATTACACCAAAGCAAAAACTAGCACTTGCAGTACCAGCTTCTACTTTTAGCTTAAGTTAAAAATGGGGGGATTACCCTTCCTTTAGGGGTTAGTTAAGCTGCATGACAACATGCTAATTAACATTTAAGTCAATAACAAGACACATTTTCTGCAAAGCAACCCACATTAAGTCATAAGACTAAAAGACTCTAATGAGGAAATGAGAAAAGAGGCATCGGGCAATCATATTTATTTATTACAGGGTGCTTAACTCGACCCGAAGCGGTCCGTCAAAATAACTATGCATCATGATGCTCATCTAAAATTTCTTTGAAGAGGTCTTGCTCTAATATAAAAGCCTCCACAATTAGCGGATCAAAAGCGCTGCCTTTCAAGTTAATAATTTCTTCAACAGCTTGCTCATGTGCCCATGCTTTTTTGTAGGGCCGCACACACACCAAAGCGTCGTAAACATCGGCTACAGCCATGATACGAGCTACGAGCGGAATATCTTGGCCCTTTAAGCCTTGAGGATAGCCAGTACCATCCCACTTCTCATGATGTCCACTAGCAATATCGATTGCAGTATTCAGTAAATTATCGCCACCTTTATCGCCATATTTTAATTTTGCTGTACTGAGAATTTCCGCCCCCAATGATGCATGCGTCTGCATAACCTGCCACTCTTCTTCGGTCAGCTTTCCTGGTTTCTTAAGGATATGGTCTGGTATCGCCATTTTTCCAACGTCATGTAAGGGCGCCGTCCTAAATAAATTATCAACATCGCGATCAGTTAATTGATCCAAATAGTGTCCCGTGGACTGTAGTCGATTTGCTAGAGCCTTCACATAGGCTTGCGTTCTAATAATGTGGCAACCGGTATCGTCATCCTTTCCCAATGCCAGGGAATTTAAGATCTCCAGCAATTGATTTTCTTTATTGCGGGCGCGCTTTTTTTCACACTCCCATAAGTGATGTAATTTTTTATTATGTGCGTTTTCCGACTCTTTTCGCTCATGAATATCAAAGCACACGCCGTTATAACCAAGGAATGTGCCTTGGGGGTCAAAGACTGGGGTACCAGAATCCAGTATCCAACGGTATTGCCCATCTGACCTGCGTAAACGGTACTCTAAAAGAAACGAATCGCGTGCATTAAAGTGCTCAGTGTATTGGTCAAAACAATTCTGTAGGTCTTGTGGGTGAACGCCTTCTACCCAGCCATTTCCAAATTCTTGCTCCATAGTACGACCAGTAAATTCAAGCCACCCTCGGTTGAACCAGCTGCAAAGACCATCTTCTCCAGCCATCCATATTAATGCCGGAGTATTGTCAGCAGCATCACGAAACTCAATCCTAGCGCCACTAAATGATGGGGAGTTTTTTGGGTTACCCATATGAAAGAGACTCCATGGAAAAATGATGCTAAAACTTACGGGAGCTAAGAAAGATTACTCAAAGCTCTATTAGGAAATATATCCAATAATCCAATGGATTTGTTTACATGGCTATCTGTCATAAATTAACCCCAATGCTGAAATAATTTGATACCAGTTTTTTTAAAGAGTATGCATTGAGCTTGTTGATTTCTATCAAAAAAGATTGCGCTACTTGAATAAAAATCCCCATTGAAAGTGGCTTATATCAGTTGAGTCCACTTTTAAGGTGGAATCGGAACCTGATTTATTGGAGAATGACGGGTTGAAATCAAGATCATGAGCCGACATTCGGGCGAGCCCCATCAAAATGATGGGCAATGCGCGTTTACTGTCTTTCGAGCGTAATAAAGTTAAAAGTGATGTCACCTTCAGACGCTGGAGTGCGCTCCACCTCTTGCCATTCAGACTCATTGGGCACTTTAAAGAAGGTATCACCGTCTTCTACATCAACATCGATCTCGGTAATGTAAAGACGATCTGCCTTTGGGAACGCTTGAGTAAAAAGTTGTTCGCCACCAATCACAAATACCCGGGGGAATTCACTCAAAGTGGCGAGTGCTGCATCGAGTGAGTTGACTACCTCGGCACCTGTTAACTGTAAGTTTGTATTGCGACTCACAACGATGTTACGGCGTCCTGGAAGCGGGCGACCAATCGATTCCCAAGTCTTGCGACCCATGATGACAGGGTGACCCATCGTCACTTTTTTAAAGAACTGCAGATCAGCAGAAATCTTCCAAGGCATTTGATTGTCTCGACCAATCACGTGATTGCGTGAGCGGGCAACAATCATGGAGATGGCAGGGCACTTAGCTGCGGTCATAAGTAATCTATTTTCTTAAACGGCTACAGGAGCTTTAATGGGAGCGTGGGATTCATATCCAGTGATTTCAAAATCTTCAAACTCGTAGTCAAAGATCGAGTCTGGTTTACGCAAAATCTTGAGCTGAGGCAAAGGATAGAAATCTCTTGATAACTGGAGATCCACTTGATCCAAGTGATTGCTATACAGATGGCAGTCACCACCTGTCCACACAAAGTCGCCCACCTTTAAATTGCACTGTTGCGCCATCATGTGGGTGAGCAAGGCATAGCTGGCGATATTGAAAGGAACGCCCAAGAAGATATCCGCACTACGTTGATAGAGCTGACAAGATAATTTGCCATCCGCTACATAAAATTGAAAGAAGGCATGGCAAGGGGCTAAAGCCATACGGGGAATATCGGCAACGTTCCAAGCGGAAACAATAATGCGACGAGAGTCTGGATTCTTTTTCAGCGTTTCTACGACCTCGGCGATCTGATCGATATGCTTACCATTAGGCGCAGGCCATGAGCGCCACTGGTAGCCATAAATCGGGCCTAGATCACCATCCGGTGCCGCCCATTCATTCCAAATCGAAACACCACGTTCTTTAAGCCAGTTGTTATCAGTGCTACCTTTGAGAAACCAGAGCAATTCCAAAATGATGGACTTGAGATGAAGCTTCTTGGTGGTCACCATCGGAAAGCCTTCGGCCAGATTAAAGCGCATCTGGTGGCCAAAGATGGAGATAGTTCCAGTTCCGGTTCTATCGGCTTTTAGGACGCCTTTGGCAAGGACTTCCTTCATGAGGTCGTGATATTGACGCATAGGTTTAATCAGTTAAAAATTCAGTGATATTAAGAGCTTACTCGAATCTTGTGGGGCTTACTCCAAGTGCCTTGTGTAGCTTGGGGGATGTGGTGGTGTACTGGAGTTGAATCTGCTTTTCAGGGGCCAAATAAGCAGCTGCGGCAAAGGCCGCCAAAGCTGTTTCATGAAAGCCCGACAAAATGAGCTTTTTCTTGCCAGGGTAGATGTTGATATCCCCGACAGCGTAAATACCTGGCGTACTCGTCTGAAAGCAGGCAGTATCTACAGCGATTTGTTTGCGATCAATATCCAAGCCCCAGTCCGCAATCGGGCCTAATTTTGGGGAGAGACCATAAAAGAGTAGGAGTGCATCCAAGGCAATCATCTGAACTTCGCCATCAATAGTGGTGACGGCAATTGCAGTGAGCTTGTCATTGGAAGACTCAAGACCCGTAATTTGTCCGATGATGAGTTGCATTTCACCGGAGGCACAAAGGGCGCGCATCTTGGCTACTGATTGTGGCGCTGCTTTGAAGTCATCCCTGCGATGAATGAGCGTCACGCTCGCAGCTTTTCCGGCAAAGTGGAGCGCCCAATCCAGTGCGGAATCTCCACCCCCACAAATCACAATCTTCTTGCCTGTAAATTGATCTGGATTTTTAACGCGATAGAACGCTTGCTGATCGACAAAAGCCTCAATGCCTTCTAGATTCAGAGTGCGCGGCTGAAATGCACCAACCCCTGCAGCAATAAAAATCGTCTTGGAGAGAAAGTGTTGATCTTGGGATGTGCTAATCAGAAAGCGTCCATCGGCCTGTTTCTCGAGGGTGGAAACTTCTTGATTTAAATGAAACTGCGGTGCAAATGGCTCAATTTGTTTTAAGAGATTGCTAACTAGTTCACGACCTGTGCAAACCGGTATCGCCGGAATATCGTAGATGGGTTTATCTGGATACAGCTCAATACATTGACCGCCTACCTCAGGCAGGGAGTCAATGACGTGCGCTTTAATTTCTAGGAGTCCAAGCTCGAAGACTTGGAAGAGTCCCACTGGACCGGCGCCAATAATGACTGCATCGGTTTCAATGGGGGAGTGCAATTTACTTTACCAGTTGGTCAAGTTTATTTTTAACGTCTTTCCACTCTTCTGCTTCAGGTAATGCAGCTTTAGATTTGGTGATCGATGTCCATCCTGGGGATAAGTCAGCATTCATCTTAATGAATGCCTGTTGATCTCCTGGCACATCATCTTCCGCATAAATCGCATTGACTGGGCACTCGGGTACACACACTGCGCAATCGATGCATTCATCTGGATCAATCACTAAAAAGTTAGGGCCTTCGCGAAAACAATCGACTGGGCAGACATCAACGCAATCAGTGTATTTGCAACGGATACAGGCTTCGGTAACAACGTAAGTCATGATGGTTTACAGGTAAGGAGCCCAGGTCAATGGACTGCCAAGTTATAAAAGCTCAATTTTAGCTGAATCAGCCTATTTTTCAGGCGAAATGGCCAATTTAGTTGAGGTAAAGTCACGCTATGAACACAAAAGCCAATATCCCTGCAACTTCTAGTAAGCCTAAGATTTTGGTCGCAAGGGCTATATTTCCTGAGGCGCTAGCCAAATTAGAGCAATTCTATGAGGTTCGCTCTAACCAGTCGGATAAAGTAATGAGCCCTGAAGAGCTGCAAAAAGCGCTTTCTGAGGTTGAGGGCGCTTTGGTTGCTGGTAGCGAGAGGATTGATGCAGCAGCTCTCTCTGGGGCGAAAAATCTAAAGGTGGTCGCTAATATTTCAGTTGGATATAACAACTTTGATGTACCGGCCATAACTGCGGCAGGTGTCATGGCTACCAATACCCCTGATGTTCTTACGGATACAACTGCTGATTTTGGTTTTGCATTACTGATGGCTACTGCGAGACGCATTACTGAATCCGAGCATTGGGTGAGGGCTGGAAAGTGGGATCAATGGTCGATTGTGAACAACCCACTTGGCATGGATTTGCATCACAGCACAGTTGGAATTATTGGCATGGGTCGAATTGGCCAGGGGATAGCTAAGCGCGCTTTAGGCTTTGGTATGAAAGTGATTTATCACAATCGCAGCCATCTTTCTGGTGCCGATGAAAAAGCTTGCGGAGCATCTTACGTTTCTAAAGAAGAATTACTTCGCACGGCTGATCACGTTGTGTTGGTCTTGCCTTACACCGCACAAAATCATCACACTATTGGCGCATCAGAAATTGCCCTCATGAAACCGACTGCAACCCTGATTAACATTGCTCGCGGCGGCATTGTGGATGATCTTGCTTTGGCGCAAGCATTGCAAGACGGAAAGATATTTGCGGCCGGCTTAGATGTGTTTGAGGGTGAGCCTCAAGTGCATCCAGAGTTACTCAAGTGCAGCAATATTGTGTTGGCTCCGCACATTGCGAGTGCTACAGAAAAAACGCGTAGAGCAATGGTGGATCTGGCTATTGAAAATTTGCGCGCAGCATTGAATGGCAAGAAGCCACCAAGCTTAATTAATACTGAAGTGTTCGGTACTTAAAGCGATGAAGCGAAGTCGACTGAAATTTAGTCGGCCTCCACTTCTTCTGGGAGCTCGCGTAGCGCAAGTTCGATCCCGCCAAATTTACCTGCTACCCAGTTGTACACCTTGCAGGCAATCCAAAGCAAAGCAAAACCAAGTAAAGCGTTGAGGATCAATGCGGAGAGCACGGTAAATCCAGGGATTGCGCCATCACGAATGAAGGCTACAAATAGGGCTAACAACACAATCGGAACAGAGAAGCAGAGATAAACCAAAACCAGAGTTTTGGCGGTATGCATTGGGTCTACGAAGGCGATTTCTTTTTTGGTGAGTTTCATGAGGTGCAATCTTAAAGCAGTCCGTCAAAAAGCGCCACATTTACCCAATCGCCAGCGGCAACATTTCCCTGGTCATGAGATAAAATGACGAAGCAATTTGCCTCGCTCATGGATCGCAAAATTCCGGCACCTTGACTGCCAGTCAGCTTTACCATGGGCTTTCCATCTGAGTTACGACCCAAAATAGCTCGCTGAAATTCTGTCCGACCAGGCTTTTTCCGAATCGGCGCTTCTGCAATAGCTTGAGTCATCGGCGGCTCAGTCTGACTTGCGCCATTGAGTTGCAATAAAGCAGCACGGACAAATTGATAAAAAGTCACCATTACCGCTACGGGATTTCCGGGTAAACCAAAGAAGAGGGTCTTGCGGCTAGAGCCCTGAATTGGCTTCAATATTCCAAAAGCCATGGGGCGACCTGGGCGCATGGCAATTTTCCAGAACCCAACATCGCCAAGTTCTTGCATGATTTGTTTGGTAAAGTCCGCTTCGCCAACGGAAACGCCGCCAGATGAGATGAGGACATCCGCTTTAGAGGTGGCTTCTATAAACGCTGCTTTGAGTGAAGTGGGATCATCACGCACAATGCCGCAATCCATGATTTCTAGATTGAGGCGATTGAGTAAGCCAGTCAGGCTATAGCGATTGCTGTCATAAATACTGCCAGCATCTAAAGGACTTCCCAGAGGACGCAATTCATCACCGGAGGACAAGATGGCAACCTTGAGTTTGCGGTGAACTTTGAGTGAGGCAATACCTAGAGAGGCGGCCAGACCAAGATCGGAAGGGCGCAGTAAGCGTCCAGCAGCAATTGCTGCTTTACCACTTAGTAAATCCTCACCACGTAAGCGACGATTTTCTCCGCGCTTCACTTGATTTTGCTTGAAGCCTACGGCTGACTCGTCTGCAGATTCCGTAAATTCTTGTGGAATGACAGTGTCACAGCCATCAGGCATGAGGGCGCCCGTCATGATCTTGAGACATTCGCCCTGACCAATATTTCCTTTGTAAGGCTTGCCAGCATAGGCGGTGCCAATCACATTGAGCGATACGGTCTTATCGCTGTCGCCCAAGCAGTCCCCGTTAAAGGCAAAGCCATCCATCGCGGAATTATCTGCGGCAGGGACGTCGATGGGTGAGAGTAAATCTTCCGCGAGAATGCGATTGATTGCTTGATCCAAAGTGACCGACTCAATGTCGCTCGCATTATGTAGTTGGCGAGACTCTTGGATTAATTCATTGACGAGACCTGAGATAGCTTTACGAGCCTCTTCAACATGGAGCGAAGCAGTCAGGAGAATGGGGCTATTCGGGGAGTGCTTGATTAAATCCGTCATGACGATATTTTTTCTAGGGCGGCCAACTCTTCTGGCGTATTCACATTCGCAAATGCTTGAGCACTTTCAAACACTACAGTACCAGATCGCAATTCTGTGAACCAGTGATCAATCTTCAAATCCCCTTTGCTTAAAAAGGCATGCAAAGAATCTTGCAAACTGCTTTTCATTAAGCAGAAAACCGGTTGCGCCCAAATCTTTCCATCATCTTCTTTGGAGGATGCGAAGACCAACTCTAGATTTTGATTCTCAAGTTCAGTCGCCATTTTTTCAGCAATATCGCTTGGCAACAAAGGGGAGTCACAAGGAGATGTCAGTAAATAAGGAGTTTTGCAATGCTTCAGGCCAACTGAGAACCCAGCCAATGGGCCGGAGAAGTCAGGTGTTTCATCCATCAGCACTGGATAGCCATAGTGCGAGTACTTCGTAATACTACGGTTCGCATTAATCAGAATAGTGCTAACTTGAGGTTTTAGGCGGTTGATGGCAGATTCAATTAAAGGCTTGCCATGAAAAGAAATTAAACCTTTATCGATGCCACCCATACGTTGGGCCCGGCCGCCCGCCAAAATTAGACCTGTAATGTGTTGTGAGGTAATCATTAGCCGCCGATGTAAGACATTTCCACTTTTCGGGTGGCTGCTGTCGCTGTATTTGATCCCCGAATTTCTGAATAGTGGTCTTCGCGATCTGCCCAGGTGTTCATGATGGCATTGGCAATTTCCAGATCACTTTTATCTGAACGCAAGAGTGTTTTGAAATCAAAACCTGCATTTGCAAACAGGCAGAGATACATTTGCCCATCTGTTGAAATACGAGCACGGGTGCACTCATGGCAGAAGGTTTGAGTAACGCTAGAGATGAAGCCAATTTCACCAGAGCCATCGACGTAGCGCCAGCGCTGAGCAACTTCACCAGGATAGTTGGCCTCAATAGCTTCAATCGGAAAGACTGCATTAATCTTTTCGGCAACGTCTTTTGAGGGGAGTACTTGTGACATATCCCAGCCATTGGAGCTGCCTACATCCATAAACTCGATAAAACGCAATGTCACACCGCTGCCTTTGAAATGCTTAGCCATCGCAATAATCTCTTGGTCGTTCGTACCCTTCTTTACGACCATATTGACTTTGAGATTAGTAAAGCCGGCTTCTTGGGCTGCAGCAATACCATCGAGCACATCCGTTACCGGAAAGTCGACATCATTCATTTTTTTGAAGATCTCATCGTTCAGGCCATCAAGGCTAATGGTGAGTCGATGCAAGCCTGCCGCTTTTAATGCAGCCGCTTTCTTGCGCAAAATACTGCCGTTAGTAGTGAGCGTTAAGTCGAGGGGTTGACCTGCTGTAGATCGAATTTTGGCTAGCATCTCGATGAGCACTTCGAGATTTTTTCGGAGCAAAGGTTCGCCCCCGGTGAGACGAATTTTTTCAACGCCTAGTGAGGCAAAGATCGTGGTTAATCGGGCGATCTCTTCAAAGCTGAGTAATTCTTGATGAGAGAGGTAGGGGTAGTTTTTATCGAAGATTTCCTTAGGCATGCAGTAGGTGCAGCGGAAATTGCATCGATCAGTGACGGAGATGCGTAAATCGCGGAGAGGGCGCCCCCGGGTATCTTTAGTTGAAGTATTCGCAGCCACAAGCTGCCCTGGAATGGGCGGCGCAAGACCTTTGTCTTTACCTTCATCTAAACGTATGGGGATTACTTTTTCAACCATGACTAATTATGGCTGTGAAACGGTGTTTCTGCCAAACTACCAAATATCTTTGTGGGATAAATGGCAGCCTGGAGAAATCGATTTAAACCGTTTTTTCTTGGCCGCCGGTTTCAACTAAAACCATTGGACCATTTTGCAGGCTTACCGCTGCCTTAGGTATTCTACCCATAGGCACAATTTCAGGTTCTGCTTTGATTTGTGATTGCGCTTCTTGATGTTTGCTGGAGTCTGTTGCTACCCAGACCATGCCAGCAGACTGAACCACGCTATGCAACGGTGTCTCTTCTAGTGCCTGGAAGGCAACTTTCGGAAGTTCAGGCATTGGTTTTGCAATCACTTCAATTGCAGCAACCGCTACTGGTGCAGCTGTTGCTGAAGCAGTGTTAGATGGGCGATTGCTTTGACGCGGTGCACGTTGCTCTCTTGGTTCTCTTGGCTCGCGTGGCGCTCTTTCCTTTACTTCACTAGAAGCTACGGGGGCAGCTGCATCGGTATTGCCAAAGCTCTGAGCAAGGTTCTGGATAGGCATGGAAGCAGAAGCTCCAGCCATTCCTGCTGGTGGGCCAGAGAATGAAGTTGCTATTGAGACAACGGAAGCAATCGCTGCATCACCATTGGACTCGGTGCGCTCGCCACGTTGACCACGACCACGGCCACGACGGTTGCGACCACGGCCACGACGCTCTTCACCTTCAGTGCTAGGAGCGGCATCGGTTCCTGGCGCAGCTTCAGTGGCTGGAGTTACCGCAGCTTGATTTTCTGGTTTTGGGTTTTGATTGCGATTACTGTTACGGTTACGGCCGTCTTGGCGACCTCTACCTGAACCTGCTTCGCGTGGAGCATTTGTACCTTCAGTAGCTGCTGCACCTTCAGCTGGACGCTCAGCGCGATCGTTGCGCTCGCCACGGCGACCGCGATTGCGATTGTTGCTGTTGCGATTGTTTTGATTACGGCCACGTGGCCCACTTGGAGTTGGTTTTACTTCTGGCGCCGGTGATGAAGAGAATAGGCTCTTAATAAATCCAAAGAATCCACCGGTACTAGCAGTTTCAGTGCTGGCTTTTTCAACACGTGCTGGACGTGGTTGGCTTGCTGGCGCTGGCGCGTTTGGTGTAATGCCTTTGACAGCCGCCTCTGGGCGAACTTTAACATCCGCATCTTTACGGCTTACAGCGGTATCAGTTTCGAGTTCAGCGGCAGCTTCTTCAGCCATCACATAGCTGGCTTTTTGATCATCAAGACGTGGATCGTCATGGCGTAAACGCTCAAGCTTGTAATGTGGTGTCTCTAAATGCTTGTTTGGGATCATCAAGACATTGACTTTAAAGCGAGTCTCAATCTTAATTACTTCAGCGCGTTTCTCATTGAGCAAGAACGCAGCCACTTCGACTGGAACTTGTGTATGAATAGCTGCTGTATTTTCTTTCATTGCCTCTTCTTGGATGATGCGCAAGACTTGCAAGGCAGAAGATTCAGTATCGCGGATATGGCCTGTGCCGTTACAACGTGGGCAGGTGACGTGGCTACCTTCAGAGAGGGCGGGGCGTAAACGCTGGCGTGACATTTCCATCAAACCAAACTTGGAGATCTTGCCCATCTGAACGCGCGCACGGTCATGACGTAAGGCATCGCGTAGGCGATTCTCAACATCTTTCTGTGCCTTGCTCGATTCCATATCAATGAAGTCAATGACGATGAGGCCACCCAAGTCACGTAAACGCGCTTGACGAGCGATTTCATCGGCAGCTTCTAAGTTGGTGCGAGTAGCAGTCTCTTCAATATCAGAGCCACGGGTTGCGCGTGCAGAGTTGACGTCCACAGAAACCAAAGCTTCAGTATGGTCAATCACGATTGCGCCGCCAGATGGCAATGGCACTGTTCGTGAGTAAGCAGTTTCAATCTGGTGCTCAATCTGGAAGCGAGAGAACAAAGGAACATCGTCCTGGTAACGCTTCACTCTTGGCAGGTTGTCTGGCATTACTACAGACATAAAGGCTGCAGCTTGCTCGTAGATGTCATCGGTATCAATGAGGATCTCGCCAATATCTGGCTGGAAGTAATCACGAATTGCGCGGATTACCAAGCTAGATTCGAGGTAAATCAATAGTGGTGCTGAGTTGCCTTTGGCAGCCTCATCAATCGCTGTCCACAACTGCATGAGGTAACTTAAGTCCCATTGCAATTCAGTAGCGTCACGGCCAATACCAGCAGTACGAGCAATGATGCTCATGCCATCAGGTACTTCTAATTGGGACATTGCTTCACGGAGTTCTTGACGGTCTTCGCCTTCAATGCGGCGTGAAACACCGCCTCCACGTGGGTTATTTGGCATTAATACCAAATAGCGACCTGCCAGGGATACAAAAGAGGTGAGGGCGGCGCCTTTTTGGCCGCGCTCTTCTTTTTCCACCTGAACAATGATTTCTTGGCCTTCGCGTAAGGCATCTTTAATAGAGGCATTACGGACATCAATACCCTCTTTAAAGTAGGTGCGGGCAACTTCTTTAAATGGCAGGAAGCCATGGCGTTCTTCGCCGTAATTTACAAAGCAAGCTTCGAGCGAAGGCTCAATGCGAGTAATAACACCTTTGTAAATATTGCCTTTGCGTTGTTCACGACCGGCAGCTTCGATATCGATATCGATGAGTTTTTGACCATCGACGATGGCAACTCGCAACTCTTCTTGTTGAGTTGCATTAAATAACATGCGTTTCATAACACTCTCCTATTGGGGAGTGCGTCGTTGCGCGCTGCGTTAGGGACAAGTTAGATACCGCTTGGGGGCATAGCCCATTGGCAGCTTTGGAGTGTGGATCAAGCTAATCCAGGCATCTTCTGCCTAGTACACCATGTTCAATTAAACCGGTGCCACACTTGACGATCGCCGCAGAGACCTCCTTTAGGTCATCAATGCAGGCGCGCGCCTGGAAACTGTCTTCTAATCGCGGGTCGCGGCATACGGCACACCAACCCTGCGCCTCATTACAACGGGGGAGGGGCAACCCCGGGAGTCTTTTAAGGGCGACTCCAAGCTCCACGATACAAACCTGAATCAGGGTGGTATCGGGCCAATAAATTGGCTAGAGCGTTGATTATACGACACAAGTTGAACGACAATGGGGTATTGTTAAGTCCCTTGCCGACCCCTGTCGAGGTGGCGAGAGAGATAAATCATGAAATCCGAACCCATTTCCAAGCCTTCACAGGTAAAAACACCCGCTCCTGCGGCTGTACATCTTCAGACCATTGGTCCCGAGGAGGCTGGCCAGCGACTGGATAATTATCTCTTACGCTGGGCTAAAGGGGTTCCCAAAAGCCATGTGTATCGGATTATTCGCTCTGGCGAAGTTCGGGTTAATAAGAAAAGGGCGGAGCCAACTACCCGCTTAATTGAGGGGGATGTGGTTAGGGTTCCCCCCGTTCGCATTGCTGAGCCCGCCCAAATGGCGGCCGTCAATTCGGCTCAAACCAAGTCTCGAGCACAAGGGTACTCTGACAAAATGCCTATTCTGTTTGAGGATGAGGCTCTATTGATAGTCAATAAGCCGCCGGGTTTAGCAGTTCATGGTGGATCGGGTATCGCCCTTGGCGTTATTGAGACTCTGCGTATTACCCGCCCAGAACTCAAATTCCTAGAATTGGTCCATCGTTTGGATCGCGATACTTCGGGCGTATTGCTGCTGGCTAAAAAACGCAGTGCTCTAGTGGAGCTGCATCGTCAGATCCGTGAGGGGCAGACCGATAAGCGCTATTACTTACTTGCCCACGGGGAAATTGCTCAGGGTGCCGGTGTAATGCAATTAAAGTACGCGCTACATAAATACTTGCTGCCTAATGGCGAGCGCCGCGTGCGTGTTGACCCAGATGGCCTGCCGAGTCATACGGCTTTACGTGTTGTCAAGACCATGAAGCGCGGAGATGCGGCGATTACTCTGGCCGAGGCTCAGCTCAAAACGGGCCGCACCCATCAGATTCGTGTGCACCTCCTAAAGCTTGGTCATGCCATCTTGGGCGACGATAAATACGGCTTTGCAGATCAAGACAAGATTGTGAAATCTAAGCGCTTGTATTTGCATGCTCATTTGGCTGGCTTTACCCATCCCCGTACTGGCGAGAAAATGCGTATCGAATCGCCATTGCCCGCTGAATTTACGGCAATGATGAAAAACTTTGAAGCGCCCGCTGAAAAAAGTTAAGTAATTAATGCCCAGATGATTGAAGAGCAAAAATCCGATAGATGTTATGACCTGATTGTGTGGGATTGGGATGGAACCATCATGGATTCCACGCCAACCATCGTGGATTGCATTCAGCAGGCTTGTCGCGATTTAGGTTTCAAGGAGCCGGATGACTCTTTGGCAAGTTCAGTTATTGGCTTGGGGATTCAGGATTCGCTCAGAAGGGCAGTTCCATGGATTGAGCCAGCCCATTTCCCCAAGCTGACAGAGCGCTTTCGTTATCACTACCTAGCTAAAGATCATGAGCTTGATTTATTTCCGGGGATTCGTGAGCTGTTAGAAAGTTTGCGTGCGGATGGTTATTTATTGGGAGTTGCTACAGGTAAATCTCGCGTGGGATTGGATCGCTCTTTAAAGCATCACCAGCTAGAGATGATGTTTCATGAAACGCGCACTGCAGATGAATCCTTCTCCAAGCCTCATCCTGGAATGCTCTTAGAGCTTTCGGATGTAATGCAGGTGCCGATGCGCCGCATGCTCATGATTGGGGACACTACCCATGATTTGGATATGGCAGCCAATGCAGGCGTTGATGCTGTTGCAGTCACTTATGGCGCGCATCCACCCAGCACTTTAAAAGAATCGCCATCCCTCATCCATGTGGATGATGTCTCGCAGTTGACGAGCTGGCTAAGCCAGAATCTCACTGTGAAAAATGCATAAACCAGCCATACTGAAGCTATACACAAGTTAGTAACTAAGGAATAAAAGCAATGGATCAAAATCAGCCAGACAATGCGAATCAAAACTGGGAGCGTCAAGCCCTCGAGCATTTGTTGTTGGAGAATTTAAAAGAAACCCGTAAGACACGCCGCTGGAAGGCTGTATTTCGGGCGCTCACTTTAATTGTTTTTGTGGGTGCGATTCTGGCGATATTTGATTTTCAGCTGCCGGGGCGCGGCATGGGAACCGAGAAGCACACAGCCTTAGTTACGCTAGAGGGGGAGATCTCTTCAAGCTCTATGGCAAATGCTTTAGATATCAACTCATCACTGACGGCTGCATTTGAAAATGAGAATAGTGCAGGGGTGGTTTTGCGCATTAATAGCCCAGGCGGCTCTCCAGTGCAGGCTGGCATGATGAATGATGAAATTCACCGCTTGCGTAAGCTCTATCCAAGTAAACCTTTCTACGTGGTGATTGAGGACATTTGCGCCTCTGGCGGTTACTACGTCGCCGTAGCTGGTGATCAGATTTTGGTCGACAAGGCCAGCCTCGTCGGGTCCATTGGCGTGATCATGGAAGGCTTTGGCTTTACCGGCTTAATGGATAAGTTGGGTGTGACGCGTCGCATGATTACTGCGGGATCCAATAAAGGCATGATGGATCCGTTTTCTAAAGAAAATCCCCAGCAGGTCGAAATGATCAAAACCATGATTGATGAGATTCATCAGCAATTTATTGCGGTGGTAAAAGCAGGTCGTGGCGATCGCTTAAAAGAAACCCCTGAGATGTTCTCTGGCCGTGTTTGGAATGGCGAACAAGCAATCAAAATTGGTTTGGTAGATGGCTATGGAACAGTAGAGTCCGTAGCGCGCGATATCTTTAAATCACCAGATATTCTTGACTACACCATGAAAGAGAATTTTGCCGAACGCGTTGCCAAACGCTTTGGTGCTGAGGTTGGTGCTGCAGCAGGTAAGGCATTAATTAAGACGCCTGATTTGAAGTAAAAAACGATCGATCAGTAAGGCAACAAACAAAACACCTAGGCCAGCAATAGAAATACTGCTGGCCTATTTTGTAATGAGGCGCATGCTGCTTCATTCGGATAACGCTTACGCCAGTCTGCAATCGAGAGTGTCGTAATTACCTCCGTGGCGAGACTCAGATCCATGCCAAGACAAAGCAGTGATTGTGGCGCCAATGTATTGAGGCAAGCCATCAACATGGCGGTGTTGCGATAGGGCGTCTCAATCCAGATTTGAGTTTGCTGTAATTTTCTAGATTCCATTTCCAGCTGTTTCAGTCTAGCGATACGGTCTTGCGCATCATGCGGAATGTATCCCTGAAAAGCAAAGCGTTGACCATTTAATCCGCTAGCCATGAGGCCTAGCAAAATAGAGCTTGGACCAACCAAAGGCTTTACTTTGGCACCCAGCTGTTGTGCAGCAAGTACTAGCTCTGCGCCAGGATCTGCTACCCCTGGTACCCCAGCCTCTGACATGAGGCCCATGTCATTGCCAGCCATTAAAGGCTTGAGTAAATCCATGGGTTTCACTGCATCGCCATACTTGGCGTTTCTGGCTACACCGCGCCACTCACTCATTTGCATTTCTTGAATCGTGCAAGCCAAAGGTGAAACGCTATCTACAGTCTTTAAAAAAGCACGCGCAGTCTTGGCATCTTCAACAATCCAATGAACCAGTTTGGATGTTTGGGCAATCGTTTCAGTTGGTAACACCCAAGGTAATTGCTCGTCTCGAGAATCATCTCCCAAAGTATTGGGGATTAAAAAGAGGGTGCCTAGTTTTGCGCTCATGTATTTAACTTCGTTTTGATTTTTTTGTTTTTTTATTTCTTCGCTGGAATAACAAAGCCAGCATCACGCAAGAGGCCACTCAGCGCAATTAATGGCAGGCCAATTAGTGCAGTGGGGTCATCGCTTTTAATGGCCTCTAGCAGAGAGATTCCTAAGCCTTCAGATTTGGCGCTACCAGCGCAGTCATAGGGTTCTTCAGCGTGAAGATAAGCCTCTAAAACATCATCGGATAGCTTGCGAAAGGTCACCTCAGTTGGGATGCTTAAGGCGGTTTCTGTTTCGCCATGCATCAAGCAAAGTGCCGTATGAAAAGTCACAGTCGCGCCGCGCATGAGTTGCAGTTGCGCCATCGCGCGTTCAAAGTTTCCAGGCTTGCCAATTGCGGCGCCACAGAGGTCTGCCACTTGATCGGAGCCAATGACCCAGGCCTCCGGATGCTGTTGGGCTACAGCAGCAGCTTTCGCTTTTGCCAATCTGAGAGCTAGGTCTAGAGTGCTCTCGCCGGGCAAAGGAGTTTCATCCACTTGGGGTGAAATCACATCAAAAGGGATGCGCAAGCGCTCCAAGAGCTCCCGACGGTAGGCGGAGGTGGATGCCAAGATCAATTTTTTTGCAGAATTACTCATCACTACTTGTACTTTCGCTGAAGCCTTCATTTAGACTGATGTCATGAATCGTAATCAAGTTTTACCTCAAGTTGAGCTATCCGCGGATCCAAGTGCTTTGCGCAGGATCGATTTTTGCGCCCCACAATCCTATAAAGGTGCTGGTTTTTTAGGCATTACAGCCCTACCTAGAGTGGCTGAAGAGGCCTCTAGTATTGAGCCGGGGGATGGCTTTCATTGGCAGATTAAGACCCATTTTGTGGATTCTCCAGGCTCCGAGCCCCTTCAAATAGTGGAATTAGAGGTAAAAGGTCGCATTCACCTGGTCTGCCAGAGCTGTTTGCAAGATTGCGGCTTGGACTTGGCACAGGAGAGTCGCTTTGTCATGGTCGCGACCGAAGCCGAGGCAGATGCTTTTCCGATTGAGGACGACCAGCAGGAGGCTTTGGTTGCGAGTCAGCACTTTGACCTTTTGGGGCTGATTGAGGATGAGATTCTGCTGTCTTTACCCTTGATTCCGAAACACCCAGAGGGTGCTTGCCAACCTCATGCCTCATCATTTGGTGAGGCGGGGGAAGTAGCTGATACTCTAGAAAAGCCTCAGAATCCCTTTAACATATTGAAAAATATGAAGAAAAATTGATGTGACCCCATATTTAGGGGATTGCAATTCAAACCCTTTTTATCAATTAATCAAGCATTTAGTGGTTTTTTCATGTTAGAATATCGCCTTGCTTAGGAGTTCAATATGGCCGTCCAACAGAATAAAAAATCCCCATCCAAACGTGGCATGCACCGTGCGCACGACTTTTTGACCGCACCTGCTACGGCTGTTGAAGCCACAACTGGTGAGGCCCATTTGCGCCACCACATTTCACCAAACGGCTACTATCGTGGTCGTAAAGTTGTTAAAACCAAAAACGACTAATTTTTTAGCCTAAAAAGATAGAAGCGGCTCCAATAAAAGCCGCTTTTTTCTTTGAAAAATACCACTTGCAGCAATACATGATTTTATGAGTGTCACTCTTGCTATCGATGCCATGGGCGGAGATCATGGGGTAGTTGTTACAGTCCCCGCTTGTTGCGATTTTCTCGAAAAACATGCCGATGTGAAGATTGCCTTGGTTGGTAATCCGGAAGCGCTCAAGCAAGCCTTGAGTAAATTTCCAAGAGCGCCAATGGAGCGTATTCAAATTATTCCCGCCAGCGAAGTTGTCTTGATGGATGACCCTATTGAGGTAGCACTGCGTCGCAAAAAAGATTCTTCAATGCGTGTTGCCATTGAGCAAGTTAAAGAGGGTGCGGCTGATGCCATCATCTCCTCTGGCAATACGGGTGCCTTGATGGCTATTTCCCGCTACATTCTTAAAACTCTCGATGGTGTTGATCGCCCTGCGATCGCCACTGCGATCCCCAATGAAAAAGGCCGCGGCACCACGATGCTAGATCTTGGTGCTAACGCCGATTGCGAGCCGATGCACTTGGTGCAATTTGCGCAGATGGCCAATGTGATGGTTCAGGTAGTTGACGGCACAGAAAATCCTTCTATCGGTCTTCTCAATATTGGCGAAGAGGTGATTAAAGGTAATGAGGTGGTGAAGCAGACTAGTGAGTTACTGCGTCAAACTAACTTAAACTTTTATGGCAATGTAGAAGGTAATGATATTTTTAAAGGCACTACGGATATCGTGGTGTGCGATGGTTTTGTTGGCAATGTTGTCTTGAAGGCAAGCGAAGGCTTAGCAAAGATGATGAGTGGCTTGATTAAGGAAGAATTTAATCGCTCCTGGCTTACTAAATTGATGGCGATCTGTGCCATGGTGCCATTGCTGCGCGTTCGCAAACGCGTTGATCATCGTCGCTATAACGGTGCAGTGCTTTTAGGCTTGCGCGGTTGCGTAATTAAGAGCCATGGCTCTGCGGATCGTTTTGCATTTGGTTTTGCGCTTGATCGCGCATATGAAGCGGCAAAAAATCGCATGGTAGAGCGTATCGCTCAAGCTTTTGTGGTGGAGACAAAATAATCATGAGTACTTATTCACGGGTTGCAGGAACTGGAGGCTATCTTCCTGAGTTGCGTTTAAGCAATCAAGATCTCGTTGAGCGTTTGGCGAAGATTGGCCTTGAGACTAGTGATGAATGGATTGTGACTCGAAGTGGTATCTCTGCACGTCACCTTGCCGCGGATAATCAACTCACAAGTGATTTAGCTGTCAAAGCTGCTCAAGTTGCCTTAGAAGCTGCTGCTTGTACATCAGAAGATCTCGACCTCATTATTTTGGCGACCTCGACCCCAGATCATTTAGGTGGTTTCCCAAGCACGGCTTGCGTAGTACAAGACAAGTTGGGCGCGCATACCAATTGCGCTGCATTTGATGTGCAGGCAGTCTGTGCTGGCTTTACTTACGCCCTAGCAATTGCGGATGCATTCATTCGCACCGGCACCTATAAAAAAGTATTGGTACTTGGCGCAGAAACTTTTTCTCGTATCTTGGATTTTCAAGATCGCACGACTTCTGTTCTGTTTGGTGATGGCGCTGGTGCAGTGGTTCTGGAAGCTTCGTCTGAGCCGGGTATTTTGTCGACCGCTTTACATGCAGATGGTAGTCAGCGCGATATTTTGTGTGTGCCGGGGCGCGCCAAACAAGGCGGCGTAGAGGGTTCAGCATTCTTAACCATGGATGGGCCTGCAGTATTTAAGTTGGCAGTGAAGGTGCTAGAGCAGGTTGCTCATGAGGCTTTGGAAAAAGCCAATCTCAAGCCAGAACAAATCGATTGGCTAGTGCCACATCAAGCCAATATTCGCATCATGGAGAGCACGGCTCGCAAGATGGGTATGTCGATGGATAAAGTCATTGTGACCGTGCATGAACATGGCAATACTTCTGCTGCATCCATACCGCTTGCGCTGGACGCCGGCGTTCGCTCTGGTCAAATTCAACGTGGTCAACATCTCTTGCTAGAGGGTGTGGGCGGCGGCTTTGCTTGGGGTGCGGTAGCAATTAAGTACTAAGTAAAAGTAATTAATCAATAAACATCAATCAGCGATTATTCCTATGACATTTGCATTCGTATTTCCTGGCCAAGGCTCCCAATCTGTTGGGATGCTCAATTCGATTTCTGATCGCCCTGAAGTCCGCGCGACTTTGGAAGAAGCTTCAGAAGCATTGGGTGAAGATGTTGCCAAACTCATTGCTGAAGGCCCTGCAGAAGCATTGTCTTTAACTACCAATACCCAGCCAGTAATGTTGACTGCAGCGATTGCGTTTTATCGCGCTTGGTTAGCCTCTGGCGGCGCCGTTCCTAAAATGATGGCAGGACATAGCCTGGGTGAATACTCTGCATTGGTTGCTGCGGGTGTTATTTCATTTAAAGATGCGGTACCTTTGGTGCGCTTTCGTGCTGAAGCCATGCAATCTGCTGTACCAGTTGGCACAGGCGGTATGGCTGCGATCTTAGGCTTAGATGACGCGATCGTGATAGCGGTATGTGCAGAAGCTGCGGTAGCCTCTGGTGGTGTAGTTGAAGCGGTGAACTTTAATGCGCCAGGACAAGTGGTCATTGCTGGCGGCAGTGATGCGGTGACTAAGGCATGTGAAATGCTTAAGGCAGCAGGTGCGAAACGGGCTTTGCCATTGCCAGTCTCGGCACCATTTCATTCTTCTTTATTGCAGCCTGCCTCTGAAAAACTACAAGGCTATTTGGCCAATATCGAATTTAAGATCCCGATGATCTCTGTAATTAATAACGTGGACGTAGAAATCCTAAATGATCCCGCAGCCATTAAAGATGCCTTGGTACGTCAAGCTGCCAAGCCTGTGCGCTGGCAAGAGACTATCAATGCAATGGCTCAGCAAGGCATTACTCAAGTGGTGGAATGTGGCCCTGGCAAAGTTTTGGCGGGATTGACTAAGCGCATCAATGAGAATGTTGTAGGCGTACCTATTTTTGATGAAGCCAGCCTCAATGAAGCTTTGACGACAGTGAAGTAAAAAAGAATCTAGAAATAATTAAGAACCCAAAATAAGAAACAAGGGAAGACAAATATGAATCTCGACTTAAGCGGACAAATTGCATTAGTGACCGGCGCATCACGCGGTATTGGTCAGGCTATTGCAGATGAGTTGGTGAAATGTGGCGCCAAAGTAATTGGTACTGCTACCTCTGGGGACGGCGCTAAAGCCATTAACGCTCGTTTACAGGCGAGTGGTGGTCGAGGCGAGGTATTGAATGTGACTGATCCAAAGGCGTGTGAGGACATCATTGATTTGATCGTGAAGGATTTTGGCGGCATCAGTATTTTGGTGAATAACGCTGGCATTACCCGCGATAACTTAGCAATGCGCATGAAAACAGACGAGTGGACCGATGTTATTGATACCAATTTGAGTGCGGTTTTCCGTTTGGCTCAGGCGGTAATGCGTCCAATGATGAAGGCGCGCGCTGGTCGGATTATCAATATCACCTCTATTGTTGGCCATATGGGCAACCCAGGTCAGGCCAATTACGCTGCTGCTAAAGCTGGGGTTTCTGGCATGACACGCGCCTTGGCTCGTGAAATCGGTAGCCGCAATATCACTGTTAATTGCGTTGCTCCAGGCTTTATTGATACTGATATGACCCGCGCTTTGAGCGAAGAGCAGCAAAATGCCCTAAAAGCGAACATTCCCTTGGCTCGCCTCGGCAGTCCTGAGGATGTAGCTCAAGCAGTGGCATTTTTAGCCTCTCCAGCCGCTGGATATATTACGGGTAACACCTTACATGTCAATGGCGGCCTCTATTTAGCTTAAAAATAAAGCAGGAATTTGATCATTTTTTTGACGGATTTACTAATTTAGTCCGCCAAGCTGATAAAATTCTTTTCATCGTTTTTTTACAACCCTTGGGGGAATTAATGGATAACATCGAACAACGCGTTAAGAAGATCGTCGCTGAGCAATTGGGCGTCGCAGAAGCAGATATCAAGAATGAATCTTCTTTTGTGAATGACTTGGGCGCAGACTCTCTTGACACTGTTGAATTGGTAATGGCTTTGGAAGATGAATTCGGGATTGAAATTCCGGATGAAGAAGCTGAAAAAATTACTACTGTTCAGCTCGCTATCGATTTTGCTCAGTCCAAAGCTCAGCAGGGTTAATTCCCTAGCTTAGTTAATAGCTATTACTGTGTCAGCATCAAATGGCCGTCGCCGGGTTGTTGTTACCGGTTTAGGCCTTATTTCACCTGTTGGTAACTCGGTTGATGCAGCCTGGTCTAATTTGCTCGCGGGCAAATCCGGCATCGCTACTATCACGAAGTTTGACCACACTCCGCTCAGCGTGCATTTCGCTGGCGAGGTGAAGGATTTCAATGTCGAGGAATATGTTTCTGCAAAAGAAGCGCGCCATATGGATACTTTTATCCATTACGGTATCGCTGCTGGATCACAAGCGATTCGCGATAGCGGTCTACAGGTAACGGAAGAGAACGCTGAGCGCGTTGGCGTTATGGTTGGTTCAGGCATTGGCGGCCTGCCGATGATTGAAGAAACCGGCGCTGAATTACTCGCTCGCGGTCCTCGTCGTATCTCCCCATTCTTTGTACCAGGCTCAATCATTAATATGATTTCAGGGCACCTTAGCATCTTGTTTGGTCTTAAAGGTCCAAACGTTGCTGCAGTGACAGCCTGTACCACTGGTTTGCATAGTATTGGATTGGCAGCTCGCTTAATTCAGTACGGTGATGCCGATGTGATGGTGGCTGGCGGCGCTGAATCGACTATTTCTGCTTTAGGTGTGGGTGGTTTCGCTTCAGCCCGTGCATTGTCGACACGTAATGATGACCCTGCAACTGCTTCACGTCCATGGGACAGGGACCGCGATGGTTTCGTTCTGGGTGAGGGTGCTGGCGTTGTTGTTCTTGAAGAGTATGAGCATGCTAAGGCCCGTGGCGCAAAAATCTACTGTGAGCTCTTGGGCTTCGGTATGAGTGGCGACGCATATCACATGACTGCGCCAAATATGGATGGCCCACGTCGTTGCATGCTCAATGCTATGCGCGATGCCGGCTTGAATGCCGATCAAATTGACTACATTAATGCGCACGGCACCTCTACACCTTTGGGTGACAAGAATGAAACTGCTGCCATTAAGGCTGCCCTTGGCGATCACGCCAAGAAGACCTTGATTAACTCTACTAAGTCGATGACTGGCCACCTTTTAGGCGGTGCAGGCGGCTTAGAGTCTGTCTTTACTATTCTGGCTTTACATAACCAGAAGTCTCCACCAACAATCAATATCTTCAATCAAGATCCAGAGTGTGATTTGGACTACTGCGCCAATACTGCTCGCGATGTGAAGATTGACCATGCCGTTAAAAATAACTTTGGCTTTGGGGGTACTAACGGTACCTTGATTTTTGGCAAATTGACCTAATATCCTTAGTAGGCCATTTCCTTTTCTTCTTCTTTAATTATTGGTTTTTACCAAGCAGGCTTATAGCATCATGAAAAAGTATCTTATTGCGCTCTTGGCTACCTTTAGCTTAGGGCAAATTGCATTTATTCCTTTTGCCTCTGCGCAAACTCCACGCGTAGCTATCCCTGATTTTGCGGATCTGGTTGAACGCGCTAGCCCTGCGGTTGTGAACATCCGCACTACTGAAAAAGTGATACAGCAGCAAGCCCAGGGTGGCATTCCTGGGATGCCCGAGGATCAAGCAGAATTCTTCCGTCGTTTCTTTGGGGTGCCTATTCCAGGATTGCCTAATGGACCAAAGCAGGCACAACCAAACCCTGGCAAGCCACAAGAGGCTGATCGTGGCGTGGGCTCAGGTTTCATTATTGATTCCAATGGCATGATTTTGACTAATGCCCATGTGGTTGAGGGTGCGAATACTATTTACGTGACTTTGACTGATAAGCGTGAATACAAGGCAAAGCTATTGGGAATGGATAAACGAACCGATGTAGCTGTTGTCAAAATCGATGCACGTGACTTGCCTAAATTACCTCTCGGTGATTCTTCACGGGTTAGGGTCGGTGAGTGGGTATTGGCGATTGGATCGCCATTTGGCTTAGAAAATACTGTCACCGCAGGAATTGTGTCCGCTAAGAGTCGCGATACTGGCGACTATTTGCCATTCATTCAGACTGACGTAGCCGTTAATCCTGGTAACTCTGGTGGCCCCCTATTAAATACCGCTGGACAGGTTATTGGTATTAACTCCCAGATCTTTAGCCGCTCTGGGGGATACATGGGTATCTCCTTTGCAATTCCGATTGATGAGGCGATGCGCGTAGCAGACCAATTGCGTACTAATGGAAAAATGACGCGTGGCCGCATTGGCGTCGCCTTAGGTGAAATGACCAAAGAGATTGCTGAAAGCCTAGGCTTAGGTAAGCCGCGTGGTGCTTATGTTCGCAATGTGGAACCTGGTGGCCCAGCAGCAGCTGGTGGGATTGAATCTGGCGATGTGATTCTCAGCTTTAATGGCCGTGATATTGGTAAATCTACCGATCTGCCTAGAGCGGTTGGCGAGACTAAGCCCGGAACCGGTGCATCAGTGCAGGTTTGGCGCAAAGGGAGCACTAAAGACCTGATGGTGACGGTGGTTGATACCGAAGTTGGTCAGGCTGCTGTTAAGAAGTCAGATAGTTCTGGTGCATCTGGCGGAAACGCGAATTCTCTTGGGGTAGCTGTTGCGGAGCCCTCAGATAGCAAGAAGAAGGAGCTCAATATCCGTGGTGGCGTTGAGGTTACTGGTCTGGGAGATGGTCCTCTAGCGCGGGCAGGGGTGCGCCCAGGGGATGTCATTATTCGGATTGCAGATGCCGATATCACAGGGGTAAAGCAGTTTGAGAGCCTGGTTAAGGGTTTGGATGCCAATAAGACGGTGCCTGTATTTGTTCGTAGGGCGGATAGCACCATGGTGATCCCAGTAAGGCCAAAATAAGCAAAAACCTCGGTTTTTGGATGAAATAAACGGGTTTGGTGCCAGTTTGGCATCACCCATTACAATCACTTTAAGACGACTTTTTGCAGCGCATCATCGTGGTGCGTTCTGACAAGGCGTTTTTTGAAGACCACATAAGACGCTATGGATTTAATCCGCAATTTTTCTATCATCGCCCATATCGATCACGGCAAATCAACGCTTGCTGATCGCATTATTCAGTTATGCGGCGGTCTCACTGATCGTGAAATGGAAGCCCAAGTTCTTGATTCTATGGACATCGAGCGTGAGCGCGGCATCACCATTAAAGCGCAAACTGCCGCCCTGTCTTATAAAGCCAAAGATGGCAAGGTTTATAAAATCAATCTGATTGATACGCCGGGTCACGTTGACTTCTCGTATGAGGTGAGTCGCTCTCTATCTGCATGCGAAGGTGCATTGCTAGTGGTGGATGCCAGCCAAGGCGTTGAAGCACAAACTGTTGCCAACTGTTACATGGCTCTTGAGTTAGGTGTTGAAGTAGTGCCGGTACTCAATAAGATTGATTTGCCACAAGCTGATCCTGAGCGTGCTAAACAAGAAATTGAAGATGTGATTGGCATTGATGCATCCGATGCTGTGACATGCTCAGCCAAAACAGGTATGGGTGTTGCAGAAGTCATCGAGGAAATGATTGCGCGCGTGCCTCCACCAAAAGGTAGTGCAACAGATCCATTACAAGCCTTGATTATTGATTCTTGGTTTGATAACTATGTCGGCGTGGTGATGTTGGTGCGTGTTGTTAACGGCACCTTAAAGCCAAAAGAAAAAATTACCCTCATGGCAAATGGTTCAAGCCATTTAGTTGAGCATGTCGGCGTGTTTAGCCCGAAGTCAGTAGATCGTCCAGAGCTATCTGCTGGTCAAGTAGGCTTTGTGATTGCGGGCATTAAAGAATTAAAAGCCGCCAAGGTGGGTGACACGGTCACCCATACACCAGGGCAGCAAGGCCGAGTACCCGCTACCGAACCGCTGCCTGGTTTTAAAGAGGTCAAGCCTCAAGTTTTTGCGGGTCTTTATCCAGTAGAGGCTAGTGAGTACGATCAATTGCGCGAATCTTTGGAGAAGCTGCAATTAAATGATGCTTCACTCTTGTATGAGCCAGAGGTATCACAGGCTTTAGGATTTGGATTCCGTTGTGGCTTCCTTGGTTTGCTCCACATGGAGATTGTGCAAGAGCGTTTAGAGCGTCAGTACGGCATGAATCTCATCACTACTGCCCCAACGGTGGTGTACCAAGTAGAGCAATCAGATGGAACCATCTTATCGGTAGACAACCCTTCAAAGATGCCAGAGGCTAGCAAGATCAATACGATTCTTGAGCCGATTGTGACGGTCAATCTGTATATGCCGCAAGAGTATGTCGGTGCAATTATTACCTTATGCGTTGGCAAACGGGGCATTCAGATGGATATGAATTACCTTGGACGTCAAGTCAAACTCACTTATGAGTTACCGATGGCCGAGATTGTGTTGGACTTCTTTGACAAGATGAAATCCATCTCGCGCGGTTATGCATCGATGGATTACGAGTTCAAAGAATATCGCCCAGCTGATGTGGTCAAGGTTGATATTCTGATTAACGGCGAGCGGGTGGATGCGCTCTCAGTGATCGTGCATAGAAGCAATAGTCAGCATCGCGGGCGCGAAGTGGTCGCGAAGATGCGCGGCATTATTCCGCGTCAAATGTTTGATGTAGCTATTCAGGCGGCGATTGGTAGCAATATTGTTGCCCGTGAAAACGTCAAAGCATTGCGTAAAAACGTATTGGCTAAGTGTTACGGTGGCGACATCTCTCGTAAGCGTAAATTATTAGAGAAGCAAAAAGAAGGTAAGAAGCGCATGAAGCAGGTGGGTAATGTGGAAATTCCACAAGAAGCCTTCTTGGCGATTTTGCAGGTGGACGACTAATGAACTTTGCACTTATTCTATTTATCCTGGTGGTGGTTTCTGGCATTGCTTGGATTGCTGACAGATACTATTTCGCTCCACAAAGACGTATTGCTGGTATCGACCGCATGCCATTGTGGTTGGAATATACGGCAGGATTCTTTCCAGTGATTTGTGCGGTGTTTGTGCTTCGCTCTTTTCTTGTGGAGCCATTTAAGATTCCTTCTGGATCGATGATCCCCACATTGCAAATTGGCGATTTTATTTTGGTGAATAAGTTCACCTATGGTATTCGCTTGCCAGTGATTAATCAGAAGGTTGTAGAGCTGGGTTCTCCCAGGCGTGGCGACGTAGTGGTGTTCCGTTACCCTCGTGACGAATCTGTTGACTACATCAAGCGCATTGTGGCTTTGCCTGGCGACACTATCACTTATCAAGATAAACGTTTAACAGTAAATGGCCAGCCATTGCAATACAGTGGTGGCGAACCTTACCTAGACCCTGAAAATATGCGTTACGCCAAACGTTTTGCAGAATCCTTTCCTGTAGATCTTGGTGGTAACAAGCACGAGATTTTGAATGATCCAGATCGTCCTGCCGGCATGTTCCCTGCAGAGCGTTTTCCCGGATTTGAAAACTGCCAATATCAAAATGCTGGACTCACTTGCAAGGTACCCGCAGGACATTACTTTGCCATGGGCGATAACCGCGATAACAGTGCTGATTCTCGTTATTGGGGATTTGTGCCGGATAAAAACATTGTTGGTAAAGCGTTCTTTGTTTGGTTGAATCTTGGAAATCTTGGCCGTATTGGCGGCTTCGAATAAAGTTATGAACGCCCGCGCCACTATCGAAGCTGCACCGCTACAAGCGCAACTTGGTTACACGTTTAAAAAGTTAGAGTTGCTTAATCAAGCACTCACGCATCGCAGTCACAGCAAGAAGAATAATGAGCGCTTAGAGTTTTTGGGTGACTCCATTCTCAATTGCGTAGTTGCTGAAATGCTCTATGAGCGCTATTCCGATTTGGATGAGGGCGACCTTTCTCGTGTGCGAGCAAACTTAGTCAAGCAGCAAGCTTTATATGAGATTGCCCAAACATTATCTTTGTCGGACTACCTTCACTTGGGTGAAGGCGAGCTAAAGAGTGGGGGATTTCGTCGCCCATCTATTCTGGCTGACACACTCGAAGCGGTAACTGGAGCAATCTTTTTGGATGGTGGTTTTGATGCAGCTAAGACATGTCTGCGCAAACTCTATTCGATCATCTTGGCGCATGTCGATCCTAAAACTTTGGGTAAAGATGACAAGACCTTATTGCAAGAGTGTTTACAAAGCTATCAACTGCCTTTGCCTACCTATAACGTCACAGGCACTAGCGGCGCTGCTCATAACCAGCAGTTTGAGGTTGAATGTTTAATACCCAACCTCAAGGTGTCTGTTAAAGGTGAGGGTGCTTCACGCCGTGCGGCTGAACAAGCGGCGGCGAAGTTAGCTTTAATCGCCGCTCAAAAAGCCTTGCCACAAGAATTAGGTAAGCCTAAAAAGACTCGGTCAGCCAAAAAGAAAGCAGCAAAAAAAGTGGCGACTGAAGAGCAGTTAAATCTTAAGCTGAAGGGCTAATCGTGTTTAGATGCGGCACTATCGCCATTGTTGGCCGTCCCAATATGGGCAAATCGACTCTCTTGAATGCTTTGGTTGGCCAGAAGATCAGCATCACCTCTCGGAAGGCGCAAACCACGCGCCATCGAATTTTAGGTATTCAGAATCGTGAAGAGGCGCAGTTCATCTTCATTGATACGCCAGGCTTTCAAACGCGTTTGATGAATACCCTCAACAAGGCCTTAAACCGCACAGTAACCACTGCCTTGCAAGATGTGAATGTAGCTTGCTTTGTGGTTGAGGCTGGTTACTTTGGTGAGGATGACAAGAAGGTACTTCGCCTACTTCCAAACGACTTGCCAGTAGTTTTGGTGTTAAATAAATTGGATTTATTCAATAGTCGCTTTCAGACTCCGTCTGAGCGTGATCAAGCTTTGCTTAATTTCATGAAAGAAATGAGTCAGCCTTGGAGTGATCTAGGTGGCCATGAAGATCAAAATAAATGTGAATTTACTGAGATCGTCCCAATGAGTGCCAAAAGCCCTGGGGATATTGAAAGATTACTAGATGTGCTTGAGAGTTATTTGCCCGAAGCTGAGGCTGTTTACGATGGCGACACCATCACTGATCGCAGCGAGCGTTTTCTGGCTGCTGAAATCTTGCGTGAAAAGGTCTTCCGCTTTACTGGTGAGGAGTTGCCTTACACCAGCACCGTGGTGATTGATCAGTTCAAGATGGACGGCAAGATGCGTCGTATCGCAGCGACGATTTTGGTGGATCGTGATAGTCATAAGGCCATGATTATTGGCGCCAAAGGCGAGCGACTCAAGAAGATCTCTACCGATGCCCGTATTGATATGGAAAAGCTCTTTGACGGCAAAGTCTTTTTGGAAACTTGGGTCAAGGTGAAGCGCGGTTGGGCTGATGATCGTGCTGAGTTGCGGGCGCAAGGTTTAGAGTAAATCGCCATGGCCTCGATTCGTGTTGCTGACGAACCTGCTTTTGTATTGCACAGCATTCCCTATAAGGAAACCAGCTTAATTTTGGATGTGTTTACTCGGCAACATGGTCGGATGGCTTTGATTGCTAAGGGGGCTAAGCGCCCACACTCCGTATTGCGTCCCGTCTTGCAGCGCTTTCAGCCTCTCTTGGTTTCTTGGAGTGGTAAATCGGAGTTACGTACTCTGACTAAATCAGAGTGGGTCGGTGGTACTCCATCCCTAGTCGGAGATGCCTTGCTTTGCGGCTTCTACCTCAACGAGTTGCTGGTGAAGTTTCTGGCTCGTGAAGATGATTATGAAAAGCTCTACGATCACTACACTGACACGATCTCCGCTTTATCTAATCTCGAATTTGAGTCCAAAGGTTTAGAAGAAATTCTTCGCCCATTTGAGCTAACTCTACTTCAAGAGACAGGTTACGCCGCAGCCCTAGATCGCTGCGTAGAAACCAATAGCGCCCCCATTTCGGAAGAGCGCTATGTCTATCAGCCAGAGCGTGGCGTTAGACCTGCACAGGGAGATGATCCAGGCCAATGGCCTGTGTTGAGTGGTCGATCCCTCCTGGCAATCGCGGTAGGAGATTTTTCTGATCCAGAGACGCTTTCCGAGAGCAAGCAATTAATGCGCTTTTTGCTTGGCTTGCACCTTCAGGATCAAGTGCTCACCACACGTCAGATTTTGATTGACCTCAAGAAAATCTAGTAATCTACTGCAATGACTAAGTTAGAACTCGGCATCAACATTGATCATGTGGCTACTTTGCGCAATGCCCGTGGGACTATTTATCCTGATCCGCTAAAGGCTGCACGTTTGGCTGAAGAGGCTGGCGCAGATTTAATCACTTTGCATTTGCGTGAAGATCGTCGCCATATTAAAGATGCTGACCTGCTAGCCCTTCGTCCATTAATTCAGACGCGCATGAATCTGGAGTGCGCTGTAACTCCAGAGATGATTAAGATCGCTTGTAGAGTTCAGCCGCATGATGTGTGCCTCGTTCCTGAAAAACGCGAAGAGGTCACTACTGAAGGCGGCTTAGATGTAGTGGGTCATTTTGAAGCGGTAAAGGCCGCTACTACCCAGTTAAAGAATGCTGGTATTCGGGTATCTTTATTTATCGACCCAGAAGAAAAGCAAATTCAGGCAGCTAAAGATGTGGGTGCCACAGTAGTCGAGTTACATACTGGGCGCTACGCTGATCTTGCTGGAGATCAACAAGCGCTAGAGCTTGAACGCATCAGAAAAGCGGCTCAGTACGGCAAGAGCATTGGATTGCGAGTCAATGCAGGGCATGGCTTGCATGAAGGCAATGTAGAGCCTATTGCTGCGATTACAGAGCTCTCTGAGCTCAATATCGGGCACGCCATCGTTGCCGAAGCGCTTTTTAAAGGTTGGCAAACAGCCATTACGGATATGAAGGCTCTGATGGTTCAGGGCAGAACCCATTCTTAAAAGACTAAAGAGCACATGATCATCGGTATTGGCACAGATATTTTGCAGATTGAGCGACTACAGGCCGCGTACGATCGCACCAATGGTCGATTAGCTGAAAAAATCCTTGGGCCTGATGAGATGCTGGTCTTTAAGCAGCGTTTAGCCAGAAATCACAAGCGGGGCATTGCCTTCTTGGCAACTCGCTTTGCCGCAAAAGAAGCTTTCTCCAAAGCAATTGGTTTGGGAATGAGAATGCCGATGACGTGGCGTTCTTTGCAAACTCTCAATGAGCTTAGCGGTAAACCCGTTACTTCCTATTTGGGTGCACTCGCACAATTTATGCAGGAAAAAAACTGGGAAGCTCAAGTCACCGTCAGTGATGAGCAGGATATGGCTATCGCCCATGTCATCGTAGTTCAAAAATAAAACAACTATCAAAAGTATATAAAACTAAAAAATTACGAGGAATACATGAGCAAGTCGACTATGAAGCCAGGCCCAGTTACTTTAGACGTTGTTGGCCTTGAGTTAAACGCAGAAGATCGTCGTCGCATCTTGCATCCGCTTACTGGTGGTGTGATTTTGTTTGGCAGAAACTTTGCCAACCGTAAGCAGCTCACCAAATTAACTGCGGCTATTAAAAAACTCCGCCCCGATGTATTGATCTCGATTGACCATGAGGGCGGTCGTGTGCAACGCTGCAGAACAGATGGCTTTACTCATTTACCTGCTATGCGTAAGCTCGGGGAACTCTGGGGATCCAAAAATAAATCAAAGCATGCCGCTGAATCTGCAGCTATTGCCATGGCCGCAGCTACTGCTTGTGGATATGTCTTGGCTGCTGAGTTGCGTGCTTGCGGTGTGGATTTTAGTTTTACCCCTGTTCTGGATTTGGATTTTGGTCGTAGTGGTGTGATTGGTGATCGCGCCTTTAGTCGTGACCCACAGATTACTTTTGCCTTAGCGAAGAGCCTGAATGAGGGCCTACGTCTTGCAGGTATGGCGAACTGTGGCAAGCACTTTCCGGGTCATGGTTGGGCTGAGGCAGATTCTCATGTAGCCATCCCAGTGGATGAGCGTCCTTTAAAGCAAATTTTGAATGACGATGCTAAACCTTATGAATGGTTAGATCTGAGTTTGACTGCGGTGATGCCAGCCCATGTGATTTATCCCAAGGTAGATAAAAATCCCGCGGGCTTTTCTAAGATCTGGTTGCATTCCATCTTGCGTCAAGAGTTGGGCTTTGAGGGTGTGATTTTTAGTGACGACCTATCAATGGAAGGGGCTAGCGTTGCTGGCTCTGTAGTAAAGGGTGCTGATATGGCACTTGAGGCGGGATGTGATGCAGTATTGATTTGCAATCGCCCAGATCTGGCAGATCAATTGCTCAGCCAACTGAAAGTCTCCAAAGTAAAACAAGCGGAATCCGCTATTCGATTAAATCGTTTGATGCCGACTGCCACAGCTCCTGCCTGGGATGAGTTGCAGGGTGAGGTGCAATACCAGCATGCAAAAGGATTGCTCCAGCAGTTAAAGTTAATTTCCTAAGTTGGATATAGGAGGTTCTAGGTAAGAAAAAAGCCCGGCATGCCGGGCTTTTACTTGTCGAGCGAGCTAAATTAGTTAGCGCGGCTACGATATTCACCAGTACGGGTATCAATTTCAATCTTGTCGCCAGTGTTGCAGAACAAAGGAACTTGCAACTCATAGCCAGTAGCCAATTTTGCAGTCTTCAATACTTTGCCTGAGCTGGTGTCGCCTTTAACCGCTGGCTCTGTGTAAATAATTTCACGAACCAAAGAGTTAGGCATTGCAACAGACAGTGCCTTACCTTCGTAGAACACCACTTCACATGGCATGCTTTCTTCGAGGTAATGTAATGCATCGCCCATGAATTCCGCTTCGACTTCATATTGGTTGTATTCAGTATCCATAAATACATACATTGGATCTGCAAAATAAGAGTACGTGCAATCTTTCTTGTCCAAGATCACCACATCAAACTTGTCATCTGCTTTGAACACGCCTTCGTTGGGCGCACCAGATAACAAGTTCTTAAATTTCATTTTCACAACAGAGGAGTTACGGCCTGAGCGACTATATTCTGCTTTTAAAATGACCATGGCATCAGTGCCGATCATTACTACGTTACCAACGCGGAGTTCTTGTGCTGTTTTCATCTTGCCATTCCTGGGTGCAGAGCTGATTTTCTGCGGTTTTTATCAAAAACAAGATTGTAACCGCCCGCAGGCTTATTTTGCTGAAGATCAGGCTACAAAGCCCATTAGACGGGCAGCTAAGCCGCCATCAGCTTGTTTTTTCAGTAAATCAGCACGCCAAGCCTTGGAATGAGCGCTCCAAGCATCTATCGACTGAATCCATTGACTGGGCATTGCCCAGGTCATGGCAGCGATGATGGCGTGTTTCAGTTCTTGTGATGCATCTTCAAGATAGAGGTCTAAAAATGCTGCTAGTTTGACCTCGTGCGCGCGATCCTTCTGAGGGTAGATGTGCCAAATAAAGGGTTTACCTGCTAATTGCCCTCGGACGAAAGAGTCTTCGCCACGAATAATATTGAAGTCGCATTGCGACAGAATCCAATCATATTCATCTTGAGAAACAAACGGAATGGAGATGAGTTGAATAGATGTGGGCAGAGTAATTGCTTGAGTGGGGTGGCCGGAGCTGAGTCGGAGTTGCTCAAGTTGGCCATGCGTCAGAACAATATCGAAGTTCTCGCTAAGTCTTCCTAGATCCTCCAGCCACTTTAGGAGTGGGGCGCCTGGATAGCAAAAGACGCTGATGCGTTTTGTATTGGGTCGCAACAGTTCCCAGCTTGTTTTTAAGCTTGCTGGAATATTAGCGGGGCTGACGAAGGGCTCTGTAGGCACCGGGTCAATTAAGAGGCCGCCTGCATTTGCCTGAAAGCCTGGGAAGAAAAAGTATTTCGGAATGCCATGGGCTTGCGGAGAGGGTTTCCCATGAAACTCTGCTATCCAAGGCTCAGCGCTCAAGTACTCCAAATTAATAATGACGGGTTTTTTGGAGGCAATGAGCAGGCCTGCAAGGTAGCGCTCAGGGAGATCACATCCAAAGGCTTCAATCACAACGTCTGGTGTTTCTACTGGATGACGGCTATTGTGATGGCTTGCCTCCCAGGGCTGGATATCGATACGGCGCTTGATTTCTGGATCAACCCCAGAAGCGAGTAAATTAATGGTTGGCAGGTCATCGCAAAAAATGCGCACCTCTTGGCCGTGAAGACTTGTTAAGCTTCGCGCTAGACGCCAGCAAACACCAGCATCACCATAGTTATCTACGATTTGACAGAAAATATCCCAACGCATGAGCAATTCGCTTTTTGAAACCCTTCAGCAGGATGTTAAACGGCTACCCGGATTGCCGGGGGTGTATCGCTTCTTTGATGAGGCGGGACATATCTTGTATGTCGGTAAAGCACGCAACCTCAAAAAGCGGGTGTCTAGTTACTTTCAGCGGACTCAGCTTTCACCACGGATAGAGCTGATGGTGGGAAAAATTGCCCGCTACGAAACAACAGTAACACGCTCAGAAACTGAAGCCTTAATTCTAGAGAACAATCTCATTAAGGAGCTGGCCCCTCCATTCAATATTCTCTTCCGTGATGATAAGTCCTATCCCTATGTGATGTTGACCGGCCACCAGTTTCCAAGGCTAGCCTCTTATCGCGGAAAAATTGATAAACGCAATCATTACTTTGGACCATTCCCAAATTCATGGGCGGTGCGCAATAGTGTGCAGATTTTGCAGAAAGTATTTCGCCTGAGAACTTGCGAAGACTCTGTATTTAAAAACCGCAGTCGCCCTTGTTTGTTGCATCAAATTCATCGATGTAGTGCGCCTTGCGTTGGTCGTCTGAGCGTCGAGCAGTATGGGCAAGACGTAGCTCAGGCAACCCGCTTTTTAGAGGGCGATCATAGTCGCGTGCTATCTGAACTCGAAAAGAAAATGCACGCTTACAGCGATGCCATGGAATTTGAGATGGCAGCCGTCCTCAGGGATCGTATTGCTGATCTCTCTAGCGTCTTACAACAACAATCTATGGATACTGTTGCTGATGGTGAAGGTGATGTGGATGTGATTGCGGTCGCTCAAATGGAGGGCGTGGTCTGCGTCAATCTAGCAATGATTCGGGGTGGTCGTCATTTGGGGGATCGTGCCTATTTCCCTAAAGGCTTGCGCTCCACTTCTGGAGAATTACCACCGCCTACAGAAATTCTGGAGGCATTTATTGCGCAGCATTACCTAGAAGAGAAAGTCAGCGATGGTGAAGCAACTACCAATTTGATTCCACCGGTTCTCATTCTCAATCACCCCTTACGAAAGCTGGGTGATGATGTTGCAGCCACAGAAGAATCAAGTGAGGAAATCCTACCAGAGGGCTTGCACGAATTGCTAAACGCGCAAGCTGGCAAACGCGTCACCTTTCTGCATCAGCCTCAAGGTCAGAGACGACATTGGTTGGTCATGGCTGAAGGTAATGCCAAGATTGCGATCGCAAAACGTTTGGTAGAGACCGGCGGCCAGCTAGCGAGAGCTAGGGCATTAGCTGATGTCTTGGCATTGGAGCTGGAAAGTCTTGAGCAGCTGCGCATCGAATGTTTTGATATTAGCCATACCTCTGGTGAGGCAACTCAAGCTTCTTGTGTGGTGTATTCAAAAAATGCCATGCAGCCTAGCGAGTATCGCCGCTTCAATATTAACGACATTACCCCTGGAGATGATTGCGCGGCAATGCGTCAGGTTCTACAAAGACGTTACGCTAACTTCCAAGAGTTGCCTGTTGAAAAGATGCCTCAACTGATTTTGATTGACGGTGGTAAAGGTCAAGTGGAAATGGCAAGGCAAGTGCTTTCTGAATTCGGCATGGACATCAGCCTCATCGTTGGTGTTGCGAAAGGGGAGGGGCGCAAAGTAGGTTTAGAGACCTTGATCTTTGCAGACGGTCGTAAGTCGCTTGAGCTAGGTATTGATAGCGCAGCATTGCTACTGGTGGCGCAGATTCGTGATGAGGCGCATCGCTTTGCTATCACTGGTATGCGGGCTAAACGGGCAAAAGCCAGAACGGTTTCTCAATTGGAAGAAATTGAGGGAATTGGAGCAAAGCGCCGTCAAAAATTACTCGCCCGATTTGGTGGTTTGCGTGGCGTTGCTAATGCCACTATTGAAGAAATCTCGAGTGTGGAAGGGATTTCTACCGCATTAGCCGAGCAAATCTATCGGCAGCTCCATTGATTTCCAAGTCGACACACATTAGTTTATGCTTAAGTCATGCCTTTTAATCTGCCCATTGCTCTGACCTGGTTGCGTGTAGCCGCCATCCCACTGGTGGTCGTAGTGTTTTACCTGCCAAATGACTGGCTTACGCCCTTTGAGAAAAATCTCGTAGCAACCGTTATTTTTGTCTTGGCCGCGGTCACTGATTGGTTGGATGGTTTTTTAGCGCGCCGCATGAAGCAGGAGTCTGCATTTGGGCAGTTTTTAGACCCAGTTGCCGATAAATTGATCGTCGCAGCTGCATTATTAGTCTTGCTTAATATGGATCGCGTTCAAGTTTGGGTTGCCTTAATCATTATTGGCCGTGAAATTACCATCTCCGCATTGAGAGAGTGGATGGCCCTCTTGGGTGCCGGTAAAAGTGTTGCTGTTCACATGGTTGGTAAGCTAAAAACAACCGCTCAACTCATAGCGATCCCATTTTTATTGTTAAACGACACCTTATTTGGATGGTTAAATTGTGCTCAAGTGGGTACATGGCTTATTTGGATTGCATCCTTTTTAACGCTTTGGTCCATGTTTTATTATATGAAAAAGGCTTTACCTCAGCTGGTTGATAGGGCTAAATAAAGTCCACAAAACCAAGGCCAATAAGGGTTTGGTGTAAATGTGAACCCTGTCAGTTTTTAGTCTTCCCCAGAAATAATGCGTCCACTCAAATTGTTTGTTAAACTACTGCCCTGTTATGCGGGAATAGCTCAGCTGGTAGAGCGATACCTTGCCAAGGTATAGGTCGGGAGTTCGAACCTCCTTTCCCGCTCCAAGTTCGATGGGAAGCCCTTAAAAGCTTCCCATTTTTGATTTTGGTTTCTGGCGCGTTGGCCGAGTGGTTAGGCAGGAGCCTGCAAAGCTTCGTACGGGGGTTCGATTCCCTCACGCGCCTCCATAGAATCTTATGGAGGTAGAGTAATGGTGCGCATACCCTTTGCCTTGCCCGCCAAGCTTATTTCAATGTATTGAAATCCATTAGGTAATTTAAAGCAAAAAATAAATTATCCCCGTTACACGGGCTCTTGCTTTGTAAAGTCTTATTCATCTCGAGTGGGTTTAGTGACTTTGCAGCAAATACTTGGTCAGGATGAGTTTGCTGGAACAATTCATAAATAAAGCCAGAGGCAGCATATCCAGCGCAGTTACTAACTGCAGTTAAATATAGATCTCGTTCAGTGCTGATGAGTTTATTCGTCCCACTACCATCTTGAATCCAAAAATGAATATTGGATTGGGTCTGTATATTTTCAAGCATTGCCGCATAACGCTCTGGCGACATATTGCCCGCAAAGAAACTTGAAATATAGACCGGTAGAGGGAGTACCTTATTCAAATCGTTGACTTGACGTACAAGGTACTTTGTCAGCTCTTCTCGTGCTGGTATCGCCCTCCATTGACGATCATCAACTTCGAGGGGAAGATACCACCCTGAAACTGTACCCGCTGGCAGTGTTTTGGCCCATAAAGTGGCAAGCCCCACATTCGCTTGATTCATTTTCCTAAAGTAGCTACCTACAATCGTTGGCGGTTGCTTTAAGCGTGTAAATATTTCTGGATCTCCGCTAAGCCCGACGATCAATTTAAGATCAGCCTGAGATGCATCAATGATTCGATCTTTTAACCATGCCTGATTTTTCGGGGAAGCAAAAACATCCCCAAAACTTGTCCATTGAATCACTAGTGTGTTGAAACCTTTATTCTTGGCCGCAGAGAAAATCTTAGGCCATTGCTCTAAAGGAATAGCGAGGTCAGATTGTTGGGGTTGATAGAAAATACCCCTAATCCCTTCAGCCTGGACTGTGATGGTGAGCAAGCAAAGCAGAGTAGCAAATAGGATGCGCATTACCAACGTCCTCCAAGACTTAGAAAGATAGCGCTTTTGTCATTTAGGTACGTTTTGAAAGCGTACTGAAATTCCAACCCTATCATAATTTTACTGGGGTAAGCGTTGTATGTACTTTGCCCTTGCCAAATATTCCATCGAGCCCCAATCCCAAGACGTTCATCGACCCCATTTGCTTGATTTAGGCTGCTCCATTGTAGGTGAGCGTAGGGTTCGATCGTTTGACCTTCTTCAATTTTCTGGTGATAGCTGATTCGATAATCGGTTACCAAGGAAGTGACGGATGACGTTACATAATGGGCTGCATCTAAATATAAATTTTGTGCTATCCAGCCCGTGCCATTGGGATGCCAGTCATCACTATAAATTCCTGAATTCAATAATGAAGCGCTAGCTCGAAGCATCAATGAGGTTTGAGTGTATTGACCTCGATCTAAAGGCGTTTGTTCCTCGATTGCTAGATTGAGGACATAGTCAGATAACGGCTTCCACCGTAAGCCGCCAGCAATCATAGGGGCATACAGAGGGATGGGCGAATTATTTGAGCCCCGGTAATACCCCCGCCCCTTAACCTGAGTTAAAAGTAGAATTTCTAAGTTGTTTGATTTAAAGGAAATTCTATGAAAACCTCCCGCTTTACCGATAGCCAAATCATGGCCATCCTCAAACAAGCCGA
>NZ_JACVOS010000017.1 GCF_018882335.1 Polynucleobacter sp. AM-25C3
ACCCTGAGGTAGCCCCCAGACTTTAAATACTCAGTAACTACTTTTAGCTTGAACTGCGTACTGTATTTGCTCATGAAGCTGACCCCTTTGAGTTGGATTTGGTGTCCAACTTTTGTGGGTCAGTTCAGTAGCGGGGCTTTTTACTTTTCCCTCCAAGCTACTAAAGCTGTGAACTTAACTGTAGAATGAATTGACTACACTCGTGCTCATCTAGAGAAATTTATATGAACTTTTTTTCAAAGTCATTTCTAATTGCCGGCTATTTAACTTGTTGCTCAGTTGCCTATGCACAAATCCCGGATACGCAATATTCCCAAGGAATTTCTTATATTTCTGGCGGAGTAGGCGAGGAGGAATCTTCCGCTATCCTGGCTGAAGCAAAGCAGTGGCCGCTTTTGTTGGAGTTGTCGCAATTGGAAAATGGCCGAGGTGTTTGGATTTTTGGGGCGAAGATCAAGATTTTGGATGCCAAAAATCAAGTAATATTCGATGCGCAGGCTGATGGCCCGTATATTTTGATCAATCTGACTGCTGGCCAATATCTGATTGAGGCCTCCTATCAGGGGGTTTTGCAGAAGAGACCCGTTCTCATTCAGGCTTCCGCACCTCAAAAGTTGTCTATTTTTTGGAAATAGGTTTTCATAAGAGGAAAGCTTGTACGACCAAGTTAGGTTGACTCTCCTAAATAGCCTCTATAATTGCCTAAGCGATTGAATTAAAAGAAATTTATTCTTTAAATGCTGTTTTAGGTCGTTTGACAGCCCTTAATGGGTCTTGGACAATGCCTGAGGTGGTTTGATTCAAGCCATTTCCTTCGATGACAGCCATTAATTCCTCCATTCCAACTTCTTCCACGCCGATGCTTGAAGCTCGGTCGATTACTTGCGTGCGCGGTGAGCGAGAACTGTTTTCTGACTTGGATTTGCAGGTGTTTCCTGGTCAGTGCCTCCATATTCGTGGAGAGAACGGCGTTGGAAAAACAAGTCTTTTGCGCTTGCTCACTGGTCTGGCTTCACCAGAGTCAGGTGAGATCCTTTGGAATGGGTATCCCATCAAGAAAGAGGTGTCGGAATATCACGGCAAGCTATTATTTTTAGGGCATCGCGATGCACTTAAAGAGGATCTCAGTGCCCTTGAAAATTTGCGCATGTATGCAGCGATTGATGGCGCTGTGCTTTCAGAACAAGATGCTTTTGCTTCCTTGTGGCGATTTGGCCTAAAGGGACGTGAGGATCTACCTGTTAATTGTTTGTCTGCGGGTCAGAAAAAACGCGTCTTAATGGCTCGGATGCTGACGCGCCGTGCGCAAATCTGGATTTTGGATGAACCCTTTAACGCCTTAGATGCTCACGCGGTACACGAGTTGCAAGAATTAATTACAGAGCATCTTGAGAGTAATGGCCTGGTAGTGTTGACAAGTCATCAGCCTTTATCTATTTCAGGGCTACGGGTGCTTGATCTATGAATGCCTTTATTGCCATCGTCCACCGCGACCTATTGCTCGTCATGCGTCGTAAGAGTGAGGTCTTAACCGCATTATTTTTCTTTGTCATTGTGACAAGTTTGTTTCCGTTAGGAATTGGCGCTGATACTGCCTTGCTGAGAAAGATTGCACCAGGCGTCATTTGGGTAGCAGCTTTGCTCTCAACCTTGCTTGGCTTGCAGCGGATGTTTGCGGCCGATTATGCAGATGGCACTTTAGAGCAATTAGTCTTATCCCCGAATTCATTTACTGCATTGGTGTTTGGTAAGGTGCTTGCACATTGGTTGGTGTGCGGACTGCCCTTAGTCTTATTGGCACCCGTGATCGGTATTCAGTTTGATTTGGATGCCCAATCTTTGAAGGTATTGATGGCGGCGCTATTATTGGGGACACCTGTTCTATCATTATTGGGCTCGATTGGAGCGGCTTTAACTTTAGGGGTGAGGGGTGGCAGCGTGTTGATGAGCCTCCTGATTTTGCCACTTTATATTCCCGTATTGATTTTTGGTGCTGGCGCTGTGTACGCCAGCAACGTAGGACTTGATATCACAGGACACTTTTCTCTACTGGGCGCTTTATTCATTTTGGCATTAGCATTTGTGCCTTGGGTTAGCGCTACTGCTGTAAAGATTGCCATTGAATGAGTAATGTAAATAACTTAGCCTCTAGTCGTGTGACGAACTGGTTCAAATTTTCGAGCCCGAGTACCTTTTATCCCTTGGCTGGAAAAATGATTCCTTGGTTCTGGGCGCTCGCTATTATTTTTGGGGTGGCTGGCTTGTGGGTGAGTTTTTTTGTAGCGCCAGTAGATGCCGTACAAGGTCAGGGTTACCGCATTATTTTTATTCATGTCCCCGCTTCTTGGATGTCGATGTTCATCTATTTAGTGATGGCTGCTTGGGCAGGCTTAGGTTTGGTATTTAATACGCGCCTATCTGCCATGATGGCGCAGGCGCTTGCGCCGATTGGTGCGTGGATGGCTTTTCTATCTCTATGGACCGGCGCCTTTTGGGGTAAGCCAATGTGGGGTGCTTGGTGGGTTTGGGATGCTCGTTTAACTTCTGAGCTCATCCTCTTGTTTTTATATCTTGGATTTATAGCCTTACAAGCATCGATTGATAATGCTCGCCGAGCAGATAAAGCTGGGGCGATCTTGGCTTTAGTTGGCGTAGTGAACGTGCCTATTATTTATTTTTCAGTGAAATGGTGGAATACCTTGCATCAAGGTGCCTCCGTTTCTTTAACGAAGGCGCCAGCCATGGCTCAGACGATGCTCTGGGGAATGTTGTTGATGGCTTTATGCTTGTGGATGTACTCAATCGCAGTAGGGTTAATGCGTGTGCGTGCCATCATTTTAGAGCGCGAGGCTCATACTGATTGGGTGAAGCAGTTACATGAGGTGAAGCGTTGATGTGGAATAGTCCAGCTGAATTCTTTGCAATGGGCGGTTATGCGCTATATGTCTGGTGCAGTTTTGGGGTGTGCGCATTGGTGTTCTTAATTGAGCCCTTGGCTGTCCGTGCGCGCCATAAGGCGATTGTGCGTAGACTACAACGCGAAGTGATGGCGGAGCAGTTTGATCAAAAGGGCGGAAAGTGAAACCAAGACATAAACGAGCAGCTATTATTGTTGGCGCACTCATTGCCATTGGTATTGCGGCGGTATTAATTTTGAATGCGCTAAACAGTAATATTGCTTTATACGTTACCCCAAGTGAAGTGGCTGCTGGCAAATCACCCGCTGGCCAAGTTTTTAGAATTGGTGGTATGGTCAAAGATGGATCAGTTAAACGAGATGGTTTAACTGTGCACTTTGTGATTACCGATATGGTGAAAGATATTCCGGTTGCCTACACTGGCATTCTTCCGGATTTATTTAAAGAAGGTAAGGGCGCCGTGATTCAAGGTCGTCTCGATCCAAGCGGACAATTTATTGCCAGCGAAGTACTGGCCAAGCATGATGAAAACTATATGCCACCTGAGGCTAAACATGCTTTAGAACAAGCTCAAAAAAATGGAAGTAAATAATGGTTCCTGAGTTTGGGCATTACGCATTAATCCTCGCCTTATGTGTCGCTATTATTCAAGGAATACTTCCTTTGGTTGGGGCACATCAAGGCCGACGCGAGTGGATCCTGTTGGCTAGACCAGCCGCTCAAACCGTTTTCTTCTTACTCGCAATTGCTTTCTTTATCTTGGCATGGAGCTTTTATACCAATGATTTTTCTGTTCTTTATGTGGCAGAGCATTCAAACTCGCAAATGCCGGTAATTTATCGCTTAGGCGCTGTATGGGGTGGGCATGAAGGTTCTTTATTGCTATGGATCTTCTTATTATCTACTTGGACATTTTTGGTATCCCAGCTCTCTAAGTCGCTTGATGAATTTATGGTGGCGCGTGTGATTGGCGTCTTGGGCTTAGTCATCACCGGTCTGCTCTTATTTGTTCTGATGACCTCCAATCCGTTTGAGCGACTCTTACCAGCCGCTCAGGATGGACGCTCTTTAAATCCGCTTTTACAAGATCCAGGCTTGGTATTTCATCCGCCCATGCTATACATGGGTTATGTTGGTTTCTCGGTGGCTTTTGCATTTGCAATTGCCTCTTTATTATCCGGTCGCCTTGATGCGGCTTGGGCGCGTTGGTCGCGTCCTTGGACAACCGCTGCTTGGGTGTTTTTAACTCTCGGTATTGCGCTCGGTTCTTGGTGGGCTTATTACGAATTGGGTTGGGGTGGCTGGTGGTTCTGGGACCCGGTTGAGAATGCCTCATTCATTCCCTGGTTGGTTGGCACTGCTTTACTACATTCTTTGGCAGTGACAGAGAAGCGCGGTGGCTTTAAGAGTTGGACGGTGCTGTTGGCGATTACTGCTTTCTCACTTTCACTCTTAGGCACCTTCTTAGTGCGCTCTGGAGTGCTGACTTCAGTGCACGCATTTGCGACCGATCCGAAGCGCGGTATCTTTATTTTGATTTTCTTGGTATTAGTAGTGGGTTCATCCTTAATGCTCTACGCTTGGCGCGCTCCCAAAAGTACGCTTGGTGGCAAGTTCAGCCTAACTTCGCGTGAAACCTTTATTTTGCTTGGCAATGTTTTCTTGGTAGTGTCAGCGGCATCGGTGCTGTTGGGTACGCTCTACCCCTTATTGATTGATGCCCTGCATTTAGGAAAGATCTCGGTAGGCCCCCCATACTTCAATAGCGTCTTCGTGCCGATCATGATTCCTTTGTTGGTATTGATGGGGATTGGACCTTGGACAAGCTGGAAAAACTCCAATCTATTGGATGTAATTAAGCGTTTATGGATCGCAGCATTGGTAGCCATGATTGCCGCCGCTTCAATTCCGTTTGTGATGGGTGAATTTACTTGGCTTAGCAGCCTTGGTTTCTTACTGGCCTTCTGGGTAATTGCTTCTGGAGTACTGCAAATTATTCGACAAGCAAAAGCAGGCAATCCAACTCGTTCATTTATTGGCATGCAAGTCGCCCATCTTGGAATAGCAGTGTTTGTCATCGGCGTCACGATGGTGGGTGCCTATCAAGAAGAAAAAGATGTGCGCATGCTTGCAGGCGAAAGCGTGAGTGTTGGTGGTTATCAAATTCAGCTGCAAGGTGTGAGCGCTGTTCCTGGACCAAACTATAAGGCGATGCAAGGTACTTTCTTGCTGACCCGTAATGGGAAGGTAGAGGCTACGATGTATCCAGAAAAGCGCAGCTATTTTTCTTCAACCATGCCAATGACCGAGGCAGCGATTGACGTTGGCCTAACTCGAGATATTTACGTTTCCTTGGGTGAGGAGTTGGAGGATAAGTCATGGGCTGTCAGGGTTTATTACAAGCCTTTCGTAGATTGGATTTGGGCTGGATGTTTATTGATGGCCTTAGGTGGAGTGTTGGCAATGTCAGATAAACGCTATCGCATGAAGTTGCGTAAGGGCGTCGCATGAAAGCCAAGTTTTTAATCCCACTACTCTTGTTTGCCATTCTGGTTGTATTTTTGGCGGTAGGCTTAAATCGCGATCCCCATGAGGTGCCTTCACCATTGATTGGTAAGCAAGCACCTGCCTTCGAGTTGCCTCAACTAGCAGACCCCCAAAAAACTTTTTCACCAGAGAGTATGAAAGGCAAGCCCTGGATTTTAAATGTATGGGCCTCTTGGTGTGTTGCTTGTCGTGAAGAGCATCCAGTTCTTGTTGAGCTAGGCAAGTTGCAGGTGGCCCCGATTATTGGATTAGATTACAAAGATAAGCGTGACGATGCTATGGCCATGCTCGTTCGCCAAGGCAATCCTTACTCTTTATCTGCTTTTGATGCCAATGGCCGAGTGGGGATTGATTACGGTGTCTATGGTGTTCCGGAGACCTATGTGATTGACAAGACTGGCGTGATTCGTTTTAAACATATTGGACCGATCACTATGGAATTACTCAACAAGAAGATTATTCCTTTGCTGGGTGAGCTTAAATAATGTTGAGAAAAGCACTCCTCTCTACCTTGCTTGTTTTTGCAGTGGCAGGCTCCATGAATCTTGTTTTAGCTAAAGATGCAGTGCCACTTGCTGATGATCCAGTTACTGAGCAACGCCTGATTGTGATTTCAGAAGAAATGCGTTGCTTGGTTTGTCAGAATGAATCTCTCGCAGGATCACGCTCTGATTTAGCGAATGACTTGCGTAGAGAAATTCGTATTTTGATTAAAGAAGGCAAGACAGACGAGCAAATTCGGAGTTTTATGGTGGAGCGTTACGGTGATTTTGTTTTATATCGTCCACCCGTTAAGCCGATTACTTGGCTTCTATGGATAGGTCCTTTCGTTATATTGCTCGCGGGCATTATTGGGCTAATAGTTTATTTGCGTCGCAGAAATCAGAGCATGCCTGGCACTACGCTATCGGATGAAGATAATCGCCGTATTGACGCACTGCTAAAGGACGCAAAATCCAGTTCAACAGAAAATGCACATGACTAGTTTTTTGATCCCCGCTCTCCTCTTGTTGATTTTGGTCTTGGTGCTGCTGTTGCGCCCATTCTTTTTCCCCGCAAAAGAATCTGCAACTTCACGTCGTCAAATGAATGCGGCTATTTATAGAGAAGAGCTTGATAAGCTCGAGGCTGATCGTTTATCAGGCGCTGTTGATGCAGCTAACTATGAACAAGCCCATGCAGAAATGCGTCAACGTCTTTTTCAGGATACGGATGAGGCAGATGATCTGGCTGTATTGGGCTCTCCCAAGAAAACCATTATTGGAATTTGCATCTTCGTAGTGTTGCTTTCAGCAGGCTTTTACTTTTTCTTAGGCGATGCCCCTCGAATTGCCGAGAAAAATGCTGAAAGGCCCATGACTCAAGAGTCCGTTGAAAAAATGGTTGCTGAGTTTGCTGCCAAGATGGAAAAAGAGCCAAATAATCTCCAGGGCTGGGCCATGCTGGCGCGATCCTATCGGATTTTGGGTCGCAATGCTGAGGCTGAAAAAGCCTATGCACGTGCAGGATCTTTTGTGGATGCCGATCCGCAATTATTGGCAGACTATGCTGATGTCTTGGCAGAAAATGCCAATGGCAATTTTGCTGGCAAGCCACTACAACTGATTAATAAAGCATTAGCGCTAGACCCAAATAATTTATTAGCTTTATGGCTCTCTGGAACTGCAGCTTTTAATGCGCAAAACTATAAGGCAGCAGTTCAGTCTTGGGAGAAGTTGGCAAAACAACTACCTCCCGATACGGATGAGGCTCGCGCAATTTCTGCCTCGATTGCTGAAGCACGTAGCAAAGGTGGGCTCGCTCCAGCTAGTGCGCCGGTGATTAGTGATAAAGGCGTGAGCGGTCAAATCGACATTGCCCCTGATCTGAAATCTAACATCAAGGCGGGTGATGTGTTGATGGTGATTGCCCGTAAGCCGGGTGAGCGTATGCCTGTAGCCGTCCTCAAAACTCCAGTAACTGCATTCCCGATAAGTTTTGTTCTAAATGATGCCTTGGCGATGAGTCCTAATGCGTTGATTTCTCAATTGCCTGAAGTGTCGGTTGAGGTGCGTATCTCCAAAACCGGGATGGCAATGCCAGAGTCTGGCGACTTGATCTCGACGCCGCAAACGATCAAAGTTGGCACAACAAATACCTGCTTAAAGATTGATCAAGTTAGACCTTAATTAGCCTCGACCAACAAATGGCATATTACTTGCCATGATGGTCATCGACAGAATATTGCTCTCTAAGGGTAGTTGGGCCATGTGTAGTACCGCCTGCCCAACGTGATCCACATCCATTAAAGGCTCAACCTTTTTTGAGCCATCCGCTTGCGTAATTCCGGCGGCCATGGGAATAGTCATTTCAGTACTCGCATTGCCAATATCAATTTGACCGCAGGTAATGTTGAATGGGCGTCCGTCTAAGGCAATTGATTTGGTTAATCCTGTAATCGCATGCTTGGTAGCTGTGTACGGCGCAGACATCGGTCGGGGTGCGTGTGCAGAGATGGAGCCATTGTTGATAATTCGACCGCCTTGTGGCGATTGCGCCTTCATCATGCGGATAGCCTCTTGGGAGCACAGGAAGGCTCCACAGAGATTGGCATTGACCACATTCATCCATTGTTCATAGCTAAGCTCTTCCATCGGGATTGCTGGGGCTCCCAAGCCAGCATTATTAAAGAGCACATCAATGCGACCAAACTGCTTTTGGATTGCTGAAAATAGGCGCTTTACTTCCTCTGGCTTGCCTACATCGCAAGCAATCGCCAGGCAATTGTGACTGTCCCCACCAATGTCTTGGATAGCCAGATTGAGTTTTGCAAGCTTTCTGCCGGTCAGGACAAGACAATAGCCACCCTGCAAAAGCGCTTTTGCCGCTGCTTTGCCGATACCCGTTCCAGCTCCGGTGACTAGAGCTACCTTATTGAGGGCTGAGTTCATTGTTGTCCTAATGGTTCTTTAAAAACCCCATCTTATCTCGAAACAATTCGAATGAATTCATTCTGTTACGGATTCTGGAGCTCGGGGCATAATGGCAAAAACGAGAAGAATTCTTATGAACTTCATACGCAAAAATATCTACAACCCCTTAGCGCTTGGCCTCGCGTTTTTGATCGTGGTTGCCATTCTTTTTGCAACGCTTTGGGTTTTGGTGCCACCACCACCCAGATCAATTGAATTAGCGACGGGCTTTCCTACGGGTCTCTATCAGAAGTTTGGTGAAAGGCTCCAAAGTGAATTGGCAGAAGAGGGAATTTCTCTCAAGTTGCGCACTACTGGCGGAACGAGTGATAACTTGGCCTTGTTAAATGATCCCCACTCGGGCATTGATTTTGCGATGGTCCAAGGTGGTGTGGCTGACATCTCTAAATATCCTAATTTTGTTTCGATTGCCGGTGTGTTTTATGAGCCGGTTTGGGTTTGGTATCGGGAGTCTAGCTTTAAAGATGACGCAGGGCGATTAAGCTTATTGAGTCAATTGAAGGGTAAGCGCGTTTCGATTGGTAATGAGGGTAGCGGCACACTGACTCTGGCCTCTCAATTGCTTGAGGCTAGTGGATTAAGTCTAAGTGATGTTCATGCTGAAAAGCTCAAACCGCTTCAAGCGCTGGAAAAGTTTAAAAAAGGTGAGTTAGACGCTGTGTTTTTGGTGAGTGCAGCCGAAGCACCTCTTGTAAGAAGTTTTTATGAAACCCCCGGGATTCGCTTGATGAGTTTTGATCAGGCTGAAGCCTACGTCCATTTATTCCCCTTCCTGTCAAAGGTCACGGTACCCCGTGGCGTCGTGAGTATTTCTTATGATCTCCCACGTCAAGATATTCAGGTATTGGCTGCCACAGCCACTTTAGTGGGCAAGGAAGATATGAGCCCCGCTTTAGTGACTCTTCTACTTGGCGAAACTTACGATATTCTGAAAACCTATTCATATTTGCAAAAGCCGGGAGAGTTTCCCTCTGGAGCGGGCCTAGATTTTCCTTTGCACGTTGATGCGGAAATCTACTTAAAAGATGGCCCCTCTTTCTTGCATCGCCACCTGCCTTTCTGGACGGCGGTGTGGATTGGGCGATTTGCCAAGATTGTGATTCCATTGCTGGTCATCTTGATCCCCTTATTTACCTACATTCCTGCAGTCAAAAATTTATTATTGCGACTGAAGTTATCGCAGGTTTACGATGAGCTCAAAGTGATCGAAAGAAACGCATCCAATCCAGAGTTAAAAGAAAAGAACTATAAAGATTTGGCGGACATTGAGCGAAGGGTGGGTAATATCAAAGTCTCGATGCTCGATGCCAAAGAGTTATATGACCTAAAAGGGCATGTGGGTGAGGTGCGTGGCCGTTTAAATTTAAACGCCTAAAATATCCCCATGACTCTTTCAAACCTATTGCCCCCGCTTACGCCTGCTAAGGAGTTAACTCAATCCTTGCGAGGCGATGGTTTTGCTGTTATCTCGGCGCAAGACGTCGCGCAAATGGCTGGCGTGGAGCTCGATCAGTTACTGGGTCTTACGCAGTTTTGGGAGGGCTTGCCCCGAGATCCTTATCTCAGAGATGGGGGTCGATATCGCTTCCGTCGCCATTCAAGTTTTGAGATCAAAGGCTCATCCATGACTATGGTGCCGCATCGCGCCCATTGGCAATCGGTGGATTACAACGCCCTGCACGGAGGAATTGAGCGTTGGTTCGAGCCCTCACAAGCTCAGCTCACAAGCAACCCCGCCTGGCAATCTCTTTTAATGGGTTTGGCTCGTGTACTAAGTGGCGTCAAACCTGTAAGCACTTGGTTTGTTGAGGCACATCAATTTCGGATTGATACTACTGATGGAATTGGACGGCCAACCCCTGAGGGCGCGCACCGTGATGGCGTAGATTTTGTCGCTGTATTTTTACTCAACCGGGTTGGGATAAAAGGTGGTGAGACTCGCATCTTTGAGGCGGGTGGTTCTGCGGGATTACGATTTACGTTAACTCAGCCCTGGTCTCTATTACTTATGAATGATGAAAGAATGATTCATGAATCTACCCCTATTCAGCCAACAGGGCCTCATGGCTACCGAGATACATTGGTTCTGACTTACCGTTCGAATGGATTTCAGGATTCGCCAAACCGCAGCCAACAGTAGGTCTTATCGGGTCTCGATGAGCGGTAGAATGGCCTATCTCTTGGTAAGCTCCTATGCGTTTTAAACCTACTGGTTACACACCTCTCATGCTGATGGCGCAAACCTGCGCGCTATTGGGTTTCGCTTGTTATGCCGTGGTGTTAACGACTCTCCAAGACGAATGGCAGCTGAGCAATTTGCAATCGGGCTTAATCGCCAGTGCTTTTTTCTTCGGCTATATGTTGATGGTTCCCTTGGCAACCGCACTAACTGATCGCGTTGATGCGAAAAAAGTTTATTTGGTTGGTGGACTCTCTGCTACTTGCGGCTTGCTGGGTATGAGTCTCTTTGCGTATAACTTCTGGTCCGCCTTAATATTTATGGCTCTCAATGGTGCGGGACTGGCGGGTACCTATATGCCAGGCTTAAAAATTCTGTCGGATCGAATCAAAACAGGTGAGCTCACTAGGCATATTGCTTTCTACACCGCCTTTTTTGGCATTGGCACCGGCTTCTCTTATTTGTGTTCAGGCTGGATCTTAAATGCGTTAGGCTGGCGATATGTTTTTGGACTCATCGCCTTGGGCCCATTTACTGCATTTTTGATTATGCTCTTATTTATTCCTGCACTCGCTCATGAGAAATGGCAGGGCCCTATTCAGATCCGATTGCACGATATTTTTCCAGTCGATAAATGGCGCTTGGTTTTGCAAGATAAAACTGCATCTGGATTTATTTTTGGTTATACCGCTCACTCTATTGAACTATTCGCATCTCGTAGTTGGATCGTCGCCTTTTTTGGTTTTTGTGCGATTGTTTCAGGCGAACCATTTTTATTAACTGCTACTACACTTGCGGGAGTGATTAATTTCTTTGGTGTTCCATCATCGATTTTAGGAAATGAGATTGCCTTAAGGATGGGGCGTCAAAATTGGATTTGTTTTGTGATGGCGATGAGCGCTCTATTCGGTGTGGCCTTAGCCTTATCAACGGGCCAATCTTGGTGGATTATTGTTGCACTCGCTGTTGGGCATACGATTTTTATCATGGCCGATTCGGCTACCTTAACTGCCGGTTTAGTAGTTAGCGCCCAAGAAAATATTAAAGGTGCAGCAATGGGCTTGCATTCCTTAATGGGCTTTGGTGGCGGTTTATTAGGCCCTGCGATTTTTGGTTTTGTTCTTGATGTAACCGGTTCACGTGCCTCTCAAATTTCTTGGGTCTGGGCTTATGCTGCTGTAGTGATTTGGGGCATTCTCTTTGTCATCTACGAGCGTCGTAGCGGCTGGGCCAGCAAAGCTCTAGCGCGAAATCAATAGCCATCTATGAGCGCCTCCTTACCAAGCAATAGCTGCTATCACTGCGGAAGTTTTATTCTTCCTGGGGATTCCTATGAACTTGACTTAGGTGGCATTTCTAGACAATTTTGTTGTGCTGGCTGCATGGCAATCGCGCAAACGATTCATGGTGAAGGTCTTGAGGTGTTCTATGCGCGCCGTGCACAGTCAAGCGACAAGCCTGCGGCTTATCTTGCCTCAAATGAAATTCCTGCCAGTCTTGCCCCTTATGATGACCCGTCTTTACTGTGTCGCTATACACGACCAAGTGGTGAGGATGGGAATCTAGAAACTACTTTACGACTTGAGAAGATTCGCTGTGCTGCTTGCGTATGGTTATGCGAGCAACACTTAAGGCGCATTCCCGGTGTTAAGGATGTGCAAATCAATTACGTGAGTCAAAAAGTAAAAGCAGAGTTCTCCCCTGAGCAAACTAGTTTGGCGCGTTTGCTCTTTGAGGTGGAGCGCATTGGTTACGAAGCTTGGCCTTTCGAGCCCTCTCTGTCGATTGAAAAATCAAAAAAAGAGCGACGTCAATTACTGACTAGGCTTGGTGTTGCCATGCTGGGGATGATGCAGGTCATGATGTATGCATGGCCATCCTATGTGGGTGATAGCGACATTACCGCGGAGTATGACTTGCTTTTAGGCTGGACTAGTTGGGTCTTAACGGTGCCGGTGATGGTGTATTCAGCGGGGCCGATTTTTCAAGCCGCTTGGCGCAGTGTCGCTTCATTTCGTCAAACACATATGCTGGGAATGGATGTGCCAATTGCTTTGGCTTTGGCGCTGGCGTTTTGTGCAGGGACTATTAATTTAGCGACAGGCGCTGGGCACGGTTACTTTGACTCTATCACCATGTTCGTAGCGTTTATTTTGGCAGCACGCTATGTAGAGTTATTGGCGCGCCAAGATGCGCAGGGTGGGGCGGAAGCTTTGGCTAAACAATTACCCGCTACCTGCGAGCGGGTATCGAATTATCCGGCATCTTTGCAGGTAGAAATTGTGCCGGTAATTAATTGCAATCCTGGCGAGGTTCTTCGTGTTCCGCCAGGGGATGTTGTGCCGGCTGACGGCATTCTGATTGAGTGCGAGAGCGCCCTCGATGAATCCTTGCTGACGGGCGAGTCAAAACCCATTGATAAAAAAATTGGTGATCGGGTTTATGCGGGAACCCATAACATTCTGAATCCCTTACTCATGAGAATCGATGCGGTAGGCCAATCTACGCGCATCGCTGGTATTGCCTCCCTATTGGACCAAGCATTACAAGCGAAGCCCTTGATGGTGAGTCTCGCAGAAAAGTGGGCAGGATATTTTGTCGGCTTTTTATTATTGGCTGCATTTTTGTCCTCAGCAATTTGGTTGTACGTTGATCCAAGTAGAGCGTGGACAGTGCTCGTTTCAGTGTTGGTCGCTAGTTGCCCATGCGCTTTATCTCTTGCGGTGCCAACAGCGATGGCAGCAGCTCAAGGCGCAGTAACAAAGCTGGGCTTACTCATTGTGCGAGGTCATGTGCTAGAAGGTTTAGTTAAGGCAACTGACTTAGTGCTTGATAAAACCGGCACTCTTACGATGGGTCAACCAGAATTAACCGAAGTTCTGATTGCCCGCCCAGAATTTTCTCGGGCAGATGCGCTCAGTCTTGCTGCTTCAATGGAAGCGGGGCAGAAACATCCTTTGGCACTTTCTTTACTGCGCGCTGCTGAAGCTGACAATCTCTTGCTGACGACCTTAACTGAGCCCGTTAGTAATTTATTGGGTAAAGGCCTTAGCTCGGGCGCTTATCGACTGGGAAGTGCTGCCTGGACCGGAGCTCAGCAGATTGCGCAAGAGGGTCAATATGGGCAAGTGCATTTGGCAGATGACAAAGGGTTGATTGCCAGCTTTCTTTTCTTGGATACGCCAAGAGCTGGTGTAGAGAAATTGCTAGCCGCTGCAGCATCTCGCAAGATCACCGTGCATTTAGTTTCCGGGGATGATCCTGCAACGGTGGCTTGGTGGGCGCATGAAGTGGGGATTGATCATTTTCAAGGCGCTTGCTCGCCGGAAGATAAATACCATTACATAGAGCGTTTGCAAAAAGAGGGTCACTTTGTGTGGGCTATTGGCGACGGTATTAACGATGCACCCTTGTTGGCTAGGGCAGATGTCTCGATTGCGGTGGGTGCAGGGGCGCCGCTCGCTACAGCAGGTGCAGATGCGATATTGACGGCGAGTTCATTGGCTCCCTTGGCTAAATCCCTATTATTAGCGGATAAAACCCAGATGATCATTAAAGAAAACCTCATTTGGGCGCTGGTTTATAACTTACTGGCTATTCCGGCGGCCATGATGGGCTGGGTTAATCCCTGGGTTGCAGGGATTGGGATGTCTCTTTCCTCCCTGGCGGTCACATTAAACGCTTGGCGCTTGAGAAAGGCCTAGACTAAGGGTATGGAAAGCCTTTTTCTCTTAATCCCCCTGTCATTGATCCTGGTTGGCGTTTTAGCTTGGATTTTGCGTTGGTCCGTAAAAAGCGGTCAATTTGATGATTTGGATGGCCCGGGTCAGGCGATTTTGATGGATGATGATACGCCAAAATCTAAAAATGTTAGTGATCACTCTCAAAAATAGCCACATCTTCAATGAATATGGCTAAGTTCCATCGATTAACAGAGTGTTAAATAGGTACAAATGCCCCCATCCTTTTTGATGTAGATCAAAACACCCAATACAGCTTACTTTGATAATGAATCCAGTCTATTTGGATTACGTCGCTGTTTGGTCACAACAAAAGGAGAAACCATGGGACTTACCGTGGGGAACAATCAAGATACCTTCAATTACAAGGTTATCAGCCAATTTGCCATTGTTACGGTACTTTGGGGAATCGTGGGCATGCTGGTGGGGGTTATTCTCGCAGCTCAGTTAATCTGGCCTGAAATCACTTTCAATATCCCTTGGTTAAGTTATGGCCGCTTGCGTCCGTTGCACACCAATGCGGTGATTTTTGCTTTTGGTGGGTCTGCGCTTTTTGCTACCTCGTACTACATCGTGCAACGCACGTGTCAGGTGCGGCTGTTCTGTGACAAGTTAGCGGCATTTACATTCTGGGGTTGGCAAGCAGTCATCGTATTGGCTGCAGTAACTTTGCCACTGGGTATTACTACTTCTAAAGAGTATGCAGAATTAGAGTGGCCGATCGACTTGTTGATTACGGTAGTTTGGGTTGCGTATGCAGTTGTGTTCTTCGGTACTGTGATCAAACGCAAGACTAAACATATCTACGTTTCAAACTGGTTCTTCGGCGCTTATATTTTGACGATTGCGGTCTTGCATATTGTTAACAATATTGAGATGCCAGCAAGCCTCTTTAAGTCCTACTCAGCATACGCAGGCACACAAGATGCGATGATTCAGTGGTGGTATGGTCATAACGCAGTAGGCTTCTTCTTGACCACTAGCTTCTTGGGCATGATGTACTACTTCATTCCAAAGCAAGCAGAGCGCCCAATCTATTCATATCGTTTGTCCATTGTTCACTTTTGGGCGTTGAACTTTACTTATATGTGGGCTGGTCCTCACCATTTGCAACACACTTCATTGCCTGATTGGACTCAATCATTAGGTATGGTGTTCTCCTTGATTTTGTTGGCTCCATCATGGGGTGGCATGATTAACGGCATCATGACTTTATCTGGCGCATGGCATAAATTACGTCGTGACCCAATCTTGAAGTTCTTGGTAGTAGCGTTGTCTTTCTACGGTATGTCTACGTTCGAAGGTTCAATGATGTCTATTAAGACTGTGAACAGCTTGTCGCATTACACAGACTGGACTATTGGTCACGTGCATTCAGGTGCCCTCGGTTGGGTTGCCATGATTACGATTGGTTCCCTGTATTACTTGATCCCACGTTTGGTTGGTCAACGTGATATGTACAGCACGAAGTTGATCGAAGTGCATTTCTGGATCGCAACGATTGGTGTAGTGATTTATATCGCTGCAATGTGGATTGCTGGGGTAATGCAAGGTCTGATGTGGAGAGCTTTCGAGCCAGACGGTACCTTGACTTACAGCTTCGTTGAGTCTGTTAAAGCAACCTATCCTTTCTATGTAATTCGTTTATTAGGTGGTCTGTGCTACTTGAGCGGCATGTTCGTCATGGCCTACAACGTGTACAAGACAGTGATTGGTAAAAAATTCATTGACGCCGCTATTCCACAAGCGTCAGTAGCAGCTCATTAAGGATAAGAACATGTCAGAACAACGTCGATTTTTCTCCCACGAAACGCTTGAGCGTAATGTTGGTTGGTTGATCATTGCCACCATTGCCGCAATTTCGATTGCTGGCTTGGTGCAGATCGTGCCTTTATTTTTCCAACACTCAACAACTGAGCCTAGCCCAGGTGTTGAGCCGTACTCAGCATTGCGTTTAGCAGGCCGTGATATTTATCAGCGCGAAGGTTGCTTGGGTTGTCATTCCCAGCAGATCCGTACTTTGCGCTCTGAAGTAGAGCGTTACGGTCCCTACTCTTTGGCTGGTGAGTCAGTATTTGATCATCCATTCTTGTGGGGAAGTAAGCGTACTGGTCCAGATTTAGCTCGTGTTGGTGGTCGCTATTCCGATGATTGGCATCGTATTCATTTGCGTAACCCGCGTGATGTCGTGCCTGAGTCAAATATGCCTGGTTACCCATACCTGCAAAAGCCAGCAGCCGCTGATACGATTTCTTCGCACATGACTGCAATGCGTCGTTTGGGTGTTCCTTATACCGACGAGCAAGTTGCAAATGCGCCAAAAGAGTTGGAAGGCAAAACTGAAGAGGACGCATTGATTGCGTACTTGCAAGGTTTGGGTGTGAATCGCCGCTATATTGTTGTTGATGAGGTTGTTGCTAAGTAATTACTTAGCCAATTGAATCTTATGCAAACTATTGCACCCTACCTCTCAGCCATTTCAAGCGTGCTTGGCTTGGCTGTATTTTTAGGAATCGTTTGGTGGGCTTGGTCTTCTAAAAGACAAGCCGCCAATCAAGAGTCCGCCGAACTCCCGTTCGATCTTCCCGATGAATTTAGTAAGGACAAATCATGAGTGACTTTCTTGGTGCCGGTTGGAGTACCTATATCGCCTTAGTAACACTGGTGGGTATTTTTTGGTGCGTATGGCTACTGTTTTCTCAACTTAAGATCAAGGTTAAGCTTAGGCCTGATGGCGAAGTGGCTGATACTGGCCATGTATGGGACGGCGATCTACGTGAATTGAATAACCCATTGCCACGTTGGTGGATGTGGATGTTCCTGCTCTCATGCATCTTCGCTTTGGTTTACTTGGTACTGTATCCAGGCTTAGGTTCTTATCCGGGCATCTTGGGTTACAGCACAGATAATGCGCTGATGTCCTCTATGACTACTGCTAATGATGAGCTAAAGCCTGTTTACGCTAAGTACGTAAAAATGGATGTTCAGCAAGTTGCTGCAGATCCAAAAGCACGTGAAATGGGTCAACGTTTGTTCTTGAACTCTTGTGCTCAGTGCCACGGTTCAGACGCTGGTGGCTCTAAAGGCTTCCCGAACTTGACTGATGGCGACTGGCTCTATGGTGGTTCACCAGAAAATATTAAGACAACTATTGTGAATGGTCGTGCAGGTGTCATGCCTCCATTCCCGCAGCTCGATAGCAAGCAAATTGTGGATGTTACGAACTATGTTCGTAGCCTCTCAGGTTTACCTGTAGATGACTTGAAGGTAGCTCGTGGCGCAGAAGTATTTAAAGCCAATTGTGTGGCTTGTCACGGTGCTGATGGTAAAGGCAATATTGCTTTAGGTGCTCCTAACCTGACAGATAAGACTTGGTTATATGGTAGTTCAGAAGCAACTATTGTTGAAACGATTACTAAAGGTCGCATGGCGATGATGCCTGCTCAAGATAAAGTATTAAGTCCTGAAAAGATTCATCTCTTAACTGCTTATGTTTGGGGCTTATCCAACAATAAGACAGCTGCAGCTAAGTAAGTAACGTCAAATAGTGTCAGATAATTCGCCGGTTGGGAAACCTATTCCTATAGATGTCATTGAGGAATCTCTTTACGAGGTTCGGCGAAAGATCTACCCACGTTCCGTTAGCGGGCTGTTCGCCCGCTGGCGCTTTATCTTGGTATTCGCAACACAGCTTCTGTTCTATGGCCTTCCTTGGGTGAGTTGGAATGGTCGTCAAGCTGTTCTCTTCGACTTAATTCAACGTAAGTTTTACATCTTCGGTCTGGTTCTATGGCCACAGGATGTGATCTATCTCACGCTCTTATTGATTCTTTCGGCATTAGCACTATTTCTGTTTACTGCGGTTGCCGGTCGATTGTTTTGTGGCTATGCCTGTCCTCAAACGGTCTATACCGAAATCTTTATGTGGATCGAGCGCAAGGTTGAGGGTGATCGATTTGCGCGTATTCGCTTGGATGGAGAAGAGTGGCCTTGGAGTGTCCGTAAGTGGCGCCTCAAAATCACTAAGCATTTCCTGTGGCTCTTAATTGCCTTCTGGACTGGCTTTACCTTCATTGGTTATTTCACTCCAATTGAAACTCTCAGCGCTGCCATTTTGCATTTGGCGCTAGGTCCGTGGCAAACCTTCTGGTTGTGTTTCTATAGCTTTGCCACTTGGGGTAACGCAGGTTTTATGCGTGAACAAGTTTGTAAGTACATGTGTCCGTACGCACGCTTCCAAAGCGTGATGGTGGACAAAGATACTTTCTTGGTGACCTACGATAAGGTTCGCGGAGAGCCTAGAGGTAGTCGTAGCAAGTCAGCTGATCTTGCCACTCTGGGTCTGGGAGATTGCGTAGATTGCAGTATCTGCGTACAAGTCTGCCCGACCGGTATTGATATTCGTGATGGCCTCCAATATATGTGTATTGGTTGTGGTGCATGTATTGACGCTTGCGATCAAGTGATGGAAAAAGTCGATTATCCAAAAGGGCTGATTCGGTATACGACCGAGCGGGCAATTGAGGATAAAGAAACCAATCAAAGTGCGATTCGTCATATTTTGCGCCCTCGGGTATTGATTTATATGGCCTTCATTACCGTTCTTACTGGCGCGTTCCTATTTTCACTGGCAACCCGCAATCCTTTGCGAGTTGACGTGATGCGTGACCGAGGTGCATTGGCTCGCGAGGTTGATGGGGTCAGAATTGAAAATATCTACCGCATTCAGATTATGAATGCCTCAGAAAACAAGATGAATGTCCAGGTGAAGGCCGCTGGATTAGATGACTTAAAAATCCTCAACTCTCAAGGTAAAGTGGTTACTGAGATTGAAGTTGGGCCAGCAAGTAATTTGCTGATGCCTATTAAAGTTAGCACTGCAATTGGAACAAACCAGCCTGGTAACTACCCAATTCATTTTGATGTAATAGCGCAAGAAATGTCGGGAAATGAGATGATTACCAGAACCCGCGATGAAAAATCTAGCTTTATTATTCCCCGCTAAGCTGTATAGCAAAAGATAGAGAGGATGAATATGTCAGAACAACAAGTAAACAAGCCATGGTTTAAGCAGCTGTGGCCATGGTTGCTCATTAGCGGACCCGCTATTGCCGCTATTGGATGCATGATCACTATTTATCTCGCTGTGAACTTGTATGCAGACAAGCCGGTGCGTGATGGTGTTGTTAAGCGTGGGCTAAAAGTTGAGCAACTCAAAGTAGAACAACTTAAAGAAGAGCAGGGTCGTAAATGAAGTACCGCCTATTCATCTGGATTATGTGGCCATCATTTTTGGTCTCAATTTTGGCTGAAGGCTTGCTCTTTAGCATCGTGCATCCCGCCGAGCTATTATTCTTTGGCTATCACCCAAATATTTCCGATGAAGGTATTTACACCATCGGTTTTTTTGTTATCTGGATCTTCTGCTCATTCTCGAGCGCCTTAACTGCCTACATTCTGCCGGGCATTAATGCGGACGGCGATAAAGGACCCGATCGAGGCTTGATTTAATTAAAGACTGAAGTTTTGGGCGATTAGGTGCTACAGGGCTTGATCTGAACAGTGCGATCTGGATTGGGAATGCTAGCTAATTCATGAAGACCGTCCATATCAATCAGCTTAATATGACGTTGCTTAATTTGAATCAGACCTGATTCTGCAAATCGAGACAGCATGCGGCTCACCGTCTCAATCTGAATCCCTAGGTAGCTACCAATCTCGACGCGACTCATGCGTAAATCAAACTCATTATTTTGATAACCGCGGGCAGCTAAACGCTGAGAAAGATTCAGCAAGAAGGTAGCTAAGCGCTCTTCTGCGCGCAAGCTTCCAAGCGACAGTAGGTGACGTTGATCTTGGGAGAGTTCGCGGCTCAGAATGCGATGGAACTGTTTTTGAAGTACCGGAATCTGGCGGGCTAAATCCTCAAACGCCTCATATCGAATGATGCAGACTTCACTCTCTTCAAGGGCGATCGCCTCAGATTGATAATGCCCATCACCAATACCATCTAAACCTAAGATTTCTCCAGGAAGATGAAATCCGATCACTTGCTGACGACCATCCTCTAGGCAGTATTCAGTTTTTAATGTCCCGAATCGGATGCTGTACACCGCGCTTAAGGCTTCACCATGGCGATACAGACTTTCCCCTTTTTGGAGGTTAACACGCTCTTTAACGAGGGTATCGATCTTGGCAATGTCGGTAGGGCTGATCCCAACTGGCAAGCAAAATTGACCCAGTACGCATACTGAGCATTTGCTGCTTGGGGCATCCGAGCTGGTGTAATTCATATTGGATCTAGTTATCAGACCAGTTTATTCTACTAGGATTATGTGTAATTCTGATATTTTCCTCCAACATGGCAGACATCTAGATGTTAACTACTAGTCTATTGCTGGCGGTCTTCCTGGGTGCTCTCGTGAGTGGTTGGCACTGCGCCTTAATGTGTGGCGGCATTGCGGCGGCAATTGAGCGCCAGGGCGATGATCGGGGCGCTACTTATGTCCCCTTGCAGAGTAAGTCTCAGCTGTTTTATCTGCAACTAATCATGCATCTGGGTCGTTTGACGACCTATGTTTTGCTTGGAGCTGCCGCCGCTTGGATTGGTGTCGTACTTTGGCAGCAGAATATGGTCCCGATTCAGCGCCCATTATTTGCTTTTACATCCTTGATTTTGATCCTCATGGGACTGCGATTACTGCGTCAGAACTCTAAAAGTCCTTTACTGGTAGGTAAGTGGCTAGGCGCGCGCATGGCCGGCTATTGGGCTAAATATTTAGGGCGCTTTGCTGGACGCTCATCGCGTTGGTTTAGCGGCATGTTGTGGGGTCTTGTACCTTGCGGATTAGTGTACAGCGTTTTGCCACTAGCTTTTTTGTCTGGGGACGTCTGGACAGGCGCTGCTCTGATGTTGGCATTTGGGTTGGGAACCTTGCCTAATTTATTGCTGATCTCTAAATTTTCTGCAGCGCTAACTCAGTTTGGTCAATACATCTGGGTGCGATATATTGCTGCCGGCCTTTTATTAGTCGCTGGCATATTTGGCCTCTATCGTGCCTGGTATTTGCCTGAAGCTTTGCTAAAGGGTGGTTTCTGTATCAGTTAATGCGACTGACTAATTGCAGCAGCAATACCATGTTGTAGATCTGGGTAGATGAAATCGCTTGGTACTCTTTCGAGCAGCCCTCCACGAACTGCCATCTCATATGGCTGATGCGCCAGTCCACAAATCATGAGCCTAATGCTCCGCGCCTTACAGGCCTCCTCCAGCTCGAGGATGGCATCCATACCAGAGACATCGATGTAGATCACATTCTTTAGATCCAGCACTAAAGTCGTTGAAGGCAATTCATTTTCGATGCTCTCTAGAAGTTTTACGGCGCCAAAAAAGATGGCGCCATAGATTCTGAATGCAGAAATACTTCCTTGGTGTTGTTGGAGCTCTGGAAAATCAATTGCACTTGCTGGCTCGTAGCGCGACAAGCTCGAGATGCGATAAATAAATGTGATGAATGCAAAGAGTAAGCCGACTTGGATCGCCACTGTTAGGTCAAGTGCGATCGTGAGAAAAAATACACTCAACATGGTTAAGCGATAGGGTAGGCGAAATTGCTTGAGGTCCGCAAACTTTTTCCATTCACCCATATTCCAGGCAACATACATGAGGATGGCAGCCAAGCTAGCCAAGGGAATATTTTTGGCTAGTGGAGCCCCAAATAAAATAATTACCAGCAAGGTCACTGAGTGCACAATTCCCGCAATAGGCGTACTTGCGCCACTTTGTACGCTGGTAACTGTTCTAGCGATAGTGCCTGTAGCCGGCATGCCGCCAAAGAATGGAGTCACTAGATTGGCAATGCCCTGAGCCATCAACTCTTGATTGGAATCGTGGCGATCATGAATCAGTCCATCAGCAACCCGTGCACACAGCAGGGACTCAATTGCTCCTAGCAGGGCGAGAGTAATTGCGGGCGCAATAACAAACTGTGCGGTACCCCAGCTAATTGGAATCCATTCAAAGCTTGGCAGACCTGATGGAATGCCGCCAAAGCGACTGCCTATCGTATCTACAGGTAGGCTCAGTACGCTAGTGACGATGGTGGCTGCAGCCATCGCAATAACTGTTCCTGGTATATGACTCAGGTATCCAAGATGTTTTTGAATGGCCTTCCAGGCGATTAAAAGCGCGAGACTCCCGATCGATAACATCAGGGCAATCGGATTTACAGTATCAGCTGCAGCATACAAGGTCTGGACTGCTTGAAAAAATTCAGCGGGCATCTTTGTAATTTGTAGGCCAAAAAATTCTTTGATTTGAGAGAGGCCAATTAGTACAGCGATGCCATTGGTGAATCCAATAATGACGGCAACGGGAATAAATCGAATTAAAGTTCCAAGGCGAAAGAGGCCCATCAGGAATAGAAATACCCCAGACATGGCGGTGGCCAAGAGTAAGTTCGCGATCCCATAATGATCAACAATCCCGTAAACGATCACAATGAATGCGCCAGCTGGCCCACCAATTTGTACGCGGCTTCCACCTAATATAGAAATCAACCCTCCAGCAATGATGGCGGTGAAGATGCCCGCCTCTGGTTTGAGTCCACTGGCAATCGCAAATGCCATTGCCAAAGGCAATGCAACCACTCCAACCGTAATGCCTGCCAATACATCTTTGCTAAGGAGGGCGCCGCTATAACCTTTAAAAGAGTCGAGTATTTTTGGGTGAAAGAGATTCATGTATAGAAGGCCCTCAAGCTATCCGGCTACCAACCCAATAGGCAATTGTGGCAGAAAGTGCGGTGACGGCAGAGCCCCAAAGAATGTCAACAAACGCTAACCGAATAGGAAAGTCGCGAATGACTGCAAGATTAGTGAGGTCGTAAGTCATGTAGCAAAAGAAACCAAATAGGGCGCCATATTGCACTGCATAAATCCAAGACTGCTTGGAGATTGCCGGAAGAATGACAAAAATCGATGCACCTAGCGCATACAACAGATAAAAACCCAGTCCAGCTAGTAATTTAGGCTCACTGGCCATGAGCGAACCCATATCGTCGCGGTAAAGATTCTTAGCGATACCAAGAAGCCAAATTAAATCAATAATGATCAGCGATAGCAGAAACGAAAAATACACTGCAAAGTATTTGAGCAATTCAGCTTCCTTTTTATGCTTTTACAGGTGAGTAATAAGGATTATGATGGAACCAAAGGCATTAGGGATTAATTTAACAGGAGTCGATATGTTTAAGCACTTATTAGTACCCGTTGATGGTTCAGATGTGAGTAAAAAGTCCTTAAAAAAGGTGGCAGAGCTTGCTAAAGCAGATAAGGCAGCCGTAACCTTAGTGTATGTTTCTGATCCAATGCCACCGATGATCTATTCGGACAGCACTATGGGTTATGGTATTTCCCAAAAAGACCATAAGAAGGTGTGCGAGGCTTTTGCTAGCGATGTCTTTAAAAAAGCCACTATTGCATTGGGTGTTGGCGTCAAAGCCAATACCCTTCATATCCCCAATAGCAATTTATCAGAAGGTATTTTGGATGGCGCCAAGAAAGCAAAGGCAGATGTGATTGTGATGGCCTCACATAAACGCACTGGCATTAAGAGTGTTTTATTAGGTAGTGAAACACATGAAGTGATTGTGCATTCCAAGCTGCCCGTATTAGTTCTTGGTTAATACTTACGGCATTGAAAAATGAGGGGGTCCATCAGGACCCCCTTTTTTTCTGTATTTGACCCGTCCTGAAATAAGTTGACACTTTTTCTAATCAGAAAGGAAGTGTCAGATGGGTATTGGGATTAAGCGAACACAAAAAGATTACACCATGGCCTTTAAGTTGGCCGTTGTAGCGCAGGTCGAGCATGGGGAGAT
>NZ_JACVOS010000043.1 GCF_018882335.1 Polynucleobacter sp. AM-25C3
CTATTGTGAGTGGTCTTACGGTAAATGATGGTGGTACTCAAGCTGTTGGTAGTGGCGGTATTGCAAGTGCTACTACGGTAAATGATGGTGGTACTCAAGCTGTTAGTAGCGGTGGTAGTGCGATTAGTGCGACCATCAGTTCTGGTGGTAATCAAGCTGTTTATGGTGGTGCTAGTGTGAGCGCTACTACGCTAAGCAGTGGCGGTAGCCAGACCCTCCTGAGCGGCGCTATTGTGAGTGGTCTTACGGTAAATGATGGTGGTACTCAGATTA
>NZ_JACVOS010000044.1 GCF_018882335.1 Polynucleobacter sp. AM-25C3
AGATACAAACTTGAGCTTTTCATCCATCTTCGTACTTTCATTCCACGGCATAGTAAGGTCCCTCCTATGCCAAAAACTGTAAAGTATGTGTCCGGTATAAAGTGTTAACTATGTATCGAGTCGTACATTTAAAAAGCCCCTTAAACTGAACTGACCCACAAAAGTTGGACAGTTTGATTAGGTTACCAGAAGGGATTGAGTTCGGTATTGCACTGGGCTCAATCCCTTTAGTTTTTGTTTGATTCGATCATGGTTGTAGTAGTGGATATATTC
>NZ_JACVOS010000045.1 GCF_018882335.1 Polynucleobacter sp. AM-25C3
TGCCATTTTTATCAGCCATGGCGACAGGACTGGCGTTTGAATCCTTCAAGATGAAGGGGATGCTCTGGATACTGTTGTCTGTTAGCTTTGCCCAGCTAGTAGCAGAGCCAATGATTTCGCATAAATTCACCCAGATATTGGGATTACCTCAGTTAGACAGGCAGGTTGGCTTATTACTTTCTGCCCTACCCGCCTCTCCATTAGCAGTGGTTATCTGCGCTCGTTATGGTGGCAATACATCATTAGCTAGCGCGATGGT
>NZ_JACVOS010000018.1 GCF_018882335.1 Polynucleobacter sp. AM-25C3
AATATATCCACTACTACAACCATGATCGAATCAAACAAAAACTAAAGGGATTGAGCCCAGTGCAATACCGAACTCAATCCCTTCTGGTAACCTAATCAAACTGTCCAACTTTTGTGGGTCAGTTCATACATCAGCGAGGCTCTCAATCAAACTGAGTCATGCGGCCGATCGCACGGCAAGCAAAACTAAGGTGTAATCACAATTGCACCAGAAACTTTTCTTCCTTCTGCCGCTTTATGCGCTTCAGCAGCATGCTCAAGCGTAAATTTGGCGCCGATCTGTACTTTCACTCGACCCTGGGCAATCGCATCAAATACCGCGCGGGCATTTTCTTGAAGCAGCTCAGGGGTCGCGTTATGCGGGAATACTGAAGGCCTGGTTAGGAAGAGGCAACCCTTCTTATTCAGAATCTCCGGTTGAATTTCTGGGGCTGGGCCAGAAGCTGCACCAAACAAAGCTACCGTGCCAAACGGAGCGGCACAGTCAAGCGACCCCAAGAAAGTAGTTTTAGCGACAGAGTCATAAACCACATTCGCTTTGCGACCGCCAGTTGCCTTCATGACTTCTTCAGTCCAATTTGGCTTTGAGTAATCCACCACCGCATCGCAACCAGCCTCTTTTGCTGCTGCGAATTTCGCTTCAGAGCCTACAGTACCAACTACAAATGTGCCCAAAGACTTTGCCCATCCAGCCAAGATTTGACCAACACCTCCAGCGGCAGCATGAACTAAAACGACATCACCAGCTTTTACTTTGTATGTTTTTTGAAGCAAGTATTGCGCAGTCATTGCCTTGAAGAACACTGCAGCAGCGACTTCGTCAGAGACGGTATCTGGAACTGCTACCAACTTGTCTACCGCAACATTACGTGCACTAGCATAAGCACCGATACCAGCATTCATATACATCACACGATCGCCCACCTTAAATCGAGTAACGCCCTCACCCAGAGCCTCGACCACGCCAACGGCCTCATGACCTAAGCCTGTCGGCAATTCCAATGGGTAAACACCGGAGCGCTGGTACACATCAATAAAGTTAAAGCCGATAGCCGTTTGACGAAGTTGCACTTCACCCTTAGCCGGAGCTGGCAGTTCTTTATCAATTAACTGAATCACATCGGCATTGCCGAGTTCCGAAAGACTAACAATTCGAGCAGTTGTCACAAGTCACCTTATTATTTTTAGATAAAAAATTATCTTACCGCAAGCGAGGAAGATGCAATCTCTTCTTCCTCAATTACAGCCCATGCACTATCCCCAAGCTTTTTTACCGCCATGGAATAGGTCCAAGAAACAGGAACGCCACAACTCCACTGGTCAGGGCCATTCTGAATTAATACATTCGCACCAATGCGACTATCAAAATAGAGATGGTATGTTTTGCCATGGAGGGGATTAAAACTAAATTTGGCGCTATGGACCATTTCAGTAGCATCCAATCTGGCCTGAAGTGTGCGCGCCTGCTTCATTAATACTTCGGCTTGCTCCATGATGCGATCGTATTCCAGCTTTGCATTTTGGCGAGCAACATTGACAGCCTTATCCTTCTCCTCTAAGACCTTGATGGGCGCAAATACGGGCGCGCCCACTTCCATGGGATATTCAATGCCAGCATGCCGTGCTGGATCAGTGTCTTCTATTCTCATCGCAATTTTGAACCCGCTAATTTATCTAGCGAAAGTGTGACACAAATTCACAGAATGCGTTGTTAGCGCTAGTAGCCAGGATGGGGACGCCATAGAGAATCTAAATCCCGCAAAAGTCCTTTTGCATGATCCTGAATAGCCTGCTGATCCGCATCGCTAATTCGGGATAAATTGGCAGTCATCAAACGGGTGCGAGGACTTGCTTCAAATTGAGGGCGATGCTTAATCAAAAAGTTCCAATACAGGTTAGTCATCGGGCAAGCGCCCTCCCCAAACCGGATATCCGACTGATATTGGCAAGACCCGCAATAGTTACTCATTCGCTTAATGTAGGCGCCACTAGCAATATAGGGCTTACTGGTAAAGCGCCCACCACTCGCAAACAAGGCCATGCCAGCCGTATTGGGTAACTCTACCCACTCAATGGCATCAATATAAATAGCCAAGTACCAGTCACATACGTCTTTGGGCAGAATTTCTGCGAGCAATGCAAAATTACCAGTCACCATTAAGCGCTGAATATGATGCGCATAGCCATACTCCAGGGTTTGCCCAATCGCTTCCTGCATGCACTTCATATTGGTTTTGCCAGTCCAGTACCAAGCAGGCAATTTGTTCTGATGGTCGTAAAAATTATCGAGCGCCATTTGCGGCATATCGAGGCAATACATCCCGCGAACAAATTCTCGCCAACCTACAATTTGACGAATGAAGCCTTCCACTGTCGCGAGCTCTAAGTCATACCTTTTCCAAGCGGCCAATACTGCATCAACCACTTCTCTTGGATTGAGTAGCTTGAGATTTAGAGCACTAGAAAGTAACGAGTGCCATCCAAAAGGAGTATCAGTCCACATCGCATCTTCATAAATGCCAAAAGTTGCTAAGCGATGCTCTACAAATCCGTCTAGAGCCTGAAGCGCTTGACGGCGCGTCACCGGCCACTGAAAGTGGGCAAGCGAACCAGGATGATCTGAATAGCCAGCCTCAACCTCAGCCAATACTGTTTTAGTAATGTCATCTGGCTCAAATAATTCTGGAGGGGGAATCAACCCAGGCCCTTTTTTCGGAAAAGGCTTTCGATTATCTCGATCGAAGTTCCACTGCCCACCCTCCGGATTACCATCTTGATCGATCAAAATGCCGTGGGTCTTGCGCATGAGTCGGTAAAAATACTCAAGGCGTAATTCTTTCTTACCAGCAACCCAGTTTTTAAATTCTTGATGGGTGCAGTAGAAATGCTTATCTGGCCGCATTTCCAGAACAATATTGAGCTCTGTAGCCAAATCTTCAATACCCTTTTTGAGACGCCACTCCCCAGGCTCTACACAGATCAGATGCGTAAATTTTCCACTAAGGAGTCTACCCCTAACTTCCTCGACAATCGTTTTGGGTGACTGCTGGATATACACGAGGGTAAGACCAAGATTCTTGAGGTGCTCAGCAAAGTGACGCATTGCCGATAAAAATAAAGCGATGCGCGCTTTATGAGACCAAACATGCTGAGCCTCGTGGGCTGACTCAACCATCAGCACCTCGTCCACCTCAATACGAATACCCCTTAAAGCGTCGCTATCGGCATCAAGCTGATCGCCCAAAATCAATATGAGCTTTTTCAAGCTTGATCCCTCTTTAAATACGAGGCTCCAGGCCTCCTATTGACCATGCCTTAGCGCTTATAAAAGCTCAAGGTCACTTCCCCCAAATCAATTCCAAATTTACTCATCTTGGCTTTATTGATCATCACCTTAGGAGTCAACAGATACATCCAGTCATCAAATTGCACGTGATAAATCGTGCCGTCTACCGGCAAGGCTAGGGTGTAGCTCCAATTGAGCGCATTACCCGCTGACTCTCCTATTGCATCCCCCACAACATCATCCGCCCTTCCAATAAACTTACCTGGAGAAGTTTCAGTCAAAGTCCAAATGCGCTTTTGTTTTGTACCATCTGAGTATTCGAAGCTTTCATCTAGGACGCCAGTTTTCTTACCATCGACCACTGACCACTTGGCAACCATGAGCACCGTAAATCGTTTTTGAACATGACCACTTCGATCAGTGAAGATTCCGTAAGCATCGATCGTGCCATTGAAGTATTCACTGAGATCCAAATTGGGCTTCTCATTAGCGTACTGCGTGACCGAAGGTGAAGAGCAGGCAAATAGGCAAGTCATAACTAAACCTACAACAATATATTTTGCAGCGATATAAGTTCTACGCATTTAACATACTCCAGAGATAAGTGGTGGCGGGCAACCCTGACCAAGTAAATCAGCCCTGAGTTTGGGTACGCTAGTTTTTGAATCTAACCAGATACCAAAAAATGCTTTTGCAAAATCGGCACTCTGGATTTGGGATATTTTTTTACCTTCATAAAAAAAGCTAGTGCCCTGCTTAGGTATATAGATGGCAGTAATCGTCTGACCAGGCTCTACATTAGGAAAGGTATTTGCCAGCTCTTTACCCCAAGATGTGGCTTGGGCTTCAGCTATACCTAGATTTTTCATTTCATCAACCGTGCGATTGGCGATTGCCTCTCCAGAGAATGATTTTTGATACCTGAGTTCTAGAGCAAATTCTTGAGAATCTTTTGTCGCGCCACGATACAGATTGGCATCGTAAACATGAAACCCCCAAAAGTTAAGCCTGCCAAGGCCCTGCAATTGAATTTGGCCCATCATACTTTTAATGTGCGGCGGCTCTTTTGCAACACCCTGGGAAGCTGCCAAACTGAAAGCTAAGGCTAGTACCAGCATATAAGCGCTTCTCATATCCTCTAACCTGCTCTCTTATTTACCAAGCGCAGGGCAAGCGGTCCCAGCAGTGCTGAAATTGCATGCCGGTGTCTTGCAAAGAATCGATAGCCCACATTCCAAGCTGGCTTGAGTGCTGGTCTAGAAAAAAGCCATGCGAGTTTAGGAAGCTTTGCTCGGCTATAGGCCGCAGAAAATACTTCTACGCCTTGAATCAGCTCGCCATCTTCGTATTGCGCACACATCGAAGCCAAGGCTTGGTTGCAGGAGACGCCAACTCTTTCAGGTGAGTATTGCTCAGAATTAATGTCAACAAAACTGAGTAGCCCCGCTTGATTGCGCCCAGAGAGAAATTGAATTTCTGCCTGACATAAAGGGCAAAGCCCGTCATAGAACATGGTCAGCTTTTTCATGGGTCTACTTTTGCTTGTACTGAGTTGCACAGTAGGCGCGGGTAACCAACTTACTACGCAAAGCTACATGCTTGGTTAATCTGCCGGTCACTCGCTTACGCCACAATTCAAAGGAGCTTCGTTTAAGCTCTTTTCTCATTAAAGCAATGACTTGCGGCTCAGAATACCCAAAAGTAGTCTCAATTGCATCGAAAGGAGTGCGGTCCTCCCAAGCCATCTCAATTAATCTAGAGAAATCAGCTTCGGATAGAGCTTGGGGTAAGCGAGTCGTCATCAAGCAAGTTTAAGACTTATTCAATAAACTGGCTGAGACCCCATTTATTGATCTCATCCATGCCATTAGTCTCACATCCCTTTCGCGCACTGGTGATCGGTTCCTCCGGAACCATTGGCTCAGCCTTTGTTGAGTTGCTGGAAGGCGATCCTTTATGTGTAACAGTTCAAGGCATCCACCGGAACTCCACCAGTCCGATTGATTACCAGGATTTCAGCACTATCGAAGCTGCTGCTAGCGCGCTTTCAGGAGGGGCAACATTCCAACTCATCATCAACACCATTGGCATACTGCACTCTGCCGAATGGATGCCCGAGAAAAAGCTAGATGATCTCAATCCAGCGCAATTGCAAAAACTCATGCAGGTTAATGCGATAGGCCCCGCCCTCACCCTCAAGTATTTCTCTAAACTACTAGACCCCGCCGGATCCGTCATGGCAACACTATCGGCCAAAGTAGGCAGCATTGAAGATAATCGGCTCGGAGGCTGGTATAGCTACCGCGCCTCTAAAGCTGCTCTCAATATGCTGATCAAGACTACAGCCATTGAGCTTGCTCGCACCAAACCAAACACTGCTTTGATCGCACTGCATCCTGGGACAGTCAATTCTCGATTGTCGCAACCCTTTAAAGGCCAGCAAATCGGTCGCCCTCCTCTCAATGCCGCACAAGACATGCTCAAGGTCTTACTCTCTTTAAATAAAGAAGATTCAGGAACGTTTATTAGCTATGCTGGCGAAAGACTCCCCTGGTAAATATAGAAAGCCTGTATGCAAGATGACATCACCTTGAATGTATTGGGGCAGCCTCTAGTGCCCTGCTCTTTTGATCCTTTAACGGGGTTCTTTCGGGATGGTTGCTGTAAAACCGATGAAGAGGACGCAGGAAGTCATCTTCTCTGCGCAGTAATCAGCAATGATTTTCTGCAATTTAGTCTCCAGCGTGGAAACGATCTCATCACCCCAAGACCAGAATATCAATTCCTAGGCTTAATTGCGGGAGATCAGTGGTGTCTTTGCCTCAATCGCTGGATTGAAGCGCTGGAAGCGAACTGCGCACCCCTGGTCAAACTGGAGAGCACGAATCGGAAGGCCTTGGAAACAGTGTCGATAGAACTGCTTGAGCAATACGCTTACGAGGCGGAAATATAAAATCTACTAATCAGGGGTGACTGCCGATTTCTTAAGGCGGCAAACATCCGAACAGTATTTAATAGATTCCCAATTTTTAGCCCACGACTTTCTCCAAGCCATCTCCCTGCCGCAAGTCACGCATAACTTGCTCGGCAAAAAAGATTTATTACCCTTGAACCCGGATTTTTCTGACTTGCTCATACCCAACCATTAAAAAACAACTAGACTCCTCATCATGAGACAGTTGCGAGATCATCATTGAAAGCATTTTACGCTGACCACTATGTTTTACCACTTCCTCCTGGACACCGCTTTCCAATGGAGAAGTATGGGAAATTGCGAGACCTAGTCTCACAATTGGATGGCATTCAACTTGAGAACGCACCCATTGTCACTGATACTCAAATACTCTATGCACATGATGCGAGCTATCTCATCAAGGTTTTACAAGGAAGCCTCAGCCCAGAAGAGCAACGGGAGATTGGATTCCCTTGGAGTCCGCAAATGGTGGAGCGCTCCCGCAGGTCAGCTGGGGCAACATTAGCAGCTGCCAAGCTTGCACTCAAAGAAGGAATAGCTGCAAATTTAGCTGGAGGTACACACCACGCCTATCGCAATAAAGGCAGCGGATTCTGCGTCTTCAATGACTCTGCAATCGCGGCACGTGCACTTCAGAAAGAGATTAATCCAAAGTTGAAAGTGGCCGTCATTGACTTGGATGTTCATCAGGGTAACGGCACCGCCTCCATTCTAGAAAACGACCCTTCCATCTTCACCCTCTCTATTCATGGGGAAAATAACTTTCCATTTACAAAGGAAGTAAGTGATCTTGATATTGGCTTGATAGATGGCACTGGGGATGAAGCCTATTTAGCAGCACTCCATCAAGGCCTAGAAATACTAGATCAACAATTCAAACCCGACTTCATTGTTTATTTAGCCGGCGCTGATCCTCATGAAGGCGATCGCTTGGGAAAATTAAGCATCAGCAAAGATGGCATGCGCCAGCGGGACGAATATGTATTCCAGTACGGCTTAGATCGCCAGATTCCCATCGCATTTAGCATGGCTGGTGGTTACGGGAAAGAAATTGAATCAACAGTAGATATTCATCTACAAACAATCCAAACCGCACTACGCTATCAACAAAAATATCTGTGAATTACTTTTTCTTTGTCGGTAGAGTGCTTAAGGTTTTAGCATCATTCAGTTGCTGATCCACTAAATACAATGTGCCACCGTAGTTTGCCTGCAGATCGTAGCCAGATAAACCAACTGTGTAGATCGTAATATAAGGATTAAAGGATCGAATAGTTCCACCAGAGCCAGCAGAAAAGTTGGCATCTACATCCATGCCACCGCGCTGCCCATCTATTGAAGTGAGTAAGAACTGATCAATGGCATCGGTGTTTTTAAAGATGATGACTTGATATTGATCTTGATAGCCAGCGCCAATACCTTCGCCTGTTTTCATGGCCTCCATAAAAACAGGCTCCGAACGACGCTTATCAAATAACACGCCCTCACCTCTAGCTAAAACCAATAAAACAACATTGACGTTTGTCGTACTAAAGACGGCATATCCTGGAGCAGCCTCGATATCTTTTTTGATCGCAGGATTTTGTTTAATTAAGGCCGCCAAACCCGTTTTTGACATCGCTAAAGTAGCCTGGCGTTTTTGCAAAATTTCCCGCTCAGTTAAGGGCTTTCCATCACCTCCCGTCGACTGACAACCGGTAAGCATTAGTGCAAAAAGGAACATGATGAATTTTGAAAGAAAAGGCATGATTTCCTAAAGAAGGTGAAAAGTAAGGCCTAAAACTAATTAAGCCAGATCAATATTGAAGCCTGAAGATTATTAGGCAATAGAGATGGAATTCATATTTTATATGGATTAAAGAGGTATTTTTTATAAGCAGTGATGGTTAATCCCTAGTTGATTTGCCCTCTATTTGCGCATTAGGTGGACCTTCAAAAGCCAAATTCACCCTAAAATACGAGCGCTATGTATCGCATTCGAACCGCCCTACTCTTCTTAGTCTTAACCAGACCATTTCTGGCGTGGGCCATTGATTTGCAGCCAAACGATATTGTTGCTCCGCCCCCAGATATCAATGCCATCACGATTAGCTATTTCAATACGGAAAATTCTACCGCCTATGTGAATGGTTCAGTTAAAGCAACTCCAGCTATTTATGCGAACCCAGTCATTGATACTCAACTCGCCATCCTGCGCGGCGCTAGAACATATACACTTGGTGAACTTCCCGCAGTGTCTTATATTCAACTGCCCTATGGAACAATGAGGCCAGCCGGCTCTCTTGCTGCCCAACCTAGCGATACCGGAATTGGTGATCTCACTATTGCGACAGCGATTTGGCCATACGCCGATAAAGTAAATAGAACCTATGTTGGGGTAGCTGCTTATTTCATAAGCCCCACCGGCAGCTATTCCAGTCAGAGAGCGTTCAACCTTGGCGAGAACCGTTTTAGATCAGACCTTCAGATCGGATTTCAAACCCCTATTACGAAGAGTGTTGATGGCATGGTTGCCGTAGATACCATGTGGTTTGGTGGCAATGGTCAGTGCGGAGTAGCATGCACAGGCGGAGCTACCATCGCCTCCTTAACTCAAAAGCCCCTCACTACCACTCAGCTCGGCCCCATTTGGCGAATTAACCAAATATTTACCGTAGGTGCATCGTATTTTTATGTTGCAGGCGGGGCGACAAGCATTAACAACAACTACCGAAATAACGTAGTCAATACCCAGCGATTTTTATTAAGCAGCCAAGCACATACACCTATTGGTCGAATCTCATTGCAATACGGTCGGGATATGGAAATCAAGAATGGATTTGTGCAAACACGCGTATTGGCAGTCCGACTGATGAAAGATTTTTAAGCCACATAAATCAGTCCGATAGATCAAGCAGCAAGGAGCAGCGCTGTATTACTTATATTGCTTCGTCTGGTTCGTCCTATAGACAGTCCAGTATTTCTGCATCTCAATAAATAAGAATGAGGCCGACCAAGTGATCAGCATAAATCCGGTAAGCGCTTCCACCCCCGTCAAGTACCTCAAGTAGCCCTGAGCCACAATCTCGCCATAACCTAAAGTGGTAAATGTCACGAATGACAAATAAGCGCAGTCAAGCAAGATGCCGTCAGCAGAAAGATTGCCTACGAGACCCCCCATGACGGGAAATTGCAAAGTGAAGTAGTAACCTAAAGCAAAAAGCCAGATCTCCAGAACGTGTGCCATAAAGACAGCGCCCACACCTATGAGAACCCTAAAGCGAGGTGCAATGTGCGCTACTCTGGGGAGATTTTTATCTAACTGAAACAGGACCTCGTAATGCAACAAGATCGCCGTAAGCGCTAATGATCCATTGATGAGAAAGGCAGTAATGAGCAACATAGTGAAATTATCCCCCATTTTTAGGGGGATAAATAATCAACCAGTAATTACCGTGTCACCTTTTAAGGCGTCTACTTTGGCAAAGTATTTTTTAGCATAAGCCAGCAACTGTCCATCAGTAGGATGGTCTACAGTCTCAATACCCACCACCTTGTCAGCAGTCAAATGATCATGCTTAGTGGCATGTTTCATGAGCTCTAATTTAGCAGAGCCTGGCCCTACAATCAAAATCTCTTTAGATTCTTTAACCGCTTGAATCACTTCATGTAAATAGTGTTGATCTGGGGCAGCTTGTGCGCCACTTACAGAACCACTCTTATGATGAATATTTTTATGGGTAGATCTTGTCTTAATCACTTCACTCTCACTCGCGGTGGGATTGAAATAAATTACATGCGCTTCTTGATGGTCAATCCAAATAACTGAGTGATTAAATGACATATTTTCTCTTTCTAATTAAAAAACGGAATACAAAATACAATAAAAATGATTAATCCAAGATTAGATCATGACTGAATAGATGAACGGCGCCATCTATAGCGTGGCCATTCAAAATCTTCTGCTCGGCTATCGAGAGCAATTTGAGTTGATGATTTTTAAATAGTTGCAATGCATTTGTCTCAACGCCATCAACATCTAAGTCTTGTAAGGCTTCGTAGCTAAAACTGCATTTCAGAGGCTTACCATCAAGTATGGCTGGATAGGAGACATCGCCATTCTCCAAAAGGGAGGCAGGACCAACAAATTCAAGCTTCATGGGGAACTCACTTTATATAAGAATAATCAAATGGCATTAATATTTTGATCTCATTTGTTTAGATGCACTTGATATGAATCAATATACCAGCACCTCTTTGAAAATGAGGTATCAAATTAAATCAGGCTATTTTTCCGAGTGGATAAGAAATTCTGAGCTGTTCTGGGTAGATGTATATCGTGAACTTTGCTTAATCGGCTAGATTGCCTTAATAACTCCTCTGAAGAGATATCTAAGGCTGCACCATTACAGACAAACAAAATCTGATTCATGCGGTCATCCTCCATCACCAAGACAGAAGGATGCTCAAAGATACGATCGATTCTTTCCTGATACACCTGATTTAGCCCTGCCGCTCCAGAGAAGTTAATGACTAGGACTCCATTGGGGTTTAAACAGGCTAAGCAACTGGCATAAAAATCTTCGCTACACAGTTGGGCTGCCTGCCCTAGCTTGGTATACCCATCAACCAGCAATACGTCAAACTTCTCATCAGCGCCGCGCAAATAAGCCGCACCATCGGCCTCAAGAACCTGAAAGTGCACGCTATTCTCTGGAACATGGAATTTGCCTTTAAGCGCGATGACCTTAGGATTGTTCTCCATTACCACGATGGATGAGTCTGGCAAGTAATGGTGGCAATACTTAGCAAGAGAGCCGCCACCCAATCCGATCATGGCAATCCTTTTGGGGTCGGCATTAAAAAGCAAGAAGCCCATCATCGTTTCGGTATAGCTCACCACTAAACGAATGGGCGACTGCATATCCATTAAGCTCTGAGTCGATTCGCTATCAAAATACAGCGCCTTGAACTTATTGCTTTCTACGATATAGGGCTCACCCTGCGTACCGTCAAATTTTTCTTTTAGCTTAGACAGCCCTTCTTTAAAGAGTTGGATACCAGAGGGGTTCAATGCTGATTTAGTCTGAGCCATATCCCTAGAATTGTAAGGCTCGTTAAGACACTTATTCCCCGACATTCTTTCGACTACTCAGGCGAGAGTATTTGTTTTCACCCCAGAGGGATAGATAGCGAGCAGCAATATTTACAAGATACTTCGGAATCAATTTAGAACTTGAAGGTCACAGCCACTTGCGGGCCAAACATCGTCGTTTTTTGCGTCACTCCGCCATCCTTCATGTCGTAGTAAAGCGCACGATAAGTCAAGGAGGCATCAATCAAGCTGCCAAATGTCTTACCTACACCTGCCATTGCCTGCCAAGTTAAGTTGGTAGTACCACCACCGCTACCAATATCGCCATAGAACGGCAGATACCAAGTGGAATCTGCAATGCGATAACGGCCTTTTGCACCAACAATGGGATCCAAGGTAGAAGTAGTCTTGGAAGCAGTTCCAACCCCGTTCACTTGCAATGTTGCTGTCGCGTAGATTGCACGGGCACCAAGTAAGGCGTCTACATAAACATCCTTAGTACTAGCAACGGTATAGGTAGCAGCACCGGTTAATACCGTCTGCTGAAGGGTAATTTTATCGCCAATAGTTGCAGTCCCGCCTTGAACTGGAATCGCCCCACTATGCTGCAATGTAGCGGACACCAGATCACCCATCAGACCCCAGCTGCCCTTATGCGCCTCAGCAGAAATCATGCCGCCAGACTTCAGATTGCTAACAATATTATTGGATGTAAAGTCAGCCGACTTGGCAAGCCCACTATCAAGGCCAAGAGTGGCTTTAATGCCAGGAGCCCAGAGGTATGGAGTCACTTCAAAACGCCACGCTTCAGAAACTTTGGGAATGGGACTGAGATCATCTGCCGCTTGAGCCAAACCCATCGACCCCATTAATGTCGATGTCAAAACTAATGCTAAAAAGATTTTCTTGTTCATAAGGATACTGTGAAGATTCTGTTGATAGTGAGCTTGGGCTAGTAAGACTTAAAAAAATTAATTGACCTGAATTGTTGCTAAAGGCTTATCCAACTTGATGTACTTAATTTCTTTGGCATTGACATCCATTTTCTTCATATCAAATGAATAGATGTTGGTAGTCTCAAACATCTTGAGGTTATAGGTCATATTTTTGTTATCGGCTACAACTGACCACTCAGTAACTTCAATGCCACCAGCACCGCCGCCATAAGCATTTGTAGCGGGTAGACTAATTGCACCCGGTGGAATATCAAAGCTACCCAAGATATGCCAAGCAGTATTATTTTGTTGAGCTGTTGAATAGGTAGCAGGTACAGATTTTGTCAAAAATAATGCACGAATAAAACGGCTAGGGCTCAGGTAATCTCCCGGCAGACCATGTAGTCCACTACCCGAACTTGGCGGCGCATAAGTAGCGCCATTGATCACCATGGGATTCTTCTCGATATTGGTCAAGTTTGCATAATTGCCAATATTATTGAGTTGATCTCTAAATGCAGGATCATTAGTCATCACGCCAGCAGGATTATCGGTAATCACCAACTCGCCCTTGAGGTACTCAATCACAATACTTTTACCTTTGGCATCATGCAATGTCATGCGTACCGGCGCAGATTGATTGTTATAAGCAGGAATCGTAGAGCGATTGATTTTGATCTTCTGAAATCCCGCTTTAACCTCTTCTACCGTAGAAAAATTCGTTAAGGCATACATCAACATCTGGATAGACGCGATGCTACTAGCAGAATCTGCTGGCGCCACGACTTGGTAGACGGCCGTATTAGGTGCGTTGAGTAAACCACCAACCAAACCTTTCTCATTCATCCCATCCACGAGGATGGGCATACCTAAACCATTCATGCCGGCGGCGGCGTACTTGCTGGTCCAATTCAAACCAGTGCCAGGCTTGCCATCCACCCCTACTCCAGGCATCGGTAAATTTCTAGGAATGACCGTCAGCTGTGATTTCAGCGGTAAACCAAACTCCATCGTGCGGCCATATACAAACCCGCCATCATTACCTTTTAATAAAAAACTAGTACAGGCATTACCTGCGATTGGCGAGAATGCTAATGCAGCTGATATCGAAGCAACCATCATTCGTTTCATCATTTTTTTATTCATTTTCATCTCCCAGGTTAATACATTGATATTCGTTTTTAATCGGTTTTTATATTCGAGCTTGCTTGATGGATATTAGCAATATTTATGAATATAAACTGCAAATTTCCAATTACAAAACAGATGGCGTCACCAACAAAAAGGCCTCGCTTGCGAGCGCCCTCGGAGAGAGGTAAACCGACCCAACCCTCCCCGTAATTACCTCTTTCCCTTGCTTGACAAATTATAGAGAAATATGAAAATCAGAACGGTAATGTGCGATATACCTAATTGTGGTGCTTTTAAAGGGCATTGCCCGTAAACACGCCCTAATTAGATGGCTTTAATACCTCCACAGTGTTATTTTTTCATTATGTAATTCATTCCATGCGGACACCAATTTTAAGATAGCCTCATTTCATGAAAAATCCATTAAAAGCCCTTTTACTAAGCTCTTTAGCAACCGCCTCCCTACTCCCCTGCTTTGCCCCAAGCGTTTATGCGAAAGAGCAAGCCGATATTGTCTTTATTAATGGTCAGATTGAAACGCTGAATAATCGACAGCCACGCGCCAATGCTGTTGCAGTAAAAAACGAAAAATTTATTGCCGTAGGAACTGACCAAAATATTAAATCTTATATAGGACCAGACACCAAGGTTGTAAACCTTAAACAACAATTAGCGGTACCCGGCTTTGTTGATGCCCACACCCACCCAATGGAAACCATTTGGCTTAAAGAAGTTTGGGTAGATGCTCGCTACCCAGGCACCCCCTCGGTGAAACAAGCATTGCTCAATATTGCCGCTCGCATCAAGACAACACCAAAAGATCAGTGGGTGTATGTAGCCGGCGTATCCGCCAGTGAAAATAAGTTCTCTGAAAAGCGCCTGCCCACTAAAGCAGAGTTAGACGAAGTGGCGCCAAATAATCCCGTCATCATGTCCAATGGTGCGCATATGGCCATAGCCAATAGTGCCGCCCTTGCAAAAATGGGGATCAAAAAGGGAGTTACAAAGCTTCCTCATGGGGCTGGCGTACTTGCGGGCAAGGATGGGGAGCCTAACGGCGTGATTACCGATGGCATGGGTGACATTCCAGGCAGCCCCACTCCGCAAGAAATTGCTCGTTACTATGCAAGTGATATCGCTAAGTTTTGGAACTCTTATGGATTCACTTCAGTGATGGCCATCACTCCAGCTGCTGCGATGCCAGTAATGCAAAGCGTATCTCTCAGTACCCCAACCCCCAATATTCGATATACGGCATCAGTTTGGGCGGCGCCCAATGGCGCAGGTATGCCTAAAGATTTAAGTGTTTTTGAAATGCCGTCCAAGGCCAATCCTGCTTATTACCGCTTCAGCGCAATTAAGGCGTGGGTTGATGGTGAGAATGATTGCCGCACCGGCTATATGTATGAGCCCTATGTAGGGGTTATGGATACGGATCCTCCGGGAGGCAAAGGCACCCTGGTAACCGATCAAGCCTTAGCCAATCAATTTTCTACATTGGCGAATCAAAATAAAAAAGTGAGCATGTTGCATTGCTCTGGGGATGCGGCTATCGATATCGGCTTAAATGCTTACGAATCCTTATCGAAAAATCAAAGTGGCAATACCATTAAACGCATTGAGCACTTTGGTATGTTTCAGCTAAGCCCAGAGCAATTAAAAAGAGGGCAAGCACTTAAGAAATACGACTTTCATTTTTCTGTGCAACCAATCTGGCTACTTGAGCTAGTGAATGCCGACTATGAAAATATGGGGGTAGCGCGCGCAAAGACTGGCTACCAATTCAAAACCTTAATTAATGCAGGGCTAGAGCCTGCCGCTAGCACCGACATGACCGGCATCTATCTTGGCAATATCGATCCATTCAGAGCAATGTACGCAACCGTCACTAGGCAATCCGATATGGGAATCTTTGAACCTCAAGAAGCCATCTCCGTTCGAGATGCATTGAGAATGTGGACCATCTGGCCAGCTAAAGCTATTGGTGAAGATAAAGAAAAGGGGAGTATTGAGGTGGGTAAGTATGCCGATATGACCGTCCTCTCTGACAATCTCTTCAAAATATCCAAGGAAAAAATCAAGGACGTGAAAGCCTCAAAGACAGTCGTTGGCGGTAGAGTCGTATACGAGTCAAACTAAGTCTGGAGCTAAAGACTCACATTGGGAGTCAGGTAGATCTCACGAAGTTTCTTTTGCTGAGCGGTATTGATATTCAACCCCTCTGAAAAATAGCGCTCGATTGTTCCATAACGGCGATGCATTTCATTAAATGCCGCATCCAAATACGAATGCTTAACCCCAAAGATGGCGATCGGAATAGCTGCATCTCCGCCTTTCGCCACAAATTCATCAATCGCCTTTTGATGAAAAGGCAATAAATAGTCATTACTCTTCAGATAATCTTCGTAGACCTTGTCTTTAGGGACTCCGAGTAAAGTCAGCAGAGAGGCGGCGGCCCACCCAGTCCTGTCTTTCCCGTTGGTGCAATGAAAGACATTCGGAGATGTTGCTGAAGTGGATAGAGCAAGAAAGAGGGATCGGTATGACTTATTTGCGCTTGGTAAAACGATCAATCCTTGGTAAATCTTCATAAACATAGCGTCGACACCGGCCACACCGCCTAACTTTTCATTAGCTACTTTCGGGTCTTGAAAAATCCTAGCAATCTCATTGGGAGGCATTGCTAAGCCAGCCTCATCGGCCAATACATCAAGGTGTATGTAACGCACGCTTGATGGAACGATATCTGGCTCGACCGCATCTCGGCCGTCGTCCTTAGGTCATAGTCTTCCTTTAACTTCAGAGGCTCAATTTTGACCAAGGCATCTGAAGTCATTGGATTAAAAGCATTTGATCTATAGGTCACCCTTTTTTTAACAACTAAGCCTTCCGCTGTCTTGTATCCACCAATATCTCTCAGGTTGGGTAGGGAACGAATGTCAAGATACGTGCCCAAACTTTGTCCCGGCTGCAAACCCTCAGAAGGCGCTTGAGCTAAAGCAAATGTTCCAAGGGATAAGGCTATTAAAGAAAATAAGCACCTTACAAAAGTGCGCTTCAATTGATGGCGACCCATACTGGGAAGCAATCTAAATCTAGGAATAGTGATAGTTCTCATGTGGGGAATTGCTTCTTCAATGCACTGACCATTTGCGGACTCAATGATTTAAGCAGTTCGGCGTTATAAGAAGCGGAATATGGAACTCCCTCAACATTGCCATAGCGAATGGAGCTATCAATAGCGCCATTTTGTGTGCGTGTAGGATCCATAGACGATACCGGGATGACCCCAAATGCACGCTCTACATTGGGCGTATTTGGACGCATGTCGTTTTGAATGATTTGTTGGGCCGCAATAGCCATGCGCCTGCCACTTTCAGCCGGCGTGCCTTCACGAACTGCGGGATCAACATTTACAGCCACGATGGAGATACTGTAATCACTATTGAGGTATACCTGCAGCGTACGAAATTGCTGTGGGAAGTCATGCAAAGAGCTGGTTTCAATTTGCCAAAATCCTTGCTCTATAGGAGCGCCCTGCGGCGCCTTAAATGCTTTCACCGCATTGACATGGCGATGGCCTGCCAATAGACAGATTACCTGACTATTGGCCTGAATTTCTGAAACCAAATCAGCAAGGGTTATCGCATTTTGCAGTTGAGCATTGGGGTCGCGCGTAGATTCCCACCACTCCATCTCACTGCCTATTGGGGCCACAGCAATCGGAATATGAGAGGCAATGATGACCAACTCCTGACGCTGCTTGGCTAAGCTCAACTGCGAGCGTAACCATTTGACACGAGTGGCGCTTAAATAACCATGGCCGTGAATATCATGACTACCATCCTGTGGATCCTGAATATTATCCAAAACAATCATACGCAACGGTATTCCTGCCTTTGGTAGAAAGCTGTAACAAGAAAATCCTGGCTCTTCCATCGCATACTTGGGATCGACTAAATTAAAGCCATGACCCTTGGGAATGGAGTTGGTGTTAAAGAACTCCGCAATCCATTCTTTTTTGGTGAGAGAGCGGCGATTGAGATTGGGTAAATTCAAGGGTGGCTTTGTAAATGCGCCGACAGGCCCTGCATGAATGATTTTTCCATATTCAGATGCGCCATCAATCGTACCCATGCAATAGTCCCGGGACTTTAAGCTCACGCTGGTATCAAATAGACACGGAAAATGTGGGAAATCTTTCATAGGCTTGAGCACATCTCCGATAGCCCAAATCTGATTATTGGTATATGAATCCCGCAACTTGAGGCTGGGATCAGCATCAACAGCTACGCTCCCAATCATAAATAAATCATGATTGCCATTGACTTGGTACCAAGGAATTTGGGGCAGTAAACCTGCGGCCTTAAAGGGACGCTGGTAGGAAATGATATCTTGCGTAACATCTCCACTGGTGTTGGGATAGATCACTTTGCCATCGAAAACATCGAGGTACCAGCGGGTTTCGTTGTATTGAGTGGAGTTACAGGTATCCCCCAACGACAAACCAAAGTCAAATGCATGACTTGGATGCAAGGCATTCACCGTCTGAATTGCTGCATCAAATACTTGGGTGGTAGTTAACATTGTTGGTGAATAGATGGACGTCATTGGTGCACCAAACTCAGGATCCAATTGCTGAATTGCAATGAGCTGATTGCCCGCTTGCTTATCCGTTAGATGAATATCACTCACCGTGAAAAATGAGCTTAAGCGATGCAGTCGCTTGATATTGTCAGCCTGATAAGCTTCTGGCATTAAATCAAATCGACGCTCGATCGGCAGACCGGACCCATAGGCATAGTTACCGTAACCGTACTTGCCATATTGATCTACGCGATGCAATTCAGTTGCTGTCAGTCCTTTTTCAGAGCCGGGAGTTTTAAGCAATTCCGGTACAGGGAATGCCAGCATCCGATCTTCCGTCGTCTTCACGACGCTATCAATGGGGTATGTAGCCTGCGCTAGAAGCCTCTCAGCCAAACTCCAACCCGAGTAAGACAGGGCAATACTTCCGATGGAGTACTTAATGAATGAGCGACGCGAAAAATAATAAGTCGCCTCACTCCCATCTTCAGAAGAGGGGGCTTGGGATGAAAGTAGATTTTTATTCATTAGGCTTGCTCTTTAACCAACATTAACACTTCTAATGGCTATATTGATTAAATTACACCACTGAACACGCACTCAATTTAATTTAATTTAGTTATGGCAATAATATTGTGAATATTTCTCCGTCTATCACAATGTGGCAACCTTAAATTAAGGGCTCGATGCCCGGGGAGTTAATCTCCGAAGGTAATCTTGCAAAAATTGTAAACGTCAGCAGCACACCATTACGTCAGGCGCTTCAACAACTACAACATGGTGGATTTATTAAAGCTATACCTAAAATTGGATGGCAAATTGCGCCTTTAGACTTTGATAAGCTTGATGAGATGTATGGCTTTCGCATCTTAATTGAGTTAAATGCTGTTAAAGCTCTTTGCAACACCAATCGAGACGATCAAATCTTTAAGGATTTGCAGAAAATCTGGCTAACTCCTAAATCAAAGCGCAGTTTCAATACTTTAGATATTGGAATACTCGATGAGCAATTTCACAGTTCATTGGTTAAGGCGTCAGGAAATGAAGAGATGCTAAAGACGCATTCTGAAATCACTGAACGCATCAAGATTGTTCGAAGACTAGATTTCACGAAAAGTGATCGTATCAATAGCACTTACGATGAGCATGGTCAAATTATTAAGGCCATTTTGGCAGGTAGAGTCGCTGAGGCTCAAAGATTGCTAAAAGCACACATTGAACAAAGCAAGATTGAAGTAAGGAAAATTACCCTAGGAATGTTGCAAGATGCCAGAAAGCAAGCGACTGGTTGATTGCTTCTCTGAAATACTCATATCCAAGGATGCTGAGAGCAGACATCCAAAGAAAACACTAGGATTTCAAGAGATTACGTCTCCGGTTTATCGGTATGCGAGCTTTTATGTAACTAATTTTGCAAAAGTAAAGGACTTTGGAGTAATGGCCTAAATACCGCTTGCCCCAAATTACTCAATCTAGCAAATGCCCCGTTTTCACAAAGATCGTGCAACCCTCTTTGCTGAAAGGCTGATGCAGACTCATATGGGGACTTCTGATCCAAGATCCTGCTGGGTATCGACCATGTTCATCCTCAAACACGCCGTCAATTACAAAGATTTCCTCGCCGCCATAATGCTTGTGAGGATTGAAATAGGTTTGAGGCGACCAACGAACTAAAGTTGATCCGCTACCCTGCTGCATGAGCGGCATGACTGTAAGTCCTAAAACCATGCCCTGATACCAAGGCGCTTTTGTAGTGTCAATAATCTCTCGTTGGAGCTGATCTGGGCCGAGGTGCCTTAGCTTCACGAAAAGCGTACAGCCAGAATCGCTAAATGGCGTATGCGATGAGCCTGGTGGATTCATGATGTATGTACCAGCCGAATAGTCGCCAGTTTCATCACTAAATACACCTTCTAAAACGAAAATCTCTTCACCAAACTCATGGGTATGAGTTTGAAATTTGGACCCTGGTTGATAGCGAACAATCGAGGTTGCTTTTGCCACCTCATCGCCAACTCGATCGAGCATTCGTCTTTCAATCCCTAGTTCAGGACTCGAGATCCAAGGCAAGTCATGGTGATTAATCACAACCCGCTGACTGTAATTGGCATTGATATTCATATATTGCAATCCAAATCTTTAAACTCTTGAGCAAGCATAACAATTAAAGTGAATATTTTCTTAAAAACTCCCACCATTATTGATGAGGATTTGCTTTTCTGGTGGGCCCACTAGGACTTGAACCTGGGGCCAAAGGATTCCAGTTTATGTAGCCTTCACTACCCTCTGGACTATACCTTCACCATAATTCATGAGTATCTAGGTGGGGATAAATTTTCATCATTGCTTTACGCCCCTGGGTAGCCCTCTTTTCCCACCCGGGCCCTCTGGATAGTGCATCTCTCCAGGCATCCTTAACCAATTCCCCATTACCTGTATCTAATAGCGCCTTAATAATCGAAGCAGCCTGACCTAAATCCTTGCCTGCCTTAACTCTTTCTGTGACTGGGCGCTCTCCATAAACAATCAACTTATGAACTGCATATCTTTGGGGTGCTGGAATATTAACGAGACAAGCGCCACCCTTAGATAGCAGCACTGTTTGCGTAGTCTCAATGAGGGAATATTCCATAAATTTAAGACACTCTAAAGCTAGCCCTAAATCAGGCAAAACAACGGTCTTGCCATCGCGCGTTTTAGATGTAACGAAATCCAATCGTAACTCAGGATCTTTTGGGTTTCTATACTGGGCGCCAGTTTTTCCGGAAAACTCAGCAATTGGTAAGAGCCCCATCTCTAAGGATGTCAAAGCGTCATGTACAGATAGTTTCAAGTTTGCACCTAATGCCACCGATACATTCTTGCCAGCATGTGCGAAATCTACATCCATCGTTTTATTGGATGATGTCCACTTCACTCCCAGCATATTCCCCATAGCTAAAAATGCATGGGTTCCAATTAATATTCCGCCAGCCCTAAAGAATCCATACTGACCTAAACGATTAATCACGCGAAAATGTTTAGTTAAGGTAGTCATACAACCCAAGGCAATTGTCGATTTAGTCTGGGCTTGAATTATTTCAGATCCAGATTCTGCTTTACTAGCTTTCGCCTTCTCAATTAGCTGACTTACCCTCTCATCTTCTGGCCCAACATAGGCCATGCGTTGGGTGCCATCCATATCTCGAAAGTTGTAATAGATATATGGATTTCCTCTTTTAATGAGGCGCTGAAAGGACCCAGGAAGCGCGCTCAACTCACCAATATTTTGAGTCTGCAATTGATCCTGTAGTTCCGCATAGGCAGTCTGGGCACCAAGCGAAAGATCTTTATATAGTTCCATTTTCGGAATGTTACTAGACAATTAATTATTTGTCTAGTAACAAGATTTACCTATTAAAAACAGGGGTCAATTTAGCCAAACGAAAGTATGACTAATTTTGGGATAGTTGCGGGGTTTAATGGAGGGTTATAGAGGGCTGAGCGTTACTTAAAGTAACGCTTGGGTCTATCGGTTTTAATACAATTTAAATACTTGATATTACATATGGTAAAAAGTAAGGCAAACTGAGACTTAATCAAGAGGCACTTTCCAATGTTTTATTTACACTGCTCAAAACAATTATTAGATCGGGTATCTTCAGGCGTCCACGAACCCGCTGGGAAGGGAGACAATATTTTAGGTAATTGGTATGCTAAGGCAATATTTTCAAAACCCCAGGTGGTCTTGTTTATAAATGAAAGAACCCTACTACCAGTTTTGATGCCTCTAGCCCCGGCATTGAACCTAGTAGAGCGATTCCCGCAATACCTATTTAAGATCCTGCTTTCTCAAGGTGTAAGTGAATCTTTTATGCAACAGGAATTAGATCATCTTGATAAGGTGGTTTATTGCAAATCAACTAATCGCAGCATCATTGGTATTTTGAATATGTTCACCTATCACCTAGAAGGCTATCAGTCCATGCATTATGCAGATGATTGCTACTCACTCTCAATGATGATGGCCGATACTCCCTGTGGACCACTTTACAAAAGTACAATCACACCTGGTAATGCTCTTAGGGAATTCGCTCTGAGCGGACAAATTCACTGATTAAATCGCTACCAATATCCTGCATAAGCGTTACTTAATTTAATGCTAAAAAAATACCAACCCGAAGGTTGGTATTTTGTACGACTCGATACATAGTTAACACTTTATACCGGACACATACTTTACAGTTTTTGGCATAGGAGGGACCTTACTATGCCGTGGAATGAAAGTACGAAGATGGATGAAAAGCTCAAGTTTGTATCT
>NZ_JACVOS010000046.1 GCF_018882335.1 Polynucleobacter sp. AM-25C3
TACGCTGGTTCTGAGTAAGGCGCACCAGCCAATCAGCAATGAGGGCATTGTCGGTCGATAGCTTCGGGTGATAGCGATAGCAAGTCTGGCTAATGACAAAGGTATCGCACGCTAAACGGATGCTCATTCGACCACTGTGAACCTGTTGGCTGGCCATCTCGCGCCTACGAGATGGCCGAGTTACTTTTTTTGTAAGACTTCTTTAAGGACATCGGCTTGGAGCTGAACCTCCGCATACATCTTCTTTAAGCGGGC
>NZ_JACVOS010000047.1 GCF_018882335.1 Polynucleobacter sp. AM-25C3
CAGCTTGAGTACCGCCATCATTTACCGTAGTAGCACTTGCAATACCGCCACTACTAACGGCTTGAGTACCGCCATCATTTACCGTAGTAGCGCTCACACTAGCACCACCATAAACAGCTTGATTACCGCCAGAACTGATGGTCGCGCTAATCGCACTACCACCGCTACTAACAGCTTGAGTACCACCATCATTTACCGTAGTAGCACTTGCAATACCGCCACTACCAACAGCTTGAGTACCACCATCATTTACCG
>NZ_JACVOS010000048.1 GCF_018882335.1 Polynucleobacter sp. AM-25C3
ATCTCCCCATGCTCGACCTGCGCTACAACGGCCAACTTAAAGGCCATGGTGTAATCTTTTTGTGTTCGCTTAATCCCAATACCCATCTGACACTTCCTTTCTGATTAGAAAAAGTGTCAACTTATTTGGTAATACCCCCGCCCCTTAACCTGAGTTAAAAGTAGAATTTCTAAGTTGTTTGATTTAAAGGAAATTCTATGAAAACCTCCCGCTTTACCGATAGCCAAATCATGGCCATCCTCAAACAAGCCG
>NZ_JACVOS010000049.1 GCF_018882335.1 Polynucleobacter sp. AM-25C3
GTTAGTAGTGGCGGTATTGCAAGTGCTACTACGGTAAATGATGGCGGTACTCAAGCTGTTAGTAGCGGTGGTAGTGCGATTAGTGCGACCATCAGTTCTGGCGGTACTCAAGCTGTTGGTAGTGGCGCTATTGCAAGTGCTACTACGGTAAATGATGGCGGTACTCAAGCTGTTAGTAGCGGTGGTAGTGCGATTAGCGCGACCATCAGTTCTGGTGGTAATCAAGCTG
>NZ_JACVOS010000050.1 GCF_018882335.1 Polynucleobacter sp. AM-25C3
CCGCCATCATTTACCGTAGTAGCACTTGCAATACCGCCACTACTAACGGCTTGAGTACCGCCAGAACTGATGGTCGCACTAATCGCACTACCACCGCTACTAACAGCTTGAGTACCACCATCATTTACCGTAAGACCACTCACAATAGCGCCGCTCAGGAGGGTCTGGCTACCGCCACTGCTTAGCGTAGTAGCGCTCACACTAGCACCACCATAAACAGCTTGATTA
>NZ_JACVOS010000051.1 GCF_018882335.1 Polynucleobacter sp. AM-25C3
GTAGTGGCGGTATTGCAAGTGCTACTACGGTAAATGATGGCGGTACTCAAGCTGTTAGTAGCGGTGGTAGTGCGATTAGTGCGACCATCAGTTCTGGCGGTAATCAAGCTGTTTATGGTGGTGCTAGTGTGAGCGCTACTACGCTAAGCAGTGGCGGTAGCCAGACCTTCCTGAGCGGCGCTATTGTGAGTGGTCTTACGGTAAATGATGGCGGTACTCAGATTA
>NZ_JACVOS010000052.1 GCF_018882335.1 Polynucleobacter sp. AM-25C3
CGCTAAGCAGTGGCGGTAGCCAGACCCTCCTGAGCGGCGCTATTGTGAGTGGTCTTACGGTAAATGATGGTGGTACTCAAGCTGTTGGTAGTGGCGCTATTGCAAGTGCTACTACGGTAAATGATGGTGGTACTCAAGCTGTTAGTAGTGGCGGTATTGCAAGTGCTACTACGGTAAATGATGGCGGTACTCAAGCTGTTAGTAGCGGTGGTAGTGCGATTAGC
>NZ_JACVOS010000053.1 GCF_018882335.1 Polynucleobacter sp. AM-25C3
AGAACTGATGGTCGCGCTAATCGCACTACCACCGCTACTAACAGCTTGAGTACCGCCATCATTTACCGTAGTAGCACTTGCAATAGCGCCACTACCAACAGCTTGAGTACCACCATCATTTACCGTAGTAGCACTTGCAATACCGCCACTACCAACAGCTTGAGTACCACCATCATTTACCGTAAGACCACTCACAATAGCGCCGCTCAGGAGGGTCTGGCTA
>NZ_JACVOS010000054.1 GCF_018882335.1 Polynucleobacter sp. AM-25C3
CAGCTTGAGTACCGCCATCATTTACCGTAGTAGCACTTGCAATACCGCCACTACCAACAGCTTGAGTACCGCCAGAACTGATGGTCGCACTAATCGCACTACCACCGCTACTAACAGCTTGAGTACCACCATCATTTACCGTAGTAGCACTTGCAATACCGCCACTACTAACGGCTTGAGTACCGCCATCATTTACCGTAGTAGCGCTCACACTAG
>NZ_JACVOS010000055.1 GCF_018882335.1 Polynucleobacter sp. AM-25C3
CTAGCACCACCATAAACAGCTTGATTACCGCCAGAACTGATGGTCGCACTAATCGCACTACCACCGCTACTAACAGCTTGAGTACCGCCATCATTTACCGTAGTAGCACTTGCAATACCGCCACTACCAACAGCTTGAGTACCACCATCATTTACCGTAAGACCACTCACAATAGCGCCGCTCAGGAGGGTCTGGCTACCGCCACTGCTTAGCG
>NZ_JACVOS010000019.1 GCF_018882335.1 Polynucleobacter sp. AM-25C3
TTGTTTTAAGTTTATGTAATGGAGTTCGCATGGCGACCGGAATTGTTAAGTGGTTCAATGATGCAAAAGGTTTTGGCTTTATCAAACCTGATGATGGTGAAGAAGAGTTGTTTGCGCATTTCAGCGCCATCAATATGGGTGGTTTCAAGACCCTTCAGGAAAACCAAAAGGTAACGTTTGATGTTACCCAAGGTCCTAAAGGTAAACAGGCTTCGAATATTCAAGCTGCTTGATCTGCTGTAGATCGTTATTAAAAACCCAGGACTTGTTCCTGGGTTTTTTTTGACCTTATTAGCCCCAATTAGAAAAGACTGAAAATCTAACCTGCACTGGAATTTGCAGGTAAATGGTTGCTAGCAGTCATGATCCGCTTTGGCTTCGTCGCTTTGCTGGACGAGTAGAAACTGGCAGGGACTCCATTACCGATCCAGCAATGTAACAACAATCACCCAATCAGCGCATGTCGACTAAGAATTGGGTCAACATACCGAATATTACTTAAAAAGTATGCTATCAATTAGTCTGTTGTTAGCCGATCACGGGGGCTGGGATATTAAAGAAAGTATCTTGGTCTAGGTTGGTTGGCGTATTAAATCTAATGCTCCCAGCTGTAATTTCAGATTGTGCCTGGGTAACATCAATTCCCTTAATGTAAGCCACCAGATCCCCGCGCAGTTTAGCCATGGTTTGCTAATCAATACAGCAGGAATATTTATTGGTATTCACTATTGCTCCCATGGCGAAAAATTGTCATTTATCGGCCAAGCAAAGCAATTCTTGATTAGCAAGCCTATGCTTGCACTGGTTGGCGGGTTGGCTTGGAATCTACTGGATTTTCCTACTACGGGCTATCTACCAATTACGCTATTTGGAGGGCTCACTATGATTGGCTCAGCCTTGCCATTTTTATCAGCCATGGCGACAGGACTGGCGTTTGAATCCTTCAAGATGAAGGGGATGCTCTGGATACTGTTGTCTGTTAGCTTTGCCCAGCTAGTAGCAGAGCCAATGATTTCGCATAAATTAACCGAGATATTGGGATTACCTCAGTTAGACAGGCAGGTTGGCTTATTACTTTCTGCCCTACCCGCCTCTCCATTAGCAGTGGTTATCTGCGCTCGTTATGGTGGCAATACATCATTAGCTAGCGCGATGGTTTTGTTTACTTGCTTCATTAGCATTATTTCACTACCCATCGCCGCATTATTTTCGGGATAGCAACACATGACCATGGTAAAAACCAAAAGCAGTCAGTCGAAATCAACAAAAATTAGTTAATTTCCCAACCTTCACTAAAGTTTGTAAATACTAATTCGACGCTATTAGCGTTTTTTCCTCCGTTAATCCTTAGTTCTCTGCTTCGAGCCCAGGTCGAGGAGCAAAATACAAGAAAACCACCTTTTGGGTGGTTTTTTCTTTTGTAATCCGAGTGAAGTAATGAGACTTAGATCAGCCCCTTCTTTCTTAGATTGGCAAGGCGGTTATTTAAGGTCTTGATAGTAAGGAGATTGAGCTTGTCTCCCTCGGCCCAATTACTACCCTTCCACTCAATGCCTTCTGGTGTGACATTGGCAAATGGCTCTTTACCCTCTTTTGCGTAGCCTTCCAAAGTAGCAATGAGTGCAGGACGATCATCGGATCCGCCAGCATCTTTAATGGCATCCAAGATTGATTTGGTAATCGTATCGGCATATGTCACCTTGGAATCTGGATGCTTGGCTGCTGCCGGCTCTTCAAAGATGTACTCATGCGGCCACTCAAAAACGTTTCTAGCTGAATTCTTGACCGACTCTGGGCTTACGGCACCGCTTGTAGGATTTTTTGGATCAGTCGGTAAATTGAGTTCCGCAATCCAAGCCTCGAATTCCGCAATGCGGGCATAGCGCTTTTCTTCGCTATCGCGCTTTTGCTCTTCTTGTGACAGCAATAATGTGACCCAGGCCCAAGCGATGTCTTTAGGTATCGCAAACTCTTGCGCCAAAATGCCACTCGCTTTTTTAAGGATTGGCTTGGATGTGAGTTTTGTCATTACTTTCTTTCTGATTCTTTAATAGTGCCTTCCATTTCGGGTGGACAGCTCAAGGGGAAGGCTCCCTGTTCATTATTGCAATGCTCGCCATAGACCCCGTAGGATACTCTTTCTTAACCAGCCGTTTGCATCAAATGCCCTTATAAACCGAGGTTTAGCAGGCTCCAGGCTAGGTAATACTGCAAATCGAGCAAGAATGGCTGTATTCACTAAAATAGCCCCATGACCAAGATTCCAGAACTTCTAGCCCCAGCCGGCAGCCTCTCAATGCTGCGCACTGCTTTTGACTTTGGTGCTGACGCCATTTATGCCGGACAGCCGCGATATTCCCTCCGAGTGCGCAATAACGACTTCGGAAAAATGGAGACCCTCAAAGAAGGTATCGATACCGCCCATGCTTTAGGCAAGAAGTTTTACCTTGTCTCCAATCTTCTGCCTCATGGCGGCAAGACACGCACCTATATTAAAGATATGGATCCAGTCATTGCCCTAAAGCCAGACGCGATCATCATGTCTGATCCCGGTCTCATCATGATGGCCAGAGAAGCTTGGCCCGATATGCCGATTCATTTATCGGTGCAAGCCAATACTGTTAATGGCGCTTCTGCTAAATTTTGGCGCTCTGTTGGTATTAGCCGAGTGATTTTGTCGCGCGAGCTCTCCTTTGATGAAATCGAAGAAGTGCGGCAAGACTGTCCAGAAATGGAATTGGAAGTCTTTGTTCATGGTGCATTGTGTATTGCCTACTCGGGTCGCTGCCTTTTATCAGGGTATATGTCGCACCGAGATTCAAATCAAGGGGCTTGTACTAATGCCTGTCGTTGGGATTACAAAGTTAAACCCGGCCAACAAGCTCCAAGCGGAGATATCGTGCTACTTCAGGAAGGCAGGCGGCCTGATGATTTGATGCCGATGGAAGAAGACGAGCACGGCACTTACATCATGAACTCCAAAGATCTTCGCGCTATTGAGCACATTGATCGATTAACTAAAATGGGTGTGGACTCATTCAAAATCGAGGGGCGAACCAAGTCGCCCTACTATGTTTCTCGTACATGCCAGGCTTATCGTACCGCCATTGATGATGCTGTGGCTGGTCGCCCTATGAATATGTCTCTCATTGGCAATTTAGAAGGCCTTGCGAATCGTGGTTATACAGATGGTTTTTATGAGCGTCACCACGATAAAGAATATCAACTCTATATGCGAGGCCACTCTCTATCAGGCAGAAGCCTTTATGTTGGCGAGACCCTAGAAATTGATGAGGCATCAGGTCGAGTAAAGGTAGATGTGAAGAACCGCTTCTCTCTTGGAGATAAGCTGGAAATCATTGAGCCTGAAGGCAATCAGGATATGGTACTTGATGCAATGTGGAATCTCAAAGGTGAGCCAATTGAGGTTGCCCCTGGATCGGGTCACTTTGTTTGGATTAAATTGCCGCTTAAGAGTAAGCACGCCTTCATAGCTCGCTACACACAAGAACCAGCCCCAGTCGAAATTGCTAGTTCATGCAGCAATTGCTAGATAAGAAGCCATCAATGCTGTTTTAGCCTTGCATTCCAAATGACTGGCTCGCATGTCATCATAGCCGATGCATTCCACCCCCAATGGAATGCATGCTCCTCACAAAGATGGCTAACACCTCAGAATATTTCAATCTTCAGAAATATTGCCTTAATTAATAGTCGAGTGATTGGCACGTAATCTTTCAAGGCGAGATAAGATCTGAACGCGCACTAAATTTAAGTGGGTTTTCATTGTGTATAGATGAATTTTTTCTTCAGATGAAATCCAGCTCGCTCGGCTTTCTGCATCAAGCTCGTCTAACTGTGCCAATAATTCTAAATATCCTTGCTCTGATTTGACTAATGCTGATTTTTGATCAATTTGTTGAATTTCATCATAGGCATCCTCAATTAACATCACAGAGTGCTTTTTACGATAGCCTGGAATGAGCTGATAGAGCGGAAAAATAACCGCTAAGAGTCCCAACATCACAAACCACATGCGGTCGATATAACTTGCTAGCCATATCGGCAAGCGATCAAGCACATCAATTCGTGAGCCACTATAGAAAATTTCAGCTTCTGGACTGATCTGAATAGAGTGATCAATATAAGCAGGGAAATACTCGGGCTTTGCAAAAAATTGATCTAAATTTTTGCTAATTTTTTCAGAAGCCATCAGAAAGATACTTTGTACAGCCGGGTGCATGTCTTTCTTTATAACCAGAGTCACGGTAGATGCCAGCATTTGAATATCGTCTGCAGGATGGAGTTTACTTAAATCTAAAGAACCCTTAGGTATGGTGACCACGCTCATATGGGGTATCTTTTTTACATAAGCAGATGCATAGCTAAAATTGAGTAAATGAATTTTGGGATGCGCTAAAAGCTCTTGAATATTAGACCCATTAATGCCGTCCATGATGCAAACTGCATCGATCTGACCTGCCAATAATTTTGCAATACCTTCCTTATTGCCCATTCTCAATAAATTTGAGCGGCCATCAATTGAGAGCGCGCTCAAACTTAGTATTTTTTTCAGGGTCACCTCTGAAGCACTATCAACTGGCCCGATCGATACTTTTTTATCAGCAAAGTAGGCAAATGGTTTGCTGCCAGTATATTCAGGGCCACTATAAAACAACCAGAGAGGCACATATTCAATGCTTCCCAGAGATCTTAATTCAGGGAAAGAGCCATCTGCAGTAATCCCCCCCGTCATTAAAGTCGCACTGATGGCATTATTTTTATCATTTACATCCGCTAAACTTTCAACTGAGCCATGGGTATTGACTAGATGCAGAGTAATGCCCTCTTTTTCAAAATAAGGGACAAACTTTTTGCCTAGCACTTCAAAAGTAGAGCCAGATTGCCCAACCGCCAAGTAAATATCACTAGGGGGTAGCGGCCTACTAAATAAAACCAAAAGGACCGCGCCAAATATTAATAAAAATAACCAGCGCCAATCCGCCCTCACAAGCGCCCGCCAAGAGTGAAACTCTTGGCGGGTGGAACTGATGATATGGGCTAAAAGTGAAGGATTTTTAGACATTACTATTAATGTAGAGGGGCAAAAATAAGGCTTTTGTGCATTATTGGAGGCTTAAGAGTCTAGTTTAGCTAACTTTTCGCTAGTAATTCAGTAATAGTGTCATTGGCACCTCTTACAATCTCATTATGAATACTCCCCCAGATGCAAGCCTTACTGCGCTGAGCAAACCCCTGCCATTAAAAGAGCGATTTCTATCTGAGCTCAAAAAAGGTCTTCTCTTCAGCTTGTATTTTGGAAGCTGGTTTTGCGCACTTACTTTATTAGCGGCCACTTCCTTACGCGAGCGCCCTATTCCAGAGGCTATTTTTGGTCTTGCCTTAATTAAAGCAGGTTTATGCGCAAAATTTATGCTGCTAGGTCAAGCGGCCTACCCCATTCATTACGATAAAAAGAATGGCCTTATCCCCTCCCTACTAAAGGAGTCTTTGGTTTACCTCCTAATAGTGATTGCCCTTTCATGGTTAGAGGCGGGTGTTGATGGCTTAATTCATGGGAAAGATTTTCTGAAATCTCTAGCAGCATTTGGTCATGGAGACCCCCTTCATATTTTCTCCTTGGCTTTGGTGTACTGGCTGATTATTTTGCCGCCTCTCCTCTTTTTGGGTATCAAAATGGCCTTAGGTAGCACAACTACCAAGGAAATTCTATTGGGACCCCCTAAAAGTTCTGACGATTAAAGATGCAAGGTCTGCGGCTTTACTGTAACGTTTACTTAGTAGCTGTACTGTTGCTATTGAGCTCTCAATTAAACGCCCAAGAGATTGAGGCGCGAACCTATTCCAATGCACCTATTGGCATTAACTTTCTGAGCGCTGGAGTAGTTCAAGCAAAAAGCGGAAACTATCAGCTCACCAGTGAGGTAATGAGCCTGACCCACATTCTCGATGTGGCTGGACAATCAGGAAAAATTACCTTGGTACTGCCCTATGGTCGACTAAATAAATCAAGCACTATTGGGGGTAGCTCCTTAAATGCTAGCGCAGAAGGTTTATCTGACCCAGTGATTAAAGCCTCAGTCAATTTATATGGTGCCCCAGCGCTCACGCTGGATCAATTTAAAGATTACCAACAAGATGTCATCATTGGTGTAAGCGTCGCAGCATCGGCCCCTTGGGGAAAATACAACGACGAACAAATCATTAATGTCGGAGCCAACCGATGGTTTGTACAACCAGGCATTGGAATCTCAAAGGCAATTGGCCCATGGCGATTTGAGCTTGCTGGCGCTGGAATTTTTTACACCAGCAATAGTGACTTTATGGGTGGAAATACCCTCTCACAAAATCCCGTCTACACGCGTCAAGGCCATGCAATTTACTATTTTGAGAATACAGCGTGGATTTCAGTCGATGCAACTTACTTTACCGGCGGTCAGTCCTACCTCAATGGCAATCCCATTTCTGGAAGCCAAGAAAATTGGCGTTATGGCAGTACTTTCTCCTACCCCGTTAACAAACATAATTCTATTCGGCTATCAGCAAGTACCGGTGCTTACTCACGAACCAATAATAGTTATGACCTCTACGGGATCTCCTGGCAATACCGGTTTGGTGGCGGCCTGTAGTTTTTTATAATTCTCGCAAATGGCGACGAAGAATTTTGCCAACATTGGATTTTGGCATTTCATCGATGAAGGTGATTTTTCTGGGACGCTTGTAACTTGTCATTTGCTCTTTGCAATATGCAATGACTTGCGCTTCCGTTAGCTCGGGAACATCTTTGACAATATAGGCCCTCACGATTTCCCCCAGCTTGCGATGCGGAAATCCAATCACAGCACACTCCCTCACCCCAGGCATCAATGTAATTACTTCCTCGATTTCATTGGGGAATACTTTGAAGCCAGCAACCACAATCATGTCTTTCTTGCGATCCACAATCTGAACATAACCTTCTGGACTCATGATGCCAATATCGCCAGACTTAAAATATCCGTCTGGCGTAATAAATTGCCTAGTCTCTTCAGGCCTGTTCCAGTAGCCTGCCATCACTTGCGGCCCTTTGATACAAATCTCTCCAGGCATCCCAAATGGAACCTCCACTCCATCATCATCCAATATCAATACATCCGTACTAGAAACAGGCATACCAATGGAGCCCGTGAATTCTTTTACAAACGGCGTATTCACACATACAACCGGTGAAGTCTCTGAAAGTCCATACCCTTGGGCAATAGGGACACCCGTAATCTTTTGCCAATGCTCAGCCGTCTTCTTTTGAACTGCCATGCCTCCGCCAATGGTGACTAAGAGATTGGGTAACTTCACCTTTTTAAATTCAGGACGATGTATGAGTGCATGAAACAGCGTATTAACACCTGGGAAAATATTGATATCAGGATGCTTCATCAATAGCTTGATAAAACCAGTGATATCACGGGGATTGGCAACCAGAATTAACTGAGCGCCCTTGCGCATTCCTAGCAATCCGCATGCGGTGAGCGCAAAGATGTGCGTCATTGGCAAGGCACATAAGAAAACAAGTTGCTGCTGATGTCGATGCTGTAGGGCAGGTTCTAACCACACCTCAATTTGAATGATGTTGGCCAATATATTCCGGTGCAATAAAACGGCACCTTTGGAGACGCCAGTGGTTCCACCCGTATATTGCAAAAAAGCAATATCGTCCAAGTCTATGTTTGGTTTGGTAAAGCCGTGTCCTGAACCAATTTTGAGAGCCTGATTCAATTTAACAAAGGGGAAGTTCCATGCCGGAACAAGTTTTTTAATGTGGCGGGCAATCAGATTAATGATGACACCCTTGGGGCCCATAACCTCGCCCAAACTACTCACAATCACTTTTTTTACCAGCCCTTGAATGGCGATCTCTTGATATACATGAGCAAAGTTTTCCAATATGGCCAATACAGACGCACCGCTATCGTGCAATTGATGCTCTAGCTCACGAGCCGTATACAGCGGATTAATATTGACGACCGTAAAGCCAGCGCGGAGCGTACCCAGCATCGTAATGAGATATTGAGGCACATTAGGAAACATGATGGCGATACGTGCTCCAGCATCAAGACCTAAAGTTTGCAAATACGCAGCAAACTCTTTAGAAAGAATATCGAGTTGACGATAGCTGATGGTGTAACCCATTGAATCTATCGCAATGCGATTAGGGTATTTCAGAAAAGACTCCTCCATCAATTCCACAATCGATGAATGACCCGACAAATCAATCTCATGAGGAACGCCCTCAAGATAGTTTTTTAGCCAAGGTTTTTGAGAATTCATATTCATGAGCAAATCAATAGGCTAGGTTTATGCGCTTAGCAACTCTTTAAGCTTTTCTAGATAGAGCTCCTGACCGTGATTGACTCGATGATGCCACTCATGCCCAGAGTCTTGATTTGCATCATCAGTGACGTACTTAAATGACTGCCATGGAATCTGAAATTGATAGGCAACGCTTGCAATGGCGAACAACTCCATATCCACAACATCAATGCTTTGCTCAGCTAACCAAGGGTCATATTCAGTCACAAAACTATCTCCAGTTCCGCAAATATGATTACCGCCCATGGATAAATATTCTGCAGGTCGCTCGCAAAATGGAGTGTGTCCACGAGGCGCCAAGGGCGCTGTCATCATATCCCGCTGAATGACCTTGCCAATCTCTAGTAAACCATGTAAATCAGGATTGATCTTACCCACCGTCCCAAAATTGATGATGCGCTTAGGCTTAAGTTCATTGATGGCATGAATACAAGTTGCCGTCGCATTAATTTTTCCCATACCCGAGTAGACGATTCTGGCCCCTTTAGGCAATGCTGAGCGATTGAGCTCAGACTCTAATGCGGTAATAATGAGGAATTCTGTTTTCATGCGCGCCAATAATGAATTTATTAGATTATCTACCCGGAGTCCCAGACTTTCCCAAGCCAGGAATCCTCTTTAGGGATATCTCCCCTCTTTTGGCTAATCCGGCTGCGTTTAAAGAGGCTACCTTACAACTAGAGGCCTTAGCGCAGCAGTTCGACTATAGCCATATCCTCGGCATCGAATCACGCGGCTTTATCTTTGGCGCAGCGCTCGCACATCAAACCCATAAGGGCCTTGCACTAGCCCGAAAACCCAACAAACTACCCTTAGCTAGCCATCGAGAATCTTATGGCCTGGAATATGGCTCAGATTCATTGGAAATCCAACAATCCACCCTGCCACAGGGTGCGCGGGTATTAATTGTGGATGACGTTCTAGCAACAGGAGGTACCATCATCGCGGCGTGCCAATTACTTAAAAAAGCAGGTTTTCAAGTAGCTGGCGCCTTAACGTTTCTAGAGATTGCCGGTTTGAATGGCGGCGAGATCCTGACTCAAAAAGGTATTGTCAATAAAACTGTATTGATAGCCTAAAGGCAGGAGTTACACCAGCTTCTTAGCGCTTTTAAGTAATTTGACAGCGCCCCACCCAACCGCCAAGGCTTTGCTGGCTAACTTAGGCTTGTAGTGTGCCAGCACTGCAAATGCACTAGTCCATAAAATCGGAGTGCTTTTCACAAAATTGAAAGCATCAATGCCTTTATCTGCCCAAGATAAGGGCTTTTCGATTGGCTCGAAATGCAATGCAAAATCAGCGCGCTCTTTTTCAGCCCTCCGCTGGAGGACGCGCTGCCTTGCTTCAAGATCCGCTAACTTGTGGCTCATCGATTTGCCAGTTCTTTACGATCTTTATCCAATTCCGCAATAGTTGCTTCGAAGAGTTTTGGCATCGTTTTGAGCGAACGAAGTACCACGAGAGCCAAGACCAATCCAATAGCCAAAAATCCGCTAGTAAGCAAGCTTAGCGCTAGCATGCGATCGCTTTCCCAGCTATAAATCACAATCAAGAGCGCCAACATCACCAAGCCAAAGAACAAGAAGAATAAGGTGAAGATCACCATGACGAGAAGACTGAGAAACTTAGCGCGTGCAATCTGCACATCAATAGAAATGAGCTCTAAGCGAGTCTGCGCTATCGAGGCCCCAGTAGAAACCAGATTCTTAAGGGAAGATAAAAGATTTTCTTGTGACATGAGGTTCTAACGACGGCGTATGAAAAGACCAATTAATAAGCCAAGACCAGCAGCAACCCCGACAGCCTCCCAAGGATTACGATGTACGAATTCGTCAGCACCCTCTGCAACCACTTTAGCCTTTTCAGTCAACGTGCCCTCTACAGAAGAAAGACTTTCTTTTGCACTATTGAGGGTTTCCAAAGCCTTTGAACGAATTGCGCTAAGCGGGCCCTCTTCATGACCTGCTGTTGCCTTAATCAAATCCTCGGCATCTGCCATCAAGGCCTTGAAGTCGCCAATCAAAGTCTCTGAGCTGATTTGCACTTCATCATGTGCTGCTGTCATTTTTTTCGCGGTCATTACCACTCCTTGCCAATACAAAATAGGTTAACCAACAGAGCCATTCTAAGCAATTCTGCCTAGGATGACAGTATTAATACCGTCATTCCCGCATTGCCTTCCTTGAAGTGCTTGAGATATGCCTTCAGGCCCGGTCTCCTACGCAATAAAGCATGATAGGCCTCACTGCCAAATGCTGTTTTCTCGCCAAAATGATATTCATCTACTCGGTCTGAAAAATAGTTGTTTTCGAGGGCATCGTGGACGGCCCATTTAATCTTGCCACCTTCACCACTGGCTCCATAGCCATGTATCAAGATCATGGCCTTAATACCCACTTCTGATGCGCGGCGCAAGGCAGTAGTGAGTCGCCCCAAAGCTTCTTCGGCACTTGGACTATCGAACTTCAAATTTAATACCACCGTGTCGCTATGGGGCAAAGGAAGATCCTCGCTACTGCATTGGCGACATGGCCCCAACATTCCCCTTGGGTTACCGCACTCTGGACACTCAAATGAATGGGTCATCACATACCTTCAAAGATGATTGGGTAACAACCCATTCATTACAGCATTAAGAGCAATACTTTGCTTCCAAAGCGGATGCGGAGTTCACTTGATCATCAACCATGCGGTTTAATGTCAGTTGAGCCGCTTCTTTATTCTCTTGCACTTTCAGATTCAGATTAATCAATCCAGCCACATCCTTGCGAATGGATGTATTTCCGTATCGCAAACCCTTCAATGTGGAAACTGCTTCAGCTGAAATCTTGCATTGCTGGCTCACCAACTCAGAAGAGTCGGAAGAGGTATTTGCATATGCAAATGCAGCTACAGAGATTGAGGCAACAGCCAATAGAGTTTTTTTCATCTTAATTCCTTATTTTGTGACCACACGTTGGACAACAACCCAAATCTTTTGCTTTTGTTTTTCTTAAGGCGGCGTAGACACTAGATTCTGAAATTTCCATCTTTCTAGCGGCTTGAGCTGCAGTCATCCCCTTCCCTATCCAATCCAATGCTTGATGTGTTTTTGGTATCGCTTTTCTCATTTCACCTCCTGTGAAAAAAACTATACCACAGAAGTTGTGAAGTTGTGAAGTTGATTAATTAAATAAATGGGCGTCTCAGCGGCCAAATGCTCAAAAGAGGCTAGGAAGTACAGAAAAATGATCAAGGGGCAATGGTGGGCCTGAAACAGCATGGCAGATGACAAACGTTTGCCCTTCCTCCTATCGAATGGGGCTGGGTATATCGAGGAGAATGCACATGTGGTGAACGTTGAGCCAACTAGGGGTGTGACTAGGTCCAGGAAATCGAGGCTACCCCAAAGGGATAGTATGATTTGGTGATCTTAGGGAGTTTTATATGCATCGCATCATCTATCGATTTATTTTATTGCTAGCAATAAGTGCAGGGCTACTAGCCTGCAGTAACAATGATAAAAAAGTTAGCGGCTGGGAAATTAATGATGTCTACCACTCAACCATCATTACCCCCAACTCAGTAACTGGTGGAAAAACCTATCAAGGCCCTCCTATCAACACGATGGATGAGGCCAATACCTATGAGATGTTTAGCCTCAGAGTCGATCAATCCAAGCAAGGCATAAAAACCTATGAACTGCTCGCCCAATTGACTTATTTTTCACAATGGCGTTACTACGATTCAGCAATCCAAGAAGGTACCCCCGCAACTACATTTAAAGTGGTTGGCAGAGAAGCTGGTGCTTGCGGCGACAGGGGTTGTATTTTTCGAGAGCTACTCTCAATTCAATTGACAGAGGCATTCTTGAAAGATCGCATGAAGAAAGGCTTCATCGTCACCCTCTCCTCTAAAACCGGAATAAAGACTGAGCTCTTTGTGCCGGCGCAGTATATCCAGGGATACATGCAAGCGGTTAACGGATTTAACTAATTATTGAATCTGCATCGAAAGAAATAAATAAAGGGGCTATTAAGTCCCTTTATTTTTAAGTACTGGCGGAGACTAGTCTAAAGTGGATAAGCATTGACTAAGAACCATCTCACAACTACCGCCAGATTCATTAAACCCCGAAGACGTAGATACCGATGCCGAAGATCATGCCTGGGATGCTACTAGGCATGGCGTAATGCGCACAAGAAAATCTGAGTAAGTAGTTGGTACTCGATATTCAACCGAATACAAAATAATCCGCTACCAGTGAATCGGTTTTTTGGCCGGCTTCTTCTTCGTGGGCACCTGCTCGGGGAGTTGCGCAGCCACGGTAATCCCCCCATTTTTAACTTAAGCTAAAAGTAGAAGCTGGTACTGCAAGTGCTAGTTTTTGCTTTGGTGTAATTCCACCTAAGCCCATGTTCGGTCTTTCATGATTGTATGTCCACATC
>NZ_JACVOS010000001.1 GCF_018882335.1 Polynucleobacter sp. AM-25C3
TACGCTGGTTCTGAGTAAGGCGCACCAGCCAATCAGCAATGAGGGCATTGTCGGTCGATAGCTTCGGGTGATAGCGATAGCAAGTCTGGCTAATGACAAAGGTATCGCACGCTAAACGGATGCTCATTCGACCACTGTGAACCTGTTGGCTGGCCATCTCGCGCCTACGAGATGGCCGAGTTACTTTTTTTGTAAGACTTCTTTAAGGACATCGGCTTGGAGCTGAACCTCCGCATACATCTTCTTTAAGCGGGCGTTCTCAAGCTCTAGTTCTTTAACGCGAGACATCAGTGAGGCATCCATGCCGCCATACTTGGCGCGCCACTTGTAAAAGCTAGCAATGCTAATGCCGTGTTCACGGCATAGCTCTGGGGCTGGCATGCCAGCCTCGGCTTGTTTGAGGATGGCCATGATTTGGCTATCGGTAAAGCGGGAGGTTTTCATAGAATTTCCTTTAAATCAAACAACTTAGAAATTCTACTTTTAACTCAGGTTAAGGGGCGGGGGTATTACCAAGGGGCGGGGGTATTACCGCTCGACATCTATGCCGATCTCGCAACAACTGTTGTTCATACGAATAATGCTAGCACCTTACCTCGTATAAACGTTTATGCAGAAGATGGCGAAGGATTTGATTTTCTTAATGCCCTATTAATAAGGCACAAAGGGAAGAAATTTATTAAAGCAATGCGCCAAATAACGTTGGGCTGTACTAACTACATGCAACTTATTAAGAAAGGGATTCCTGAATTTTCAGAAAAAAGTTTAATTGCCCTTGACGGCGATGCGCAAGAAGCAAAAAAATTTAATTCCGTTATTTTACTTCCGGGAACGCTCCCGCCAGAACAACTAATATTTGAATTTTTATATAACTTAAAACCAGATGATGAAATTTGGCAGAATGGAATTAGATTCAATAGACCGGCACTAACAAATATCTCTCGTGAAATATCTCGTACGCTTTCAATCACACAAGATCCGATCAATCTTACTGATTTAATTTCAGCTTTTCGCACAAACCATGGCGGTAGCAACCCAAAAGCAAAGCACCCCTCCTTAAGGGAAATTTTTAAAGATTTCTATCAATCCCCTGAATTTCAAGCCTTTCTTAGCCTGAAGGGCCCAAAAAATCCTTGGAATAGGTGGATTAGAGAACACCAAGCGGCAACAAAGACTTTTGGCAATTCATTTAGTCAAAAGCTTGTGGCAACAATGATCAAAGGCTATGGTATTGAAGCCTCTAATATTCCAGATATTACCGAAAGGTAGGTTAGCCCTCATCAATTTTTAACTAAAATTTAAAACAAAATAAAAAATACAAGGAAAAAGAGTTGCCCATCATCCTTCTTCCATATAAATTTATCCATTCGAATTAAATACACAATTCTTTGCTGGATATAAGCAACTCAACTCCTATTCTCTTTTCTTGCGCTGAATACTGAAGATTCTTTGTATACATCGGAAAATTTGAATACAAGCTTCTAATCTCATCAACATCATCATAAGTTACCATCCACTTACGTTTTATTTTTGAAATGCCTTGGGCTAGTGATGCATGATCCGCAGGCTTATAGAAGTTTGTATATAACCCACTTCCCTTGCAAAAATATGGGGGGTCTATATTAATGAAAGAATTTTTAGCAGTTTTAGGGATATTTTTTTTAATAAATATTTCTGCATCCAACATCGTAAGCGTAATTCTATCCCCGTAAAGGGCTATTCGGCTTATTTTGCGAATCAAGTCAACCTTATTAAATCTACAATCTAACTTATAGTTTCCAGATTGCTCAAGCCCGCCAATAACACCGCCTTTAATAATTCCAGATCTATTTGTTCTATTTAAGAACAGGGTTGCAAAACCAATCTCTAGAATACTTTTCTTTTCCGGGGTAGCCAGTATCTTCTTTTGACGATGCCATTGATCAATAGTAACCTCGGTCTTATCTATAAGACGACAGAGCTCTTTGGATTCATAAATTACAGAATGCCAAAATGCATAGATTGAATAGTCTAAGTCATTTAAGTAAATCTGAGATACGTAATCATTTAACAATAAAGATACCGCAATTCCTGATCCACCAGCAAAGGGCTCAACATACTCCCCATAAATTAAGTCATTTTTTTTTAGGATTTCAATCACTAACGGTAAAAGCTGTGTCTTACCTCCTGGATAACGTAGTGGAGTGTCTGTTATTGGCATACTAAGATCCTAAACAATTTTCAAGCTGTTGGCCAGAGTTATTTATTTACTACAATTTCCTTCAAAATTTCTTCTAACGTAGGCTGAAATGTATCCCATAGTTTAATGATATAGACCCTATTTGGAATGGCTCCTCCATGAACAAAATTTCCTATCGTATCCGGAGAGTATGTAGAGTTAACATCGCTTGCCATTTTATTGAGCGCCTTTAATCCTCTGCCGCTATATCCACTAGCCTGCAATTCTTTTGAGACAGCCCCAAGTTTTAAATGTAATTTATCAGGTAAATTGGGCACCTTCATTTTCTTCAGATACAACACAGATGCTTGCTCAATCAGCGCCCTCATTAAATACACCCCCGCAAAGCTAAAGGTCTCAGCATCCAGCTCTTTCAATTCCCTGAATAGTCTAGAGAAAACTGGATCTTTTACTTTAGATACAAAGCCAGAAGGAATTATTTTCTTGTCTTTATCTCTACTCTTTGCGCTCTTTCCAGCGCTCACTCGCTTTTGAGTTACAGGCGTCAATCCATTTGATGCCTGAGAGCTCATCCTGATGCCCGGAGAGTGAATAGCTACCCCTCTATTTTTTGGAGAAAACCCACGAACTCTAAAATTTTCTGCATAAAGCTTTCTATCCTCTGCATTTGCTCTTGAGTTTATAGCTCCATCGGGATTGGATGCGTCTTCTAAAAACTTTTTTAACGCCTTATTAAAATCACTATCCTGGACATTAATCTCAATTCCACTGGTCGAAGCAAGCCCAATTGCCGACCTCACATCTGGTGTACTTAAAAATCTAGTTAAAGTAGTTATTGGAATATTTTGCAAAAGAGCCTCCGACAAAAGCCCTTCAGCTCTTGCGTAGTCCATAAGATCCAATGCTCTAGCATTGGGCGTATCCGCTCTTCCAAGTTTATTAAACCTCCCCTTTTGGCTCGCATCCCATCTCTTGGTGCCTACCCCAGTTTGAGGATCATGTCTTAGCTCCACCCAAGGCCTAGCTAATTCAAAACTTTTAAAAATAACCCCAGATACGGTTGTTATTTTTAATTTCATCCCATCTTTTAACTTTTTGAAGTAAGCCTTGTCTTTTTCATATTTAGCCTTGTCTGGATCCACCAATAATTTAAGTGCGCATAATCGTCGATTGCCTTCGGCCGTAAAGTAAGCATTTTTAATCTTAGAGTGCGGAACTAATGCCATCAACTCCAGCGGACTAGTACTCCCAATCTCTGCAATATGCTTAGCTAATACCTTCACATCCTCGTTAGCTATTAAATATTCTATTGCCTCTGACTCACTTTGTTGCTGCGTATAGCGTGGATTATTTAAGTCCAAATATATGTCCTGAATCTTCACTATAGAAGTTGCATTAACCAAAATAACCCCTTTAAAAATTGAATCAAATAAATTTCTTCAACCTATATATCTAATTTGTTAAATAATGCCACTCAAGATCCCGCCTTGCCTCATCAAGTTGCTTTTTAGCCTGTTTTTTACCCCTATTCATACGTTTTTCTGCTTTTTTAATACGTTTAATCAGTTTTATTGGCTTTTTTGAGGGGGTCAAATCCATAACTAATATTTATTAAAAATGAGTAGCTGGGTAGCTGCCTATGAATCTAATGCACAAATCCAATTTGGCAAAATCCCAACTTAAGCTTCGGAAAGCCGGAAAAATCCCAACTTAAGCTTCCAGAACAACTTGAAATAGCATTTCGGTATTTTCTCTAAGTTATTGAATTTAAAAGAAACTATAGTACCAACTTAAACTGCAAGCGATAAAATGGGCTTCCCACACTTTCTATAATAGGGGCAGGCAAGTAGGTAGATTCCTACGCATAAATAAGCCTTAAGCCCTTACCGCTCCAATCTGTCATGCCTAGACTGGCTAATCAATGATTGGAGAATGCTGATGAGCCCGAAATCCCGGCTGTACACGCTTGTAAAGGCTTGGAAGAACAAACCCTTCCAAGAAGTGCGCGATGCCTGCGGCCAGCCTTGGCTTGGCCTTAGTAGCGAAGCGCTTGAAGAACACCAATCCTGGTCCCAGCGACAAGCGATTAGTAACGAACCCATTTTTAATGCTCAAGGAACAAAGCTGACGAGCTCTTTATTTAGACCATTACTGACCGCCACCGACACGCAACTCCTCAGATTTTTCATGGAGGGCTTAGACACAATCACGTACTGGTACCGTAGCGGTCGCTTTATTCCAGGCATCTTGCCCATTCCTGCTCAGCATCTAGCATCCAGCGGCTTTATAGATGCCTTAAGCGACCTCATCCTAAACTTACGACTCCCAGTCGGTCTAGTCAATTTAGGTGTGTACAAACTGAATGATGCAGATTCCATAGATTCCTGCACGGAAGGCTTATTGCGTATGCGTCGCCTTGGCGTCTTAATGCATCTTCTCGATTTTTCTGGGGCCAGCTCGCAAATCCGCTGGATTGAAGCAATGCAACCCGAAGGTATTCATCTGGAGATAGGCCAATTCAGAGCTGCAGGACTGCCGATTGACATGATCGCTCTTGGCCAGAAATTTCAATCTCAAATCTATGTCAGCAATGTCACCTTGGTTAAGGATTTAGAAAACGTCATTGCATTAGGAGCAAACCACAGCTACGGCGGACTCATGATGCCGCCAGTTAGTCGCCATCAGATGCTACACATTAGCGATAGCCGCATCGCTAAAGCCATTTTTTCGCTGCACCCTCATAAAAACCTAAACGGAGACAAGTAATGAGAAAACGCGTGATGTTGGTGGATGACCATCCAGCTATGCTGATGGCATTAAAAAGTATGTTGCAAGATCAATTGCTTTTTGAGATAGCGGGACAGGCGCAAAACGGTGAAGAGTGTCTACGCTCAATCAAAGAAGTCAATCCCAATATGGTGATATTGGATTTAGATATGCCAAAGACAGATGGGTTTGATGTCATACGCCGTATTGGCTTAATGTATCCAGAGGTTCGCATTCTGGTTTTATCTAGCTTAGATGAAGCGGTCTATGGCGGCAGAGTGCGATCCTTAGGCGCACATGGCTTTGTCAATAAGACTGCTGGAGCAGATGTCATCTTGGCGGCATGCGTTGCTATCTCACAAGGCTATACATTTTTCACGCATGGGAAAAATGGTAATACCTCACTGAGTGACAATGACAAATTGGCATTGATATCGGATCGTGAATTGCAAGTCATGAAGTATCTGGGTAAAGGCAATACCAACCAACAGATATCGGACTTACTACACATCAGTAACAAGACAGTCGCAACCTACAAGACCAGAGTCTTTGACAAGCTAGGTATTAACAATATTGCCGATTTGATCTTGTTCTGCCGCATGAACAATATTATCGAAAGCTAAACCGAGTATGCATCGATTCATATTGAAAAATCTTGTATTAATCTGCTGTGTTTTTACAGGCTTTGCTCATGCAGGGCCTTTCAGTGCAGCGGAACAATCCTGGATCGATGCTCACCCTATCGTGCGATTTAGTATTCATGAAAAATATGCGCCCTACCTAGCTCAATCAAATAAGTCACAAGAAGCAGGCGTATTCAGAAAGCTGATATCAAAAATTGAAGAATGTACTCGTCAACAATTTATACCGGTGTGGAGAAAATCAGACCCAGAAGGTCTACAGCAAATCGCCAGGGGAGAGGTAGATTTCATCATTGATCCACCAAACATTAATGAACACATCTTGCAATTTGGCTCTCTATCAGAGGCTATCTTCTGGGGGCAGGATGCCATCATCGCTAAAGCATCAAGCAAGCTAGACTCACCTAATCTCAAGATTGGCTACTTCGATCGAGGTCTTGAGAATGCACCCTCTAGTATTGATGACCAAAGCAAAAGCAGGGAAACACAGTACCCTAATGGATTAATTCAATCCCTCATTAAGAGTGATATCGAGGCGCTAGTCATGCCCATTCGCTTGGCGCACCAACTGATAAAAAGCTCCCAAAACCCAGATCTAAAAATAGATGGCTTATACAGTCGCGATCCTTTTGCATATCGCTGGCTGATCTCAGACCAAGCTGCGCCCTTGCACGACGTCATCAGCCACTTTCTAGATGACCTAGACCCCATTGCATCACGCCAACTCTTCGCATTGGGAGGTGACTCTGAGCCCAGATCAACCATGTTACCTTGGCTGGGCGCCATCCTCTTCTTCCTTTTTGGTAGTGTGATGTTCTACCAACTCCAAAGAAAATATTTTCATCAAAAGAAAACTGCTCTTGAATTGCTGCACTCAAAGGAGCTGGCTGAAAAGGCAAATGCAGCAAAGTCTGCTTTTCTGGCAACGATGAGCCACGAAATTCGCACGTCCATGAATGCCATTCTTGGAGTTCAGGAACTGCTTCTAGGTAGTGCACAATTTCCTAAAAAAGATAAACCCCTATTGAAGAGTGCTCAAGCTTCAGCCGAATCTCTCTTAGGCATGCTGAATCAAGTATTGGATATCTCGAAGATTGAAGCGGGTAAGCTGACCCTCAATTTAGAGCCCTGCAATCCACATCAATTGGTAATGGATATTCATGCTGCATTCTCTACGGTAGCCAAGAAACAAAATCTCTTACTCCATACTTCGATTGACCCCAGAATCGCTGAAGTTCTCATGATCGATTCATTGCGTCTGCGACAAGTTCTCCAAAATTTACTGAGCAATGCAATTAAGTTCACAACTCAAGGCGAGGTGTACTTCTCCGTTACCGTTCTTGCCGATGATCATGCAGGCCAATTACTAGAATTCAGAGTCATTGATACTGGAGCAGGCATGGGGAGCGATCAAATCAAATTAGCCCTTCAAGCTTTTGAGCAACTGCCTGCAGCACAAGAATCTCACCTCTGCGAACAAAAGAAGGGGACCGGTCTTGGGCTTACTATCACCAATCACCTAGTTAACTCCATGAATAGTCATCTCTATTTTGAGAGTGCTCCAGGATTTGGGAGCAATATCCATTTTTCAGTCGCCTTTCCAAGAACCAGCATTGCCGCTACGCAGGCTTCTTGTTTTAATTCACTAAGGCAAAAATCTACAGCGTTGATTTCTAAAAGACCTGGCCGAAAAAACTGCGCCATTCAAGCTTTGGTAGTTGAAGACCACCCAGCGAGCCGTCAAATTTTGTCATTGCAATTAGAGGCGCTCGGGATCAAAACAACGGTTTGTGAAAATGCCACTGCGGCGCTGGAGCTGATGAGAGACCATCATTTCGATCTCATGCTGACAGATCAATCTATGCCTGGAATGCAAGGCTCTGAACTAGCTAAACAAATCCGATCTTTGGGTAATCGCGATTTAATCATTATTGGCGTTACAGCAGATATTTACGCTTTAGACTCACGTCATCAATTTTTATCTTCGGGCATGAATGGCGTCCTCATTAAGCCACTCAGCCTGGGCGCCCTTGAGAATGCGCTCATGCGCTACTTTGACTCTAGCAAAGCCTCCGCCTGTGTCGGGGAAGAGTATTCGTTTGACGCCTTTTCTAATCTCATCAAGGATGACCCCCATCAAATCGTTGTGATCTTGGAAGAAATTGAGAAAGTACATCTAGAAATTCTGGGTCAATTACTCTCAGACACCAATAGAGCCTCAATTGATGAAGCGCAATTTCAAAGTCTGGTTCATAAAGTTAAGGGTGGAGCCCAACTACTGAATGCCTCGCAATTTACTGATGCCTGCAAAGCCCTGGAAACGAAGGGCTTGCTTACTGAGCGCATCGAACAATTCATTACCCTTCTGGAAGAGCAAAACCAGACCATCGAGAATTATAAAAAAAGACTTCGACATTAATTTAGGATGACTAGGATACTTTTAGACTGGTGAGCGCCAAGGTTTATCCTATGGGGAATGCGCGCCCAATTCAATCCGCCCTCCACCCTATGTCTGCTGACCCTTCTTTGGGTCAGCCTCCTGATTACGAACCAAGCCCACTCTGCCGACCTGGTTTCTCAAGAGACTGCCCTGCAGTACATTCCCAAGGCCATAGCGATTAGCCTTGAGAAAAACCAAATCCCCAAAGAGGCTATCAGCATTTCCGTGGTCGAAATTGAGCCAGGACGACCAGGAAAAATAACGGCAAAAACAGAGCTGGATTGGCGCTCTAAACAGGCAATGAACCCTGCTTCAACAATGAAGCTTGTTACCACCCTCACTAGCTTAGATATCTTGGGGCCTCAATATCGTTGGCGCACCAATGTTTATACCGATGGATTAATCCGTCAAGGCATACTGAAAGGCAATCTGTATTTACAGGGCACGGGCGATCCAAAACTGATCCCCGAAGAATTAACCAAAATGATGAAGGCCTTACAAAATCTTGGTATTCAGAAAATCGATGGCAATTTATTTTTTGATCGAAGCGCTTACGCCACCAATGTCATGGAGCACAACACCATCGATGGTGAATCCTTGCGTGCCTATAACGTACCCCCAGACCCTCTGCTGTATGCTTTCAGAACGCTCTCGTTTCAGCTGGGTAAATCCCGAACAGCGGACTTCATCGACATTAGCTACACGCCACCCCTATCCCAACTAAAGGTGATCAACCAAATGCTATTGGTTGATCAATCCTGCGATAGTTGGAAAAGTAATATCCGCTTTAACTTAGATCCAGAAGGTAGTAACGCCAACACCGATCAACTGCTGACTGCGCAGTTCTCTGGCAGCTTTCCCAGCTCCTGCAAGGGAGTGAACTACAACGTCGTTGCCTTAGATGCCAATACCTTTCTCACTCAAGGATTTGCGGCAGCTTGGGAGCTAGCAGGCGGAACTTGGACTCAAGCACCCATTGGAAAGTCTGGCACGGTTCCGCTAGCAGCGCGATTACTGCTTCAGTTTGAAGGTATCGCCCTTGCAGATGATGTACAGGATATTAATAAATATTCCAACAATGTGATGGCTCGGCAACTCATGCTGACCTTAGCTTTGGAAAAAATGGGTAAACCAGCAACCACTGAAAATGGTGAGCTCGTGATTCAGAGTTGGTTAAAAGGCTTAGGATTGCAGTTTCCTGAACTCGTAATTGAAAATGGTTCTGGTCTCTCTCGAAACGAGGCAATCTCTGCAGAGCATCTCAATCAATTATTAGTTGCAGCACGCAATCTATCAATAGGTGATATTTTTTACAACAGCCTGCCAATCGCAGGAACGGATGGCACGATGCGCAATCGCCTCATGGCACATTTACGAAAATTCCTGCATTTGAAGAAAAAGCCTGAGGCGCGCATTAAAACTGGCTCACTCGCAGATGTCCGAGCAATTTCAGGCTATGTGATGAGTAAATCAGGAAAGATGTATGCAGTGACCTCATTTATTAACCACCCCAATGCTTGGAGAGGTTTAGAGGCGCACGATCAATTATTGGCGTGGCTACTGGACGATGGGCCAGAACCAAAACACGCGCGCTGAAGTCGATCTCTTACGCCATCCCACTCCTCACCGGCAGGCGGCTCCGGAAACAGAATTAAATCCCAACCCTGTTGATCAAGATCTCGTAAGGTGCGATACAAACGACTTGCGAATGCCGCACTATCACTTGGCACCAGCACTTCTTCAAAATGCACTGAGGGATGTCCATCCTCCCCTAATGAAGAATCCGAATCCCATACGGCAACAGCAACCCGGGATTTGATGTCCGGGAACTCACTGAGTGCATCTAAGACCCTGCCAGATGAATACATTCTTAATGGAGTCGTTGGGGCGTAATGGGCACGCAAACTGCCAGAAACTCTTGGTAAATCGCCGTCCTGCTTTGTTAAGCTGCCGTCACCAGGTAGATAGACTTTGATACCTGTTTTGGCAAAAATTTCTCCGGGAGTAATGAGGCCTGGACGTAATAAGACTGGGTGATCACCAGAAGATAAATCAATGATGGTGGATTCAATACCCACTTCGCAATCGCCGCCATCCAAAATCATGAGGTCCAGCATGCCTGCAAACTCACTTCGAACATCAGCGGCACTCGTTGGTGACACCTTGCCAAAACGATTGGCTGATGGAGCAACAACTCCACCCTTAAATTTACGCAACAACTCTTGTGCAATAGGATGAGCGGGTGCACGAATCGCTACCGTATCTTGGCCACCAGTCAACTCCGTCAAAACACTTTTATCTTTTTTAAATACTAAGGTGAGCGGGCCTGGCCAGAAAGCATTAATCAGCTTGAGCGCATCTTCTGATAAATCTCTTACCCATGGGGTCAATACTGGCACCCAGTCGACTTGGGTCTGATCAAATTTATCAGGTGCTGCTAAATGGACGATGAGAGGATGATTAGAAGGCCTGCCTTTGGCAGTAAAGATTTTTTTGATTGCATCGGGGTTTTTCGCATCTGCCCCCAAGCCATAGACCGTCTCTGTTGGAAACGCGACTAAGCCGCCATCCCGTAAAGTCTGCACTGCCTCATTAATCACCGCGGATAATTGGGGGGAGCTACTATCGCTGGGCATTTTTAGGGCTCGATCCCTAATTCAACGGCGACAGCAGCACAATTTTGGCGAGCCTGATTCAGTGATTCGCCCAAACAATTTATATGGCCCATTTTTCGACCCATACGTGGATCAGACTTGCCGTACAAATGTAACTTGGCATCCGGATGGGAAAGCACTTGATCCCAGGCGGGCTCTCTTGCCTTGTCTTCACTACCTTCGTACCAAAGATCTCCCAAGAGATTGAGCATAGAGACCGGCGCTAGCAAGCGGGTGTCACCTAAAGGCAAACGAGCCATACTTCTGACTTGCTGCTCAAACTGACTGCTCACACAGGCATCCATGGTGTAGTGGCCAGAGTTATGTGGGCGCGGTGCAATCTCGTTCGCCACAATGTCGCCACTCTTGAGTACAAAAAATTCCACACACAAAACACCTACGTAATCAATCTTACGAATCAGCGCTTTAGCGGCTTCAATAATTTTCTTCTCTTGCGCAGGCTTGAGTGATGGCGCCGGCACCGTAGAAGTGTGCAATATCCCATCGCGATGGCTATTCTGAGAAACAGGATAGGCCACTACGGCATCGTCATAGCCACGCACCACTAAAGCAGACACCTCAAAATCCAAATCCATGCGCTTTTCAAGAACGCAGGGAACCTTTCCTAATTCAGCCCAAGCTGCAACCAGATTGGCAGAGTCATAAACGGTAATTTGACCTTTGCCGTCGTAACCCATGCGAGCTGTTTTCAGAATGCCAGGAAATAGATCTGCTGGAACATGCTCAATATCTGCATCGTGATCAACTACAAAGTAAGGCGCAGGGCCAATATTGGTTTCTGCTTTCCAGGTGGCCAAAAAATTTTTCTCGGCAACGCGGTTTTGAGCTAGAGATACGCAACTACTGCGAGGTGCAACAAAAACACCCAAAGACTCCAACTCATCTAAAGCTTGAGCGGGAACATTTTCAAATTCAGTACTCACCGATTTACAGAAGCTCGCCATCTCTTTGAGAGCGGCAGAGTCGGTGTAATTGGCTTGAATAAATTTTTCAGCAATGGAGCCAGCAGGGCTATCTGAACCAGGATCGAGGACACAGACCTTGTATCCCATTGCTTGAGCGGCTTGTGTAAACATCCGTCCCAATTGACCGCCACCTAATATTCCTAAATACGAACCCGGCAAGATGGGTTCCAAACGATCTGCCATCTTTTTAATATCCCGGCAAATTCATTGAACGCGCAGTGTCGGACTGCTTCGCACGAAACTCTTCTAGCTGCTTTGCCAAAGCAGGATCATTGAGGGCTAAATTGGCAATCACATGCAATGCTGCATTCGCTGCGCCCGCTTCACCAATAGCAAATGTCGCCACTGGAATGCCTTTAGGCATTTGCACGATCGAGTAAAGAGAATCCTCGCCACGCAGATACTTGCTAGCGACTGGAACACCATAAACCGGAACAATAGTTTTAGATGCCAACATGCCTGGTAAATGGGCAGCGCCACCAGCACCAGCAATAATTGCCTTTAAGCCATTCTTAGAAGCATTTTCTGCATACTGGAACATATCGTCAGGCATGCGGTGGGCAGAGACAACCTTAGCCTCATGAGCAACACCAAATTGCTCAAGCATGTGAGCGGCGTGTTGCATGGTGTCCCAATCTGAATTGGAGCCCATGACTATTCCGACTACTGGCTTCTTGCTCATCTACCCCTCCAAATGCCCTGATCTAACTCATTAATCCATCTAAGACCTTATTATCCCAGCCTTTTTAGGGGCCTCAGGAAATTAGGCCTTAGTCAGACGAGTGAGGGCTTCGCGGTACTTTTCCGCTGTTTTATCAATTACATCGGCTGGCAAAGCTGGTGCAGGGGCTGTTTTTGACCAAAGCTTGCCATCCACCATAGCGGTTTCAAGCCAATCCCTGACAAACTGCTTGTCATAAGAAGGTGGATTCGCGCCCACATAATAGGTTTCAGCAGGCCAAAAACGGGAAGAGTCAGCGGTCAGGATTTCATCCATCAATACCAACTGGCCAGCATCATCCAAACCAAACTCAAACTTGGTATCGGCAATGATAATCCCGCGGGTTGCAGCATATTCAGAAGCTTCTTTGTACAAACGAATACTGACTTCACGAATTTGCCTAGCTAACTTCTCACCAATCATCTCGATCACTTTGTCAAAAGAGATGTTCTCATCATGCTCACCCATTTCTGCTTTTGCAGCAGGAGTGAAGATGGGCTCAGGTAACTTCTGCGCATTTTCCAAACCGTCTGGCAATGGAATCCCGCAAACCTTGCCGGTCTCTTTGTAATCTTTCCAGCCGCTGCCAGCAAGATAGCCACGGACCACCGCTTCAACCAAGATCGGCTTAAGGCGTTTCGCAACCACCGCACGGCCTTGAACTTGTTCCACTTCATCAGCAGGCACAACGCTTTCAGGATCAATACCAGTCAAGTGATTCGGAATCACATTAGCCAATTTATCAAACCAAAAGTTCGCCATCTGATTGAGCACAATACCCTTCTCAGGAATGGGCTGACCCATGACTACGTCAAAGGCAGACAAGCGATCCGTCGTAATCATTAATAGCTTATCGTCACCGAGCGCGTAGACATCACGCACTTTTCCTTTGGATAGCAAAGGCAGTGACTTAATAGAGGTAGCGTACAAAGCTGGCATATTTATCTCACTTCACAATCTGGGCCAATTTGCCACTCTTATACAGCTCAGCCATTTTCTCTAATGGAATTGGCTTAATTTTTGATGCTTGACCCGAGCTGCCAAAGGCATTGAAGCGCGCAATACACACTTTCTTAGCAGCTTCACGTGCAGGCTTGAGGTAATCACGGGGGTCAAACTTGCTTGGGTTTTCGAACAAATAACGACGAATAGCGCCAGTCATTGCAAGGCGAATATCGGTATCGATATTGATCTTACGTACACCGTTCTTAATGCCCTCTTGAATTTCTTCTACAGGAACGCCGTAAGTTTCTTTCATGTCGCCACCGAACTCACGAATCTCCGCGAGCAACTCTTGTGGAACACTAGAAGAGCCATGCATGACTAAATGCGTATTTGGGATACGAGTGTGGATTTCTTTAATGCGCTCAATTGCCAAGATATCGCCCGTAGGCTTCTTAGTAAACTTATATGCGCCATGGCTAGTACCAATCGCAATCGCCAATGCGTCGCACTGAGTTGCTTTAACGAAATCCGCCGCTTGCTCAACATCAGTCAGTAACTGTTCGCGCGTCATCTTGCCATCGGCGCCATGACCATCCTCTTTGTCACCTTGCATTGTCTCTAAAGAACCAAGAACGCCTAACTCAGCTTCAACAGTCACCCCAATAGAGTGAGAGAACTTCACGACCTCTCTAGACACATCAACGTTATATTCATAGCTAGCGACAGATTTGCCATCTGCCTCCAGGGAACCGTCCATCATCACACTAGTAAAGCCGCTCTTAATTGCGGCCATACAGACTGCTGGGCTTTGGCCATGATCTTGGTGCATCACGACAGGGATATGTGGATATGCTTCAACTGCTGCAGAAATCAGATGACGCAAGAACGATTCACCTGCGTATTTACGAGCACCAGCAGAGGCTTGCATGATGACAGGAGAATCCGCTTCATTCGCAGCCTCCATAATCGCCGTTACTTGCTCCAAATTATTTACATTAAAGGCGGGCAAGCCATAGCCGTTTTCAGCGGCATGATCCAAGAGTTGTCGTAAAGATACTAAAGCCATGATGATCTCTTAATTAAAATGTTAGTAATGAATGTTTAAATCAATGTTTAAAAAGTGAATTACTTCACCTGAATAATTTTGAGTGAATTCGTGCCACCAGGCTCACCCATCGGCTCACCGGAAGTCAGAACAACAACGTCATCCTTCTTCACCGCACCCAACTTCTTCAAGCAATCCTCCACTTCCTGCAAAGCGGTATCACGGTGCTTGGTGTAATCCAAACCAATGGGGAATACATTGCGATAAGTGCTCAAAGCACGCTGAGTTGCAATCTTTGAAGTTAAGGCAAAAATAGGCAAATGAATATTGTGACGACTCATCCATACCGCGGTAGATCCAGAATCCGTCAAAGCGGCAATGGCATTGGCATTGAGGTGATGCGCTGTAAATAGCGCACCCAAGGCAATGGTTTGATCAATGCGTGAAAAAGTTTGATCCAAGAAATCGGTATCCAGTTTTACGCGGTGCGACTTTTCAGTTTCAACACAAATCTCAGCCATTGCTTTGATGGTTTGCACTGGGTACATACCGGCAGCAGACTCAGCAGAAAGCATCACTGCATCAGTTCCATCCAATACGGCATTCGCCACATCGCTCACTTCAGCACGCGTTGGCACCGGAGCATTAATCATGGACTCCATCATTTGCGTTGCAGTGATCGTAAATTTATCTGCTTTAAGTGCAAGCTTGATCATGCGCTTTTGCAGGGCTGGCACGGCAGCATTACCAACCTCAATAGCCAAGTCACCACGCGCAACCATAATGCCGTCACTCTCCGCAATGATGCTGTTGAGTGCATCAGACTCAATCGCTTCAGCACGCTCAACTTTAGCAATCGTACGAACTTTACCAACGCCATACTTTGCGCTAGCAGCATCTGCCAACTTACGGGCATAGGCCATATCTGCGCCATCTTTTGGAAAGCTGATTGCCAGAAAATCAACGCCCATCGCAATTGCTGCATCCAAATCGGAAATATCTTTTTCTGTCAGAGCAGGTGCTGTTAAGCCGCCGCCAGCACGATTAATACCTTTGTTATTAGAGAGTGGGCCGCCTTGTTCTACGAGGGTAAAAATTTCACCACCCTTCACACTTTCCACACGCAGCACGACCAGGCCATCGTTCAATAAAAGACGATCACCTGGCTTTACATCTTGCGGCAGCTCTTTGTAATCCAAGCCTACGCGCTCTTGATTGCCGAGCTCACACGCTACATCCAAAATAAATTGCGCGCCTTCTTTTAAAAGGATTTTGCTATCGACAAATTTACCAACACGAATTTTTGGACCCTGCAGATCGGCCATGATGCCAACTTCTTTGCCCACTTCCGCAGAAATACTGCGCACTAAATCGTGACGGGCTTTATGGTCAGCAACAGTGCCATGAGAAAAGTTCATCCTCACTACATCCACGCCTGCACGAATCATGTCCCGCAAAACTTCGGGCTTTTCTGATGCAGGCCCTAATGTGGCAATGATCTTTGTTGCTCTCAACATATTTACTCTTTCGCTCTTTCGGCAAGTACTGCAAAGGCTGGCAAGGTTTTGCCTTCCAAGAACTCCAGGAAAGCGCCGCCGCCAGTAGAGATGTAATCCACTTGATTCTCAATGCCGTACTTCGCAATGGCTGCCAGAGTATCGCCACCACCAGCAATTGAAAACGCTGGTGAATGGGCAATTGCTGCCGCCAACATCTTAGTGCCGCCGCCAAACTGATCAATCTCAAATACGCCTAATGGGCCATTCCACACAATCGTGCCGGCATGCGCCAGCATGATAGATAAACGCGCAGCGGTTTTAGGGCCAATATCCAAAATCATGTCATCTTCAGCCACTTGATCTGCAGGAACTCGGTTGGCACGAGCCAATGGAGAAAGTTCGTTTGCAACAACCACGTCTTCAGGAATAGGAACATGCGCACCGCGCTTTTCCATGATCTCCATAATTTCACGAGCTTCATCAACGAGGTCTGGCTCAGCCAATGATTTTCCAATCGGCAAGCCTTTTGCCAACATAAATGTATTTGCAATGCCACCACCCACTATCAACTCATCCACTTTGTCAGCCAAGGCTTTGAGTATGGTGAGTTTCGAAGACACCTTAGATCCCGCCACAATTGCCACCAAAGGACGCTTAGGGCTGGCTAGAGCACGACTCAATGCATCTAACTCGGCAGCCATTAAAGGGCCTGCGCAAGCAATAGGCGCAAATTTCGCTACACCATGTGTCGTCGCCTCAGCACGGTGGGCGGTTCCGAAAGCATCATTGACATACACATCACACAGAGCGGCAATCTTCTTGGCCAGCTCATCGTTATTCTTTTTCTCACCTACATTGAGGCGGCAGTTCTCTAACAACACCAATTCGCCTGGATTAACTTCAAAACCCCCATTCACCCAATTACTGATTAATGGGACTTTACGATTTAAGAGAGTAGCAATTCGGTCGGCCACTGGAGCCAAGCTATCTTCGGGCTTGAACTCCCCTTCAGTTGGGCGCCCTAAGTGAGATGTGACCATCACGGCTGCACCAGCGTCCAAACACATTTGAACTGCCGGCATGGAGGCTCTAATTCGAGTGTCTTCTGTGATATTGCCGACATCGTCTTGGGGCACATTAAGGTCAGCGCGGATTAAAACCCGCTTTCCCTTTAAAAGACCTGTTGCAGCTAGTTCGCTAAGGCGTTTAACTTTAAATAGAGATTCCGGCATGAGAATGGGTAAATTTAGTGGTTTATGGGGAATGCTCCATTCTAAATCGTCTGAGCTTCCCACCCCAAAGGAATTGGGCTGTCTGCTCTACAATAAAGGCTTGGACGCTTTCCAGGGTCCGGGGGCCAAAACCCCCTACCTGGCGCCCCGTTTTACCGAATTGAATCACCCAATTTATTACATATTTAAAAGGTAGAGAAAATGTCGATGTCCGACCGCGATGGCTTTATTTGGTCCGATGGGAAGCTCGTTCCCTGGCGTGAGGCCAATGTTCATGTGCTCACCCACAGTCTCCACTATGGAATGGGCGTATTTGAAGGCATTCGTGCCTACAAAACACCCCAAGGCACCGCCATTTTCCGCCTTTCTGAGCACGTTAAGCGCCTATTTAATGGAACTAAGATTTTCCAGATGAATATGCCCTGGACTCCTGAGCAGATTACCAACGGCATCATCGACGTGGTCAATAGCAATAAATTGGAGTCTTGCTACATTCGCCCAATTATCTTTATCGGCTCCCAAAAGCTCGGGATCTCGCCAAAAGGTAACAGCATTCATACCGCGATCGCCGCCTGGGAATGGGGTGCATATTTGGGTGAAGATGGCCTGAATAAGGGTATCCGCGTTAAAACCTCCTCATTTACCCGCCACTTTGTGAATTCCTCACTAGTACGCGCTAAAGCCTCTGGCTATTACATTAACTCCATTCTGGCCAACCAAGAAGTGACAGCCAATGGCTACGATGAAGCCCTGCTATTAGATACAGAGGGTTATGTATCCGAAGGATCTGGAGAAAATATTTTCATTGTTAACAATGGAATCATTTACACCCCAGATCTTGCATCTTGCTTAGACGGCATTACCCGTAACTCCATTATGCAAATTGCCAAAGACCTTGGTTTCGAGTTGCGCGAAAAGCGCATCACACGCGATGAAGTATATTCAGCAGATGAAGCCTTCTTTACCGGCACTGCTGCTGAAGTAACACCAATTCGTGAGTTGGATGACCGTACCATTGGTGATGGCAAGCGCGGTCCAATTACCGAGAAAATTCAGAAGACGTATTTTGATGCCGTCTACGGCAGAAGTGATAAATACAAATCTTGGCTGACATACGTTAAGTAATAGGAAATCAGAGAATGAGTGAAGCTCAAGTTGTGATGATTGATGGCAATACCGATTTGCCTTTACATTGCCCAACCAATAAAACCCCTAGCTGGAATTCACATCCACGCGTATTTCTAGATGTTGCTAAAACGGGTCAAGCAAAGTGTCCTTACTGCGGCACTGAGTACAAGCTCATTCCTGGTACCGAGCCCCACGGGCACTAAGCCTATCAGCACCCCATACCGGGGTGCTGTATCGGGATACCTCATATGAACCGTATTCTGATCATCGCCCCCAATTGGATTGGTGATGCAGTAATGTCCCAGCCTCTACTGGCCAATATCAAGACGCTCTACCCACAATCTCAGATTGATGTACTGGCAAGTCCTTGGGTTGCACCCATTTACCGAGCATGCACTGAAGTTGGTCAAGTCATTGAAGCCGGCCTCGTGCACAAAAAATTGCAATGGGGTTTACGCAAGCAATTAGCAAGGCAGCTAGAAGCAAATCAATATGAAGCCTGCTTTGTATTACCCAATAGCTTTAAGTCTGCCCTCATTCCTTGGCTTGCTAATATTCCTTTCCGTATTGGCTATCGTGGAGAGATGCGCTTTGGGCTCATCAATATTGCTTTAGATAACCCAAGCAAAGTGAATCGTCCCCCAATGGCGAATCATTACCTTGCACTCAGCAATGCGCTAGATCACTCACATGAGATGGATACCAGTCATCGAGCCGATCCTAAACTGAATGTTTCACCGATAGCCAAACAATCGGTCAGCATAAAACTGCAAGCAGACTCCATCAATGAAAAATCTCTTTACGTGCTCTGCCCAGGTGCTGAGTATGGAACAACAAAGCGCTGGCCTACTGAGCACTTTGCCGATCTCGCGAAAAAATTAATTGGCAATGAAGCCGATGTCCGTGTGATTCTTCTTGGTAGCAAGGGAGATCATGCCTTGGGCGAGGAAATTACTTCCTTAGCAGCGAACACCTCTCAGATACATAACTGGTGCGGCGATACTTCACTCGATGAAGCGATTGCACTCATCGGCGTAAGTAAAGCGCTGGTTAGCAATGACTCTGGCCTAATGCATATCGGTGCTGCATTGAAGGTTCCGCAGGTAGCAATTTTTGGCTCAAGCGATCCGCACCATACGCCACCACTATCTGATAAAGCCAAAGTGATTTGGCTTAACTTGCCCTGTAGCCCCTGCCATAAAAGAGAATGCCCCCTAGGGCATCTCAAATGTTTAAACGATATCTTGCCTGAAACTGTATTGAACACCATCCAAGCACTCCATTAATTTTGTAGCTTCTCAGATCATCAGAAAGTAAGCCATGCCCAAACTTGCCAGACTCTTTCACAATGCCGATGATGTAGTGGAGGCTTGGCGTGATGCATTAAAGCATCGGGACGTTAAAGGTGCTCTGGCAATCTGGCTAGACGATGACTCAATTACCTGCGTTCTACCAGAGGGTCAACGCCTAAGTGGTCATGCAGAAATTCGCGCAGGTCTAGATCGCCTCCTCGCAAAACAGGCTCTCTTTCTAGAGCCGATTGCCTGTATTAGTCACTCCGTTTTAGGGGCTGCGGTCTACGACACCACTGAGGCCGTTCACCTTAAACCCGATCAAATTGAGGCAGCGTTCTTTCTCAATATCACCTTGGTCCTACTGCAGGATAGTCAAGGCTGGCGCATTGCCCATCTCCATGCCAGTCACTCTACCGAAGATACTTTTGATGCACCCTCCACTCCACACGGATTGCATTAATTAGTTAACGCTAAAAGGATTGCTGTCTGATGGATGAGCAAGTACTGCGGTCTCTGATTAAGTGGCCCAACGTTCCACACTGCTTCGGCTGGCTAGCACTAGATCGTCGTGGCCAATGGCGTATGCGCGATGAGTATGCTCAAGCAAATCAATTACCTGGTAATGTCATTCAACATGCTGCCCTGAATGAATTTATTGGTAGAAATTATGCGCATGACTCCTTAGGTAGATACTTTTTTCAGAATGGCCCTCAAAGAGTGTTCGTCACACTAGATGCCACGCCATGGATTGCAAGGATGATGCCTAGTGAAGGGGGTTATCGGCTGCTAACCCAATGCGGCACAGAAATGAAACCACATAGCGCTCTGAGTGATGAAAAAGGCAATATCTACATCACTGGCTTAATCTCGCAATCACTCTCCGATCAAATCGATGGCACGGCATTTACTAAAACAGAATCTCTATCGGTCGCGCTTTTGCATGATCATGATTTAGATCTATTTTCAGAGCAGTCCAAAGTCCAAGAAGATGCCTGTAGCTTTAAGGGGTCTTGGCAATGGGGCGGTAAAGATATGCCGATTGAACCCATCCACTCAGCAGAATTAAGTCACCGCTTTCACTTTATCAAAGCACCAAGCAATTAATTAGCTGGGCATATTCTTGCCCTGCTCCTTTAGCTCTTCTTGGTATTGCTTTTGCATTTCACGAAGCCGCGCATCAATGCTGGAAGCCTGATAGAAATCTGCCCCTCCAGAAGATCTAGCAATCTTGAGTTGCTCAATTGCAGAAGGCCACGCACCCTCAAGCGCATATTTTTCCCCAAGGGCGTAATGACGCATGGGCACATTCTTTGCCTGGTCATACGCATTAGAAAGCATGGTCCACCAAACTACTTCATTGGGCTGCAACCTAGTTCGTGCCCTTAGCCAGGTAATGGCGTCATTGGTACGACCAAGCTTGAGATAGGCATTCATCATCGCTGCACCGGCAGCATAGGACTGGGGATAGGCTTTTAAAGTAGCTTGGGCAATTTGCAATGCCTCTTCACTCTTACCCCTGGCTAATGCCAACTCTGAAGCGGTAATGTCCAAAGAAAGACTTTGCCGCTGAACAGGTGATCCTGGTGCGCTAGCGCTATTCGCTAGATTGCGCGCTTGTTGCAAGTAGCTAACAGCCTGATCAAACTTACCTTGTTTTTGGGCAACCAATGCAAGCCCATAAAACCCTTCCATTTGCTTCCCGGGGATCGACTGTTTACTCAAACCCTCAAAGGTATTTTTTAAGTCATACATCTGACTAGAGCTTCCAGATTGCTCCATACGAGCACGTGCTTTTATGAAATAAAACTCCACCGCTGTCGGTACATTTCTATTGGCGATATTGCGAGCACGGTCTTGCATGTCCGCAATACGATCAGTAGTTAATGGGTGAGTACGTACATAGGATGGAACACCGCTATCCATGATGCCTGTTGCTTTTTGTAGGCGCTGGAAAAAACCTGGTGCGCCATTCACATCATAACCACTCGCCGCCAGAATCTGAAAGCCAATGCGATCCGCCTCGCGCTCAGCATCTCTGGAGTAAGAGAGTTGGTTATTCACAGCCAAAGCCTGACCTCCCTGCATGAGGCCAGAAGCAGCGCCAGGATTACGTGAGGCAGCTAAGGCACCCAACAGTATGCCGGCGAGGGCAATCATCGTATTCGTGGTTTGCTTATCCATCTGACGTGCCAAGTGCCGCTGTAAAACGTGTCCGGTCTCGTGCCCCATAACTGAAGCCACTTCAGAATCTGATTCAGCACTAACCAATAACCCCGTATGAAAGCCGATAAAGCCACCCGGTAAAGCAAACGCATTAATACTGCTATCTTTAACAGCAAATACCTCAAAGTTGTAAGCACCACCTCCTTGCTCGTTAGCGCCACCTAATTGCAAACGTTTTGCTGCCTGTAATAAGCGTCGCTCCATCTGATTTAAGAAATCATAGATGGGCAAGTCATTGGAATAATCAGGATCAGGACGAATCTGGCGCATGATCATCTCGCCATATTTTTTCTCATCCATGCGGCTTAAGCTATCACCCCCAGGATCGCCCATATCTGGCAATACAAAACTCGGTTGTATCAGGGGTGTATTGCGTGAAGGCAAATTCGAAGAGCGAGCATCTGGCGACTGAACTGCTCTGCCCAAGTTTTGCAGGGCAGCAGAGTCGCCTTGCACTGAGACATCTCCCGTAACCGAGGTAGGCGCAGGTCCAGCCGCATAAACAAGGCCAGCGCTTGGCCAAGCCAAGGCCAAAATCAATTGGCCAGCCAAAATTCGCATAAATAACGATGATTTTTGTGATCTCTTTATGACTTGCATCCCTATATGGTAAAACTTATCCCATGAACAAACTAACTCATTTTGATGTCAGCGGCCAAGCCCATATGGTCAATGTTGGGGACAAGCCCAATACCCATCGAATTGCTATTGCAAGCGGCAAGATCACTATGCTGCCAGAAACCTTCAGCATGATTGAGGCAGGAACCCATAAAAAAGGAGATGTTTTAGGTATCGCCAGAATTGCAGGTATTCAGGCATCCAAGAAGACATCGGACTTGATCCCGCTTTGTCACCCACTAGCCCTGACACACGTCAGTCTGGCATTTACCCTAGACAAAGACACCAGCAGCATTAGCTGCCAGGTCAGAGCTGAAACCACGGGACCTACCGGGGTGGAAATGGAAGCCCTCACCGCAGTTCAAGTTGCCCTCCTCACAATCTACGATATGGTCAAAGCAATCGACCGAGGCATGGTCATGGGCGACATCAAGCTGCTTGAGAAGAGTGGAGGCAAGTCTGGGGAATGGAAGTCGGTAAACCCGATTTAAGAAACCTACCTCCGCTTCAAAAACCCAATATACCTAAGACTAACTTCTTTGGGTTTTTCTAACATCAGTAAATGTCCGGCGTCGGGCATGATGTAATGTTGATTGCCTGGGTACTTCAATTGCAAGGCACCCACCCCGCCAACAGTAAAAATTTCATCTTGCTTACCCCAGATTATAAAGGTCGGAATACGGGCTGGAGAACTCTTTGTAATTTGGTTCATATATAAATTCACAATATTCCAAACCTGCTGGTAATGTTGATTGGATTGCTGATAATCCGTTAGCAATTGATCCCTGATCGTTTCTGGAACTTCTGGTGGCTTGTAAAACAACAGCTCCATCTCTAAATTGAATTGGTCTATGGTGATCGGAATGAATGGGTTTATACCTTGAGAGAGTGCATCTTTGACTTTGACCCCCCATGGACCTATGCCTAGCGGAGACCCAACAAATGCCAAGGAATAAACCTGGCCTGGGTACTTATTGACATACATGCTAGCAATAGCACCACCCATCGAACTCCCTGCAATATGTATTTTCCGAAGTTCCAGTAAATCGATAAATCGATGCAAGAGCCCTACTTGATTCTCTAAGCGGTAATCCTCTACTGGAAAATCAATACTTTTTCCATATCCCGGTAAATCTGGCGCAAACACCATAAAACCAGCAGAGGATAGCTTGCAGGTCACTTCAATCCATTGCTCCTTTTGCGCAAAAAGTCCGTGCAATAAGACGACCGGCGTACCTCCACCGGCTTTCATATACTCAATTGACCCGGCCCCAACTTGCTTGCTCTCTACCTCAATTGCACATGGTGCACCAAGCAGTGGCTCCGCTTTCGCAGTAGCGAGCAACATAAAAATAATGGCAAAGCATTGGATTAATTTTGCAAATAACGTATTCATGTGCTTAGCTTAACAAATGCGACCTGAGGGTGACTTCATTTCTATTAGATCCGCTGTTAATAACTTTATTTACTACTGCGGCACTCAGAAGGTAAAAGCTGAGGCAGTAAATTGGCTTCTGTCGAGCGACATGACCAACCACCAGCCCAAGCAGAGCCGCTTGGTTTGGATAGATCGATGGGCTTCGGAACGCTGGCATCCGGATCATTCGTGGGCACGAGGTGCAGAGTATTTTTGCCTTCTGGCGCCACATTATTCTGAAAATCGATTGTAATCACTCCCGAAGGTGCTACTTCAATAAGCTTCACACTGCGTGTTGGCACAAAGGTAAATGAACCATGAGTTGCCTCATCCATTGCTACAGTGCCCCTGCTTGCAAAAGCTTCTGTCACTGCCAGCTTAGCGCTAGAGGAAAGATTCATACCCTCTACGATCCTGCTGCGGGCAATGTAATCTTGGTACTGAGGGACTGCAACGGCAACCAAGATGCCAATGATGGCAACCACCACCATCACTTCGATTAAGGTAAAACCAGATTCTTGCTGCTGATCTTGTGTAGACATATTCATTGGCTCCTGAGCTTAAATATCCCATCATCCAGTCTATACCCAGTCAACTCAAGATATCCAAATGTAAGAAAAGCCGGCTTTAGAAGTCGGCTTTTCTGATTAATGCAAAAGAAAATTAGTGCGCTGCTTTAGCTGCGTTCCTTTTCTTCATATAGCTACCTAGAAGAATCACTATAGCAACACCGACAACCTCAAATGCCAACTTTGCATCACCAAGCGCGGCCTGGATAGCATCTTTTATTGCCGGATCATCAACCAACATGCCGCCAGCCAAGAAGCCCAATAGACCTGCGCCCAAAGTAATGATGAATGGGAAACGCTCCATCACCTTAAGCAACATGGCGCTACCAAAAACAATCAGTGGAATAGACATCCCCAGACCAATAATCAACAACAGTAGACGAGTTTCTTCTGGACCCTTTTGGGCTGCAGCAGCAACTGCCAACACATTGTCCAAGCTCATAACCAAGTCAGCAATCAAGATCGTACGGATAGCGCCCCAAATGCTGGTTTTGGCCTCCATATGTTCTTCACCTTCACTATCAGCTAACAACTGAACGCCAATGTAGACGAGCAAAATTCCGCCAATAATTTTTAGGTATGGGAGCGTTAGCAGAGCGACAGCGGTAATCGTTAGAACTACCCGCAAAATGATAGCCGCGGCACTTCCCCAAAAAATTGCTTTCTTTTGTTGAGCTGGTGGCAAATTGCGTGATGCCAATGCAATCACTACTGCGTTATCCCCAGACAAGAGAATATTCGCAACGATGATGGAGAGTAAGGCCGCCCAAAACGTCGCATCAGAAAATGCTGAAAAATCCATAATGTCTCCGTACTTTTATATTTTTTAATTTTGACTGCTGGGTACTACAAAAGCATGCTGACGAATCAGCATGCTTTTTTGATTACAACATAGCTTTAAGCAAAGCTGCCATTTCTGAAGGATTTCTTGTAACTTTGAAACCACACTCTTCCATAACGGCAAGCTTGGCATCTGCAGTATCGGCACCACCAGAAATCAATGCGCCAGCGTGGCCCATACGTTTTCCAGGAGGCGCTGTTACACCAGCGATAAAGCCAACTACTGGCTTCTTCATGTTTTCTTTGCACCAGCGAGCTGCTTCAGCTTCATCTGGACCGCCGATTTCACCGATCATGATGACTGCATCAGTATCTGGATCTTCATTAAACATTCTCATGATGTCAATGTGCTTCAAGCCATTGATTGGATCGCCACCAATACCTACTGCCGTGGACTGACCTAGACCAATCGCTGTCAATTGACCAACCGCTTCATAAGTCAAGGTACCGGAACGGCTAACAACACCGATGCGACCTTTCTTATGAATATGGCCAGGCATGATGCCGATTTTGATTTCATCTGGAGTAATAATTCCAGGGCAATTTGGGCCAAGCAACAAAGTCTTCTTGCCACCAGCAGCTTCTTTTGCAGTCATCTTGTTACGCACTTCCAGCATATCCTTGACTGGAATGCCTTCAGTAATACAAATAACAAAATCCAGGTCAGCTTCAACGGCCTCCCAAATTGCAGCAGCAGCGCCAGGAGGCGGAACATAAATTACAGAAGTAGTGGCACCAGTTTGCTGAGCAGCTTCTTTTACAGTTCCATAAATTGGAATATTGAAAATAGACTCGCCTGCTTTTTTCGGATTTACACCGGCTACAAAACAGTTCATCCCGTTTGCGTACTCCTGACACTTCTCAGTGTGGAATTGGCCGGTCTTACCAGTAATACCTTGGGTAATTACTTTAGTATTTTTATTTACCAAAATAGACATATTGAAGTTCCTTGATTATTTGTTTTTCGCAACAGCAGCAACTACCTTAGTAGCAGCTTCAGCCATTGAATCTGCGCTAATGATTGGCAAACCAGAGTCTGCAAGAATCTTCTTGCCCAACTCCTCATTGGTACCCTTCATGCGCACAACCAAAGGTACAGTCAAGTTCACCGCTTTACACGCAGTAACTACGCCATCGGCAATCACATCGCAACGCATAATGCCGCCGAAAATGTTCACCAAAATCGCTTCAACACTCTTGTTCTTGAGCATGATCTTGAATGCTTCAGTAACCTTCTCTGCAGTAGCGCCACCACCAACGTCCAAGAAGTTTGCTGGCTCGCCGCCAAACAACTTAATCGTATCCATCGTAGCCATTGCCAAGCCAGCACCATTCACCAAGCAACCAATGTTGCCGTCAAGTGAAATGTAAGCCAAGTCAAATTTAGAAGCTTCGATTTCTGCTGCATCTTCTTCATCGATATCACGGTAAGCCACGATTTCTGGATGACGATACAAAGCATTTGGATCAAAATTGAATTTAGCGTCAAGTGCTTTGATCTTGCCATTACCTTCAAGAATCAATGGATTGATTTCAACCAATGAAGCATCGGTTTCCCAATAGGTCTTGTACAAATTCTTAAATACATCACTTGCCATTGGAATGGAAGCATCTGGAACGCCAATGCCTTTTGCAATGATTTGGCAATCAGCATCTGTCAAACCAACCAATGGATCCACAAATACTTTAATAATTTTTTCTGGGTGAGATTCTGCAACCTCTTCGATATCCATGCCACCTTCGCTAGACGCCATGATCACATTCTTTTGTGTGCCACGGTCGGTAACGATACTAAAGTAGTACTCTTTTTTAATATCAGCGCCATCTTCAATCAAGAGACGATTTACCTTTTGACCTTCTGGTCCAGTTTGATGGGTTTTTAATTGCATACCCAAAATTTCAGAAGCGTACTTCTTCACTTCGTCCATGCTTCTAGCCAATTTCACGCCGCCGCCTTTACCGCGACCACCCGCATGAATTTGCGCTTTAACAACCCATACTGGGCCACCTAGTTTTTCGGCAGCTTTAATTGCCTCATCAACACTAAATGCAGGGATGCCATTTGGAACAGGCACATTAAATTGGCGTAGTAATTCTTTGCCTTGGTACTCGTGAATTTTCATTATTACTCCCGAAACGGTATCTTTTTTAGCAAGCGATGAGGATTAGTAAAACCGATCTCACCTTAATCGCCTATTTACCAAATGATGAACTTTAAAAAAATTCACCTCAATAAATGGGAATGGCTTGACCGACTCCATAAGTCTATCATGCTGCAATGCGGCAACATGGCATATTGGCTCCGTACTTGCCCTAGTCGAGGCGCCCTGCCACCACCTTGGACACCACGCTCGAGCTAAAACCCTTGGAGGCCAGAAAGCGATACTGGCGAGCTCGCTCTTTTTGCTCTGTTGCCAAGGCCCCAAACTTGCGCAACCACAGCTCATAAGCCCTCTGATATTCAGTTTCTTTGAGATTCTTGAGGAGATCTGCCGTCTTTGCGCTGTCTACCCCAGCCTGTGCAAGCTCGTCTTGTATTTTTCGGGCGCCGAACCGCTCGCTCCGGCGCCGAACCAAGGCCTCCGCAAAGCGCTGATCAGAAAGCCAGCCGCGAGCCTCAAAATCATCCAAAACTGCTTCTATCTGAGTCGCAAGGGGTATTTCTGGCGCCGGCATCTCAGAATCCCCTTCAGATGGTTCAAACTTCAACATCCTCGCTGCGGACTCTTGAAGTTTGGCAGCTAAGCCCTTGCGGCTGTACTCTCGCATCGACAAAAGGCGCAAAGCCCGAGCTTTGAGACTCGGGCTTTGTTTATTACCTTTTTTAACGGTGCCGCCAAATCCTGACATCGAAGGATTACGCTTCCTCTTCTTCGCTCAAAACATCGCTCACTACCGCTGTTCCAGCTTTTACGCCCAATTTCGCACGAATCTTAGATTCAATATCTTGGGCAATGGCTGGGTTCTCTTTTAAGAACTCACGCACATTGTCTTTTCCTTGACCAATGCGGTCACCGTTGTATGCATACCAAGAGCCTGATTTCTCGACGATATCGGCCTCAACACCCATATCGATAATTTCACCTTCTCGTGAAATACCATGGCCGTACATGATGTCGAAGATCGCTTCGCGGAATGGAGGGGAAACTTTGTTCTTCACTACCTTCACACGGGTCTCGTTACCAACCACTTCATCGCCCTTCTTGATGCTACCGATACGACGAATGTCTAAACGCATAGAAGCGTAGAACTTCAACGCGTTACCACCCGTAGTGGTTTCAGGCGAACCAAACATCACACCAATCTTCATGCGAATCTGGTTAATAAAGATCACGGTGGTATTGGTACGCTTGATTGCACCAGTGAGCTTACGCAAGGCCTGGCTCATTAAGCGGGCTTGCAGGCCCGGTAATGAATCGCCCATATCGCCTTCGATCTCCGCCCTCGGAACCAAGGCGGCTACAGAGTCAATGACGATTAAATCGATGGAGCCTGAACGCACTAAAGCATCAGCGATTTCCAAAGCCTGCTCGCCTGTATCTGGCTGTGAGATCAATAAATTATTAACATCTACACCAAGGCGTGAAGCGTATTGAACATCTAAAGCATGCTCAGCATCGATAAAGGCACAAGTTCCACCAATCTTTTGCATCTCGGCAATCGCATGCAAAGTGAGTGTGGTCTTACCTGAAGACTCGGGGCCATAAATCTCAATCACGCGCCCACGCGCCAAACCGCCGACTCCAAGTGCAATATCTAAACCTAAGGATCCACTTGAAACCACTTGAATATCTTGATGAATCTCTGCATCGCCCAATCTCATGATTGAGCCCTTTCCAAATTGTTTCTCAATTTGTGCCAAGGCTGCAGTCAATGCTTTTTGCTTATCTCCGCTCATGCCGTCAAATTCTGATGAGGCTGATTTTCTCTTATCGTCCAAGGCCATGTTTGCTCCCTTTTCACTATTTGTTAGGCTGTTTTTTGAGTTTCTTGAGTTTTTTGTCAACATACGACTTACTGTATATAAAAACAGTACTATTTGCAAGCAACTTTTTAAAAGAATTTACTGATTTCGCACTCAGGTAGAGCCCACATGGCAACGATGCCAATAGAAAAAAATTGGTATGGCAGCACCCCAAACGATTCCCAATAAAATAAGACCGCCTAACTGCCCATGAGCCCCCCATGAGCCTGCGCCCATACGTATTCCCGCCTCATAAGATAGGGGTCCGGCGATAGCGCCAAGAACTGCCCCAAGCACTGGTCTGCCACGGAGCCAAGATAAAGACCCATTAATAGTGCTTGCTACCAATGCCCACAAAGTCCACATCCAAACAGGTGACAAATAGGCACTAGGCCAAGCATCTTCAAAGCTCAAAAAACCTAAATTGGCAACCAGGGTATCAACTGCCACCCCAAACAATGCCGCTTTGAGAACCAGCTTGAGCTCCAAAATTGGCCGAGGGGAGTAGTAAATATGAATCGCAATGTAGAGCAGGGTACCCGCCACAGGCCAAAATACCTGCTGATTAGCAGCCCCAATAATGCAGGCAAACCAACCGATTTGGAAAAGTACGAAATTCCAAAATTTAGCCATCGATCAGCTCCAAGCGAAATTACCTAAGAAAAAGGCCACTGCCGGAAGGCAATGGCCATTTGATTTGGTGGCGATTCAGGGATTCGAACCCCGGACCTGTGGATTATGATTCCATCGCTCTAACCAACTGAGCTAAATCGCCGAACTCGTAATTGTAAATGATCGGGCGCCTTATGTCTAAACCAAAGGGCTTGCTCTACTTTATCTGAAAGACGCTAACCGTCTCATCACGGTTATAGCGGACGAAAACCTCTATTTTCTTAGCCAAAAAGAGCTTTTTAAGAACCTCATCCTTATTTTCAAAGGTGATGGCGGTTTGCTCCGGGAAACGCGAAAAGGGATCACTCATGACCTCTATGGGCTGACCATCCACCTTAATTTGTCGAATAGTGCGCTTGTGGAGACGATCAGGCTGAATAAAAATCAGACGCTTGACGTATTTATCCAAGACTAGCTTTTGCCCTTGATCATTGGCCTTGTAGTAATAAACCAACTCGTCTTTGCCGTTGGTGGTGACATCCCGCTCCTCATCCCACTTGGCAAATGCTGGCTGACTTGCAAGGGCGCAAAGAATTGCTGTCACTACTAAGCTATTAAGATGCATTATTTACTTTCCTAGTTCGATCATTTCATCTTATCAGTCATCTGCACTTATGCGCCTTCTATCAATCTCTTCTGGCAAAGTAATACCCCTCTTTGGCTCTCATCATCCGAACTACTCCAAAGTCGCCTCGGCTATTAACAAACAATCGATCAGTAATCTTGCCTCCCCCACCCCTATTGAAATCACTCGACTCGGCGTTTCGGGGGACGAGCAAGCAGACCTATCGGTACATGGCGGACTCGAGAAGGCAATCTATGTTTACCCAAGTGAGCACTACGCTTTTTGGAACGCGCTCTTAACTCGAGAAGCAAAAGGGGTAGTGGATCTTCCTGATTTTTCGTATGGCGCTTTTGGTGAAAACTTCACCATCGAAGGTCTACTAGAAACTGAAGTCTATGTTGGAGACAGAATGCAGATTGGCGATCTTGAATTCACTGTAGTCAAACTACGTGAACCCTGCTTTAAGTTCAATGCCAAGATGGGCTACAAAGGCGCAGCCAAAGCAATGCTGCAATCGGGCTTTAGCGGGTGGTACTTACGCGTCAATCAAATAGGCACACTTTCAGCAGGCACTGAAATACAGGTGCTACCCGGCCAAAGACTGACGTCCATCGCCGATCAAAATCATGCCCTCTTTAATCGAGGCAATCAAAAAAATATTTGGAATTAATCTTTTGAATTAATCACTGGAGTTCATTCAGACAATAAAAAAACCCGACCACTTAGTGGTCGGGTTTAGTTTTTGAAACAGACTAGTGAAGCTTAGTCTTTAGCGTAGATATCTACGTCTTTTGTTTCTTTAACAAACAGTACACCGATTACCAATGTCATCGCTGCGATGATGATTGGGTACCAGAGACCGTAGTAAATGTTACCGTTTTGCGCTACCAAGGCGAAGGAGATCGTTGGCAACAAGCCACCGAACCAACCGTTACCAATGTGGTATGGCAAGGACATAGAAGTGTAACGAATGCGAGTTGGGAACATCTCAACTAACATCGCCGCAATTGGACCATAAACCATGGTTACCAAGATCACCAAGTACACCAACAAGAGCAATACAGCAACATAGTTAATGTCAGCTGGGTTTGCTTTAGCTGGGTATCCAGCAGCATTCAATGCCTCACGAATTGCCTTCTTGAACTCAGCATCTTTTGCTTTCGCATCAGCTGGAGCCAAGCCTTTAGCAGAGTAACCAGTGATTTCTGTATCACCAATCTTCACAACAGCTACACCGCCAGCAGGACCAGCAACAGTGCTATAGCTAGCAGAGTTGGAAGCCATCACTTGTTTTGCGATATCGCAAGAACTTGTGAACTTCGCTGTACCTGTTGGGTTGAACTGGAATGTACATTCATTCACGTCAGCAGTAATCGTAGCTGGTGCAGTGGCCATTGCTTTTTCTAACGCTGGGTTAGCAAAGTGGGTCAAAGCATTAAATACGGAAACTGGTGTATTTGGAATGTATGTAATAACAGCCAATAACAAACCACCCATGATGATCACTTTACGGCCGATCTTGTCAGACCAAGCACCGAAGACCACGAAGAATGGTGTGCCGATTACTAATGAAGCAGCAATCAACAAGTTTGCAGTCTTAGCGTCTACCTTCAATACTTGCGTGAGGTAGAACAAAGCGTAGAACTGACCTGTGTACCAAACCACCGCTTGACCTGCAACCAGACCAAACAATGCCAAGATAACAATCTTCAAGTTCTTCCATTGACCGAATGACTCTGTCAAAGGCGCTTTAGACAATTTGCCTTCATCTTTCATCTTCTTGAAAGCTGGGGATTCGTTCATTGATAAACGGATCCAAACTGAAACAGCTAACAAACCGATAGAAAGGATGAACGGAACACGCCAGCCCCAAACATCAAAGTCTGGACCAGTGAATTCACGTGTGAACAAAATCACTAACAAGGATAAGAACAAGCCAAGAGTAGCTGTTGTCTGAATCCAAGCTGTGTATGCACCACGACGTCCGTGAGGAGCGTGCTCAGCAACGTAAGTTGCAGCACCACCGTACTCACCACCCAAAGCCAAACCTTGAAGCATACGCAATGCGATCAAGATCACAGGAGCAGCAACACCGATAGTGGCGTAGTTAGGCAGAATACCAACGATAAACGTAGCACCACCCATGATGAGGATCGTCACCAAGAAGGTGTATTTACGACCAATCAAATCGCCTAAGCGACCGAATACCAAAGCGCCGAATGGGCGAACGATAAAACCGGCTGCGAATGCAAGCAATGCGAAAATGAAGGCGGAGCCTGCATCTAGGCCTGAAAAGAACTGCTTGGCGATAACGGCAGCCAATGAACCGTAAAGATAAAAGTCGTACCACTCAAAAACCGTACCTAAAGAGGAAGCAAAAATAACTTTGCGTTCTTCAGCGGTCATTGGGGCTGCTTTAGTTGATGTTGACATCAGTAGCTCCTAACTATTTTTATTAAATAAAAAACAACGGGTCGATTATGCTTTGAAAAAATTCAAAGAAATCCACTACTTAGGGTAATTCCCCATCAAATCGGATCGGGGTTTTCCCGAGAAAACAGCAAACTAGAGGTGATAAAGCAACATTTATTGGCCTAGCGTCTAATAGAAACATCGAACAACACCACACATTCATTATTTGGAACCAATAACCATGCAACAAAAATGGGGAATTCGAGGAATGGCGGTAGCGCCACACTCACTAGCATCTGAATCAGCTTTAGCAGTTCTGCGCGATGGTGGCAATGCATTAGAGGCTATGGTTGCTGCTGCAGCGACGATTGCAGTTGTTTATCCCCACATGAACTCTATTGGCGGTGACTCATTTTGGGTGATTCACTCCCCAGGCAAAGCGATGGGCGGCATTGATGCCTGCGGCGCAGCGGCTGGCCTGGCAAGTAAACAGTGGTACGCCGAGCGTGGCATCACCTCCGCCATCCCCTTTAGGGGGGCCGTTGCAGCCAATACTGTTGCAGGTACTATTTCAGGCTGGGATGCAGCTCACCAACTCTCAAAACAAGGTTTGGGCGGCAAACTCCCTTTATCGCGCCTTCTGGCGGATGCGATTCACTATGCCGAAGCTGGTGTACCTGTCACATTCAGTCAATCTAGCCTCACCACCAAAAAACGCGGGGAACTCATCGACATTCCTGGTTTTGCAGACACGTTTCTAGAGAATGGCCAAGCACCCAAGGTGGGCAGCATCTTTAAGCAAGAACGTCTTGCAAAGACTTTGCGGCAAATTTCTCGCAAAGGAACGCAGGATTACTACCGCGGTGATTTGGCAGACCTGATTGCTAAAGAACTGGCGGAGATTGGTAGCCCCCTCAGACTCGGAGATCTTCATCGCCACCAGGCCAAACTGATTGACCCACTTGAACTAAAGCATAGCCTGGGCAATGTGTACAACATGACGCCACCAACCCAAGGTGTGGTGTCTTTAATGATTATTGGCATATTGGATCAACTCAATCTCAAGCGCTTTAAAGTGGACAGCGCCCAATATGTGCATCACTGCGTTGAGGCTACCAAGCAAGCATTCAAGGTACGTGACCAATTTGTTACTGACCCGGCGTACATGAAAAGAAATGCACAATCTTTCTTATCCCCCGCTTTCTTAAAGAAGTTGGCGAAAAATATCGATCCCGAAAAAGCCTTGCCATGGGGTCAAGGCAAAGGACCGGCCGACACGATTTGGATGGGCGTCATTGATGGAAATGGGAATTGCGTTTCCTTTATCCAAAGTATTTATCACGAGTTTGGTGCCGGTATCGTTCTACCCAAATCCGGCGTGAATTGGCAGAACCGTGGCTGTAGCTTCTCTTTGGATCCAAAGACACTGAATCACCTTGAGCCCTATCGCAAGCCATTTCATACACTGAATCCAGCGATGGCTTTATTTAAGGATGGCCGGTCGATGGTCTACGGCACGATGGGTGGTGATGGTCAACCCCAAACCCAGTGCGCTGTCTTTACACGCACAGCAACATACGGACTTGACCCACAAGATGCGATTAGTCGTCCACGTTGGTTGCTAGGGCGAACTTGGGGTCAAACCAGCGATAGCTTGAAATTAGAGTCACGCTTTAGCCCCTGGGTTGCCAAAGAACTCCATGCTCTAGGACATGAGATTGAAATGCTGGATGCCTTTGATGAAACCGTAGGTCATGCCGGCTGCATCATTCGCGATCCATCTGGCACTCTGCGCGGCGGCTGGGACCCCCGTAGTGATGGCGCCGTTAGCGCGTTTTAGTAATAAACAATTTGGGTACGCGCAGATCCCAATGAATGGCAGCTGCGCGCAATCCAAAAATTGCCAGCATACAAACCACTGAGCCCACGAGCGTGTACTCGGGCAAGAAATTCAAAATCAGGATGTAGATACAGCAACCCAAAGTAACAGGGATTGCGTAGAGCTCATGCGACATCAGTAATGTTTTTCTGCCGGCCAGAATGTCACGCAGTAAGCCGCCGCCAATGGCGGTGACAACTCCCAAGATCACCGGGGCTACCGGCAAACCAAATCCTAAGCTCCAAGCCTTATCTGCACCCTGAATACCAAACAGAGCAGCACCAAGGCCATCGATATAGAGCATCCAGCGATAAATCTGTGGTTGCGTAAAAAAAGACTCAGCTACGAAAGTGACTATGCATGCGCCTAGCGCAACCCAAATATAAATTTGGGCAATAGACCAAAATACAGGAACATCCAAAATGATGTCGCGTACCGTTCCACCGCCAATGGCAGTTATTACACCCAAAACCAGCACTCCAAAAAGATCGACACCACGATCGGCAATAGCGAGCACACCAGTCACTGCGAAAGCAATCGTGGCAATGATGCCAATCCAGAAATTAATTTGATCCATAAAGCTTAGTCTAAATCACCGAAGGGGGTGCTCAATCAAACCCTGAATATACTAAGGGCTATGCACCCAGGAATTCCTCATGAAAACTCAGCTTTATAGTTTTTGGCGAAGCTCGGCAGCCTTTCGTGTTCGCATTGCCCTCAATTTAAAAGGTCTCGAATACGAGGTGCTTCCTGTACATCTTGTGCAGCATGGTGGGGAACAATCTTCTCTTGAGTACAGCAATAAAAACCCCAATCGCTTGGTGCCCCTCTATGCCGATGGCGAACACACCATTCATCAATCCCTCGCCATCATTGAATACCTCGAAGAAGTTCAGCCAAACCCTCCCCTGTTGCCGAAGAGTGCAATCGATCGAGCGTGGGTGCGTGCAGTAGCAATGGATATTGCGATTGATATTCATCCGATCGGGAACTTAAGGGTGTTGCGCTATTTGATGAAAAACTTAGGCGTTAGCGCGGAAGCGAAAGATGCCTGGAGTCAACACTGGATGGTTTTGGGTCTAGAAAGTTTAGAAAAGCGCTTGAGTGCAGCTCTAAGGGTGGGTCGTTTTGCTTACGGAGATCAGCCTGGCTTGATCGATATCTGTTTGGTGCCACAAATATTTAATGCGCTCAGCGCAAAGATGGCGGTGACTGCCTACCCAACCCTCATGAAAATCTTTCACGAGTGTATGACGCTACCAGCGTTTATTGATGCCTCTTGGGAAAATCAAATCGACGCTGAGGGATCAAACCCCCTTACTCCACCACAGGAATAAAGACAGTGTTAACAAGGATCCCATCGTCGTTAAGAGCACTATCCGAGAAATCATCCTGCCATCTGCGTTGTAGTACTGCGCCAACATAAATGGGCCGGTACCAGTAGGGAGAGCAGCTAGTATCACGACTGCGCTTACCCACAATGCCGGTAAATCCAAGATCGGACCAGCAATCACCCACGCAATCAGCGGCTGAATAATCAATTTTGCAAAACTAATCCCCCATGCCTGCCTAGGGCCGGCACTTTCTTTTTGCATCAAAAATAAACCGATTGAGACAAGTGCGCACGGCGTAGCGGCAGCTGCTAAAAATCCAATCACCTGAGTTAAAGGCTCATATAAGGCTAAGTCTGTAGAAGACCACAACAGCCCCGCCACAGGAGCAATCAATAAAGGATTTGTGCACAGTGACTTCAGCACACTCCAAATAATTTCATGGGATTTTTTATGCGACAAGAGACCAATCTCAATGAGTACAGTTGCCAAGGCAAACATTACAAACACAATAAAAGTAGCAATGATTGCTGGGGCTAAGCCATCTTGACCAAGAGCCAAGACGCAAAGCGGAATGCCCATGTATCCCGTGTTGGAGTAGGATGCACTCAACCCAGAAAAACTCGCTGCCGCCAAATCTTGATTGCGCAACCGACTCACTGCCAGCACGAGAATAAAGACGGCTAAGCAACTCAGAAAAAAAGCGGCAATAAAGCCTGGCTGCCACAACGTTTGCCAACTACTGCTGGATGCGAAATTAAATAACTGTGCAGGCAAGGCAAGCCAGACGACAAAGCGATTTAACTCTATGGATGCGCTTTCACCTAACTTACCTGTTCTGCCACAAATGTAGCCAATCAGAATGAGGGCAAATACCGGAAAGACGACATTAAAGACGTAGGGCAATTTAGGTATGCTTTATTTGATTAAGCAATCTTCTTCAGTGTCTGCTGATATCGCTGTGCATTTTTGACATAGCGCCCAGCAATGTCTTCAATGCCGGCAATCTGCTCCGGCGTGAGTGTTTTGACCGCCTTAGCAGGTGAACCCAAAATCATCGAGCCATCAGGAAATTCTTTACCCTCAGTCACTAACGCACCAGCGCCCACTAAACAGTTCTTACCGATTTTGGCGCCATTCAAAATCACTGCGCCAATACCAACTAAACTGCCATCGCCAATATGGCAACCATGTAACATCACTTGGTGACCGATGGTGACTTGCTTGCCAATCACGAGAGGGTAGCCAGGGTCAGTATGCAAAATAGAGGCATCTTGCACATTGCTGCCCTCACCAATTTGAATGAGATCGTTATCACCACGGATAACTACCTTAGGCCAAACACTGGCATTTTTATGCAACTCGACCTTACCGATCACTTCTGCGCTCTCGGCAACCCAAGCTCCATCCGCTAATTGGGGAGCATTTCCATCTAGTTCAAATATAGCCATGACTCATTATAGGTAATGGCTATATTTAAGAAAGCCTACCAGTTAGGCTCACGATCTGGCGTAGATGAAATACGGTGAATACTAATGTCCGCACCGTCAAACTCTTCTTCATGCGACATCCGGATACCTAAAACAGCCTTAAGTAATCCATAGACCACAAAACCGCTAACTAATGCAATAGCAACTCCTAAGCCACTACCAATCAGCTGACCCAAGAAAGTCACGCCGCCAAGACCGCCGAGCGCTTTTGCCCCAAAAATACCCGCAGCTAAACCACCCCACAGACCGCACAAGCCATGTAAAGGCCAAACACCCAGAACATCATCAATCTTCCAGCGGTTTTGCACCAAGGTAAACATATACACAAAGAGAGCACCAGCAATTAAGCCAACTACTAAAGCACCCATGGGATGCATTAAATCCGAGCCTGCGCACACAGCGACAAGACCGGCTAATGGGCCGTTATAGGTAAAGCCGGGGTCATTACGACCAATCACCCATGCAGCCAAGGTGCCACCAACCATCGCCATCAACGAGTTCATCGCCACTAGGCCGCTGACCTTATCAATAGTCTGCGCACTCATCACGTTAAAACCAAACCAACCTACCGCCAAAATCCACGCACCTAAAGCTAAGAACGGAATACTTGAAGGAGGATGTGCCGCAACGTTGCCATCTTTGGTGTAACGACCACGACGCGCTCCGAGAAGGATGACTGCTGGCAACGCGATCCAACCGCCAACTGCATGCACCACAACCGAGCCGGCAAAGTCATGAAACTCTTCGCCAGTCAGTAACTTAATCCACGCTTGAATTCCATAGTGCTGATTCCAAGCAATGCCCTCGAAGAAAGGGTAGATGAAGCCAACCAAGATAAAGGTGGCAATGAGCTGAGGGTTAAACTTCGCGCGCTCCGCAATACCGCCAGAAATAATCGCTGGAATAGCAGCAGCAAAAGTTAGCAAGAAAAAGAATTTAACTAACTCATAGCCATTTTTCTGGGCCAGCAATTCTGCACCCGAGAAAAAGTCCACGCCATAAGCAATGCTGTAGCCAATAAAGAAATAGGCAATTGTCGACACTGCAAAGTCGACCAAGATTTTGACCAAGGCATTCACCTGGTTCTTTTTACGGACTGTGCCCAATTCCAGAAATGCAAATCCCGCATGCATCGCCAGAACCATGATGGCACCGAGCAAAATGAATAAGACGTCGCTGCCTGATTTCAAAGTTTCCACTGAAACAACCCCCCATGTTTTTTGCATCATTATGGGGAATATAAAGACCAATTTCAGGCACGATTGCACTAAATTAGTGCAATTAAAGACGCAAAATATGGTTTATTATCAAATTCATATACACCCAAGGGAGAACCCATGAAAAAAGTTTTAGTTGTTTTAGCTGCTTTAGCCGCATTTTCTGGCTTAGTTCAAGCTCAAGAAAAAGTTCAAGTACTAAGCACCCAAGAACTCGTTAATGTTTGCAAATTACCAGCAAGCCCAGAATCCCGCAGTTTCTGTGTTGGTTACACAACCGCTATTTATGACACGTATTTAGCCACCCGCCATCCACAGCGCGCAAAGCCTTACATTTGCGTCAAGCAACCAGCACCATCACGCGATGAAGTGATTGGTGAATTTGTAAAATTTGGGCAAGCAAACCAACAGGTTTCTGATAAACCAGCGGCTGGTGTTTTCTTGGGCTTCTTGGCTGCACGCTTTCCTTGCGCCAGAAAATAATCGCAGTTCATTAGCCAATTCAATATTTAGACTTAAGGAACACTTGATATGAAAAAAATTATTGCTATTACTGCTGCAACTTTAGCAATCGCAGGTTGCTCTAATATGAGCAATACTGAGCAACGTACTTTATCTGGCGCCGGCATCGGTGCTGCAGCTGGTGCAGTTGGCACGGCCATTTTCCATGGTAACCCAATCTGGGGTGCAGTAGGTGGCGCTGCAGTTGGTGCAGCTTCTGGTTATGTTTACGACGCTTACAAAAAAAATCAGGCCTCTGAGTACAACTCTGGCTACAACGCTGGGAAAAACAATCAGCCAGCTAAAGCGCCTCAGTAAAAGTTAGAAAGCTTTACACGCTAGATTGAGTTCTAGTCGCAGCAAAATAAAAAACCCGACTTGCAAATAACGCAGTCGGGGTTTTCTTTGGAGCTTTGACGAATTAAGAAAGCAATAGCTGATTAATGCGTTTTACATAAGCAGCAGGATCATTCAATTGGCCACCCTCTGCCAACAGAGCTTGATCAAACAAGACCTGAGTCCATTCATCAAATTGCTTGTCATCTGATTTCAACTTCAGCAGCAAAGGATGCTCAGGGTTAATCTCCAAGATGGGCTTGGTATCTGGTGCTTGCTGACCCGCCGCCTTGAGCATGCGCAACAAATTACCAGAGAGCTCATTCTCATCGGAGACCAAGCATGCTGGAGAATCAGTCAATCGGAAGGTGACGCGCACATCCTTGACTTTATCTTCTAAGGCCAACTTCATGCGATCGAGCAAATCCTTGAAATTCTTTTCAGTTTGCTCATGCTCTTTCTTTTCCTTCTCATCGCTTAAGTTACCGAGATCCAGCCCACCCTTGGCGACTGAAGTCATGTGCTTGCCATCAAACTCGGTAAAGAAAGACAGCATCCATTCATCTACGCGGTCAGATAGCAACAGCACCTCAACGCCCTTTTTACGGAATATCTCCAAATGCGGACTATTTTTAGCGGCGTTAAAAGTATCACCAGTAACGTAATAAATCTTGTCCTGACCCTCCTTCATGCGTGCGACATACTCAGCTAAAGAAACGGTTTGATCTGCAGAATCCGTATGGGTGCTTGAAAAACGTAAGAGCTTTAAGATGCGCTCTTGGTTTGGCTGATCTTCACCCATCCCCTCTTTAAGCACTTGTCCAAACTGGCTCCAGAAGGTCCGGTATTTTTCTTTTTTTGCCTCGTCTTCGCTGTTAGCCAAATCCTCCAGCATGCTCAGTACGCGCTTTGTTGAACTTTCACGAATCACTCTGACATCGCGTGACTCTTGCAGGATTTCACGAGAGACGTTGAGAGGTAAATCGGTTGAATCAATGACACCGGTGACAAAGCGCAGATACATCGGCATCAATTGCTCAGCATCATCCATGATGAACACGCGCTTCACATACAACTTAATACCGCCACGCTTATTGCGATCCCATAAATCAAAAGGTGCGCGTGCTGGCACATACAGCAGTTGCGTAAATTCGCTACGACCTTCCACTCTATTTAAGGAGTAGCACAAGGGGTTTTCGTAATCATGTGAAAGATGCTTATAAAACTCGTCGTATTGCTCTTCCGTGATTTCGGATTTAGCACGCGCCCACAAGGCGCTCGATTGGTTAATGCTCTCTAATTCATCTTTAAGGACATGTTCACTTTTCTCAGCATCCCACTCCTCTATATTCATCTGAATCGGCAAAGAGATGTGATCGGAATACTTGCGAATAATCGATTTCAGTTTATGAGTCGAAAGGAAGTCATCCTCACCTTCACGAAGATGCATCGTGATTGATGTCCCGCGCTGCGGGCGATCAATACTTTCTACCGTGAATTCACCTGAGCCATCAGACTCCCAACGAACGCCATCGGTCACTGGCAGACCTGCACGACGGGTTTCAACAGTAATGCGATCAGCCACAATGAAAGCGGAATAGAAACCCACACCAAACTGTCCGATTAAGGCAGCATCCTTTTGTTGATCTCCGGAAAGCTTAGAGAAAAATTCTTTGGTCCCAGAGCGAGCAATCGTTCCGAGATTGGAAATCACTTCATCGCGACTCATGCCAATACCGTTATCGGAAATTGTTACCGTTCTAGCGGCTTTATCAAAGCTCACTTTGATCTTCAAATCAGGATCGTCACCATACCAATCGGGATGCGCAATGCCCTCAAAGCGGAGTTTGTCTGACGCATCAGATGCATTCGAAATCAGCTCACGAAGGAAAATTTCCTTGTTGGAATACAAGGAATGGATCATCAGTTGTAAAAGTTGCTTTACCTCAGCTTGAAAGCCTAAAGTTTCTTTGCTAGCTACAGTCATGCGAATACCCTCTTCATTAATGAACTTAACCCCCTATACATTGGGGCTATTTAATACATTTCAAGATCTAAGTAATTAGAAAATTTAGCCTGGGTGTGGCTTTGAATGCTTTTCAGCTACAGGCAATTCAGCCTTTTTCCAGGCGCTAAAGCCGCCTTCTAGATGACAAATCCCAGGCACCCCCATTTTCTGGAGGGTTTCTGTTGCTAGGGCGGAGCGCCATGCGGATGCGCAATAGAGCACTAAACGCTTGCCCTCTCCAAAAATCGGCTTGAAGTAAGGGCTATCTGGATCAACCCAAAATTCCAGCATGCCACGAGGCGCATGAATTGCGTTGGGGATCATGCCATCACGCTCCAACTCCCTTACATCCCGAATATCTACAAAAACGGTATTTTCATCATCCAGGAGTTTTTGCGCTTGCCCCAATGGAACGGTCTCAATTTGTGCCATCGCATTTGCAATTAATTCTTGATAGCCTAACTTCAATTTCATCAATATCTCCTAAATTACTAATACTTTTATCCAATTAACACTAAGCACATTCTGACGTGCTTGCCCTGATAATATGTCTCCATGAACTTTACCCCTACAGAGCTTGGCGCAAGCATCATTTTTGCTATCGCAGTGTTGCATACTTTTTGCACTTCTTATTTTGAAACGCTCGCTAAAAAATCCCCAAGGCATGCTGGTTTATGGCATCTACTGGGTGAGGTCGAAATCGTCTTTGGATTTTGGGCTGCCATCCTCATCATTTTTATGTGGCTTGCAAACGATCTGGCAACTGCAAAAGAGTACGCCAACAAGCGTAACTTTACAGAACCGCTGTTTGTTTTTGCCATCATGGTTGTGGCGGGTAGCAAACCCATTCTGCATTTTGCAACTCAGCTTCTTCAGCAGCTCGGTAAGTTGGTGCAATTGATTTTGCGTACTAAGCAGGCACCTACGCTGTATTTCTTAACTCTCAGCGTCACTCCTTTGCTTGGCTCATTGATCACCGAACCTGCCGCCATGACACTTGCGGCCTTCTTATTGCGTGACCTGGTCTATCGCCATAAATGCTCTACACCACTTTTGTTTGGCACCCTAGGTGTGTTATTCGTCAATATCTCGATTGGTGGCACGCTCACCAATTTTGCTGCGCCGCCCGTCCTCATGGTGGCATCTACTTGGGGCTGGAGTACGGCTTTCATGTTTGCGAACTTTGGCCTTGAAGCCACGATTGCCATTTTTATTAACGCGGCAATCGCAACCCTACTCTTTCACAAACAACTCATTGAGCCTACGAGTAAAGCCGATCACGTTCGGATTCCACTGACCATTACGGCAATTCATTTGCTATTTTTGCTGGGAATTGTGGGCTTCGCGCATGACCCAGTGATCTTTATGTGGCTGCTACTGTTTTTCATTGGCTACACAACTGCCTACCCAAAACATCAAAGCCCGCTCATTTTGCGCGAAGCATTGCTAGTGGGATTCTTCTTGGGTGGATTAGTCGTCCTAGGTGCACTGCAAGGATGGTGGCTACAACCGATCCTCGAAACTATGAGCCCAACAGCGGTGTTTTATGGAAGCCTGGCATTAACAGCGATTACCGACAATGCGGCGCTCACCTATTTAGGCTCGCTAGTACAAGGCACCTCACCAGAATTCAAGCTGGCTTTAGTTGGCGGCGCAGTGGCAGGTGGTGGCTTAACCGTGATTGCGAATGCCCCCAACCCTGCAGGACTCGCGATTTTGCGCAGCTACTTCCCAAACGCAGCGGTTTCTGCAGGATTACTGTTTGTAGCAGCTATTCCGCCAACCATTGTTGCAATTCTGGCTCTCCGTCTACTCTAAACGTCTTATCCCGTAAAATCTGAGCTTCGCCCCCAGCTATAAACCTGAGAACGGCATATGAAAAAGCTTTATATCAAAACCTTTGGCTGTCAAATGAACGAGTATGACTCGGGCAAGATGGCCGACCTCTTACATGCCAATGAAGGCATGGTCATGACTGATACCCCAGAAGATGCAGATGTGGTTCTGCTGAATACCTGCTCGATTCGCGAAAAAGCAGAGGACAAAGTCTTCTCTGACTTAGGGCGGCTACGTGAGCTTAAAAAAATTAAGCCCGATTTATTGATCGGCGTGGGCGGTTGCGTTGCCAGTCAAGAAGGCCAACAAATTATCAGTAGAGCGCCATATGTTGATGTGGTCTTCGGCCCTCAAACACTACACCGCTTATCCGACCTCATTGCTCAACGTCGCGAGACCGGTAGATCTCAGGTAGACATCTCCTTTCCAGAAATAGAAAAATTTGATCACCTCCCTGCCTCACGCCAAACACGCGGCTCTGCTTATGTCTCCATCATGGAAGGCTGCTCAAAGTATTGCAGCTACTGCGTAGTTCCCTACACTCGTGGCGAAGAAGTATCGCGCCCCTTTGATGACGTATTGACTGAAGTAGCTGGACTTGCAGCTCAAGGCGTGAAAGAAATTGTCTTACTCGGTCAAAACGTCAATGCTTACCTTGGCAAGATGGGGGGCAGCGAAGAGATCGCAGACTTTGCACTACTGATTGAATACATCGCAGAAATTCCGGGCGTTGAAAGAATTCGCTTTACTACTAGCCACCCCAAAGAATTTACACAGCGCTTAATTGATGTCTACGCAAAAACTCCTAAGCTAGTGAGCCATTTGCACTTACCGGTACAACATGCATCTGACTCCGTTTTGTCTGCGATGAAGCGTGGCTATACCGCACTGGAATACAAAAGCATTATTCGTAAGATGCGCGCTGTGAGGCCCAACCTGACGCTATCCAGCGACTTCATTGTGGGCTTTCCTGGCGAAACTGATGAAGACTTTGCCAAGCTACTGAAGATGGTTGAAGAGCTCAATTTTGACAATAGCTTTTGCTTTATCTTCAGCGCACGCCCTGGTACACCCGCAGCCAACTTAAGTGATGACACGTCTTACGAGGTCAAACTGAAACGCTTGCAAACCCTGCTAACTCTCGTAGAGTCACAGGCAACTCAGATTAGCCAGAAAATGCTCGGCAATACTGAGCGAGTTCTCATTGAAGGTTTAGCAAAGGATGGCGTGAACCTACAAGGTCGCGCCGCCAATAATCGCGTAATTCACTTTACTGCACCAGATGAAGATATCGAATCACTCATCGGTCAAATGGTAGATATTCGTATCACCGAAGTGCTCAATTACACCCTCCGAGGTGATCTCGTTAGCGAACTCTCCCCTATTCGCGCTCATTAAGATGACGACCAAGCAAGCATCCCCCTCTAAACTAGATATTGATATTCAATTTGCTAGCGCCGTTATCAAAGAGAAAGTTCTTACAATTGCATCTCTAACGGCAATTAAAAAATGGGTGAAAGCAGCCATTCAATTGAATGGGCTCATCACCTTGCGCTTTGTGAATGCAGCTGAAGGAAAGAAGTTGAATTTTGCTTTTCGCAATAAAGATAAGGCGACCAATGTGCTCACTTTTCCATATGAGCTCACTAAAAAGGCTTTATCCGCCGATATTATTTTTTGCCTTCCAGTTATTCAAAATGAGGCGCCCGAACAAGGCAAGGCTGTCAAAGCGCATTTGGCCCACCTCATTATTCATGGCTGCCTTCATGCACAAGGTCTAGATCACGAGAACGATAAAGAGGCTAAGAAGATGGAGTCTCGAGAAATCAAGCTCTTGAAATCCCTCGGCTTTCCAAACCCTTACGCACCTATTTAAAGCAATCTTCCCAGCCTCTTCATCGAATTTACTTATTTCTGCGATATTCTTGCTATATGCCTGACCCCAACAAATCCCTTTTAGAGCGCTTGGCTGATTTTTTAACACCACAGCCAACCAGCCCAGCAGAACGACGTCAAGAGCTCATTGATACACTCAGAGAAGCCCAGACCGAGGGCCTAATTGATGCAGATGCCCTCTCCATGATCGAGGGCGTCTTTCAGGTTGGCCAATTGTGCGCCCGCGATATTTTGGTGCCAAGAGCCCAAATCGACTGGATCGACATCAACCTGCCTTTATCTCAAATTATCAAAAGTGTCATCACTGCCGCCCACTCTCGTTTCCCTGTTTTTGAAGGTAGTCGCGACAATGTCATTGGCACCTTGTTGGCAAAAGATTTATTGCGTCATTCCACCGAAAAAGATTTTCAAGTACGTGATTGGCTCCGCCCAGCAGTATTTATTCCGGAATCTAAACGTTTGAGCGTTCTGCTCCGTGACTTTAAAGACAACCGCAATCACCTAGCCATTGTTGTAGATGAATATAGCGGGATTGCTGGCGTCATTACAATTGAAGATGTGCTTGAGCAAATTGTTGGTGATATTGAAGATGAGCATGATATTGATGAAGAGGCAGATAATCTGATCTCTTTAGACAATGGCGACATTCGGGTTAAAGGTATTACGGAGCTCGAGCAATTTAATGAGACGCTGGGCACTCAATTTCATGATGACGATATCGAAACCGTTGCCGGCCTTGTCATTCAACATCTTGGACGGGTGCCTAAAATTGGTGAACTCATTAAGATTGATGGTATTGAATTTGAGGTTCAGCGGGCCGACCCAAGACAAATTCATATTCTGCTCGCACGGCAAATTCCCAAAAAGCCCGACTGAGAACTCCTTTGATTGATCGGCCACTGCCAAGGCTTAGCAACAGCATCGGCTTACTCATGTTGTTCGCTCTTGGCGCAATTCTTGCTGGAGCTGCAGAGTTGCCATATGGGGGATGGATTCAGATTCCGATCATGAGCTTGGTCTGGTGGCAAATCAGAAAATATCAATCTACGCGCCTCAAGAATTCTCTTTTGCTTGGGTTTTCATTTGGCCTAGGCTACTTTGTCTTGGGGCTCTGGTGGATCTTCATTAGCCTGCATGACATCGGGGGGATGAATCTCATACTCTCCTGCATAGCCGTCATCTTGCTCTCTGGCTTACTGGCACTCTTTTTCTCTTGCGCCACCCTTGCACTACATTGGTTTAAGGGGAAATATTTTTTAGGTCTGCTACTAGCAGCAAGTTGGGTGCTAACTGAATATCTCCGAGGAATGCTTTTTACCGGCTTTCCTTGGATGGGTTTAGCGGAGGCTCAAGCCTATGGTCCTTTTGCGCCAATCGCCCCTTATCTCGGGGGATTGGGCTGCACTTTTTTTGTGGTGCTGGCCTCTTGGCAACTACTCTCCATAAAGACACACTTCAAAACAACTGCCCTGAGCTTGGTTTGCCTCATTGGACTTAGTCAGACCCTCACTCTTTGGTCTTTCACAAAACCAACAGGCGAGCCACTTAGCGTACAACTCATCCAGGGAAATGTTGCTCAGAGCTTAGTTTTTAAACCAGAGGGGATGTTGCAACAAATTGCATTTTATAAATCAGCTATGGCCGATTCGCAGGCAGACTTGGTGGTATCTCCGGAAACGGCACTTCCATGGCCAGAGACAAACTTACCTGCGGGTACTCTTGAAGATCTACAAGGCTATGCAACTGAGAAGAAGAGCTTTCTGTTGTTTGGTATCTTGGGGCGCCACTTTAATCCCGCAGATGGCAGGGAGTTTTCTAATCGAGCGATTGGCCTTAGCCCAAGCAACCCGCCATATCGTTACGATAAATCCCACCTAGTTCCTTTTGGAGAATTTATCCCCCCTGGGTTTCGCTGGTTTGTAAACGCATTTAGCGTTCCCTTGAGTGATTTTTCCAGGGGGTCTCAAAATCAACCCTTCTTCTTGATCAATAGAGAAGGGCAATTGCCACTATACGCAGCCATCACTATTTGCTACGAGGATGTATTTGGGGATGAGTTAGCTGCGCGCTTGCGCAATAGCAAAGAGTCAGCCAACCTCCTGATCAATATGACCAATCTGGCATGGTTTGGGGATTCTCAAGCGCCGACCCAACAATTAAGACTTTCTCAATTGCGCTCACTGGAGACGGGGCTTCCTGCGCTACGTGCCACTAATACGGGAATCACGGCATCATTAGGGCCAGATGGAAAAGTCTTGGCAGAGCTACCCAAGTTCACCCAAGGCATCTTAAAGACTAGTGTACAAGCTTTCTCCGGCAAAACACCGTATGTCATCTGGGGGAATATCCCCATTTTGAGCCTTTCTTGTCTCCTACTCATCCTCGGCTTCATTCGCCAAAGACGGATTTAATCGCTATTTCATGGTTTGCTCGCTAAGCCATGTAAAATCAAAGGCTTAGCCAGGTTAATCATGCTTACTTTTCAGCAAATCATTCTCAAACTCCAAGATTACTGGGACCAACAAGGTTGTGCCCTACTGCAACCTATTGACCTTGAGGTCGGTGCCGGTACATCTCATACAGCCACTTTCTTGAGGGCCATCGGGCCTGAGCCATGGAAAGCCGCTTACGTCCAACCCTCACGTAGACCCAAAGATGGTCGCTACGGCGAGAACCCGAATCGTCTGCAGCACTACTACCAGTACCAAGTAGTACTTAAGCCCGCTCCAGAAAATATTCTTGAGCTTTACTTAGGTTCTCTTGCCGCTTTGGGCTTAGATCTCCAAAAGAACGATGTACGCTTTGTGGAGGATGACTGGGAAAACCCAACTTTGGGCGCCTGGGGGCTGGGCTGGGAAGTTTGGCTGAACGGCATGGAAGTCACGCAATTCACTTATTTCCAACAGGTGGGCGGTATCGACTGCAAACCCGTTTTAGGCGAGATCACATACGGTATCGAGCGCTTGGCAATGTATATCCAAAATTGTTCCAACGTCTACGACCTTGTTTGGGCAGACGGGATTTCTTATGGTGACGTGTATCACCAGAACGAAGTGGAGCAATCTTGCTACAACTTTGAGCACTCCAATACCGACATGCTGTTTGCAAACTTCACTAACTATGAAAGTGAAGCCAAGCGTTTGATGGAGGTGCCCCTAGCCTTACCCGCTTATGAAATGGTGCTCAAGGCCGGACATACTTTCAACTTACTCGATGCCCGTGGCGCTATCTCGGTTACAGAGCGTGCGGCTTATATCGGACGCATCCGCAATCTTTCTCGCGCAGTAGCGCAGGCTTACTTTGAGTCTCGAGAGAAGTTGGGGTTCCCGATGTGCCAACGCCAATCCAAAGCATAAGCAATACAAACTAATTATGAGTACAACGAACCCTCTCTCTCAATCAGACAATCTCCTGATTGAAGTATTCACTGAAGAGCTTCCCCCAAAATCATTGCGCCGCTTAGGTGATGCATTTAGCGATGGTATTTATTCCGCCTTAAAGATAGCCGGCCTACTGAGTGAGAACTCCGTTGCTACTGGCTACGCTACACCACGTCGACTTGCCGTTCAGATCAGCAATGTCTTGAGCCAAGCCTCTGACTATGCCGTGCGTGAAAAATTACTTCCTACCAGCATTGCTTTTGATGCTGATGGCAAACCTACTGCACCATTGCAAAAGAAATTGGCTTCTTTGGGCTATGCGGATATTGATATTGCTACGCTCGAGAAATCTGGCGAAGGTAAAAATGAAGCGCTCTATCTCAACGTCATCGCAAAAGGTGCAGTATTAGAGCAGACTGCTCAACAAGCACTCGAGCAGACATTAAACAAATTACCCATCGCCAAAATGATGCACTACCAAGTGCTTCAGAAAAATGGCGAATTGGCAGATGTTGAGTTTGCGCGTCCTGCACACCGCATCATTGCCCTGCATGGCAAACAAGCACTGAATATCAGTGCACTAGGGATTAATGCAGCAAACCAAACAGAAGGCCACCGCTTTCTGGCTCCGGGCGTCATTACGATCGCCTCTGCTGATCAGTATGAATCTGACCTCACCACTAAGGCAAAAGTATTGCCAAGCTTTAACAAGCGTCGTGAATTGATCGAATCTGCTTTATTAAAGGCTGCCGGCACTGATTTAGTGTTGATGCCAGATAGCTTGCTAGATGAAGTGACAGCTTTAGTAGAGTGGCCAGCAATTTATGAATGTCATTTTGATCAAGAATTCTTGGAAGTTCCACAAGAATGTTTAATCTTGACCATGCAAACCAATCAAAAATATTTTGCATTGACTGATAAGCAAGGAAAGTTGCGCAATCGATTCTTGATCGTTTCCAATATTGAAACTGATCAGCCTGAAGCGATTATTTCCGGCAACGAGCGAGTGGTTCGTCCACGCCTATCTGATGCACGCTTCTTCTTTCAACAAGATCAAAAGCGTCCGCTGGCATCCCGTGTAGCCGATCTTGGAAAAGTGGTTTATCACAACCAACTTGGCAATCAATTGGATCGTACAAAGCGTGTTCAAGGAATTGCGGTAGGTATTGCTAAAGCCTTATCTGCAGATACAACACTTGCTAGTCGCGCCGCTGAAATTGCTAAAACGGATTTACTGACTGATATGGTTGGTGAATTTCCAGAACTCCAAGGCATCATGGGTCGCTACTATGCAACGTATGATGGCGAGAATTTGGAAGTAGCATCAGCCTGTAGCGAACATTACATGCCTCGCTTTGCTGGTGATGCATTGCCTCAGACTCAAACCGGTACGATCTTGGCCATCGCTGACAAGTTAGAGACTCTAGTTGGTATTTGGGGGGTTGGTCTCGCACCTACCGGCGATAAAGACCCATATGCCTTGCGTCGTCATGCCTTAGGTATCTGCCGACTCTTGCTAGAGAAGAATCTCAGCCTGAGTCTGCCTGAGTTAATTGAGCTGGCTCGCAAACAATTTCCACAGCAAGACGTTCAAGAAAAAGCAAAGGCTGAAGATATCTACGCCTTCATTATTGATCGTCTGCGCGCTTACTTGCGTGATCAAGCGGTTGCTGGCAAGCCATTCACGACTGAAGAGATTGATGCAGTATTGAGCCAGTCACCCGCTCAACTAAACGATTTGATTGATCGCCTGACTGCTTTGCGTGAGTTTAATGCCCTAGCAGAAGCCGCACAGTTAGCTGCTGCCAATAAGCGCATTAGCAATATCCTTAAAAAGAATGCTACAACCATTCCAGCGGCTTGCTCAAGCAAGCTCTTGCAAGTGCCCGCTGAAATTGCATTGCATCAGGCGCTTGAAAACATTACCCCGAAACTGACTTCAGCTTACGAGAAACGTCAGTTTGTAGATCTACTGAAGGCGCTTGTAGCACTGAGCGCTCCAATTGATCAATTCTTTGCCGATGTCATGGTGATGGACCCCAATCCAGAGTTACGCGATAACCGCTTAGCCCTCCTGCAACAACTTCACCAGAAAATGAATCTCATTGCCGACCTCGGCAAGCTAGCATGAGCACCAGCTCTTCTAAATTGATCATTCTTGATCGCGATGGCGTGATCAATGAAGATCGAGATGATTATGTGAAGTCGAGTGAAGAATGGATTCCGCTGCCAGGCAGCCTAGAGGCAATTGCACTACTCAATCAAGCGGGCTACCAAATTGCCGTAGCAACCAATCAGTCAGGTTTGGCGCGGGGCTATTTCAATATCAACGATCTGCATGCCATGCATGGCAAGATGGATAAACTCTTAAAGCCCTTAGGCGGGCATATCGACAGCATTTTCTTCTGCCCACATACCGATGCCAATAGTTGTGACTGTCGCAAACCCCTGCCAGGGATGATGAAAGAAATCGCCCTGCGCTATAAGAAAAACAATAGCAGCACCCCTTTATTGGGTGTTCCGATTGTGGGGGACTCTTTGCGGGACCTTCAGGCAGGAATCGCTCTGGGTGCTAGCCCCCATTTAGTATTGACGGGTAAAGGTAGAAAAACCCTCGATAAAGGTGATCTCCCAGAAGGCACGCAAATTCATGCGGATTTATTGGCATTTGCTAATGCACTCTTACAAGATAGGGTTTAATGCAAATATGACTTTTATCCGCTCCGCCCTGTTTACACTCTTCTTGCTGATATTCACGCCTATTTGGTCGGTACTTTGCATTCTCGTTTTTCCGTTCTTAAATCCTGAGAATCGCTATCGCTTTATCGGTCTCTGGAACAAAGTAGTAATTTGGATCTTGCAACCCCTCTGTGGAATTCGTTACGAGATTCGTGGCATGGAAAACATGATGGCGGTTTTGGATAAGCCCGTTGTCGTACTGAGTAAGCATCAATCCGCTTACGAAACTATTTTCTATATCGCCTGTCTTCCCAAACAAGTCTGCTTCGTTTTCAAAAGAGAATTGCTTTGGATCCCCTTCTTTGGCTGGGCTTTGGCTTTGCTCAAGATGATTCACATCAATCGTAATAGCAAAGAAACTGCCGCCCTCTCAGTAGTGGGTCAAGGTAAAAAACGTTTAAGTGAGGGTAGATGGATTTTGCTATTTCCGGAAGGCACTAGAACAGCTACCGGATCACATAAGCCCTACAGCAAAGGTGGCGCAAGGCTTGCGAGTGCCACAGAGGCCTTGGTTATTCCAATTGCCCATAATGCAGGTCGTTGCTGGCCTAAGAATAGCTTTCTAAAGCAACCTGGAACAGTGATCTTCTCAATCGGCCCTGCTATTACCTCCGCCGGAAAAACAGGCGGGCAACTTCATCAAGAAGTAGAAAAGTGGATTGAAGCAGAGATGCGGGTAATCGATCCGGCTGCTTATCAGTAGCTGATTTCTGCTTGCTTATTTATGCAGCTAAGACCTTAGCCCATTCAATATAGCGCTCTACTGGAATATCCTGAGCGCGTGCCTTTAATTCAGACTCTGATAAAGCCAGTCGATCAGCAAAAACGGATAAGTTCGTGCGCAACATTTTTCGTCTTTGGGAAAAAGCTGCTGCAACCACCTTTTCTAAAGCATGCCACTGGGCATCACTTAGGTTGAAATCTCGCCTTGGAATCATTCGCACTACAGCCGAATTGACTTTAGGTTGCGGGTCAAATGCCTCGGGAGGAACTTCTAAGACAAGTTCCATGTCGTAGCGCGCTTGCAGCATGACCGAAAGCCTGCTGAATTCAGAACCACCAGCCTTAGAGACCATGCGCTCCACCACTTCAGCTTGCAACATAAATACTTGCTCATCAATCGCATGAGCCGCCGAAACCAAATGAAAGAGTAATGGGGATGAGATGTTGTAAGGCAAATTACCCACTACCTTGCATAGCCCACTATTGGCTGGACGTGCACTTGCCCACTCCAGAAAATCAAACTTGAGAGCATCTCCCTCAATAACATTGAGTCCTTTGAGATTTTCTTGATTCCAGTAGGCAACCAAATCTCGATCAATCTCCAGGAGATCTAAGTGATCAAGATTGTTTAGCAAAGGTCTAGTCAATGCACCCAGTCCCGGGCCAATTTCAATCACGTGCATATTTTCACTGGGATTGATTGCGGCCACTATCGAGTAAATGACTCCTGAGTCTTGCAAAAAGTTTTGACCAAATCGTTTACGAGCGCGATGCATCATATTTTTGCATTCTGAGAATGTACTGCTAGCTGATAAGCAAGTCTTAAGGCTTCAAGCATGCTGCCAGAATCTGCAATTCCTTTACCGGCAATATCTAGCGCAGTACCATGATCTACCGAAGTACGAATAATCGGCAAGCCTAAAGTGACGTTGACGCCACCACCAAAACTCACAAACTTGAATGGTGCCAAACCTTGATCGTGATACATCGCAATAAATGCATCCACACTATCCAAAACATTGGCATCAAACATAGTGTCCCCTGGATAAGGTCCGCTCACCTGAATACCTAAACTTTTAGCCGCTTCGATAGCCGGCGCAATGACATCAATCTCTTCGCGCCCAAGGTAGCCCGACTCACCCGCATGCGGATTTAGACCAGCCACTCGAATCACAGGTCTAGCGATAGCAAATTTTGTACGCAAGTCATGCTCAACAATTCGGATGGTTTCTAGAATATGCTCACGGTTCAATGCGGAAGATACTTCCTTTAGTGGCAGATGCGTTGTTACTAGAGCCACTCGAAGCTCACGACTTTTCCGCAAACCTAGAAAGCCTGCTGGCAAAGTCGCACACAACATCATGACAACATGGTCTTGATTGCAGAGCTTGGCCAGATATTCGGTATGTCCAGTAAACAGCAAATCACTTGAAGTATTTCCTTCATTGATAACGCTCTTTTGTATTGGCGCAGTCACCATGGCATCAAAGCGTCCATCAAGACATCCAAGAACTGCAGTATCAAGGATATTGAGAACATATTGCGCATTAGCGGGATTTAGCTGGCCCGGCATTACCGGTGAAGCTAATAGGATGGGCTCCACCCTTAAGCGAGCCGATAGCTCTTTAGGGATATCAGATGCTGAAAATAGACTGGGATCGCCAAGCAAGGTAATACTCACCTCAGACCGCTCTTTCAGGAAGGCAAGTGCAGCTGCGATAGAAACCTCTGGACCAACCCCTGCAGGCTCGCCAGAGCTTATAACTAAATTAACGGGGACTTGATGCTGGATCATCTGCGTTAATGATCTTGACCGTTGCCGTATCGCGTAATTCACGTAACCAATCTTGGTAGGCCTGCTCAAACTTGCGCTCACGAATTGCTGCGCGAGCAAATTGACGTTGCTTCTCCACAGTCAACTGCGCTTCGCGACGCTCGAGCACTTGAATTAAATGCCAACCGAATTCAGATTTGACTGGATTGCTCACTTCACCAATTTGGAGGCGATTCATTGCTTGATCAAACTCCGGAACCAAATCACCAGGACCCATCCAGCCAAGATTTCCACCGTTTGCAGCGGATCCATCTTCAGAATACTTTTTAGCTAACTCACCAAAATCAGCAGTCTTTGTGCGAACCTGATCACGATAGCCCGCCAGACGTCTTTCCGCATCCTGATCGGTCAATCCAGCGCGACTACGCAACAAAATATGACGGGACAGAGTCTGCGTCACCATAATGTTCTGCGGCGTTGATGGTGTGCTCTCCTGTGGGGCAGCCTGCTGTGGTTCAGGGGCGCCTGCTACCAGCGCACGACGATCCAGAACTTTGAGAACGTGATAACCAGCAGGGCTCTTCACGACCGTATTGGCAACTTGACCGCTACCAGTATTTCTAACAGCCTCATAAAATAATTGCGGCAAGCGATCTGGAGTCCGATAACCCAACTCCTGAAACTTAATCTTTGGATTATCTTTTGCGGCCATAGCACCGAGTTGCAAGAAATCCACATCGCCACGTGCTTCACGTAATAGTGCTTCTGCTTTCTTCTTTGCCTCAGCTTGGGCACCAGCACCTGCGCCAGCGTCAGCAGGAACAAAAATTTGCGCAACATCAATTTCTTCTGGCTCACCCTTTACAGCTGGAGTTGAACGCGTTGCTTTTCCTCCGCCAGCTACCGCACGATTTCGGTCGGTAATGAAATTATCAATTTCAGCGTCAGAAATCTTGATCTTGCCCTCAATTTCACGCTCACGATAGCGACTAATAATTACATCATCCCGCAACATTTGGCGATAACGCTCATAAGTACTGCCAGTAGCGGCAATTTTTACTTTTAACTCAGCAACGGTTAATTTATTTTTAGCAGCGATATCACCAATAATTTTATCGATTTCCTTATTGCTAACTACGACACCTTCTTGCTCAGCGTTTTGCAACTGAATCTTTTCAATGATGAGGCGCTCAAGTACAGTCTTGCGCAACGTGGTGGCATCAGGAAGCTTGGTTCCCTGCTTTTGCAGCGCCGCAATACGATCATCAATCTCTTTGCGGGTCACATAACCCGTATTCACCACTGCCGCTACACCATCAATATTGCGAATTTTGCTATCGCCAGAAGTCTTTGAGCCATCTTGCGCAAATGCAAATTGAGGCATGAAAGCAGCGCCAGCCAAAATCATGGCTGCAAGAGCTTGTTTAAATCGATTCCTACGCATCATTGATAGTTCTCATATATTGAAGGTGGTATAGGCTTAGAAGTAGGCATATATCCGGGAACATTAAGCTTCATGATATCAACTGGATTACTTCCAGCACTACCAAAGCCCCTAAATTCTATTTGGAATAAAACTTGAGTGGTGGTTATTTGTGAGGTATTGAGCATCTGCGAGTAGGCCCCACGCAAAGTCCAACAGTCTCGCATCCATTCCAAAGCCACCAGGGTATTGAGCGTTTTGGTCGTTAAAGCGTCATAACCCCAGCGGCCCAAGACTGAAACCTCACGAGTAAGCGGCCACTGGCCCGAGATGTTGTATTGATCAGTGGTTGTTTGTGCCAATGTTGCGGGAGTAGGGCCAAAAGCCTGTGTTGGGGGAGTCCAAACGTTTCGATACCCAAAGTTCAAACTTCTACCTGGTGTAGGGCGCCAACTGCCACCAACTGTGGTCTGAACAAATTTATTTAATTGCGTGTTGTACTGACCGAACATGTCTGCACTAAAGTTTCCAAGCAGACGAACTGAACCCGACCCCAGGGTATCTGAATAGGTTGTGGGATTAGCGATATTGCCATTAAGCCCCACCCGTTGCCCAGTAAAGTCTTGTCTTTGCGCAATGGTCACGTTTGCACGTTCAGCACCAGTATTGGCCTCAATCATGCGACTAGTAATACCGCCTGTTAACTTATTGTTATCCGCAATACGGTCATTACCAATAAACGTATTTTCACTAAATATCTGGGTCACACCAAAACCAGCATCCGTTGTATCAAACAAGGGAGTGAGGGCCTGACTTTGATAAGGGGTGTAGACATAAAAGGCCCTCGGCTCCATGGTGAGGAGCATGTCTCGCCCAAAGAAGCCTTTTAATTCAGCCGCATCTCTCTCAAAAGCAAGACCTGAGTCCAGACTAAAAGTGGGGATAGTAAACCCCTGTACAGGAGGGGCAGCACCCAAGGGGTTATTGCTAGTCACCGCTGCGGTAGCAGCATAGGTATTGGACTGAAAACTTACCTTAGGGGTAATGTAGTAACCAGGGGTAATCTGCGGCAAAGCCATCGCGCCCTTAATTACGGTCCGATCTGCTTGGCTATAAAGGTAGCCCGCTGGCGCTGCCGCTAAATTACTATTAACGTTATAAGCAAATCGCGTGAAATCAGTAGAAAACGTGGTCACAGGCCCCGAGGGTAAGGCTAAATACTTCCCACTTGCATCCGCAACCGTGGGCGTTAGGCGATTGCTATAGCTTGCATTGATGTTTGGCAGTACGTTGTATGGAGATTGCACCGTGCTAGTTGGGTCAGGCTGCAAGGTCTGAAAAGTAACTGCCTTAGCAGCCACATTCCAATTACCTAGGCTGCCCGTCAGATTTTTGGTTGTTCCGACCTCTTGACGGAACTGACTGGTAACAGCGCCCGCAATACTTTGAGAAAAGTCTGTGGGGTATAAATTATCCGAAACTCGGGCAACGTTCGCATAGCCCGTCCATGAGCCCGGCATCGGAATACCGCCGAGCCCAAGGCCGCCAGAGAATGATTGCCTCTGCTGCCAGTCATAACGCCAACGATCTGTACCAGTTTTACGGTCGTAGGGAAGATAATCACCACCAAGCGTGCCGGAATACAGTGGGTCCAAGAATTGGTATTTGGCACCTAGTTGAACACCTCGCTGACCCATCACTCGAGGTACCAATAACAAATCACGATTCGGTGCGATATTGACATAGTAAGGTTGCGTGACATCAATACCATTGTTAGAGTTATAGCCAGCAACCGGGGACAATATGCCAGAGCGACGCTGATTCGATGTTGGGGCGCTGAAGTAAGGCGCATAAGCAATAGGTACATCAAAGAATCGCATGACGCCGTGCGTACCAACCATTTCTTTTTGCTCGTTATCAATCTCCAGCGTACTGGCCGTGAAATACCAATCCAAATTTTCTGGGGTGCAGGTTGTATACGTAGCCTTATCAAACACAAATACATCAGAGGTTTGAATTGTTAATTTTTTGGCATTACCACTTGCACGGTTATCACGTAGTTCGTAATTAGGAGTTTCCATTTCTCCTTCACGCGCATCTACTCTGAAGCGTGCTTTCGGCCCCTTGAATGATGTATTCCCTTTTGAAAATTCGGTATTGCCCAATAAATTTGCAACATCAGAATCGGGATCATATTTAATTTCATCAGCTTTAATGACTGTGCCATTTCGACGAATTTGCGCACGGCCTTTTAAACGCATTTCTCTATCAACGATTCCATCAATCGAATCACTAGATGTAAAGGTTAATGCATTGCCATCCTCAATGGGCTTTCCAACACGCAGTTGATCATCTAGCTTTAGGACGGTGACATCACCACGATCAGGGATTAAAACGGAGTTGGCGGAGCTGCCTAAAGACTGCGAAGAAGGGGGTAAAGGTGCTGGTGCTTGGGCAATACTTGGGAGAGCAAATTGCGACAATGCAACCCCCATCATTATGCGGAGGGTGACAGCTAAAAAAAGAGGGGCGCAAAGGCCGGCGCGACGGCGATAATGACTCATAGATCCAGACCCGCCTTATTATACGAATCGACCATGACTGACTCTCGCTTAGATACCCTCCGCAACTGGCTAAAAGGCCTTGAACCTAACTGGCAATTAGATCTCCCCACCTTGACCCCAGCCTCGGCAGATGCCAGCTTTCGGCGGTATTTCCGAATTGAGTCCAAAAACCTAGATTTTCCGACTTTGATCGTAATGGACGCCCCACCCCAACACGAGCCCTTAGACGCCTTCATCAAGGTCGATTTATTGCTCGAAAATGCCGGTTTAAACGTTCCTAAAATTCTAGAAAAAAATGTAGCCGAGGGCTTTCTTCTATTAAATGATTTAGGTACTAAAACTTATCTGGCCGAACTCAATAATGAGAGTGCAGATTATCTGTATAAAGATGCGACACATGCTTTGGTGCAAATGCAATTGGCCAGTAAACCGGATGTATTGCCAAACTACGATGAAGCACTCTTACAACGAGAATTGGATTTATTCCCAGAGTGGTACATACAGAAACACTTGCAGATCGAATTGACTGAAATTCAACAATCTCAAATCAAGCAAGCTTTTGCGCTCATCATTGAGAATAATTTAGCGCAGGCAAAAGTCTATGTTCATCGCGATTACCATTCACGCAATCTCATGGTGACTGAAAAAAATAATCCAGGCGTGATTGATTTTCAAGATGCAGTTTATGGGCCGATTACATACGATGCATCTTCACTCTGGCGCGATGCTTACATTGCTTGGCCGGAAGAACGGGTAATTGATTGGGTGATTAAATTCTGGGAAGCTGGTCGCAAAGCCGGACTTCCGATGACAGATGATTTTGGCCAGTTCTATCGCGACTTCGAATGGATGGGATTACAACGTCACCTTAAAGTTTTAGGTATTTTTGCAAGACTCTTTCATCGCGATGGAAAAGATGGCTACCTTAAAGACATTCCCTTGGTACTAAAGTATGCAATTGCGACAGCCAATCGTTATATCGAATTAAAGCCATTGGCACGTATTCTGGAATCGACGCGCCCAACCAAAGAATGACGGCAATTCATCATGAATAAGAGCAATCTCATTCCGTGTTTTTTACTTGCCGCAGGTCGAGGCGAGCGCATGCGTCCATTAACAGATGATTTGCCTAAGCCGCTCCTGACCATCAAGAACAAATCCTTGCTTGCCTGGCATTTGGAAACATTGAATAAAGCAGGAATCAAACAAGTGGTGATTAACCACGCATGGCTTGGCCAGAAAATTGAATTAGCCCTAGGCAATGGTAGTCAATTCGGCCTCCACATCACCTACTCTCCGGAAGCCAGTCCCCTCGAAACGGCGGGGGGTATTCGTAAGGCTCTGCCTTTGCTCAACCCTAGCGATTATTTCCTAGCCATCAATGGGGATGTTTTTAGCCCAAATCTTCCAATTCAGCAGCTTTTGGACCAAGTTTCTAGCTTACGTAGCATGCCAAATACGCCTTTGGCACATCTGTTGATGGTTCCGAACCCAGTTCAGCACCCGGAGGGGGACTTTTATCTCCAAGACTCCCGAGTGTCCAATGAACCCTTGGATGGGGCTGAAAAGCTCACTTTTTCTGGAATTGGGCTATATCACCGAGATCTATTTAAAGACTTAGAACTAGGCACCCCTGCCAAGCTAGCACCCCTCCTTAGAGAGGCCATGGCTGAAAATAGAGTATCCGGTGAAAAATATACTGGACCATGGCACGATGTAGGTACACCCCAACGATTACAAGAGCTCAATGCAGCTAATGAATAAATCCCTTATTTACCAACAACGCCGAGTTGAGCTGGCAAAACTGATCTGTGCCAAAACTGGTGGCGGTATTGCCATCATCACTACGGCGCCCGAGACTTCTCGCAATCGGGATAGTGAATTTCCATATCGTCACGACAGTGATTTTTTCTACCTGACCGGCTTTGAAGAACCAGGCGCAACGTTGGTACTAAAAGTCGCGGGGTCAAGCTCACAGCCTCAATTAGAGTCCCATCTGTTTTGTCGACCGAAAGATACGGAGCGCGAGATTTGGGACGGCATTCGCTTAGGGCCAGAGGCTGCCCCTGCAGCCCTAGGAGTAGAACATGCCCATAGCAATCATGATCTGGATAGTGAATTAAGTGAATTATTAGCAGATCAGGATGCCATCTATATTCGTCTATCAGAAAGTGCTGAGACGGACCGTCGTTTGCGTCATTGGATGAAACAATTACGAGGTCAAGCTCGAGCTGGCATCAATCCACCTTCGGAGTTTCATGATGTCGAAAGCTTGATTCATGAAATGCGTTTATTTAAAGACGCACATGAAATTGACATCATGCGTCGTGCTGCGGTAATTTCTGCGCGTGCCCACATCCGAGCAATGCAAGCGTGCAAACCAGGAATGCGTGAGTACCATCTGGAAGCAGAATTACTCCATGAGTTTCGTCATGGCGGTGCGCAAAGCGTGGCGTACAACAGCATTGTTGCTGGTGGCGCCAATTCCTGCATCCTTCATTACCGCGCAGGCGATAACGAACTTCTTAGCGGCGAACTGTGCTTGATAGATGCAGGCTGTGAGTTAGATGGCTACGCCTCAGATATCACCCGCACCTTCCCAGTAAATGGAAAATTTTCCGGTCCGCAACGCGCCCTGTATGACATCACACTAGCTTCGCAAGAAGCCGCTATTGCTGTGACCAAGCCAGGCAATACTTTCATGCAGCCACATGAGGCCGCCCTAAAAGTGCTGACTCAAGGTTTGCTCGATGAGAGGCTTCTCAAATTATCTGACTTGGGCTCATTAGATAACGCCATCGAAACTGGCGCCTATCGCCGCTTCTATATGCACCGCACCTCACACTGGTTAGGCATGGACGTACATGATGTTGGCTCGTATCGCGAACCACTCGGCACGGCAAAGGATTCTTCAGAAAAACCATGGCGCGTACTGAAACCAGGCATGACCCTCACTATCGAGCCAGGTCTATATATTCGTCGAGCAGATGATGTGGATGAGCGCTTTTGGAATATCGGCATCCGCATTGAAGATGATGCAGTAGTCAATGATTCTGGATGTGAGTTGATTTCTCGTGGCGTACCAGTGAAGGCCGATGAAATCGAAGCACTGATGAAGAACAATTAAGACGCGACTCAATAGAAATTAAATCACCAAGCATGCAAGTAGAAAACTTCGATATTGTGATTCAGGGCGGTGGGCCAGTAGGCTTAGCCTGCGCTGCATGGTGCTTACAAAAATTCCCAGAAGCAAAGATTGCACTACTAGATCGCAACCCTCTTGATGATGCAGACTTAGCAGCCGCAGATAGTAGAGGCATTGCCCTATCGCATGGCAGCAAGCTATTGCTCGACACCATCGATGCGTGGCCTTCTGAATGTGCAGATATTCACCAGGTCCATGTCTCGCAAGCGGGCCGTTTTGGTCGCGCACTGATGACACGCGAAGAACTCAAACAAGATGCGCTGGGTCATATCATTCGCTATCGCGATATTCACCTTACCCTACGTAAGGCATTAAGAGTCATTCAAAAGAAGAGTCCCAATTTTGTGTGGCGCCACATAGATGCTAATGCCAACGCTGGCACTATTGAGGCCAACTGCGTAGTTCATGCTGAGGGCGGTTTATTTAAGAAGCAGGATTGGGTTGAGTCGGGTCGAGACTATGAGCAATCTGCATTGGTAGGCTTAGTTGAGGTTGAGAATGCAGCGCCAAACCAAGCCTGGGAGCGCTTCACATCCGAAGGTCCTTTAGCTGTTCTACCAAGCCACTATGGCCCCAATATTCTGAATCTCGTTTGGTGTGGATCGCCAAGCTCTTCACAAGCTCGCCTCGCTTTAAGTGACGCTGAGTTTCTGAAAAGCCTGCAAGCTGAATTTGGATCACGCATCGGGCAATTTGTAAAAATCCAAGACCGTCGTCTCTATGAGCTAGGCCTTAATTACCACAAAGAAATTAACCAAGGTAATGAAGTCTGGATTGGCAATGCTGCTCAGACATTGCATCCTGTTGCTGGACAAGGCCTCAATCTTGGACTAAGAGATGCTTACCTCCTCTCGGAAAAACTCAGCGCCCTCTTTTCTAAGCCGGAAGATCAAAAAACTGCTTTAGCTATTGAGGCGACTCTGCAAGATTACGCCCTCAGCAGAAGAGAGGATCGCACCGCCACCATCGGTCTAACTGACTTCATGGCCAGAATCTTCACATCCAATCTACTTCCGATTGTGATTGGCCGAGGATTGGCTTTATCAGCCCTCCAATGGCTACCTCCACTCAAGACAGCCTTAGCTCGCCAGATGATGTTTGGCAGGCGCTAAGAGGCTGAAATAGCCCTCCAAATACAAGCATTGTCCGTTTGATTTAAAACAAGCAATCTGCCTATTTTTTAGGCAGATTTAGGCTGACTTGTGCTAAAGTGACACCCTTCCCCAGCACGAGAAGCCCTCCAGAATCCACCCTGAAATACATGAAGATTGGCCCACACCTACTCGCAAATAGACTATTTGTTGCCCCCATGGCTGGGGTAACTGATCGCCCGTTTCGTCAGCTTTGTAAAAAGCTAGGTGCTGGTTACGCTGTTTCTGAAATGATTGCGTCAAATGCCTTGCTATGGAAGAGTGAGAAAACCCAACGTCGCGCCAATCACCAAGGTGAATTCAAGCCCATCGCAGTCCAAATTGCTGGTGCAGATCCTCGCATGATGGCTGCAGCGGCCAAACTCAATGTCGATCATGGGGCTCAAATCATCGATATCAATATGGGTTGCCCAGCTAAAAAGGTATGTAACGTTGCTGCTGGTTCAGCACTATTAAGGGACGAACCCCTAGTGCAGCAAATTTTGGAAGCCGTAGTCCAGGCTGTGGGCATAGGACCTGATGCAGTGCCGATAACGCTGAAGATTCGCACAGGCTGGGATCGCGAGCATAAAAATGCTATCGATATAGCCCGCCTCGCAGAAAAATCTGGCATTTCGATGCTGACAGTTCATGGTCGCACGAGAGCAGATCTGTATCACGGCGAAGCTGAGTACGAAACCATTACGGCAGTAAAAAACAGTGTGGCAATTCCGGTAGTAGCGAATGGTGACATCACCACTCCAGAAAAAGCAGAATTTGTTTTAAAAGAAACTGGGGCGGATGCCATCATGATTGGTCGCGCCGCTCAAGGGCGTCCTTGGATCTTTCGCGAGATCAATCACTTTCTGGAAACGGGTGGCAAATTACCGACACCGCAAGTCAATGAGATTCAGGACATCATGAATGTCCATCTGCTTGATCACTATGAGTTCTATGGTGAATACGTTGGTTTACGCACAGCACGCAAACATATCGGCTGGTACTGCAAAGGCTTGCGTGACTCTCATGCCTTCCGCCAAAAAATGAATACTGCCGATGATTGCAAAACACAACTGCAAATGGTGAATGCTTTTTTTGATGAAATGAAATCCCACTCAGATCATTTGTTATTTTTAGAAGCCGCCTAAATTTAGTTTTTACTTATTTAATTTACCCATGACCAATAAGCACCCCATCACTGAATGCATTGAGACCCAGTTACAACAGTACCTAGAAGATCTCAAAGGAACGCCCCCATCTGACTTGTACCAAATGGTTCTAGCGGTTGTTGAAAAGCCCATGCTGGAATTAGTGATGCAGCACGCCAAGCAGAATCAATCATTGGCTGCACAGTACCTTGGCATTAATCGCAACACCCTTCACAAGAAGTTGGTCGAACACCAACTCTTGAAATAAGTCATCACCAAACACCCCATTCTTAATTAATTACACCTTCTGAAAAATATGATCCGCACAGCCCTACTCTCTGTTTCCGATAAAAATGGCATTGTGCCTTTTGCTAAAGCCCTCCATGAGCAAGGCGTCAAGCTAATCTCTACTGGTGGTACCGCAAAGCTTTTGGCTGAAAATAACTTGCCTGTAGTGGAGGTATCTTCATTAACTAAGTTTCCAGAGATGTTGGATGGCCGTGTGAAGACATTACACCCCATGGTTCACGGCGGTCTATTGGCCCGCAGAGATTTTCCTGAACACATGGCTGCTTTAAAAGAGCATGGCATCGATACGATCGATATGCTCGTGATTAACCTCTACCCGTTTAATGAGACGGTTGCTAAAGCTGATTGTTCATTTGAAGATGCTGTGGAGAACATTGATATTGGTGGCCCAGCCATGCTGCGTGCCGCCGCCAAGAACCATCAAGATGTCACTGTGTTGATCTCGCCCGAAGATTACGCGCCAGTACTTGAGGAGATGAAAACCAACAAGAATGTGGTTTCTTATAAGACCAATTTGGGTCTAGCTAAAAAAGTGTTTGCCCATACCGCTCAATACGATGGTGCCATTGCTAATTATTTATCTGCATTGGGCGATGACTTAAATCACAAAACGCGTTCAGCTTATCCAGAGACTTTGCACTTCGCATTCAACAAAGTACAAGAGATGCGTTACGGTGAAAACCCGCATCAATCTGCAGCCTTCTATAAAGATATCTATCCAATCGATGGCGCACTTGCTAATTACAAGCAACTGCAAGGCAAAGAGCTTTCTTATAACAATATCGCTGATGCTGACTCTGCCTGGGAGTGCGTCAAGAGCTTCACTGGGAATGCTGGTGGGACCGCTGCTTGCGTCATCATCAAGCATGCCAACCCTTGCGGCGTAGCTGTTGCTGCCAACGCCCTCGAGGCGTATCAAAAGGCATTCAAAACAGATCCAAGTTCAGCATTTGGCGGAATCATTGCCTTCAATGTGCCATGTGATGGTACGGCGGCTGAAGCCATCTCTAAACAGTTCGTAGAAGTATTGATTGCCCCAAGCTTTAGCGCTGAAGCAAAAGCGATCTTTGCTGCAAAACAAAATGTTCGTCTCTTGGAGATTCCTTTGGGCACTGCATTTAATGCCTTTGACTTCAAACGCGTTGGCGGCGGTCTCTTGGTTCAGTCTCCTGATGCAAAGAACGTACTCGAGAATGAAATGCGTGTTGTGAGCAAGCGCCTCCCAACCCCAAGCGAAATGCACGACATGATGTTTGCTTGGCGCGTTGCCAAGTTCGTGAAATCCAATGCGATTGTGTATTGCGCTAACGGCATGACCCTCGGTATTGGCGCAGGCCAAATGAGTCGCGTGGATTCTGCACGTATGGCAAGTATTAAGGCTGAGAACGCAGGCTTAAGCCTTAAAGGCTCTGCAGTAGCGAGTGATGCTTTCTTCCCCTTCCGTGATGGCTTAGATGTAGTTGTAAATGGCGGCGCAAGCTGTGCAATCCAACCGGGTGGCAGCATGCGTGATGACGAAATCATTGCGGCAGCCAATGAGCATGGTATTGCCATGATCTTTACCGGCACCCGTCACTTCCGTCATTAAGCAAAAAGATCGTCAAAGCACCCATGCGCTGGATAGGAATCGACCCAGGTTTACGTACCACCGGCTTTGGGGTCATTGATGTTGATGGTCAAAAGCTGACCTACGTAGCCTCTGGGACGATTGAGAGTGGGGATCCAGCCCAAGGACTTCCTGAGAGATTGGGAATCTTATATTCAGGCATCAAGGAAGTTTTAGAGACTTACCATCCAGAGCAAGCAGCTATCGAAGAAGTATTCCTAAACGTCAATCCGCGTTCCACCCTAATGCTTGGACAAGCTCGGGGCGCTGTGATTGCGGCTCTCGTTTCTGAAAAACTCCCTGTTGCTGAATACAGTGCCCTCAGAGTAAAGCAATCCATTGTGGGAACTGGCAGGGCGACTAAACCCCAAGTTCAAGAAATGGTAAAGCGCTTGTTACGCCTGAGCCGCGCTCCCGGAACGGATGCAGCAGATGCTTTGGGAGTAGCGATTTGCGCTGCGCATCATGCCCAGATTCCGAAAGCAATTACTGCTGCACTTGCGCCCAAGAAAAGTGGCAAGAAATAACAATTCAAACAGGTTAAGATCTTCACATGATTGGTCGCATTCAAGGCATTCTCGTTTCAGTTCATCCGCCCCGCCTTTTGGTGGATTGCCAAGGCGTTGGTTACGAGATCGATGTGCCCATGAGCACCTTGTATCAACTTCCTGAGATCAATCAAAAAATTACGCTACTCACCCACTTCCAAGTGCGTGAAGATGCACAGCAGCTCTTTGGCTTTGCTACCGAGACAGAGCGGGAAGCATTTAGACAATTGATTAAGATTAGCGGTGTCGGCTCACGTACGGCGCTCGCCGTACTTTCTGGCATGAGCGTCAATGAATTAGCCCAAGCAATTGCAATGCAAGAAGCAGGACGTCTGACCCAAGTCCCCGGCATTGGTAAAAAGACTGCTGAGCGCCTTTGCCTCGAACTCAAAGGAAAGCTAGCCCCAGATTTAGGTATCGTTGGCGGCAAACCCCAAGCCATCGAAGCAAGCAGCGAAGTTTTGCAGGCTCTCTTAGCGCTGGGCTATTCAGAAAAAGAGGCACATCTTGCCCTCAAACAAATACCGCCTGACACTACCGTTTCAGATGGTATCCGCATGGGCCTGAAATACCTCTCGAAGTCTTCATAACTAGTCACCCAAACACCACTACACTTGCAGTATGGCGATACATACCGAAGACCTCAGCTCAATTCCCGAAGACTTACCGGAGGACAATGACCGCATTGTTAGCGGTGCGGCAGGCAACTCTGAAGCGGTCTTTGAAAGAGCTTTGCGTCCAAAACAGCTTGACGAATATGTTGGTCAAACTAAGGCTCGCGCCCAATTAGAAATATTCATCACCGCAACTAGGGCAAGACAAGAAGCGCTCGATCATGTGCTTTTATTTGGCCCTCCTGGACTCGGCAAAACTACCTTGGCACACATCATCGCCAGGGAACTGGGTGTGAACTTACGCCAAACCAGCGGACCAGTTCTGGACAGACCTGGTGACCTCGCTGCATTACTAACCAATTTAGAAGCAAACGATGTGCTCTTTATTGATGAGATCCATCGGCTCTCTCCAGTTGTTGAGGAGATTCTCTATCCAGCACTTGAGGACTACAGCCTAGACATCATGATTGGCGAAGGTCCTGCAGCACGCAGTGTCAAGATTGATCTCAAACCATTCACTTTGATCGGCGCAACCACTCGTGCCGGCATGCTCACAAACCCTCTGCGTGATCGCTTTGGTATTGTGGCAAGACTAGAGTTCTACACCACTGAAGAGCTGACTAAAATTATTACACGCTCTGCCAGCCTACTTAAAGCTGATATTGATCCTGAGGGATCCATTGAGATTGCGAAACGCGCTAGAGGCACTCCACGCATTGCCAATCGTTTATTACGTCGAGTGCGCGACTATGCTGAAGTTAAAGGTACTGGCATTATCACCAAAGAGATGGCTGACGCAGCATTGAAAATGCTCGATGTCGATCCAAGTGGTTTTGATGTGATGGACAGAAAATTACTGGAAGCCATCTTGCATAAGTTTGATGGCGGTCCTGTAGGTATTGATAACTTGGCTGCAGCAATTGGTGAAGAGCGCGACACCATTGAAGATGTCTTGGAGCCTTACTTAATACAGCAGGGTTACCTACAGAGAACTTCGCGTGGTCGAGTGGCGACTAGACAGGCTTATGAGCACTTTGGCTTAAAAGCGCCAAGTAGTTTAGGGAACTTAGATCCACAGAAATAGCATTAGGATTTCTTTAGCCCTCATCTTTTCTTGGGGGCTGCCATGGCCAGCGGCCATCAATTTCCAGAGTTAAAGACCAGCTTAAGAAGCATCGGATAAGCACAATAGCGCCGAGCACCGCAACACTAGTTAAGGTGGGGCTAATTGCTACTGTACGAATGACATCGCCAGCAACCAGCACTTCAAGACCCAGTATTAATGAACGCACAATTTGAATGCGAAATCCCTTATAGGCAATATCCACCGACTGAGTAATCAACTCTTTGATAAAGATAAACAAGCCCCAAAGCACGCCAAGAGAAACAACTGCAACCCCCAAGGCATCCATCACATCACTAACACCTCTAATAATTTCGATCTGATTCATAAGGGGTCTTTATTTAGAAGAATTAATATCAGTGAACTATTGGAAATCTAAACTAATATAGCCTTAGCAAACTTACGCTTGCCTACCTGCACCACATAAGTCCCAGCCTCTACTTTCAACTGTTTATCAGTAACTGTTACGCCATCAAGCTTTACGCCGTTCTGCTCAATATTGCGATTGGCTTCTGAGGTAGATGGGGCAAGGCCAGCAGCCTTGAGGAAGTTAGCGATCCCCATAGGAGCACCTGTAAGTGTTACCTCAGGAATCTCATCTGGTACACCACCTTTAGCACGGTGATTAAAGTCTTCAAGCGCTTTTTCTGCAGCAGCTTGTGAATGAAAGCGCGCGACGATCTCTTGACCGAGTAGCACTTTGCAATCGCGTGGGTTGCGACCAGCGGCAACTTCTTGCTTCATTAAATCAATCTCTGCCATCGGGCGAAATGACAGTAATGTGAAGTAATCCCACATTAAGTCATCGGAGATGCTCATGAGCTTACCGAACATCTCGCTAGCAGGCTCGCTGATGCCAATGTAATTACCTTTGGACTTACTCATCTTATCAACGCCATCCAAACCAACGAGGAGTGGCATTGTCAAAATGCATTGTGGCTCTTGACCATACTCACGTTGAAGCTCACGGCCCACTAAGAGATTAAATTTTTGATCGGTACCACCGAGCTCTAAGTCACTCTTCAAGGCAACGGAGTCATAACCCTGCATCAAAGGATACAAAAACTCATGCACAGAGATGGGTACGCCACTACGGTAGCGCTTGGTAAAGTCATCACGCTCTAACATCTGCGCCACGGTATATCTTGCTGCCAACTGAATCATGCCGCGCGCGCCCAGTGGATCACACCACTCGCTGTTGTAACGGACTTCCGTTTTAGCAGGATCAAGCACCATGCTCGCTTGACGATAATAAGTCTGCGCATTGACGGCAATTTCTTCGGCAGTCAATGGTGGGCGAGTGGCATTGCGTCCAGAAGGGTCGCCAATCATGCTGGTGAAGTCGCCAATCAAGAAAATAACCGTATGACCTAAATCTTGCAGCTGACGTAACTTATTCAAAACAACTGTATGCCCCAAATGAATATCTGGCGCAGTAGGGTCTAAACCCAACTTAATCCGTAATGGAGTGCCAGTGGCTTGGCTTTTGGCTAGCTTCGTAATCCAATCTGCCTCAACCAATAACTCATCACAACCCCTTTTGGTCACTTCAAGGGCTGCAAAAACTTCAGGGGTCAGTGGGTATTTTTGTTCTGGTTTAGCCGTCATGCTGAATTAGTGAACTGATTCGGTTAAATTAGTATTTATGTTGCTAAAGCATAATTGTCGCATTCCTGAGAACAAAGTCCCGATACCGCATGAATAAGTCTCATTCCCTCTATATTGGCCTGATGTCTGGCACCAGCCTAGATGGAATAGATGCCGTGCTAGCAAAGCTAGGGCCTCAAGGTGATGCAAGTCTGCTGGGGGCCGTAAGCACGCCCTTTACGCCTGATCTACGCAAAGCCCTGCTAGACCTGCAATCTCCAGGGCCTAATGAGCTTCATCGCGAAAAACAAGCAGGAAATGCTCTTGCTGCAGCCTATGCGGATGCAGTGCAAGACTTGTTATTGCAGTCCAACCTTACTCCTGAAAATATCAGCGCGATTGGCGCCCACGGCCAAACTATTCGTCATCAGGCAGACCTCCCCCATCATCTGGCATATACCCACCAAACACTCAACCCAGCCCTATTGGCAGAGCTCACTGGGATTGATGTTATTGCCGACTTTAGAAGTCGTGATCTAGCAGCAGGTGGTCACGGCGCCCCATTGGTGCCGGCTTTCCATGCACAGCAATTTTCCTTAAATAAAGAGATCGCTGTCCTCAATTTAGGTGGCATTGCCAATCTCACCCTCCTCCCCAAAAGTGGCGAAGTGAAAGGTTTTGATTGTGGTCCAGCAAATATGTTGATGGATGCCTGGATTGCAGATCAACAAGGGCATACTTTTGATAAAGATGGCGTCTGGGCATCACAAGGCGAAGTGAATCAACCGCTCCTCGCCAGAATGTTGTCCGATCCATTCTTTTCAAAAGCCCCACCAAAGAGTACGGGACGTGATGACTTTCATCTGGAGTGGTTACAAAGGCAGATTAACTCAGACAACATCAATGCAGAAGATGTGCAAGCAACACTCTTACATCTGGCGGTGGACTCAGCGCTACAAGCATTAGAGCGCCATGCCCCACAAACCCAAACACTCATTGTGTGTGGTGGTGGCGCACGCAATACAGCACTCATGAATCTATTTAAAACGAGCTCACAAGCGGTGTTTAAGAATCCTCTGGAGATCGTGACAAGCGATGTACTAGGAATAGACCCACAACTAGTAGAAGGCCTCGCATTCGCATGGCTGGCATGGGCTCACAAAGAAAAACGGCCAGCAAATTTGCCAGCCGTTACAGGAGCGAAGGGTCCTAGAATTCTAGGCGCTTGCTATCCAGCTTAAGTTATTAAGCTTGTTCTTATGCGGAGAAAGAGGATCCACAACCACAAGTGGTTTGTGCATTTGGGTTTTTGATTACGAACTGTGAACCGTTAATATCTTCTTTGTAATCAATCTCAGCGCCAACTAAATATTGGAAGCTCATTGAATCAACCAACAAAGTTACACCATTCTTTTCAAAGAGTGTGTCGTCTTCATTCACAGCATCATCAAATGTGAAACCGTACTGAAATCCTGAGCAACCACCGCCTTGAACAAACACGCGCAGTTTTAATTCAGGATTGCCTTCTTCAGCAATCAAGTCAGCCACTTTTGCAGCAGCGCTATCCGTGAACACCAATGGGGTTGGTGGCTCGGCTAAATCTTGTGCGGGTTGCGTAGTTTCTTGCGTAGCTAATTGGGTCATGATTTACTCCTAATTCAAAAGGCAATGGTCTATTTTAGGCTTTTAATACCAAGCTTGCTGAAGGGTCTTTCCCGCTGGCCCCATTATGGGGAAACAGCAATCTGCGTCAATCCGGTGGTCTCAGGCAAACCAAACATCAGATTCATGCACTGGACACCTTGGCCTGAAGCACCCTTCACTAGGTTGTCCTCAACTACCAAAATGACTAAAGTGTCACCGCCTCCTGGACGATGGATGGCGATCCGCAAGCCATTACTGCCGCGTACAGAGCGTGTTTCTGGGTGACTACCAGCAGGCATCACATCCACAAATGGCTCGCCTTTGTAGAAATCTTCATAAAGCTTCTGAAAATCCACATCCATCCCAGCTTCGGTCAAACGCACATACAAAGTGGAATGAATGCCTCTAATCATGGGAGTTAAATGTGGCACAAAGGTCAAACCAATCTGATCATGACCAGCAATTGCCTTTAATCCCTGGACGATTTCCGGTAAATGGCGATGGCCTTTTACGGCATAAGATTTGAAGTTATCACTGGATTCTGACAACAAGGTACCGATCTCAGCTTTACGTCCGGCGCCAGAGGTTCCCGACTTAGAGTCGGAAATAATATGGGTACCATCGATCAACTGCTTACCGCCAGTCGACTTAGGCGAAAGTAATGGAGCCAAGCCTAATTGCACAGATGTTGGGTAGCAACCAGCTAAGCCAACTACGCGCGCTTTTTTAATGGCTTCACGATTAATTTCTGGCAAACCATAGACTGCTTCAGCCAAAATTTCTGGGCAGCCATGCTCCATGCTGTACCACTTAGCAAACTCTTTAACGTCTTTCAAACGGAAGTCTGCAGCCAAATCCAAAATCTTTACGTTATTGGCGAGCAATTCTTTTGCTTGCGCCATTGCTACACCATGTGGCGTTGCAAAGAACACCGCATCACATTCATTTAATTTGGCTTCATCTGGCGTGGTGAATTTCAGATCAATACGACCGCGTAAAGATGGAAACATCTCAGCCACTGGCATGCCAGCTTCTGTGCGAGAAGTAATTGCCTGAATCTTCACCTCAGGATGCTGCGCCAACAAACGCAGTAATTCCACTCCGGTATATCCAGTTCCACCTACGATGCCAACTTTAATCATGTCACTCTCCAAAATGCGCTATAGCGAAATTATCGTATAGAGCTTACTACTTGATTCTTACAGTTTTCTTAATTGTAGAAACAAAAAGGGCCGCTTGCGCGACCCTTTCGATAAAACTGAAGCGACTGAAAGAAATTAGCGCTTGCTGAACTGCTTACGACGACGCGCGCCATGCAGGCCAACTTTTTTACGCTCAACTTCACGAGCATCGCGAGTTACCAAACCTGCTTTAGACAGGGCTGGCTTCAAAGTGATGTCGTAATCCATCAATGCACGAGTAACACCGTGACGAACTGCACCAGCTTGGCCAGTTTCACCGCCACCAGAAACGTTTACTTTGATATCAAAGGTCGTTAAGTGGGCTGTGAGAGCCAAAGGCTGACGAGCAATCATGCGTGATGTTTCACGAGCAAAATAAGCATCGATAGGCTTGCCATTAACAATGATTTCGCCCTTGCCAGATTTAATGAATACACGCGCCACAGAACTCTTGCGACGACCAGTACCGTAATTCCAATTTCCGTAATTAATAGCCATTTGGTTTCCTTAAATCTCTAACGCTTTTGGCTGTTGAGCCGCATGCGGATGACTGGCGTCGCCGTAGACTTTTAATTTCTTAATCATGGCATAGCCTAGTGGGCCTTTTGGCAACATACCCTTCACAGCCTTCTCCAAAGCGCGACCTGGGAAACGATCTTGCATCTTGTCGAAGTTGGTCGAGCTAATACCACCTGGGTATCCGCTGTGACGGTAATAAATTTTGTTCAAGCCTTTTGTGCCTGTAACACGCAGCTTAGAAGAGTTGATGACAACAATAAAGTCGCCGGTATCAACGTGTGGGGTGTATTCAGGTTTATGCTTGCCGCGTAGACGGAGTGCCACTTCACTGGCGACACGACCGAGGACTTTGTCCGTAGCGTCAATCACGAACCATTCATGCACTACCTCATGGGATTTTGCAGAAAAAGTTTTCATGATTTCTCAAATTGTTATAGTCAAAAAAAATTACTCCAACCAAACTACGTCCACCTTGGCCCTGCTTATATTTGCAAGCTCGCAGATTCTGCAATTCACTTGGTACAACAATTACCGCTGACTGGTTCGGTAATTCAGTAAAGCCTTGAATTGTAACCTAAAAAAACCCAGGAACGAGTCCTGGGTTGGAATCCACCTATGTTTAAGTGGAGGAGACACTGGGAGGTAAGTCACAGTCTTGTATAAGACTGACTACCAATATGGTTATTCTACACAAGAAATTTGGTGCAATGCAAGAAAATTGACCAAAATCAAGTTTTTGATGTTTTTTAGCCAAAATAGGGAGGATGGCTAAACTGCTAAATATTGGTAAACTATTGATAATATTGATTAATTTAGTAAGTTAGGGGTCACTAATATGGAATGTCGAGTATCTTGGTTGGGTAATGGCGGGATGGCTTTTTCAGCAGAAACCGGTAGCGGCCACCAGATCAAAATGGATGGCCCTCCTGAAGCTGGTGGGCAAAATAGCGCTCCAAGACCGATGGAACTGCTTTTAGCAGGTACTGGTGGCTGCTCTGCCTTTGATGTGGTTTTAATCCTACAAAAGGCCCGCCAAGAGATTAGCGCCTGCGATGTCAAGCTAACAGCAGAGAGGGCTGATACTGAACCCAAAGTTTTTACAAAAATTAACCTGCATTTCACGGTTAAAGGGAAAAACCTAGATTTAGCCAAGGTTGAGCGTGCGGTGAAGCTATCCCACGAAAAGTACTGCTCTGCCACAACCATGCTCGCCAAAACAGCAGAAATCACCTATTCGATTGATGTGCTGAACGACTAATCAGCTGTCTGGTAAGTGCAGAGTCAATCGATAAGCCGGATTCTGTCGCCTAGATTTGCATCTAGGGGCAATCATTCCTCTAGGCCGGCAGTTACCTGACGGCTCAAGCTCCCTACCCGCAGACTCAGCGGATCGCCTCATCGCCTGCTTACTTGGGATTGCTCCGGGTGGAGGTTACCGCGTTTCACCGTAACTAAATACGCTCGTCTCTGTGGCCCTATTCCTCACGTCGCCGTGGATGGTCGTTAACCATCACCCTATCCTATGGAGTCCGGACTTTCCTCCCCCTCAATAAAGAGGCGGCGATTGCCCAATTGACTCTGCGACTGCAGTCTAACGCAGTCGCAGAAATTTAGCCTAAAAATGAAAAAAAGAATGAATTGCTAACTTAAGCCAATGACCAAGCAATAGTCTCGCCAGCGCGCAGTGGCACGATGGTCGCATCTCCTAGTGGTAGCTCAGCTGGAATGCTTTGCGCTTGTTTCACCAGGGTAATTGTTTTGCTATTGCGTGGCAAAGAATAAAAATCGGGGCCAAAGAAGCTGGCAAAGCCCTCAAGCTTATCTAGTTTGCCAACACCCTCAAATGCTTCGGCATATAAACCCAAGGCGTTAAATGCGCTGTAGCAACCTGCGCATCCGCAAGAAGTTTCTTTTGCACCCTTAGCATGTGGTGCGCTATCAGTCCCCAAGAAAAATCTAGGGCTGCCACTCGTAGCCACTTCAAGTAAAGCTATGCGATGCTCTTCACGCTTTAGCACTGGCAAACAATAGTTATGCGGACGAATGCCGCCAGCAAAAATAGCATTGCGGTTCATCAGCAAATGTTGCGGAGTGATTGTGGCCGCTAAGGTATTTTTTTCACCGGTTTGCGCATCACGCACATAGTGGGCAGCTTGCTTAGTCGTAATGTGCTCAAACACAATCTTGAGCTCAGGAAAATCTTTACGCAAAGGCTCAAGAACCTGGTCAATAAACACTGCTTCGCGATCAAATATATCAATCTCAGCGCTAGTTACTTCACCGTGCACTAGCAATGGCATGCCCACTGCCTGCATCGCCTCAAGCGCAACATAGCAACGCTGGATATCGCTGACACCAGCATCACTATTGGTGGTGGCGCCAGCAGGGTACAACTTAAATCCGACAATACCAGCAGCTTTGGCCTTTCGCACCTCATCAGCAGAAGTGTTATCAGTCAAATACAAGGTCATTAATGGCGTAAAGCTGTGGACGCCTAAAGATTGAAGGCTAGCTTCAATTCGAGTGCGATAGGCGCTTGCTAAATCTACAGTGGTCACTGGTGGCTTCAAATTCGGCATGATGATGGCACGGGCAAATTGGCGCGCAGTATCTGCCAAGACATCTTTCATGACTTCGCCATCACGAATATGCAAATGCCAGTCATCTGGTTGAATCAATTGAATTTTGCTTGGGCTAGTAGACATGTATTTGAGTATTGATATTGACCGTATTAATTAAGCAAGATGATGCGGAAATCATTCACATTCGTAAGTGTAGGGCCAGTTTCCACTAAAGCATCTAATTGGGCAAAAAAACCATAGCAATCATGGCTAACTAAATACTGGGTAGGAAGCAAACCTTGAGCCTGGGCAGCCTGACGAATAGCCGGGGTAAACCAGGCGCCGGCATTCTTTTCGCTGCCATCGATACCGTCGGTATCCGCAGCCAGAGCAGAGATGTTTGGCAGATCCGTTGATGCTGAAAACAGTGAAAGCAGATATTCACTGCAACGACCGCCTCGCCCCTTGAGATCGACAGGAATGGTAACCGTGCACTCGCCACCCGAAATCAGAGCTAACGGTTTATCAGCCGACTTCGTCAAATACTCGCGCGCCATTGCTGCCTGAGTAGCGCCCACATATTGCGCTTCGCCGGTAATGGTGTCACCCAAGATCACTGGCTCATATCCTTGAGTGCGTACATAGTCTGCTGCAGCCTCAAGACTTTTATAAGCGGTGGCGATCACATGATTGTTCACTTGGACATTTTGTAAATCGCCCACCTTCAATGTCTCCGGCACCTCACCGGCAAGACCGCGATTCAAATGCAAGAGCACGGAAGCTGGAATCGCTCCTTCGCCCAAGCGATGCTTATTCAAAATAGTTAAAGCATCTTGATAGGTCGAATAATCAGGAGCACAAGGTCCGCTAGCGATATCCGCTGGGGAATCACCTGTCACATCAGAAATCAATAAGGCCTCAACTCGAGCACCTCTCGCCATAGCCAGTCTTGCCAAATTGCCACCTAGAATTGCTGACAAATGTTTGCGCACCACATTCATCTCATCGATCGGTGCGCCAGAACGCAATAGCGCCTCTGTAGTTTTTCGCATATCTTCAATGCTGATGCCAGCTTGGGGCAAAGTAAGTAGGCTAGATCCGCCACCCGAGATCAAGGCAATCAGAATATCACCCGCTTGCAGTTCACTCACTAAGCGGTAGATTTCTTTTGCGCCATCCATGCCTGCCTGATCGGGTACAGGATGACCTGCTTCGATAATTCGAATCTGACTTGTGGGAGAGTTGTGCCCATAGCGAGTCAAAACCACACCATTAATATTGGCCTGAGGCCAATGGGATTTTGTATAAGCCTCTAATGCGCTTGCCATAGAAGCGCTGGCTTTACCCGCACCCACCACAACACATCTTCCCCGAGGCTCATTCCCAACTGGAAATATCTTGTCTAAATATTGCGGGACTATGAGTTGTGGATCAGCTACCGCCACAGCAGCTGAAAACGCATTTTTAAGAATAGTCTCTTGCTGGCTCATTCGGATATTTTAATCAAGGGCACTACGCTCTTGCATTTGCCACATCTCAGCATATCGGCCATTGGTGTCCAATAGCTCAGCATGCGTTCCGCGCTCAATAATTTGCCCATGCTCCATCACCAAAATTTGATCAGCATGAATAATAGTAGAAAGTCGATGAGCAATAATCAAAGTAGTGCGATTCTTGGCAAGGCCGAGCAACTCCTCCTGAAATGCCCGCTCCGTCTTGGAGTCCAAAGCTGAAGTGGCCTCATCAAAGATCAGCATGGCAGGCTTCTTGAGTAATGTTCGCGCAATTGCAACGCGCTGCTTCTCACCGCCAGATAACTTCAGACCGCGCTCTCCTACTTGGGTTTCATAGCCATCTGGCAAATGCTTGATAAAACCGTCGATCTGCGCAGCTCTAGCCGCCTCATGCACTTCTTCAATCGAGGCGTTGGGATTGCCATAGGCAATGTTGTAGCCAATCGTGTCATTAAATAAAACTGTATCTTGCGGAACAATACCAATCGCTTTACGCAGGCTAGACTGGGTGACATCCACAATGTTCTGATCGTCAATCAAAATCTTGCCAGATTGAACATCATAGAAACGAAAGAGTAAGCGAGCTAAGGTACTCTTACCCGCACCGCTTTGCCCAACTACTGCGGTAATCATTCCCGCTGGAATATTAAAACTAACATTTTTGAGAATTTCACGTTTGGCATCGTAGTGAAACGAGACGTTCTCAAAACGAACATCTGGGCCACGCCCTTGGTTAGCAATACGCAAAGGTTTGGCATTAGGGTCATCTGCAATCTCCTTCTCTGTATTGAGAAGAGAAAACATTCGATCCATATCTGTGAGAGCCTGTTTAATCTCCCGATAGATTACACCCAAGAAATTGAGTGGAATATACAACTGAATCATCAAAGTATTCACCAGTACGAGATCACCCAAAGTCATTGAGCCATCAATCACGCCTAAGGTTGCGCGCCACAAAATCATCACTAAGCCAACCGCAATAATCGTTTGCTGACCAAAATTCAGAAGCGCTAAAGATTTTTGAGATTTGACTGCAGCTACCTGGTAACGCTCGAGATTTTGATCGTAGCGACTTGCCTCGAATGCTTCATTGCCAAAGTACTTCACCGTCTCGAAATTCAACAAAGAATCAATCGCCTTCTGGTTGGCCTTCGAATCCATATCATTCATGGTACGACGGAAATGGGTGCGCCATTCTGTTACGACTACCGTGAAGCCAATATATAGAACTAAGGCAGTAAGCGTAATTGCAGCAAACCAAAGATCGTAGGCATAAGCAAAGTAGCCCAGCACCAAACAAAACTCAATTAAGGTTGGCAGGATGCTGTAAAGCGAATAAGAGATCAACGACTGAATACCGCGAGTACCACGCTCAATATCCCGGCTCACTCCACCAGTCTGGCGAGCTAAATGAAAGCTCAGTGCCAAAGAGTGCAAATGCTCAAAAACTTGCAGAGCAACTTTGCGCACCGCATTTTGAGTAACGCGAGCGAAGAGGGATTCTCGTAACTCAGTAAATAAGGAGGCTGAGATTCTTAAGAGGCCATAGGCTAAAATCAATCCAGCTGGAACCACTAGTAATGCTTGTGGTGAATCGGCCTTGATATTGAGTGCATCAATCAATTGCTTCATCAAAATCGGAATGCCGAGGTTGGTAACCTTAGCAGCGACTAAGCATGTCAGGGCAATCGCAACCCTATATTTGTATTCCAGTAGATAGGGAAGCAGGTCACGGATAACTTTCCAGTCGCTCCCCTGTGTAGGTTTTGAATCTCCTGCCGAATGATGATGCCCAGATGAATGTCTCATCGCTCTATCTTAGTCACTTCTGCACTAAGGCGCAGAGAACAACTGCAAAATGGCCTCACCATTGCTGCGAGAAAAACATTTGCTCACCGCTTCAGCATGAGGAAGCCATTGATAGGCGACGTGCTCTCTTGGAGCCAATTGAACTTGAGTGTTATCTGGCACTCGCAATGAAAACCAATGCTCAGTGTTTTTAATTACGCCAGGTGCATAGCGATGGCGCCATTGCGGGTAAATCTCATATTCAATCTGGTGGTGCATATCTTGTAGCGAGTTTGCCGGCAAGAATTGAATATCAATACCCGTTTCCTCAAGCACTTCTCGTTCAGCTGCTGTACTGAGATCCTCGTCAATGGCATCGACACTGCCAGTAACTGATTGCCAGAAGTTGGATTTGTCGGCCCGCTCTATTAGCAAGACCTCCCCATTCGATTTATAGATAACAACTAAAACCGAAATGGGGATTTTCAAGATGCTTTAAATACTTTTCTGCTTAAGCAGCTGGAGCGGCCTGGCGCAAACGAATGTGCAACTCTTTTAGCTGACGCTCATCTACCGGGCTAGGAGCTTGAGTTAATAAGCATTGGGCACGCTGCGTTTTAGGGAAGGCAATCACATCACGAATAGATTCGGCACCGGTCATCATGGTAACTATGCGATCCAAGCCAAATGCAATGCCACCATGCGGAGGTGCGCCATATTGCAAAGCATCCAACAAGAATCCAAACTTCGCCTGAGCTTCTTCAGCATCAATCTTCAATGCACGGAATACCTGACTCTGCACAGCCTCTTGGTGGATACGAACTGAACCGCCACCAATTTCGCTACCGTTAAGAACCATGTCATAGGCTTTCGCTAAGCACTTACCTGGATCAGACTCTAAATACTTCATGTGCTCATCTTTAGGGCTGGTAAACGGATGATGACAAGCAACCCAACGGGCTTCGCCTTCATCGTAATCAAACATGGGGAAGTCAACTACCCACAATGGCTTCCAGCCTTCAGTAGAGAGACCATGCTCTTTACCCCAAGCAGAGTGGCCAATCTTCAGGCGCAAATTACCAATAGCGTCATTGACTACTTTTTCTTTATCAGCACCGAAGAAAATAATGTCGCCATCTTTGGCGCCAGTGCGCTTTAAGATGCCTTCGATCGCAGCATCATGCAAATTCTTCACGATCGGTGATTGCAAACCATTACGACCTTCCGCAACGGAGTTCACTTTGATCCATGCCAAACCTTTGGCGCCATAAATGCCAACAAACTGGGTATAGTCATCGATTTCGCTACGGCTTATTTCGGAGCCGCCGGGAACGCACAAACCTACTACACGACCACCCTCTTGGTTTGCTGCACCAGAGAACACCTTGAAATCAACATCCTTCATTAAGTCGGTCAGCTCGGTGAATTCAAAATTCACACGCAAGTCAGGCTTGTCGGAACCAAAGCGCGCCATACCTTCTGAGTAAGGCATGGTTGGGAATGGATTTGGCAACTCGACATTCATCGTGGTTTTAAAAATATGACGAATCATGTTTTCAAATAACTCGCGGATTTCTAACTCATCCAAGAAAGCAGTTTCACAGTCGATCTGCGTAAATTCAGGCTGACGATCAGCGCGTAAATCTTCATCACGGAAACACTTAGTAATTTGGTAGTAGCGATCAAAACCAGCCACCATCAATAACTGCTTAAACAACTGAGGGGATTGTGGCAAAGCAAAGAACTGACCATCATGAACACGTGAAGGCACCAAATAGTCGCGCGCACCTTCAGGTGTGCTCTTAGTCAACATTGGAGTCTCAATATCGATGAAGCCAGCAGCGTCTAAATAGCGACGGCATTCCATTGCGACGTTGTAACGTAGACGCAAATTCTTTTGCATCTGTGGACGACGCAAGTCGAGAACGCGATGGGTTAAACGAGTTGTCTCGGATAAATTCTCATCTTCCAATTGGAATGGAGGCGTAATAGATGCATTCAAGATCACCAAGCTATGGCAAAGCACTTCAATCTTGCCGCTCGCTAAATCATTGTTCTCAGTGCCAGCAGGACGCGCACGTACCAAACCTTTAATCTGAATACAAAACTCATTGCGTACTTGCTCTGCCAAGGCAAACATGTCTGGACGATCTGGATCGCAAACCACCTGTACAAAACCTTGGTGATCGCGCAAATCAATAAAGATCACACCACCGTGGTCACGGCGGCGATTAACCCAACCTGAAAGAGTCACTTCTTGACCAATGAGTGATTCAGTTACCTGGCCGCAGGTATGGCTTCGCATCGACATAACAATTTCCTATAAATCAAAGATGATGGTTTGACCCAATAGCGGTCAAACCAGTTGAACTGGTGGGGGGAACGGATCCCATTGAAACAATATGTTTGAGCGCCTCTTCGACACTCATCTCTAATTCAATCGTGTGCGCACGCGGGACAATCATAAAAAAACCAGAGGTTGGATTTGGGGTGGTTGGCAGGAATACATTGACATAATCCTCGCCTAACTTGGATGCAACCTCTTTTGCGGGGATGCCCGTCTGAAATGCAATCGCCCACGAATCCGCATGCGGATAGCGAATCAATAATGCCTTGCTGAAAGCTTGGCCACTGCCGGAAAATAATGTGGAAGACACTTGTTGAACGCTGGAATAGATCGATCGCACGATTGGAATGCGATTCATCTGCTTATTCCACATCCGGATCCACCATTGCCCAGCAAAACTAATAGCAACTAATCCAGTGAACATAATCACTGAAACTACGATCAAAATACCTACGCCCGGCAACTCACGGAAATGACGCAAGTCCCCAGCGAACTGGCTGGGGAATACAGTAATAATGGCTTGCATCACGGATCCAAAAACACCGTCGAGCAGGCCTAGACCCCATGCAATCACCCAGATGGTGATTGACATCGGCGCCCACACCAAAATGCCTGCGATAAAGTATTTTTTCATTTGCCTATGCTTACGCTTTGCTTAACCTGGCATTTTAGCGGTTTAAGCGGTGACAGGCGACAGACTAATAAATACCCAGGCCGATGATTACAATCCCAGCCAAAAAGCCACCTGCAAACAGTAAGGCGCCAACTAATAGGCGGTGAGTGCGTCTTTCTTGTAATAAAAGGGCTTTGAGGACCTCTAATTCGCCTTTTTGCTCCCTTTGGGGGGTGCGCGCCTGAGCCAAACTATCTGCAATCAAGCGAGGCAAAGTTGGCAAAATTTGAGCCCAGCTTGGCGCCTCAGCCTTAATTCCATCTACCAAAGCCCTCCAACCTAGCTGCTGACTGATCCATTTTTCCAAAATTGGCTTAGCAGTCTTCCAAAGATCTAGATCGGGATCTAGCTGACGAGCAAGTCCTTCAACGTTCAATAGAGTCTTCTGAAGCAAAGTAAGTTGTGGCTGAATCTCCACCTTGAAACGACGCGAAGTTTGGAACAAACGCATCAAGACAATGCCCAAGGAGATTTCTTTTAAAGGGCGATCAAAGTAAGGCTCGCAAACAGAGCGTACTGCACCCTCAAGTTCTTCTACCCGTGTATTAGCAGGCACCCAACCAGATTCGATATGCAATTCTGCAACACGGCGGTAATCACGATTAAAGAAGGCTAAGAAATTTAATGCCAAATAACTTTTATCGGACTGACTCAATGCGCCGACAATCCCAAAGTCCAAAGAAATAAATCGGCCAAATGTTTCTGGCTCAAGGCTAATCATGATGTTACCGGGATGCATGTCCGCATGAAAGAAGCCATGCTCAAATACTTGCGTGAAGAATATTTCTACACCATCCGCAGCTAGCTTTTTAAAGTCAACGCCAGCAGCGCGCAACTCTGCGCTACGACCAATCGAAATGCCATTCATCTTTTCCATCACGATGACATTGGTATGGCACAAATCCCAATACATCTCGGGAATCATCAACTTCTTAGAGTCAACAAAATAACGGCGCAACTGACTCGCGTTTGCTGCCTCGCGCATGAGATCCAATTCATCATGCAGATAAGTATCAAACTCCGCTACGTTCTCGCGAGGCTTTAGGCGACGACCATCCTCTGAACTTCTCTCGATAATTTTTGCCAAGTCGTATAACAAGGCAAGATCGCCATCAATAATTGGCAGAATGCCGGGACGCAAGACTTTGACTGCTACAGCACGACCTTCCCACTCGGGATGTTTTTCAGTTCCGCGCAGTAAACCAAAGTGTACTTGGGCCACAGAGGCGCTAGCTACAGGGGTTGCATCAAAACTAATAAACACTTCCTCGATGGACTGCCCTAGTGCTTTTTCAATTAAATGGCATGACTCATCATTAGAAAATGGAGGGACTTGATCCTGTAACTTGGCCAGTTCATTCGCAATATCTTCTGGCAATAAATCACGTCGAGTAGAAAGCACTTGTCCAAACTTGACAAAGATCGGACCAAGCGCCTCTAAGGTCAAACGAATACGCTCGCCCCTGGGTAAAGATTCACCAGGAGAGGTCCAACAAATCATGGTTAATGCGCCACGACGAATACCGGGTTTCAGAATATCGCGTAGTAATGGCAATAAGCCATAGCGCCATGCGGTAAAGAATATAAAAAAGAGGCGGGCAAGACGACGCACGATGAATTAACCTTTTCGCTCTAAAAGTTGGATGCGCTTTTCCATGCGATCAACTGCATCACGCAAGGCATTCAATTCATTTTTGCGAATCATAAAATCTCGTTTATTCAAAAGTACTTTTCTCTCTTCACTGACATACTCCACTACATTCTCCAGTAAGTCAGAAGCGGCAGACCGCCCCGCGGAGATGAATTTCTTACCTTGGCGTACAGCAAAATTGGCAGGTGCATCACCAATGAAATGCGCTAAATCCTCCTCATACTCCCAGCGAATTTGTCCTGCCAAGCGGCCTAATAATTGCGCTAGGTCAGCATCGCCAGTAATCTTGACTGATTTCATCGCCTGCTCTCGCAAACCGCCAGAACTACCTGCAAGCGCACTCAATATCTCAGCAGAAACCTCTAGCTCTAAGGAGGGGGCTTCAAAATGCGTCAAAGCAGTCAAGGAGCCCTTGGGTGTTAATTCAAAACAAAGATTGCCGACAGGCAACTTCATTAACACCACTTTTCCTGCATGCTTCGCCAACTCCACCATCGCCCATGGCTCTGCCTGGAGGACATGATTAATCCCTCTACTAGCGGCTGTAGCTGCAATATGGTGAGTAGTGGGAGAGGTGGTGGTCATGAGCGTAAAAAACCCGCACAAGTGCGGGCTTTCAATGGAAAGTACCTCAAGCTTAAACCAACTGAGAAATACCCGCCAGTACCCAGCCTCCAGGGCCCGCTACCGGCTTACTGAGGTTCCAAATTTCAGAGAAATTATTTGCCTGTGCGCCTGCTTGCTCACGAATCATGCCCGTGAACTGCACGCTACAGTAATAAGTATTGTCGGCCGTCTCAATTCCGAGCAACTGCGCATTGAGCGTAACCACATCAGTTTGATTGGCGCTATCTGCACGACCCGAAAGATCTTGCTCGATTGTGGCGAACATCTCAGGCGTGGTGTACTCACGCAATGCTGCTAAGTCGCCTTGATCCCATGCCTTTTGCAGGCTTGAAAAATACTGCTTCGCATTTTCTAAAAACGCATATTCATCAAACCCTGGAGGCAAGGTTGACTGAAATGGTGCAGGCTCAGCGGCAACGCCACCAAAAGCACTAGCAGCAGGCGTAAATGCTGGCTCCTGTCTTGGTGCCTGGTCCATATTCGTACGCTGCATTCCTTGCGAAGTGACTTGAGGACCTTTATTGGCACCTGATAAAGCAGGCAACAACCTTCTCATCACAAACATGATGGCGAAGCCTGCTAGAACAGCAATCAACAAACCAGTAATTAAAGAGGATGCCGCCTCACCCATACCAAAGTGGGATAAGAGATACCCAATACCAAGCCCTGCAGCAAGACCGCCTAGGATGCCACCCATACCGCCAAAGCGACTAGGTGCTGGCGCCTGAGGTGTTGCAGCTGGTGCAGCCGGTTGAGCTTGCTGAACTGGCTTTTGCGCCGGAGCAGCTTGTTTTTGCATTGGCGCGCTTGGCGCTTTACCGATACTTCTACCACCACCTAAACGCGCAGCATCAGCATGACCAACAGTAGCAAATATCAAGCTAACACTTAACAGTACTGCCTTGAAAAATTGCTTATTCATTTTTTTATCCCCTATAGAACAACTTGAATTCTTGACCACTAAAAACTACAAATTCACTAGTATTTAATACCAATATGCAATGCAACGATACCCCCAGTCATTCTATGGGTATCAACTTCATCAAAACCGACTCCTAGCATGATCTCTTTCAGGGCCTGTGCATCTGGATGCATCCGAATGGATTCTGCTAAATAGCGATAGCTCTCAGAATCTTGAGCAATTTTTTCACCCAACCAAGGTAACACCTTAAATGAATAAGTGTCATAAACCGGTTGTAAAAAAGCATCGGGCTTAGAGAACTCCAGTACCAATACTCGACCCCCGGGCTTAATGACTCTGAGCATCTCTGCCAGAGCAACATCTTTGTGAGTCATATTTCTCAAACCAAATGCCACTGTCACTACATCAAAGTGATTGGCAGGAAAGGGAATTTTCTCTGCATCGAATTGAACACAAGGTAAAGCCAGGCCTTTGTCTAAAAGACGATCTCGGCCAACACCCAACATCGAGGCATTGATATCACTTAACCATACCTGCGCATCAGCATTTTGCCCCCAGCCCGCTGCTCTTGCAAATGCAGCAGCCAAGTCGCCTGTACCGCCGGCAATATCTAGCACCTTTTGACCTGGGCGAACTTGCGCGCGAGCAATAGTGACTTTCTTCCACAAGCGATGCAGACCAAATGACATCAAGTCATTCATCACATCGTATTTGCTAGCTACCGAATGAAAAACTTCTGCGACCTTACCCGCTTTTTCAGCTTCGTCAACGCTTTGGTATCCAAAATGGGTCTTGCTCATATTCTTCTTTGCTCTACTGAAATATCGATTAATGACTGCCGCAGGCATGTCCGCCAGCAACACTCATCGGAGTATCGCGGTCTAGGCCGGCAGCAGCTAATTTATCCAAATGCTCTTGCCACAGCGCTTCCTGGTTCTCACATAAAAAGTGCAAGAAATCCCAGGTATACAAACCAGAATCATGTCCATCAGAGAAGGAAGGCTTCAGTGCATAGTGGCCTACTGGCTCGATATTGGCAATGAGAACCTCGCGCTTGCCTGTTTGCAAGGTCTCCTGCCCGGGGCCGTGCCCCTGCACTTCAGCTGATGGTGACAATACTCTTAACAATTCAAAAGGGAGGCGATATGTTTTGTCATCGCCATAAGTAAGCTCCAATACTTTTGACTGTTGATGAACAACAACATTTGTTGGAATCATCAAACCAATACCCTCTCAATGCCACCTTGGTTCGCCTTGGCAACATAATCTTGCATCCAGTTATCACCTAATAATTTTTGTGCCATCTCAACCACGATGTAATCGGCAGTCGTATCGCTATCCGCATCAAAGCGTGTGAGGCCTTGCAAGCAAGATGGGCAGCTCGTCAACACTTTGACGTCACCAGTGAAGTCGCCTTTACGCAATTCGTTGGCAGCCTTCTCCATTTCAATTTGCTTACGGAAGCGGATTTGCGTAGAAATATCAGGGCGTGTCACTGCCAGCGTTCCAGACTCACCACAGCAACGATCATTCTTCTGAATGGTTTTGCCATCCTCCTGCTGAATCAGTTCATTCACTGTCTTGAGTGGATCCTGCAACTTCATCGGCGAATGACATGGATCGTGATACATATATTTCACGCCAGTCACGTTTGAAAGCTTGACGCCCTTCTCAAGCAAATACTCATGAATATCAATAATGCGGCAACCAGGGAATATCTGTTCAAACTGATAGCCCGCCAATTGGTCATAGCAAGTTCCGCAAGAAACCACCACGGTCTTAATATCCAAATAATTGAGAGTGTTCGCAACGCGATGGAAGAGCACGCGGTTGTCGGTAATCATCTTCTCGGCTTTATCAAAGTCGCCATTACCGCGCTGTGGGTAGCCGCAACAGAGGTAGCCCGGAGGCAATACAGTCTGAACGCCGACATTCCAGAGCATCGCTTGCGTAGCTAAACCTACCTGCGAGAACAGGCGCTCAGAGCCACAACCCGGGAAATAGAACACTGCTTCCGTATCCGCAGAAGTGGTCTTAGGATCCCGAATAATTGGAACGTAATTCGCATCCTCAATATCTAAGAGCGCACGAGCAGTTTTCTTGGGCAAATTGCCTGGCATTTTCTTGTTGACGAAGAAGATCACCTGCTCTTTGATGTTTGGTTTAGTGACCGTCGCCGGAGGATGCGCAGTTTGCTTGCGCGCCAACTTACGGAAAACATCATTACCCAAGCGTTGAAGCTTATAACCCCAGCCAATCATGGTCTTGCGAACCAAGTTGATAGTGTCTGGATCGGTAGCATTCAAGAACAGCATTGATGCCGCTGTTCCCGGATTAAAGCGTTGCTGCCCCATCTTGCGCAACAAGTTACGCATGTTCATCGTGACATCACCAAAATCAATATTGACAGGACAAGGTGTTAAACACTTATGACACACGGTGCAATGTGCCGCGACATCGTCAAACATTTCCCAATGACGAATCGATACACCACGACGCGTCTGCTCTTCATACAAGAAGGCTTCAATCAACAAAGAGGTTGCCAAAATTTTGTCGCGTGGGCTGTACAGTAAATTTGCACGGGGTACATGTGTAGCACACACTGGCTTGCACTTACCGCAACGCAAACAATCTTTCACGCTATCAGCAATCGCACCGATGTCACTCTGCTGCATGATGATGGACTCATGTCCCATCAAGCCAAAGCTTGGAGTGTAGGCAATGCTGAGATCAGCATGCGGCATTAACTTGCCCTTATTAAAGCGACCTTCTGGATCCACGCGCTTCTTATAAGCGCGGAAATCTTTTAGCTCAGCTTCAGTCAAATACTCCAACTTAGTAATACCAATGCCATGCTCACCAGAAATCACACCGTCTAATGAGCGAGCCAATTTCATAATTCGAGCGACTGCACGATGCGCATCTTGCAACATCTCATAGTCATCAGAGTTCACAGGAATATTGGTATGCACGTTACCGTCACCAGCATGCATATGCAGCGCTACAAACACGCGCTTGCGCAGAATATTTTTATGAATTGCCTCTAGCTCATTCAAAATTGGCTCAAATGCAAGACCGCCAAATATGATTCGGAGCTCGGCACGCACTTCTGTTTTCCAAGAAGCGCGCAGACTGTAATTCTGCAAGTCTGGGAAGTAGGTATCCATCTGCGTTAACCACTCAGACCAACGCGCCCGCACCCCTGAAATCAGTTCAAGCGCCTGCTGAACACGATCGCCCAATATTTCAGCGCTTGGGATTTCAAAGTCCTCATCATTCTTGCCGAGCGGCAAGGCACTCTTTTTCAAAAATGCTTCGAGGGCATCTAAAACTTGTAATTTATTTTTGAGAGAGAGTTCGATATTGATACGCTCAATACCTTCGGTGTACTCACCCATGCGTGGTAATGGAATCACCACATCTTCATTAATCTTGAAGGCATTGGTGTGGCGAGCAATCGCGGCAGTACGTGCACGATCTAACCAAAACTTTTTGCGCGCTTCCGCACTAACCGCTACGAAGCCTTCGCCCACGCGATTATTGGCCATGCGCACGACTTCACTAGTCGCAGCAGCTACAGCCTCTTCATCATCACCAGCGATATCGCCGATCAATACCATCTTCGGTAAAGCATTGCGTTTGGACTTGGTTGAGTAGCCAACCGCCCTCAGATAGCGATCATCCAAATGCTCCAAGCCAGCCAAGATCGGACCGCCATTCTTACTCAAGCCATCGAGGTAAGCTTTAATTTCTACAATGCTGGGAATAGCTTCTTGTGCTTGACCAAAAAATTCCAAGCAAACAGTACGCATGAATTTAGGCATGCGATGCAAAACCCAAGTTGCGCTGGTGATTAAACCATCACAACCTTCTTTTTGAACGCCTGGTAAACCTGATAAAAACTTATCAGTTACATCTTTACCTAAACCTTCTTTGCGGAAGCGCTTACCTTCCACCTCAAGAATTTCTGTTTTCAGAATACGTTCGCCCGGCTCACTCAAACCATCCGACCAAGTCAGTTGAAAACGAACTTTTTCTGCAACGTGAATTTTTCCTAGGTTGTGCTCTAGACGCTCGACATCCAACCAATTGCCTTCTGGATCTACCATGCGCCAGCTAGCTAAGTTATCCAATGCAGTGCCCCAGAGGACAGCCTTTTTACCACCGGCATTCATGGCGATGTTGCCGCCAATACAACTAGCGTCAGCAGAAGTCGGATCGACCGCAAACACAAGCCCAGCGTGCTCTGCAGCATCTGAGACTCTGCGGGTAACTACACCTGCGCCAGTAAAGATCGTTGAAACTTCATGGTCTACGCCAGGCAAACGCTTTAGCTTGACAGCATCAATTTGCTCAAGCTTCTCAGTGTTAATGACAGCAGACATGGCGTATAGCGGAATAGCGCCACCGGTATATCCCGTGCCACCTCCACGCGGAATAATTGTTAAACCTAATTCAACACAGGCTTTAACTAAGCCAGGGATTTCAGATTCGTAATCTGGCTTAAGGACCACGAGCGGAAACTCAACCCGCCAGTCAGTAGCATCAGTGACATGAGCAGCACGAGAGACCCCATCAAAACAAATATTGTCAGAGGCAGTAATGCGACCAAGTTCTTTGCGAGCACGCTTCCGAATTTCAGCAACATCCTTAAAGCCCTGCTCGAAACTTTCAACGGCGCGATGCGCAGCATTTAATAAGACCTGGACTTGCTCAGCAGATTCACCACTTGAGCGTTTTTTGACTTCACCCAAGCGATGCCACAAGGCATCAATCAACAATTGACGGCGATTGGCGTTATCCAATAAGTCGTCTTGCAAAAAGGGATTGCGTTGGACTACCCAAATATCACCCAATACCTCAAACAACATGCGAGCTGAACGCCCAGTACGACGAACCCCACGCAAATCATTCAGAACGCGCCATGACTCCTCGCCCAATAAGCGAATAACGATTTCACGATCGGAAAAAGAGGTGTAGTTGTAGGGTATCTCGCGGAGGCGGGGCGAGCCGGCCTCAGCATCTAACAACTGGTTCAAAGCTAATGGTGCGTTCATAGCGTCATATTTGATAAATATGCATTTTAATTGAGTGATCCTGATATTGACAGGAAACGCGGAAAGTTGTCGACTGAGGGGATAAAACCTTGCAAATCTAAGGGCTTAGAGCCCGTTCATGGTACGCTCATCGCATGGCAACGAACTATTTAAAGAAAATTTTATCGGCCCGAGTCTACGATGTGGCCAGGGAAACAGAGCTCCAAGTAGCCCCCGAACTCACAAAACGCTTAGGCAACCAAGTTTTACTCAAAAGAGAAGATAACCAGCCGGTTTTCTCCTTCAAGCTTCGTGGCGCCTATAACAAAATGGCCCATTTGCCACCAGAAGCCCTAAAACGGGGGGTCATAGCGGCCTCTGCAGGCAATCATGCCCAAGGCGTGGCCTTGGCAGCAGCAAAAATGAAGTGCAAAGCCGTCATCGTGATGCCCCTCACTACCCCGAGCGTCAAAATCGATGCCGTAAAGGCGCGTGGCGGGTCTTGGGTAGAGGTGATTCTGCATGGCGAGTCCTATAGTGACGCTTTTAAATACTCAGAGCTTTTAGAGAAAAAAAGGGGGTTAACCTTTGTTCATCCCTTCGATGATCCCGATGTCATCGCCGGGCAAGGCACAATTGCCCAAGAAATTTTCCAGCAATACCAAGAGCCGATTGATGCCATTTTTGTAGCTATTGGCGGCGGCGGCTTAATTGCTGGCATTGGCGAATACGTCAAAGCGGTCAGCCCTAAGACCAAAGTCATCGGCGTTCAGTCGGTAGATTCAGATGCAATGAGAAGATCGCTTGAAGCCAATAAGCGTATCGAAATGAAAGATGTCGGCCTTTTTTCAGATGGCACGGCAGTCAAGCTGGTTGGCAAAGAAACTTTCCGCATTTGTAAACGTGTTGTGGATGACATCATCACCGTCGATACCGACGAGATCTGTGCCGCCATCAATGATGTCTTTACAGATACCCGCAGCATTCTAGAACCTGCAGGAGCCCTAGCCATAGCAGGGATGAAGAAGTACGTAGAAAAACATCGTCTCAAAAAGAAGACTTTGGTCGCCATTGCTTGTGGCGCCAATATGAATTTCAGTCGCTTACGCTTTGTGGCTGAACGCGCTGATGTTGGTGAATTCCGAGAAGCCGTATTTGCCGTCACAATTCCTGAAGAGCGTGGGTCCTTTAGACGCTTCTGCGAATTGCTCGGCAATCGCAACGTCACTGAATTTAACTATCGCATCGCCGACCAAAGTGAAGCGCATATCTTCGTTGGCATTGGCACACAAAAAGCAACAGATAGCGCTGCTATTGCAAAACATTTTCGTAAAGCAAAATTTGCAACCATCGATTTAACTCATGATGAGTTGGCTAAGTCTCACTTACGCCACATGGTAGGCGGTCGCTCTACTCTTGCAAAAGATGAGCTACTCTACCGCTTTGAATTTCCTGAGCGCCCAGGCGCTTTGATGAAATTCCTCACCAGCATGGCGCCCAATTGGAATATCAGCCTTTTCCACTACCGCAATCACGGTGCGGACTATGGTCGCATCTTGGTAGGCATTCAGGTTCCAAAAAATGAGCAGAATAAATTCCAAAAATTCTTAGCCTCACTCGGCTATCCGCATTGGAATGAAACTGATAACCCGGCTTATCGCCTATTTCTCAAATAAGATGTAATTCGTAATGTCATACACACTTACCGGAAAACTCGTTGTTGCGATTTCATCGCGCGCTCTATTTGATTTCGAAGAAGAAAACAACATCTTTGAATCATCCGATGACAGCGCCTATATGAAGTTGCAACTTGAGCGACTTGGCGTCGCTGCCCAGACTGGCGTAGCCTTTCCCTTGGTAAAGAAGTTACTAGCTTTCAATGAAGAGGGCGAGCAACGTGTTGAAGTAGTGATCTTGTCACGTAACGATCCTGTCAGCGGCTTGCGTGTGTTTCGCTCAGCTGAGCATCATGGTCTACATCTGGAGCGTGGTGTATTCACAAGAGGTCGCCCGCCCTATCACTACCTTCGCTCCTTGCATGCCAACTTGTTTCTCTCGGCTAACGAAGATGATGTACGCGCAACGATTGATGCAGGATTTCCTGCGGCACGCGTTTATCCAGAGTCAAGCAAAACTGCAGAGTCTCACCCCAATGAAATTCGCATTGCATTCGACGGAGACGCAGTACTCTTTTCAGACGAAGCAGAGCAAGTATTTCAGAGTGAAGGCCTAGTGGCATTTGTTGATCATGAAAGCAAGAAGGCTGCGATCCCCCTGCCACCAGGTCCATTCAAACCTTTGTTAGAAGCACTCCATCGCTTGCAACGCTCTACCAGCGAGAAGGGCATGCGTATTCGTACTGCCCTGGTGACCGCTCGCTCCGCGCCCGCGCATGAGCGCGCAATTCGTACGCTAATGGCTTGGGGTATTGATGTGGATGAAGCCATGTTCCTTGGCGGACTCTCTAAGAGTGAATTCCTCCGCGAGTTTGAGCCAGATTTTTTCTTTGATGATCAAACCGGTCACTGCCAGTCCGCTGCATCAGTAGCGCCTACTGGTCACGTCGTATCTGGCGTATCGAATAAACCTAAAAACTAAGCACGCAAGGTATGTCAAAGCTATCTCTTGGCCAAGCAACGCAATACCCCGATCAATATGATCCGAGCCTGCTCTTTCCCATTCCACGTACTGAGAATCGCCTAAAGCTAGATATCCAACCCAATCAAGCTTTGCCATTCGTGGGTGTTGATATTTGGAATGCCTTTGAGCTCAGCTGGCTCAATAAAAAAGGGAAGCCCCAGATTGCTTTGGCAGAATTCCAAGTGCCAGCGGACTCGCCAAACATGATTGAATCTAAATCATTCAAGCTCTATCTCAATAGCCTCAATAGCGCTCGCTTTGAAGATGAAACTGAAGTGCGAGAAAGATTAATTACCGATTTATCGGCAGTGGCTGGCAGCAAAATTTCCACCCGCATGAATCCAATTGAAGTAGTTGCCAAAAAAGGCATGCAAGAAATGAGTGGCGTCCTGATGGATCGTCTTGATATCGAGATCGATCCCAAGGAAACTGCTGATCCTTCGCTACTCGGCATAAATGAATCTTTTGGACCGATCGAGCAATGCCTGGTCTCTCATTTGCTCAAATCCAATTGTCCGGTCACCGGTCAACCCGATTGGGCAAGCGTACAAATTCGCTATCAAGGTCGTCCGATTTTGGAAGAAGGCTTACTTCGTTACCTCATCGGCTTCAGACAGTTGGGCGAGTTTCATGAGCATTGTGTTGAAACCATTTTTTGCGACATCAAACGTCAGTGCAAACCAGACAAGCTCTCGGTTTATGCGCGCTACACCCGTCGCGGCGGCCTAGATATTAATCCCTTCCGCACAGATCACAATGCGCCCTGGCCAGACAACACGCGCCACGCTAGGCAGTAACAAAATCTGCAGATAAATAAAAAGCCCTTCTAGAAGGGCTTTTTACATGAAGCACAACTAATTAACGAGATACTTAAAACGGAATATCGTCATCCATTGCACCAAGCGATGCGGCGTTTGAAGACGCTGGGGCAGACTGCTCAGCCGGCTTTGAGCGGCTATAGCTTTCACCACCATCACCACTGCCGCCTACTGGCTTGCCACCAAGCATTTGCATTGTTTCTGCAACGATCTCAGTGGAATATTTTTCTTGGCCGCTAGCATCAGTCCATTTACGTGTACGTAAACGACCTTCTACATAAACCTGTGAGCCTTTTTTGAGATATTGACCAGCGATCTCTGCAAGCTTGCCAAAGAATGCAACACGGTGCCATTCTGTGGTTTCTTTCATTTCGCCAGACTGCTTATCTTTGTAACGATCTGATGTCGCTACTGAAATATTTGTTACGGCGTCGCCGCTTGGCATATAACGTGTTTCTGGATCGCGTCCTACGTTACCTACGATGATGACTTTATTTACCGAAGCCATGTTGTCTCCCGAAGAAAAATACTGCTGTTATTACTACTAAAAATAAACTACTCGTTTTAATTAAACCAATAATGCTACGGCGCTGTCTTTGGTGCCACATCCTTGGATTCTGTAGCTCTCGTTGGCATCGTACCCATCGACCAAGCAATTATAAGCCAGCATAAAAGCAGTACTGCGCCCATCACAAAGACCGATAAATCACCATGGCTATCCATTAGCCAACCCCCAATTACAGCGCCTGTAAAGAGGCCTATCGACTGGGTAGTGTTGTAAACACCCAGCGCAGTGCCCTTAGATTCTTTAGCAAAGCGAGAAACCAAGGATGGCTGCAATGCCTCAAGTAAGTTAAAACCCACAAAGTAAATTAACAAGGCAGTGGCGATAGCAGTAATTGAATGGGCGCTGGTAAACACGAGTTCCGCCGACAAGAGCAGCACAATCGCCGCCAATAAGATTGTTCGTAACTGCTGTTTCTTTTCTCCAAAAATCAGAATAGGTGCCATTAAGAAAAAAGAGAGGAACACAACTGGGAGATATACCTGCCAATGTGACGCCAAAGGCAAGCCTGCTTGAACTAATAAGCGAGGCACTACCAAGAACATCGCCACTTGAGTGGCATGTAATACAAATACACCCGCATTTAAACGCATCAACTCAGGACGCAGAAAAACTGCCTTTAAGCTCGCTTGCTGCAACTTAGCTTCAGGCTTAGTGCTTGGCAGAACGTAATAAGCGACAAACATCGCACCAACCCCCAATACCGCCAAGACCATAAAAATTCCGCTCAAGCTGATCAAACGATAGATTGGCGCAGCGATCACGAGTGATAAGGCAAATGAGAGGGCAATGCTACCTCCCACTAAGGCCATCGCACGGGTTCGAACCTGCTCACGGGTTAAATCGGCAACCCAAGCAGAAATCGCTGCGGAGACGGCTCCAGCTCCCATGACCCCGCGACCAATTGCAATCCACAAGAGATCGTCTTGGGCAGCGCAAATTAAGGCGCCCGCTACAAATAAGGAAAGTCCCCACAAAACGACTGGTTTTCGACCAATTCGGTCAGATAAGCGCCCCAAGGGAATATAGAAGCAGGCCTGGACAATATTGAAGATGCCCAGGGTTAAGCCAACCCAGATGGCATGTTCGCCGCCTGGCAAGCCCCGCGCATGAATGCTAAAAACCGGCAAAAGCAAAAATAAGCCCAGCATACGGAGGCCAAAGATGCCTGCTAAGGCCAGAGTGGAGCGAAGTTCAGAAGGATTCATGGGAAAGGGCTATATTAACAAGTTACGCTAAAAAATCATGAATAACGAAATTAAGATCCGCGGTGCGCGCACGCACAACCTTAAAAACATCAATCTAGATATCCCTAGAGAGAAATTGGTCGTCTTGACTGGTCTATCTGGCTCAGGCAAAAGCTCATTGGCTTTTGACACCCTGTACGCCGAAGGCCAACGTCGCTATGTAGAGTCCTTATCTGCCTATGCCCGCCAGTTCTTGCAGTTGATGGAAAAGCCAGATGTCGACACGATTGAAGGCCTTTCTCCAGCGATCTCCATTGAGCAAAAAGCGACTAGCCACAATCCCCGCTCTACCGTTGGCACCGTTACTGAAATTCATGATTACTTGCGTTTGTTATTTGCACGCGCTGGCACACCGCACTGCCCAGAACACGATCTCCCCTTAGAGGCACAAAGTGTTTCTCAAATGGTGGATACCGTTTTAGCCATGCCTGAAGACACTAAACTCATGATCCTAGCTCCTGTGGTCAGCGAGCGTAAAGGTGAATTCGTAGATTTATTTCAAGACCTGCAAGCCCAAGGTTTTGTGCGCTTTCGTGTGCGCTCTGGTGGCGGCACTACCAATACTGCCAAAGCAGAAATCTTTGAAGTTGATCAATTACCAGCACTTAAGAAAAACGATAAACACTCAATTGAAGTGGTAGTCGATCGCATTAAAGTGCGTCCCGATATTCAGCAGCGTGTAGCAGAGTCCTTTGAGACTGCGTTACGCCTTGCTGATGGCAAAGCCATGATCGTGAATATGGACACTGGCAAAGAGATGATTTTCTCGAGCAAGTTTGCTTGCCCCATTTGCTCTTACTCATTGCAAGAACTTGAGCCACGTCTCTTCTCGTTTAACAACCCAATGGGCGCCTGCCCCTCATGCGATGGTTTAGGTCATCAATCTTTCTTCGATCCAAAGCGCATTGTTGCTCACCCGGACTTATCCCTGGCATCTGGTGCTATTAAAGGTTGGGATCGTCGCAATCAGTTTTACTTCAAGCTATTGCAAACACTCGCAAAGCACGGTGGATTTGATGTTGAGAAACCCTTTGAGACCCTCAATAAGAAACAACAAGATTTAATTTTGCTCGGCTCGGGTGATGTCACTATTCCATTTGAGTACATCAATGAGCGTGGCAAGAATAGCGTTCGCGAACATGCCTTTGAAGGCATTGTTGCTAACTTTGAGCGTCGTTATCGTGAGACTGACTCAGCAACCGTTCGCGAAGAATTAGCCCGCTATCAAAACGTCCAAACTTGTCCGGAATGTAGTGGCAGTCGTTTGCGCAAAGAAGCGCGCTTTGTCAAAGTGGGCGATGGCAAGCAGTCGCGTGCTATTTATGAAATCAGTGCCCTGCCCCTAAAAGAAGCTAAGGAATATTTTGAAGCGCTCGAACTCAAGGGTGCTAAGCGAGAAATCGCTGACAAAATTGTGAAAGAGATTGGCTCGCGCCTTCGCTTCTTAAATGATGTGGGCTTGGACTACCTCTCATTAGAGCGCAGTGCAGATACCCTCTCCGGCGGCGAGGCACAGCGCATTCGTCTGGCTTCCCAGATTGGCTCTGGTCTGACTGGCGTGATGTACGTATTAGATGAGCCATCAATTGGCCTGCATCAACGCGATAACGATCGCCTGATCGGCACCTTGAAGCATCTACGCGACCTTGGTAACAGCGTACTGGTGGTAGAGCATGACGAAGACATGATTCGCGCCTCTGACTACGTCATCGATATCGGCCCTGGCGCTGGCGTACATGGTGGCGAAATCGTTGCTGAAGGCACTCCCGAAGAAGTAGAGGCTAACCCTAAATCCCTGACAGGCGCTTATTTATCTGGTCGAGAGTGGATCGCTGTTCCAGAAAAACGCATCCCCGTAAATGACAAGTTCCTAGAAATCATCGGTGCACGCGGTAACAATCTCCAATCAGTCCACGCCAAGATTCCAGTGGGCTTACTCACTTGCGTCACTGGTGTATCTGGATCTGGTAAATCCACGCTGATTAACGACACACTGCATCACGCAGTTGCACAACATATCTATGGTTCGAATGCTGAACCAGCAGCGCATGATGCAATCAAAGGTCTAGAGAACTTTGACAAAGTCATTAGCGTAGACCAATCCCCTATTGGCAGAACACCGCGCTCTAACCCGGCAACTTATACAGGTCTATTTACGCCGATCAGAGAACTCTTTTGTGGCGTGCCTGCTTCACGAGAGCGTGGCTACGAGGCGGGACGTTTTTCATTCAACGTCAAGGGTGGTCGCTGTGACGCCTGCGAGGGTGATGGCGTTATTAAAGTAGAAATGCATTTCTTGCCAGACGTATATGCGCCTTGTGATGTCTGTCATGGCAAACGCTATAACCGCGAGACTTTGGATATTCGCTACAAAGGCAAGAATATTCATGAAGTGCTGTCGATGACTATCGAGCAAGCCCATGAATTCTTTGAGGCCGTTCCCATCGTCAAACGTAAACTCAAAACATTACTTGATGTAGGCTTGGGCTACGTCAAACTCGGTCAAAGCGCGACTACCTTGTCAGGCGGTGAAGCACAACGCGTCAAACTCTCGCTAGAACTTTCAAAACGCGATACCGGTAGAACACTGTATATCCTGGATGAGCCAACTACTGGCTTGCATTTCCACGACATTCAATTACTACTCACCGTTCTGCAGACCCTCAAGAAACAAGGCAATACGATTGTCATCATTGAGCACAATTTAGATGTGATCAAAACCGCTGATTGGATTATTGACTTAGGCCCTAAAGGCGGCGCCGGCGGTGGACAGATTATTGCCACTGGTACGCCAGAGGAAGTTGCTAAAAATGAAGCTAGCTTTACCGGTCACTACTTAGCACCATTACTGGTTCGCAAACAGGCTCCGGCGAAAAAGAAAAAATAACTCAAACGAAATGTTGAGTTACGCAATCAGAGCAATTTAGATTCGGCTAAATCAGTCGCTTCTGAATTGCCTGAGAGCACCAAGATGTCGTTAGCCTCTAAACGCAATTCTGGGGTGAGCTCTAACTTGACATAGTCAGAGCCGCCTACTTTTCTTCTAACTGCTTGTACGCTCACACCTTCATTTTCAAGATGCAGCTCTTCAAGTGTCTTACCAATGCTGGCTGACTCTGGCAATAAAGTGACGGAGTGTAAACGCCATGAGTCTTTAGACTCCGCTTCATCCGCCACTCCACGAAAGTACCCGCGAAGCAGGCTATAACGTGCCTCGCGCGCACTGGTTATACGGCGCACTACCTTCCGCATGGGCACACCCATCATGAGCAACACATGCGATGCCATCATGAGGCTGCCTTCAATTAACTCTGGCACAACCTCGGTCGCGCCAGCTGCTTGTAGCTTAGCTAAATCTGCATCGTCTTTCGTGCGCACCAATACCGTCATGCCTGGACGAAGGAGCTCAACTTGATGCAGCACTTTCAAAGTTGCAGGGGTATCTGCATAGGTAATCACAACCGCCTTTGCTCTAGATAAGCCGGCAGCTACTAAATAATTTTCTCGACTTGCATCGCCATACACCACGTTGTCCCCTGCTGCTGCGGCTTCTTTTACGCGATCTGGGTCCATATCTAAAGCGATATAGGGTATCTTTTCTTGATCAAGCATCCGAGCCAAACTTTGACCTGAGCGACCAAAACCACAAATTACCACATGGTTTTCTGTACGGACACTTTTTGCTGCAACACGTGTCAGTGCCAACGATTGCAATAGCCACTCGTTACTAGAAAAACGCATCGCAATACGATCGCTATATTGAATCAAGAAAGGCGCACCAAACATCGAGAGCAACATCGCCGCCAATACTGCTTGACTCAAAGCGGGGTCGATTAAATCCAAGCCATCTATTTGATTTAAGAGCACGAACCCGAATTCACCAGCCTGCGCCAAACACAAGCCTGTCCGAATAGAGATGCCGGGGCTGGAACCAAAAGCGCGTGATAGCAGTGCGATCAAACCAAACTTAAAGATCAAGGGGCCAATCAGTAGGAGTAAGACGAGCATCCACTGCTGATAAATCACCTCAAAATCCAGCAACATGCCAACGGTAATGAAGAAAAGGCCTAAGAGTACATCCCTGAAAGGTTTAACGTCCTCTTCCACTTGATGGCGATAGGGTGTCTCGGCAATCAACATGCCAGCCAAGAAGGCGCCGAGCGCTAGCGATAAGCCAAAGTGCTCGGTAAGTCCCGCCATACCCAAAACAATGAGCAGCAAATTGAGCATGAATAATTCTTGAGAGCGCAACTTGGCAACCAAACTAAACCATCGGCTCATTAAGGTTTGCCCAATAACGAAAATCAGAACCAGCGCCACCGTAATCTTGATGGAGGCTGCAGTCAACGCTAAAAATAAGTCTCCAGGATTTTTACCCAAGGAGGGAATCAAAATGAGCAGGAAAACCACTGCCAAATCCTGAAACAGCAAAATACCAATAATGTTGCGGCCATGCTCGGTTTCAATTTCTGAGCGATCGGCAATGAGCTTAGTAACAATGGCGGTTGAGGACATGGCCAAAGCGCCCCCTAAGGCAATAGCCGCCTGCCAGGAAATGGGGTAAATCCAGTTCATCATCAAACTGGCCGGAACAGCAAGTAAAATGGTCAAAATTACCTGGCTGGCACCCAAGCCAAATACGATGGTTCGCATGGCTCGAAGCTTGTGGAGGTTGAATTCCAAGCCAATCGAGAACATTAAGAAAACCACCCCAAATTCAGCTAAATACTTTACTGTGGCGGAATCATTGGCCAAACCAAGGGCATGCGGCCCAATGAGGACGCCAATGGCTAGATAGCCCAAAATAGGGGGTAGCCCAAAATAGCGGAAAATAACCACCCCGGCCACTCCGGAGGCCAACAAGATGAGAGTTAACTGAAGGACTGACGGCATATACTCACCCCATGATAGCTAAGACTCGTGACCGAACCCTAAAGCTTGCGCGCGACACCCTCACCATTGAGGCTGCTGCACTGCACACCATGCGTGATCGCCTTGAAGGCGCGAACGCCGATGCCCTCGTATTGGCGGTTGATCTCCTACATTCCTGCAAAGGCCGTATTGTCGTTTCTGGAATTGGCAAATCAGGGCATATTGCTCGCAAGATTGCCGCCACATTTGCATCAACAGGCTCCCCGGCTTTTTTTGTCCATCCTGCAGAAGCCAGTCATGGCGACCTAGGAATGGTCACACGTGATGACGTCTTTGTTGCTCTATCGAATTCTGGTGAAACTGATGAATTACTCACCATCGTACCCATCGTCAAGCGCACTGGCGCAAAACTGATTGCTCTTACTGGCGCACCAAATTCTTCTTTGGCAAAGTTGGCGGATGCCCATTTAGACACCAGCGTAGAAAAAGAAGCCTGTCCACTTAACTTAGCGCCGACCACCAGCACAACGGCGGCCTTAGCAATGGGCGATGCCTTAGCCGTGGCATTGCTCGATGCTCGCGGTTTTCAGGCAGAAGATTTTCAGCGCTCTCACCCTGGCGGACGCCTGGGTCGAAAACAGCTAATGCATGTGAGTGAAGTCATGCGCAGCTTGGATGAGACTCCTAAGATTGCGATCTCCGCCTCTTTGCAAGATGCTCTACTCGAGATGACGTCCAAGCGGATGGGTATGGTGGTTACTTTAGATACTGCAAATAAAGTAGCCGGCATCTTTACTGATGGTGACTTACGTCGCCTACTAGAAAAGAGTACCAATTTAGATGGCCTCACTTTAGAAAAAGCGATTACCTCAGCGCCACGCACGATTCCCCCAGAGCTATTAGCAGAAGAAGCTATTGAGATGATGGAAAAACATCGCATCAACCATTTGGTGGTAACCGACCCAAATGGCGGATTACTTGGAGCACTCAATCTGCATGACTTATTTGCAGCCAAGGTAATTTAAGCCGCCAACTTTTAAAAATTCTATTTATTCACATGCCTAGCGCCTTTAACGCCCACAATACCAATCCCCTAAGCCAATACCCGCAAGCCTGGGAGCGTGCTGGCGCAGTCAAACTTCTGGTGCTGGATGTCGATGGTGTTCTCACCAATGGTCAAGTATTGATTGGGGAAAATGGCAAAGAATCTACCAAGGGATTTGATATCCAGGATGGATTAGGAATTAAGCTTTTAGAGAAGATTGGTATTCCCACAGCGATCATTACAGGACGCAGCTCCAAAATGGTTTTGGCGCGTTGCGAAGAGCTGGGCATTAAACATGTACACATGGGCGTAGAAAACAAGGCAGTTGCTTTAGAAAAGATTCTGCAATCTCTTGGGCTACAGTCCACTGATTGCGCAGTGATGGGTGATGATTGGCCTGATTTCCAAATGATGAAGTCAGCGGGACTAAAGGTATGCCCCGCACAAGGGCATGAGGCTGTCAAAGAAACTGTTCACTTTGTCACTACGAGATCTGGTGGGAGTGGCGCCGTGCGCGAAGTTTGCGACCTCATCCTGAAGGCGCAAAACCGCTATGAGGAATTACTCGCTCAGGCGCGCGCTTAAGGTCTTTAGTAATGCAACTGAATCCCCAAAAAATCAAACTGAGTATCTGGCGTGGCTTATTACGTCTCATGCCTTTGATCTTGATGGGCTCTCTCACGCTGATGACCTTTTGGTTGGTTAAGAAAAATCAGCCAGCGGAAAAATCTGCCATCGAACGCGTCCGCCTACATGAGCCTGATTACATTATTAACAATGGTGCTTTATCTGCGCTCAACGAATCTGGCAACACCAAATATCGAGTATTGGGCAAGAAGGTGACCCACTATGACGATGATGCTTCAATCGATATTGAAACGCCTCGGATACGCTTGTTCCCACCTGAAAAATCACCGATAACCGTCAAAGCAGATACAGGCCACTTAGATGGTGATCTAACTATTTTGGACCTGATTGATAACGCAGAAATCTTTCGCCCGCCTCAAGCCGCCACAGCCACTGAACCAGCAAGACCACGCATGCTTGCGCGCTCTTCGTATTTCAAGGTGCTCATCAATGATGACATTATTGAAACGGATAAACCCATTACGCTTGAGCAAGGGGTCTCTGTCATGCATTCCACCGATGGCGGTGTATTTAACAACATCGAACAAAGCATGGTTTTATCAGGGCAAGTAAGAGGACGCATAGAGCGCATACAACCAGGAGGGCAGCCATGAGTTATGCGTCTTTCAATTTATTGCGTCAACTGGCAATCTCAACTTTAGTCTTAGCCATCTGCATGATGACAGGAGCTCATGCTGAAAAAGCAGATCAAGATAAGCCTATTGTTTTGGAAGCTGAAAAAGTTTCAGTAAATGATGTCCAGCAAGTCTATGAACTCGATGGTGAAGTACTCCTAACCAAAGGTAGCATTCTGATTACCGGCGAGAAAGCCAATATCAAGGTCGACCCTGAAGGCTATGAATACGTTGATGTCCAGGGAACTCCAGAATCGATAGCTAGCTTTAGACAAAGACGCGAAGGGCCTGCCAATGAGTTCATGCAGGGTCGTGGACAAACCGTTACCTACAATGCAAAGACCGAGCTCCTTACCCTAACTGGGGATGCTAGTTTGAAGCGTCTTCTTAATATGCAAATGCTAGATCAATTACGCGGCTGGAAAATTGACTATGACGATGTCAAGCAACGCTATCAAGTCTCGCCGCCTGCAAATGCGAAGGCAGAAGATTTGCCATTGGCCAGAGCCATCCTTTCACCCAGAAGAAAAGCTACACTAGAGAAATGACCACGGACTCCAGCAGCAATCAAAAGCCAGCAACTTTAACTGCCCAGCATCTTCAAAAGCGCTATGGATCCCGTACGGTGGTGCGGGATGTTTCGGTAGAAGTGAAGTGTGGCGAAGTGGTTGGGCTCTTGGGTCCGAATGGTGCTGGCAAAACAACATCTTTCTACATGATTGTTGGCCTAGTTCCGCTAGATGGCGGGAGCATCGTTCTTGATGGCACAGACATTACCCACCTCCCCATTCATGAGCGAGCCCGCATGGGCTTGTCCTACCTTCCACAAGAGGCCTCTGTTTTCAGAAAGCTCAATGTGGCTGAAAATATTCAGGCTGTACTAGAGCTTCAAGTTCAAGGTGGCAAACCTTTAAGCAAAGCTGAGATTGCGCATCGCTTAGATGAGCTCTTGGGCGAGCTCCAAATTAGCCATCTGCGGGATAACCCAGCGCTTTCCTTATCCGGTGGAGAGCGTCGACGAGTTGAAATCGCCAGAGCCTTAGCTTCTCAGCCTAAGTTCATCTTATTGGATGAGCCCTTTGCAGGCGTTGACCCGATTGCAGTTGGAGAAATTCAGCGAATTGTGCGCTTCTTACGAGATCGTCAAATAGGTGTTCTCATCACGGACCATAATGTTCGCGAGACTTTGGGTATTTGCGATCATGCCTACATCATCAGCGAAGGCAGCGTTCTGGCACAAGGCAAGCCAGACCAAATTATTCAGAACGATGCCGTCCGAAGAGTGTATTTGGGCGAAAACTTCCGCATGTAAATTTTCGGGTTTTTCCAGTATTTATTAAATAAAAATGATCTGCCCCCTTGGTTTTCAGCAAAATCGCTGATACGCTGGAGGCTCATGAAGTTCAATTCCATATAAATAAGTACAACATTACAGGGGCTTGCTGCGCACCCCGGGTAATTATTTGCGCATGCATTTTGATTTGAATAGGAGCCGCTAATGAATTTAAAAATTAATAGCCGTCATGTCGAAGTAACTCCAGCGATGCGTACCCACCTTGAGTCTGGGTTAGCCAAAATTCGCAAACACTTTGATCACGTCCTAGATGCCTCCGCATTTTTAATTGTTGACAACGCCAAAGAAAAAAATCTTCGCCAGGCTGCCGAGATCACAATTCACCTGAAAGGCAAGGAACTCTTTGCTGAAGCTCACAATGCTGACCTTTACCATGCTATGGACGCTGTCGTCGATAAACTCGAGCGTCAAGTTGTCAAGCATAAAGAAAAGATCCAAGATCACTACCACGATAAGCATTTTGAGTGATCCTTGCCGTCAGGACACCTATAATCATTTGACATGAATGCCCTGACCGATCTTTTCACCTTAGACCGCATTGCCTTAGATAACCCCGCTAAAAATCGGACTGAGGTATTTGCGGCCGTAGGGCAACTATTTTCCAAGCAAGCAGGTCTTGAAGCCGATGCAGTAGTTGGTTTCTTAAATGCCCGCGAAAACTTGGGCTCCACCGCCTTGGGTGCTGGCGTTGCCATCCCTCACGGCAGAGTAAAGGGACTGAAACACCCCATTGCTGCATTTGTGAAATTAAAAGAGCCGATTGAGTTTGCTGCGCCCGATGGCGAAGCTGTCTCTATTCTGATCTTTTTACTCGTCCCTGAAAAAGCGACCCAGCAACATTTAGAGATTTTGTCCTCGATTGCACAGCTCCTATCTGATCAGGATGCTCGCAAGTCGCTCGCCTTAGAAGATAGTCCAGAGAAGGTGTGCCAGCTTTTACAAACGTGGGGCTCAGTTTGACGACCCAACCCTTACTCCTCGAGGGAGTTACCGCCCAACAGATCTTTGATGACAATGTTTCAGAGCTGAAACTTTCTTGGATTGGTGGACTGGAAGGTGCCGATCGCACTTTTCCTCCGGAGGCTGTTAAAGCAGCCGCGGCCAGCTCTGACTTGGTGGGCCACTTAAACCTCATTCACCCAAGTAGGATTCAGATCTTTGGTGAACAGGAAGTTGACTATCACGCTGAGCTAGAGCCCAAACAAAGACAAGAGCAGATCTCCAGCCTAATCTCGAAAACTCCGCCTTGCGTGATTGTGGCTGACGGGAAAGGGGCGGATCCAGATTTGCAACTCTTCTGCCAGAGATCTTCTACCCCTTTATTTACGACAGCTATCTCGGCTGCTGAGGTCATTGACCACCTACGTACCTATCTCACCAAAATTGGCGCGCCCCAGATCACCATGCATGGCGTGTTCATGGATATTTTGGGTTTAGGTGTCTTGATTATGGGTGAGTCTGGCCTAGGCAAAAGCGAATTGGGCTTAGAGCTAATTTCTCGTGGTCACGGCCTAGTAGCGGATGACGCAGTGGATTTTGCGCGTTTGGGCCCTGACTATATTGAAGGTCGCTGTCCCGTCATCTTGCGTAACCTTTTAGAGGTTCGCGGGCTGGGCTTATTGGATATTCGCACCATCTTTGGTGAAACTGCTGTGCGCCGTAAATTGAAATTGCGTTTAATCGTGCAATTGGTACGTCGCAATGATGGAGAATTCGAGCGCCTGCCTTTGGAAGCCCAGCATATTGATGTTTTGGGTATCCCCATCAGAACGGTAAAAATTCAAGTGGCTGCGGGACGCAACTTAGCGGTTCTCGTAGAGGCGGCAGTGCGCAATACCATTTTGCAACTGCGTGGCATCGACACCTTAAAAGAATTCATGGAACGCCAGCGTTTGCAAATGAATGCTGAGGCCGACTCCGCCAAATCACAGGGCCGCCTCCTCTAATATGCAAATCAATCTGATTACCGGCATCTCCGGCTCAGGTAAATCAGTTGCACTGAGGGCCTTTGAGGATGCTGGCTACGACTGTGTAGACAATCTTCCAGTCACCCTCTTAGAAAACCTCATCACCACCTTAGAAAATGAGAAGTGTGAGCGCGTTGCAGTTGCCATTGATGCGCGTCGCGGCAAATCGATTGCAGAACTACCCAAGATCCTAGAAAACCTGAGGCGCAATCACCAGGTACGGGTTGTTTTTCTTAATGCTGATACAAACACCCTCATACAACGATTCTCGGAAACCCGTAGGCGTCATCCGCTTTCTGGCAAAACTCAGCAGACTCAATCTGCCACCCTCATTGAAGCGATTGATAAAGAGCGTAGTCTGTTGGAGCCACTACGTACTCAAGCGCATAGTATTGATACCAGCAGCCTTCCTGCGCACGCTTTGCGCTCTTGGATTCGGGATCTTTTAAATGATAAACCGCTTGGACTCTCTATCATCTTTGAATCCTTTGGGTTTAAAAAAGGCGTGCCCAGCGATGCTGACTTGGTTTTTGATGTGCGCTGCCTCCCCAACCCGCACTACGACACAGTCTTACGTCCTCTATCAGGCAAAGATCAGGCGGTAAAAGAATTTTTAGAAAAGATTCCTGAAGTAGTCAGTATGGAAAATGACATTATTCAGTTTGTTGAAAAATGGTTACCCCACTACATTGCAGATGGTCGCAGTTATCTAACGGTTGCTATTGGGTGCACGGGAGGACAACATCGCTCAGTCTATCTAGTCGGTCGAATCATGGCGCACTTTCTAGCGCAACAAGATTTAGCTAATCTTCAGATTAGTTTTTTAAGTCGTCACCGCGAGCTAGACTCAATCCCTGCAATAGCAATTTAATTGGCTGCGGCAAGCCGTACTTTCCTAGCTGACGCAAAGGAATCCACTTCAAATTATCGCTAGAGAATTTCACCGTATCGCTCGAAGACACATGCCAAATCTGCATCCATAAACGTCGATGGGTAAAGACATGCTTGATTTCTGGGCCACGCTCCATTGGCTGACATGTCTTCAAAGCAGTAGCGCGCTTTTCATCTGGCAATACCAACTTGAATAAATCCTTGGTAGTCAGATGAATCGGATCTTCTTCAGAAGGAGTCGCTGAATTTTTCTCTTTTGGTCTCCATGCAGATTCAGGTAAAGACCAGAGCCCACCCCAGATGGCTTTCTCTGGACGCTTTTGCAGCAATACTGAATCGCCATGCCGGAGCAATAACATGTCGCAATCAAATTCTGGGGATTTTGCTTTGACTGCCTTGCGAGGCAGCAACAATACTTGATCGCTAAGGCTGGCCTGACACTCTTTTGCAAATGGGCATTTCTTTAGATCACTCAAACACACGGGCTTGCGCGAGGTACACCATGTTGCCCCAAAATCCATTAAGGCTTGCGTATATACCGGCATGTCTACGGCATTTTTAGGAAGTAGTTTTTTGGCTAAGAGCCACAGCTGATCATTGACTGCTTTTTCTTGAATAGCGCCCTCGATGCCAAACAGGCGTGCCAGAATACGTTTCACATTAGCATCCAAAATTGGCGCACGCTCATGAAATGCAAAGGCTGCAATTGCGCCTGCTGTTGATCTGCCGATACCCTTTAATTGTTCAAGCAAGAGGGGGTCGCTCGGAAACTGCCCCCCAAACTCTTCCATGACTTGCTTGGCACAGGCATGGAGATTTCGAGCGCGTGAGTAATAACCAAGTCCAGCCCATTCTGCCAAGATATCATCCAATGGAGCAGCAGCCAACTTCTTTACTGTCGGAAAGCGTTTCATAAAGCGGGGGTAGCGCTCTAAAACCGTAGCAACTTGGGTTTGTTGCAACATGATTTCCGAAACCCAAACTGCATAAGAATCACGAATACTTTGCCATGGCAAGCCTTGGCGCCCATCCTTGCCATGCCAAGCAATCAGCTTGTTAGCGAAGTACTTCATTAGCGCTTCTGACATTGGGGGCAAAAATAAGTGGAGCGTTGACCTTGCACTATTTGCTTAATCGACGTCTTGCACACTTTGCAAGCTTGGTCTTTACGATCATAGACTTTGGTTTGCACCATGAAGTGCCCAGGATCACCTTCGCTATTGACGAAGTCCTTCAAAGTACTACCGCCTGCGTCAATAGCCTTCTTTAAAATCAACCGCACTGCAGCGGCCAATCGAGAACATTGTGGACGGGTTAATTTTCCAGCGGCCTTGGCCGGATGAATGCCTGCCTCAAACAAACTCTCCGAACAATAGATGTTCCCAACACCAACCACTGCTTGCCCTGCCAACAAAAACTGTTTTACCGCAATACTGCGCTTGCGTGAGTACCGATATAAAACATCCGCGCCCAGCTCGCCAGAAAATTCAGGTGAGAAAGGCTCGATGCCGAGCTTTAGTAAAAGCGCGTTGCTCTCAACGGGTCCTTTGGATTTTGGATGCCACAAAACAGCGCCAAACTTTCGAGGATCATGCAAGCGCAAACTGAGCTTGCCGAACTCAAATGTCACACGATCATGTGGCTTCAGAGGATCGCTACTCGGAAGGACTCGCAGCGTTCCTGTCATGCCCAGATGCAGCAATAGATAACCATTATCCAATTCCATTATTAAATATTTGCCACGACGCTCTATCCCCGCTACCTTCTGCCCAGAAAGTAATTGATTCAAATTGCTGGGCACCGGCCAACGCAAGCGACCATCAATAATTTTGACTGTACTGAGCTTGCACCCCTCTAAATGGGGTTGGATACCCAATCGGGTAACTTCGACTTCTGGGAGTTCTGGCATAAATGGATTGTAGATTCGCAGATTAGAATGTGCTTATGACCAAATTTTCACTAAAGCCCTCTTTTTGGGCCTTAATGCTCGTAACTGGACTTGGCATCAGCCTTTCCCTCTCCTCGAGTCATGCCCTTGCTAGAGCCAGTAGCCTAGATAGCGGTGAAGCCATATTCGAGGTCTTGGCCTCGGAAATCGCCTTACAGCGCGGTGAGGCTGGCCTTGCCTATGGCACTTATTTAGAACTCGCTCGCCAACTCGATGACCCCCGTTTGGCACAAAGAGCGATGGAAATAGCCATTACTGCAGGTGCACCAGATTTAGCCCTACAAGCTGCCCAAACCTGGGATAGCTTGGCAGGGCCAAAAAATACCAAACCCAAAGAAGTCCTCATCACGCTCTTGATCTTGAATCAGCGTTGGTCGGATGCCGTCAATCCCGCGATTTCTCTTTTAAATCAGCAGACTCCTGCACAACGTGAAAACACCTTGCTGCAGCTTCAAGCACTGTTGTCTAAGGCAACCGATGAGTCAGAGGCATTACGCGCTTTTTATGACATTGTTTCAACTTTAAAACCAGAACCTAAAGATCCCGGCCTGCTCTACACCTACGCGATGTCTGCTGAAAAATCTGGGCATATCGACGCTATGGAAAAGATTCTGCGTGAGATTTTGCGCAAAAATCCGAATGATGTGAACAGTCTCAATGCCCTAGGTTACTCACTAGCGGATCGCAATCAGAAATTGCCGGAGGCATTCAAACTCATCAGCAAGGCACATCAACTCTCGCCTAAAGATGGTTTTATTTTAGATAGCCTGGGTTGGGTCAACTTTCGCATGGGTAAAAATGCCTTAGCCCTTGAACAACTTCAACAGGCTTTCAATATGAAACCTGAGGCGGATATTGCTGCGCATATCGGTGAGGTCTTATGGGTTATGAATCGTCCTATCGAGGCAGAAGATATGTGGCGCAAAGGGCAGCAATTAGATGCCAATAATCCCACTCTGAAAGAAACCTTGAAGCGCTTAAAACCCGACTGGTCGGTGGCGGACACCACCCTCAAAGGCTCATGGGATGGACGTTTTGCGGTGAAGGTCACCGGACTTACTGAAGGCAGAAATCAAGGTGGCTCTGGTGGATTTACTTTGACTCAAGATGCACTCACTGATGTATTGGAAATTCGAAATCCGGTTGGTGGATCTATTGCCAAAATTACGATTAAGCCTGGTGAGGCTATTCTGGAACGCGATGGTCAACTGACTACCGCGATCGATGCTGACACCCTGATTCAAAATGCATTAGGACTTCCGCTACCCGCCCGCGGCTTATCTGATTGGTTACGCGGACAAACTCGTCCTGGCAGCAATGCGAGTGTCGAACGAAATGCAAAGGGGCAAGTAAGCAAAATTACACAAGATGGCTGGACCTTAAATTACAACTGGGGCAATTCTCAGCAATTAGAAAAACTCACCATGACTCGCAGTTCAAATATTGGGTCTATTGATATCCGGCTGGTATTCGATACTCCGAATGAGTGAAGCTGCAATGACGAGTAATACGATAGAACTTCGCTGTCCTGCAAAGCTCAATCTTTTTCTGCATATTGTTGGGCGCCGCGAAGATGGCTACCATCTTCTGCAATCCGTTTTTCAGTTGATTGATTGGTGCGATGTCCTCACCTTAAAGTGCATTCCAGAAAATGAGATTCGTCGCATTAATCCCATTCCAGGGGTACCACCAGAGCAGGATTTAGTAGTTCGTGCCGCCCAACTCTTGAAAGATTTCTGCAAGAGTAATCAAGGCATTGAGATTGGTCTGAAAAAAATGATTCCTATGGGAGCGGGTTTGGGTGGCGGGTCTTCGGATGCAGCATCCACCCTGATAGGCCTCAATAAACTCTGGGATCTCCATCTCGACACCCCCACCCTTTACCAACTCGGCCTAAAACTGGGGGCAGATGTGCCATTTTTTATCTTTGGTCAAAATGCGTTTGTCGAGGGCATTGGGGAAAAATTGCAGGAAATTTCCCTAGAAACCCAAGACTTTCTGGTGATCTTTCCCAATCAGGGGATTGCTACAGCTCAGATTTTCCAAGACCCTCAATTGACCCGGGATCACGCTCCGATTACAATAGATCGCTTTCTTGCATCGCCAAGGTCATTTCAGTCGAATGATTGTCAGGCAGTAGCGGTGCAGAAATGTCCTGAAGTGAAGCAAGCATTAGATTGGATTTACAAGGCAGTGCCAAACTCGGCGCCTTGTATGTCTGGCTCTGGAAGTAGCGTATTTGCCGCCTTAGACCCTAAGACGGACACCGCAAATCTGGAAAATCTTCTGCAAAATCTTCCAAAAGGATGGATGGGTCGAATTGTTCGGGGGCTAAATAAAAATCCCGCTTACAATTTGATTTCTTCAGATTGACCTGTAGGGGAATCGCCAAGCTGGTTAAGGCACTGGATTTTGATTCCAGCATGCGAAGGTTCGAATCCTTCTTCCCCTGCCAACTACTGTAGATACGACCAAAAGACATCCATTCGAACCCTACCCAAATTCCAAAATCACCTATGTCCGCCCCAATGAACGCAGATTTACTGACTCTTTTCACAGGCAATGCAAATCCGGTTTTGGCCCACGCGGTAGCCAAAGAGCTCAATCTCCCGATGGGAAAAGCATTTGTTGGTCGCTTCTCTGATGGTGAAATCCAGGTAGAAATTCAAGAGAACGTTCGCGGTAAGAATGTTGTCGTTATCCAATCCACTTGCGCTCCGACGAATGACAGCTTGATGGAGCTCATGATCATGATCGATGCTCTCAAACGAGCATCAGCAAGCCGTATAACCGCAGTGATCCCTTACTTCGGTTACGCTAGACAAGACCGTCGCCCACGTTCTGCACGGGTTGCGATCTCCGCCAGAATCGTAGCCAACATGCTCCAGTCCGTTGCCGGCGTTGAGCGTGTTCTCACCATGGACCTCCATGCCGACCAAATCCAGGGCTTCTTTGATATCCCAGTAGATAACATCTACTCATCCCCGGTATTGCTTGCTGACCTCCAGGCTCAGAAGACCCAAAAAGACCTCATCATTGTTTCGCCAGATATTGGCGGCGTCGTTCGCGCCCGCGCAATGGCCAAGCAATTAGGCACAGATTTAGCGATTATTGATAAACGTCGCCCTAAAGCAAACGTCTCAGAAGTAATGCACTTAATCGGCGAAGTAGAAGGCCGTCACTGCGTGATCATGGATGACATCATCGATACCGGTGGAACGCTCTGTAAAGCGGCTGAGGCTCTAAAAGAGCGCGGCGCCAAGGGTGTTACTGCCTACTGTACCCACGCAGTTCTATCCGGTGGCGCAGTAGCTCGCATCGCTGCCTCTGAATTAGATGAATTAGTAGTTACCGACACCATTCCATTGACCTCAGAAGCACTAAAAGTAGCCAAAATCCGTCAATTGAGCGTTGCCCCCATCCTCGCTGAGACCCTTTCCCGCATTAGTAAGGGTGATTCAGTGATGTCGATGTTTGCCGAATAAGCCAAAAATAGCGTTTCCAATCCTGTTTTTGGCAGTTTTGAGGCTTTTCTAGGCAAAAACTGCCATTCCCAAGATATAATCAAAGGCTTTTCTGTTTGGTCGCGAACGGAAATTAACCTTAACTTTAGGAATTGAATATGAAAGTAGTAGCCTTTGAAAGAAGCGTACAGGGAACGGGTGCGAGCCGCCGTCTGCGCAACTCCGGTAAAACTCCGGGAATCATCTATGGCGGTAAAGACGCCGCAACTGTAATTGAGTTGGATCACAACGCACTGTTCCATGCTCTCCGCAAGGAAGCATTCCACTCATCCATCCTTGATCTTGAAATCGGTGGCAAAGCACAAAAAGTGTTGTTGCGCGATTACCAGATGCATCCATTTAAGCCTTTGGTTCTGCATATCGACTTCCAGCGCGTTTCTGCGACTGAGAAAGTTCATATGCGCGTTCCATTGCACTTCGTGAATGCTGACACTTCAGCTGCCGTGAAATTGCAAGGCGCTGTTGTTAGCCATATCTCAACTGAATTGGAAGTTTCTTGCTTACCAGCAGACTTGCCAGAGTTCATTGAAGTGGACTTGAGCAAAATTGAAGTTGGTCATGGTATCCATGCTAAAGACCTCACATTGCCAAAAGGCGTTTCTTTGGTATTGCATATTGAGCAAGAAAACCCAGTATTGGCCAACGCACGTATCCCAGCAGTGAAATCTGCCGATACTGAAGCTGCTCCTGTGGCTGCTGCGGCTCCTGCTGCTGAAACACCAAAGGATAAAGCTTAATTATTTAGGCCTTATCTTTGCGACAGAGGAAGCCCGCTACCAAGCGGGTTTTCTTTTTTGCGGAAATGCTTTTATCCTTAAGCACTCATCATGACTAAATTAATTGTTGGCCTCGGCAATCCTGGCGATGAACATGTGGAAGATCGGCACAATGCTGGCTTCTGGTTTGTCGACGCCCTCGCCAAGCAATTGAACGCCCGCTTTGAAACTGAAAAACGCTTTCATGGGAAAGTGGCGAAGGGTAAATGGGGTGGTGAAGATCTCTTCCTACTTAAGCCGAGCACTTATATGAACCTCAGCGGTCAAGCTGTAGGGGCATTGTGTCGCTTTCACAAAATTACTCCACAAGAGGTCTTGGTTGTGCAGGATGAGCTTGATCTCAAGCCTGGCACGGCACGCATCAAGCTCGGTGGCGGTACTGGCGGTCACAATGGCTTAAAAGATATCCAAGCCCACCTAGGAACTCCTGAATACTGGCGCTTGCGACTTGGGATTGGTCACCCTCGTGACCTTGCTCCCGAGGGCGCTCGCTCGATGGATGTGGCTGACTACGTATTGAGAAGACCCCTACAAGCAGAGCAAAAACAAATTAATGCCAGCATTGAAAATGGTTTGCAGATTCTTGGATTATTTATGAAGGGTGATACTCAAGCAGCAATGCTGGAGCTACACTCAAAAACGAATTAGGGCGTACCTCGCACACCCATCAGAGTGCACTACTTAGTGGCTAGTGCTTTTTTGGCAGCAGTTAAGGTTTGATATTTCACCATTAACTGCGTTTGATTTTCTCGAAACGCTGGATTCAATGGAATGCAGTCAACTGGGCAAACCTGCTGACACTGTGGGGCATCGTAATGACCCACACATTCAGTGCACTTATTGGGATCAATCTCATAGATCTCTAGACCCATATAGATTGCATCATTTGGACATTCTGGCTCACACACATCGCAATTGATGCATTCGTCCGTAATCATTAAAGCCATATTGTTACCAAGCAGCCTTACTCTTTATTGTGATTGGCAGATGCAATCTTTTTGACCAGCCACTTTTCTACGGACGGGAATACAAACTTACTCACATCACCACCCATCGAGGCAATCTCACGAACAAAGGTTCCAGAAATAAACTGATATTGATCTGAAGGTGTCAGGAATAGCGTTTCAACATCAGGCAGTAAATAGCGGTTCATACCAGCCATCTGAAACTCATACTCAAAATCAGATACTGCACGCAAGCCACGCACAATCACACGAGCGTTGTGCTCACGGGCAAAATCTTTTAGCAAACCAGAGAAGCCAACAATCTTCACGTTGGAATAGTGTCCAAGCACCTCTTTCGCGATTTCAATACGCTCTTCCAAGTTAAAGAAAGGGCGCTTGCTGCGACTATCAGCAACACCAACAATCAGCTCACCGAAAATACTTGAAGCGCGACGCACCAAGTCCTCGTGACCACGGGTAAAGGGATCAAATGTTCCAGGGTATACGGCAACAGTCATAACGCTCCTAAGGCTTTTTCAGCTACAGGCAAGAGTTTAGCCCCTCTTAGAGCGAAATAGACAAGCTTTTACCTGCCCAGCCTCTAAGTATTTTCCACAATGCCAATCAGGCACTAGGGCCTCAATCGCCTCACGCGAGCGACTTGCCGGAAACTCGACATAAATTCCCCCGCCAGCACTGTCTTCACAAATCCGAGCGGCCTCTATAAGCGCTTGATTCAACAGACCCTCTTCCTGAAAGGGTGGGTCTATAAAAATCAAATTACTAGAGTGATCGGTCTGCTGCTTTAAAAACTCCACGCTATCTCGGTGCAAAATCTGCACCGCCCCAGGAGCAGGGGAAGACTGGAGCAAGGCAAAATTTGCACAGAGATTTGCATGGGCTTTTTTGTCTTTTTCCAATAAGACCACTGCTTGGGCATGTCGGGAGGCGGCTTCAAAACCTAAAGCGCCTGTACCAGCGAATAAATCCAGGCAGCTCAAGCCCGTTAGATCCTGCCCCAACCAATTAAATAAGGTCTCACGAACCCGATCAGTGCTTGGGCGTAAACCCGGTAGATCCAAGACGCTTAATAAACGACTGCGCCAGACCCCTCCAATGATGCGGATTTTCTTAGGGGGCTCTGACTGCTTTCCCAATTTCACAGACTTCGTTAGTTTTGCTGGCTTATTTATTTTTGGCCCCTAAAACCACAATCTTCATTCGATCCATGGCTAAGTATTTTTGGAATGCCGCGTTCACCTGCTCCAAGCTAACTGCCTCTACTTGTTTAGTCCAAACCTCCATCGTATCGAGGGGTAAATTATTCCAAGCAATCGATGAGACGTTATCCAGCAACTTACGGTTGTTATCAATTCTTAAGGGGTAGCCGTTCATCAAATTGGCTTTGGCAGCATCGAGTTCGCTTTGGGTAGGTCCATTGGCAATAAATTGCGCGATGGTGGAGCTCATCACTTCAAGCGCCAAGGTGGCTTGGTCATTTTTGGTTTGCAGTCCCGCTTGAAATATCCCGACGTCTTTACCTGGAGCAAAGTAACTAAACACGCTATAGGCAAGACCGCGCTTTTCGCGAACCTCTGACATGAGGCGCGATACAAAGCCACCGCCGCCTAAAACATAGTTCCCCACCAGCAGCGGAAAATAATCTGGATTACTACGAGTGACCGCAGTCATTCCCATGGCGATATGTGCTTGCTGAGAATCAAATGGGATAGTGATTTCACGTTGAGTCAAGGGCTCTACTGGAGAGCGCTCAAACTCTGGCAGCTTAGCGATGGGAGGGCCAGACTGAGGAACTCTTTGCAATAAGCTTTGCACAATTTCTGCAGCCTCAGTGCTACTGACATTCCCCACAATGCTGACAATCATTCTGTCGGCACGGTAAAACTGTTTATGGAACTGTTGCAAGTCCGTTGCATTGATATTAGCAACCGTTTGAACAGATGGTGAATTAGCCAATGGATAGTTGCCATAAACCGATTTTCTGAAGCGACGATCTAGGACTGACTCAGGCTTAGTTTCAGACTCTAGTAAAGCAGTAGTCATTCTTTGCTTCTCACGCGCCAAGATCTTTGAGTCATAAGTGGGGGCACTGAGCATTGCTGAGGCCAATTGAACAGCGCGATCACGCAAGTCTTTCCTACTTAAAGTGCGAATGCGCATGATGGCACGCTCACCACTAACAGAGACGCCAAGATTCGCACCTAAATCTGCGATCTCATCCGCAATCTGCGCCTCAGTAAGCAAGCCCTTATCAGACTTAACACCGTAGTTCATGAGTTGACCAGCTACCGTTGCTAAACCACTCTTTGCCGCCGGATCATAGCGATCGCCTGCATCAATACTGATCTCAATATCCACCATGGGCAAAGATTGGGTTTGCACTAAATAGGCTTGCGCACCCTTAATGGACGCCAACTTCTCGATTGGCAAAATAGCTTGGGCAGATGGAAGTAAGCCAAAGACCAATAAACACGCAGGGATAAGATGCTTAAACACTTTGCATGCTTGCATTATTTGCCCCCTTGCTTGCTCTCGCCAGACTTGCGCGCCTGCGGATCTAAGACTGCAATAGTCAACCCTTCATCAACCAAATATTTTTTAGCAACAGCTTGGACTTGTGCAGGAGTAATTGCTTGCATCTTCTCCAGCATCACATCAATTTCTCGCCAAGAAAACCCTGCCATCTCCATACTGCCAATTTCCATTGCCTGACCGAAAATAGAATCGCGCTTATAAATCTGCTCAGACAAGATGCGAACCTTGATGCGTTTTAACTCTGAATCTAGAATCCCTTTATCGGCAATTTCTTTTAAAGCCTTCCGAATACTGCTCTCAGCCTGCTCAACAGTTTTACCTTTAGCCATGCTGGTGCTAATTAAAAATAGTTCTGGTCCTCTAGAGATCATGTCGTAACCAACACCAACGTCATCAACTACTCGCTCTTGTTTAACAAGTGTGCGGTTTAAACGGGCATTGTCATAGCCATCGAGTACTGCTGACAATATCTCCAAGGCATATGGCTCATCGTCATCCAATTGACCTGGATGCAGTTTAGGAACCTTCCATGCCATCGTCAATTGCGCACTATCTGCAGGTGCCTTAACTTGCACTTTCTTGATACCTTTTTGTATTGGTTCTACTTGAGGGTTGCGATCTGGTAACTCTCTTGCAGAAGCGACTCCATAATATTTTTCAACTGCCTGCAAAATAACTTTGGGGTCAACATCACCAGCAATGACTACGGTTGCGTTATTTGGCTTGTACCAAGCGCGATACCAGTCACGCGCATCTGCGGCTTTCATATTGACTAGGTCATTCATCCAACCCACTATTGGATGCCGATATGGGGAACTCATGTAAGCAGTTGCCATGAGTGATTCATTCAGTAGGCTACTTGGGTTGTCTTCAGTGCGTAGACGACGCTCTTCCATCACCACCTGGATTTCCTTGAGAAATTCTGCATCATCAAAATTGAGGTTAGACATACGGTCAGCCTCCAGCTTCATGACCTCATTTAACTTGGATTTTTCAACCTGCTGAAAATACGCCGTGTAGTCACGAGAGGTAAAGGCATTTTCTCGACCACCCACTGCCGCAACCAAGCGAGAGAACTCTCCTGACTTGACCTTGTCGGTACCCTTAAACATCATGTGCTCAAGTACGTGAGCGACCCCGGTCTTGCCATTGACTTCATCCATTGAGCCAGCGCGATACCAAACCATGTGGGCAACTGTAGGGGCACGATGGTCCTCACGCACAATCAGCTTGAGTCCATTGGAGAGTTGAAACTCGTGTGTATTTGACATGCCCGCTTCCGAGGCCGCCCAAGCGGTCGGGCAAAAGAGCATGAAACAGAAAGAAAGCCGCAGTAAAGTGGAGCGCATCTGTAAGATCACCTATCCCAAGAATTTAATTGATAAGATGCAAGGATTAAATTGTATCGATTATGTTCGGCCTACGTAAAACCCTCGGATCCCTATTCAAATCCAATCAGACTGATGAAGCCTGGTTTGATGCCCTAGAAGAATCTCTCATCCTCAGCGATGTGGGCCTGCCTACGACTGAGCAACTGATCAGCAAGCTCCGCAAAGCTGCTAAGTCAGAAAAAACCAGTAGCCCAGAAGATCTCCAGCAATTGTTAATACAAGAAGTTGCCAGCCTCTTAAAGCCATTGGAGCCAATACCTAACCCCTTATATGCGCACGATCAAAAGGCGGTTCCTGAAGTTTGGCTGGTGATTGGCGTTAATGGCGCTGGCAAGACCACCACTATCGGCAAACTGTGCCGCCTCTTTCAATCCCAAGGTAAATCGGTGCTACTCGCAGCGGGTGATACCTTCCGAGCCGCGGCCCGCAACCAGCTTCTTGAATGGGGTGGTCGCAACCAAGTGGACGTCATCATGCAAGAGAGTGGTGATGCGGCTGCAGTAGCTCACGATGCCATTCATGCGGCGATTTCTCGTAAGAGCGATATTTTGATCATTGATACTGCCGGAAGGCTAGCTACTCAAGATCACTTGATGGAAGAGTTAAAGAAGGTCAAAAGAGTCATCGGTAAGGCCCTTCCTGGGGCGCCTCACCAGACTTTGCTGGTACTTGATGGCAATACCGGTCAAAACGGCTTAAGCCAAGTGAAGGCCTTTCATGCAGCTCTGGGGCTTACTGCCTTAATCGTGACTAAATTGGATGGCACCGCTAAAGGGGGGGTGATTTGCGCCCTCGCCCACACGCTCAATGACGGGCCAAAACCAGCGGTTTTGGCCTTGGGTAAAGGCGAGGGAATTGATGATTTAGCGCCCTTCACGGCCGCCCAATATTCATCTGAATTATTCAATTAAATCATAGACTTACAGAAGTAAAAAACCATTAGCACTCTCTTGACAAGAGTGCTAAAATAAAAAACTATTAACGCCTGAAAATATAAAAAAAATGGTTCAAAAGAAAGCACACAAACCGCAATTGCAAGCAAGGCAAACACTGCCAGTAGCGCAGACTGCTGCGGCTTCGCTTGCCTTTCCGATGCTGCCTTCCCTTGGGGTTGGCACGCTCGACTCTTATATCTCCTACGTTAATCGCGTACCCATGCTTAGCGCCGCAGAAGAACTGCATCTCGCGCAAGAATTTCGTTGCACTGAAAATGTCGATGCTGCGAAAACTTTAGTTCTCTCACACCTTCGCTTGGTGGTGTCTGTTGCTCGTCAGTATCTGGGTTATGGCATTCCGCATGCCGACCTCATTCAAGAAGGCAACATCGGCTTGATGAAGGCCGTAAAACGCTATGACCCTAACCAAGGTGCACGCTTAGTCTCTTATGCAATCCACTGGATTAAGGCGGAGATTCATGAGTACATTCTCAAGAATTGGCGTTTAGTTAAGCTTGCAACAACTAAAGCACAACGCAAGTTGTTCTTTAATTTACGCAGCAACAAACCCACTCTGGCCGCGCTAACTCCAAATGAAGTTGAGGCATTGGCCAAAGCTCTGGATGTCAAAGGCTCTGACGTTAAAGAAATGGAAATGCGTCTGGCTGGTGGCGATGTCGCCTTAGAGGGCGATGACAGTGATGATGAGTCAGCCTATGCACCAATTCAATGGTTGGCAGACAATAGCCAAGAGCCTACTGAAATGATGGCTGCTGCTGCAACCGATGCACTGCATGGTCCCCAACTCGATCAAGCCCTGATGGCTTTGGATGAGCGTAGCCGCAACATCGTGCAATCACGCTGGCTGGCAATGGATGCAGATGGTAATGGCACAAAGACATTGCATGATCTCGCCCGTGAATACGGCATCTCTGCAGAACGCGTTCGTCAAATTGAAACTGCGGCACTCAAAAAGATGCGCAGCCTCTTGCAAACTGAAGCCGCTTAAGCATCTTTCCTTTACTTCGTAGCGTTTACTTCAGCAACTCTTTCAAGTCTTGCGCCAAGGTCTCAGCACCTTGCGCATGCTTGATGTAAAGGCGCAAGTGCCCCTCTGGATCAAAGGCATAACTTCCTGCTGTGTGATCCATGGTGTATGAACCGGGACTAGTGCCAGGCACCTTCTTGTAGTAAATCTTGAAGTCCTTCGTGACTTTTTCTAAAGCTGCTTGATCTGCTGGACGCAATCCCAAGAAACGTGGATCAAACGCAGGAACATATTGCTTCAGAATGCTTGCGCTATCTCGCTCAGGATCTACCGTCACAAACAACACTTGCACCTTATCAGCCTGAGGCCCCAATAAAGTCATGACCTGCTGCATCTCAGTAAGTGTCGTTGGGCAAATATCTGGGCACTGGGTGTAACCAAAGAACATGACGACTGCTTTGCCTTTAAAGTCTGCCAAAGTTCTGACATTGCCATCGGGATCGAGCAAACTAAAGTCCGTACCAAATGCTTTGCTGCCTGTGATGTCGACATTCTTAAAGCTCTGCTTGGGACTACAAGCCACCAGAGCTAGACCAACAAGCGCCAATATCAAGAGGCGGGAAATCAATGTGTAAGGTTTTAATAAATTCATATTCAACTCAAATGAAATAGTGATCGATTAATAGCGCTGCAAATAGCAGAGATAAATAGGTAATTGAAAACCGGAAAGTCTTTTTCGCTAGTGCATCGCTGTAAGAAACAAACAAGGCAATCACATAAGCAAGGAACATCAAACCCAAAATGATTGCGGAGATTAAATAGACTACACCACTCATGCCGTAGATATAGGGCAGCAAAGTAGCAGCAATCAAAATCAAGGTGTAGAGCAAGATATTGAGCAGCGTAAAGCGCTCCCCATGGGTGACCGGCAACATCGGTAATCCACTTTGAACATAATCATCGCGACGATACAAGGCTAGCGCCCAAAAGTGCGGTGGGGTCCAAACAAAAATAATCAGGACTAAGAGCCATGCTTCTGCAGATAAGCCGTTAGTCACTGCCGCCCAACCCAAAGCGGGTGGCATTGCGCCAGACAAGCCGCCAATCACAATATTCTGTGGTGTTGCGGGCTTGAGCAGCCAGGTATAGATGACCGCGTAGCCAACAAAGGTTGCTACCGTAAGCCACATGGTTAATGGGTTACAGAAGTTCCACAAAATCACGGCACCCAAACTGCCGAGAACAATAGAAAAAATAGTAATGTGAAAAGGCGTTACTTCACCAGTTGCAGATGGTCTCCAAGAAGTACGCTTCATCTTGGCATCGACTGCTTGCTCAATTAAACAGTTCATTGCAAAGGCTGCGCCTGCCAATAACCAAATACCGACAATGCCACCAATGAGTACTGGATACGGAACCATACCGGGGGTAGCCAAGAACATACCAATCACTGCACAGAAAACCGCTAGCTGAGTAACGCGAGGTTTAGTCAATACCCAGAACTGACGCCAACGCGGCATAGCTGCAGGGGAAGAAGGTGTGGGGCTGCTCATAATGATTTGACCATCTTAATATGAATGGGTGCACTCCAAGAGGACCAGTGAGCTAAGCGAACCAAGCAGAAGACTAATGCCGCTGATCCCGCGGTATGCATTAAGGCGGCAAGTAGTGGCCATTGAAAGACCACATTAGAAATACCTGTAAGCGCCTGAAGGATAAGAAGGGCAAGTAATAACTTAGCGATGCGACCCATTCCCAACAATGCAGCATTACTCAACTGGAGAGCGCTCACCCCAAGAAAACCTATCGCCGCTAAGGCAATGAGTGCAAACACGCGATGCGCCCAATGGATCGTTTGCAAAGCTACTGGAGAAATAGATTCCCCTTGAGCATTTAGACCTAGCGCGCGCCACAAAGTAAAACCTTCTTGCCAAGCGGTTTCTGGCCAAAGAGTACCCATGCAGCTTGGGAAATCAGGACAAGCCAATACTGCGTAATTGGTGCTAACCCATGCACCCAAAAATATCTGTATAGCTAAAGTGACTGAAGCAATCACCAGCAACTTTGCAGGAAGGGGTTTTATTTGAAAACGTCGAACTGAAGAAGATTGATCTTCCCATTCTTGCTGAGCATATGCAGTTAGGCAGGCAAGCAATACCAAAGCCAGCATTAAGTGGATGCTGACAATGATCGGTTGTAATTTAAGCGTAACCGTCCAGGCACCAAATGCACCTTGAATACAAACCAAGAGCAGTAAACCCAGGCTCACTAAAAATGGTTTCTTACCCAAGCTCTTTATCTTGCTCCAAGCCAGTCCCACTTGAATCAAAATCAAAGCACCCACTGTCATCGCCAAATAGCGATGAATCATTTCAATCCAAGCCTTGATAACCGTCACAGGACCGGTTGGCATATTCGCTTCAGCCAGTTGTATCTCACCAATTGCATGCCACGGATTTGAAGTGCCATAGCAACCAGGCCAGTCAGGACAACCTAAGCCAGAGTCCGTTAATCTAGTGAAGGCGCCAAACACAATCAAATCAAAGGTCATGAAGACTAAAACCCAATTGAGTTTTTGGAAAAAGTTATATCCAGGTCTTGTCCATAGATAAATCAGGGGCAGGCCTGCAAACACAATAGCGATTGCAGCCAACTCTATTAGCAACCACAAACTACTCATTGCAAGTTCTCACCCTTACGGTTGAGGCGCAATAGCTTTTCAAGGTCTTTTTTAATGCTGCCGAATTCTTTAGGGGAATTGGTCGCTGGAAAGACCATCATCTTGGCCGGGCTCGGATCAATTAACTGAATCTTCTGACCTGCGCCATCGAGATTGAGCCAAGCATCAAACTCAGCCTTTGACTTAGGATCCGCTGGTAATGACACAATCTGAAAACCCGCCGTCTTTTGATCATAGGCTAGCAATACCTCTGGATCTACTGGCTTCCCATCTGTGTTGACCCACACCAACTGAACACGACTGCTCTCGCGACCAACGGCAATACGCAGCTGACGCATTAAAAATAAGGCCTCAAGACAGGATTCATTTTTGATGGTGCACTCCCCAGCGGGTCTAGCTACCAGCAAGGTCCACTTACCTTTAAAAGGAACATCAAGCCAAGCAGGATTCACATCTTGTACTGGCTGAATCAAGGTTCCGAAATTGGTTTTGCCACCTTCTGGTTTAAAGACGTAATAAGCTAAATAGGAGGCAATGACTGGTGCCGCACAAGCAAGCAATAACAATAACATCTGCAGACGGCCACGGCGAGTCTGCGCATTAATCGCTGAGGAATCCATTTGCGAAGCCGGGATCAATAACTCTTTATTACTCACACTCTATCTCCATTAACAACAAGCTCCCGACGATATTTCATGAGCCCATTGATAAGCCAAAACAAAAATCCTGATAAGGCCAATGCAAACCACTGAAAGGCATAAGCATAATGGCGATCGACTCCGCTTGTTGGCGAAGGCCAATTTCTGACTAAACCATCGTTTTTGGCTGAATTAGATTCCCGAACAATGAACGGTAACTGCTTCCATCCATGGCTTTGGGCCTCAAGCGCCAAATCAAAATTTTGCTCAATTCTTGGGCTCGCTTTCGCATCACCCTTTTGACCCAATTCAAAAACCCTTCCCGGATGGGGGAATGCCACCCCCTCAATAGTCACCATCTCATCAGCAGTCTTAACTGGGGGAAGCTCAATACGATTTTCGTTATTACGAGGGGCCCACCCACGATTAACCCAAAGTACAGTATCTTGGCCATCCAATTTCAAGGGCATCATCACATAAAAGCCAGATTGCCCAGTAGTGCCAGTGCCACCCTCTGGAATAGGACGGGGGCGGTTATCTAGCCAAATAGCCTCAGCTGGGATAAAGCGGCCACGGGCAAGAATACGGCGCTCTCCAGCCTGCTCTAAGTTCAAACTGTCGGCATTGGCTTTCAGTACAGGCATTTGCAGTTTGGCAGTCAAAGACTCCCCCAGGCGAATCTTCTGTTCCGCTCGATTCAGCTGCCAAATACCAGCGCCACCGCCAACTAAAATCACCACAAGGGCTGATACAGTAGCGACTATACGACCAGTAATTAAGCTAGAAAATATATTCACAGGGGTACTTTGAGATGAAATGGATTATTCCAGTTGCACTGATAATGATTGTAGGAAGCTTAGGCTCAGCCCTCTTCTTCATGATGAAGGATAAGGGCGGCAGCTCAAGAATGGTTCAGTCCCTCATGCTGCGTATTGGACTTTCAATAGTACTGTTTCTTGGCATATTGATTGCCCACTACTTTGGCCTTATTGAAGCTACCGGCGTTCGGGTGGGAACAAACTAAGCAATATACAAGCAGCCATCCAAAACAAATCGGGGCGCTAAGCCCCGATTTTTATTGCCTTACATCCAGTAAACAGCGATGTAGAGACCGAGCCAGACAACGTCAACAAAGTGCCAGTACCAAGCAGCGCCCTCAAACGCAAAATGATTATCGGCCGTAAAGTCGCCACGAATCATACGGCGCAAGACAATCGCTAACATTAGGCCACCAAGGAAAACGTGGAAACCATGAAAACCAGTCAACATGAAGAAGGTTGAACCGTAAACGCCTGAAGTGAGTTTCAAATTCAAGGCATGGTATGCATGGTAGTACTCATACATCTGAAAACCCAAAAAGACAATACCAAGACCAACAGTAGCAGCCAAACCATTGATGGCTTTCTTCATGTGATTTTCACGAAGCGCATGGTGAGCATAAGTAACTGTCACACCGGAGCTCAAGAGCAATAAGGTATTAATCGTAGGAATTGGCCATGGACCCATGGTGGTAAATTTCTCAACCAAACCTGCAGGGCCGTCATTTGGCCAAACTGCTGTGAAATTAGGCCAAAGCAATTTACTCTCCACGTCACCCATCCAAGGCATCGCAATATTGCGCGCATAGAACAATGCTGCAAAGAACGCGCCAAAGAACATAATCTCAGAGAAGATGAACCAAGCCATCGACCAACGATAAGAAATGTCCACATTAATGCCGTTCTTACCTGCATTGGACTCAGCAATCGTGTCTCCAAACCAGTTGTAGAGCACAAATAAAACCCAGAGTACGCCAACTGCAGTTACTGGGCCGCCCCAAGCTGCATGGTTTACCCAGCCAGACATACCAGCGCCAAACGCAAGCAAACCTAGAGCTGCAGCAGCTGGATGACTAGATAGTCCGGGAACAAAATAGTAAGGGGTTGAATTGGATGACATCTTATTCTCTCTATTCAATCAAAAAATAATCAATGGGACACAACTACTTTAACTATCAAGAGGAGTACGCCCATAAAAATTAAGGCACCTACAACTCCCGCAATAATAATGTGGATAAAACTGAGTGAAGCTACATCGTCTTGTAAACCAGATTTTTTACGCACACCTAAAAAAGCCCACAACACAGCGATCATAGATTGCATAAAAGTACTTTTTTTCTTACTCATGACACCGACTTCGATTTAGGGGTGGTTGAGCCTGCTGGCTGCTGACCAACGCCTAACTCAAAGAAGGTGTACGACAAGGTAATCGTTTTGACATCAGCAGGCAGTCCCGCATCAATCACAAATATCACCGGCATCTTTTTGACTTCATGCGCCGCCAGGGTTTGCTGCTGAAAACAGAAGCACTCTAATTTTGTGAAAAACTCCATAGCGCTTTTTGGTGCATAACTCGGAATAGCTTGAGCTTCAACCGGACGACCGAGGTTATTCGTTACCTCGTACACAATCTCTGTCATCTCGCCTGGATGAACCTCTAAATAGTTCTTGAGGGGACGGAAGGAGAATGGGCCACGACTATTAGAATCAAACTCAATCGTTACCACCCGTGAGTAATCAACCTGTGTATTACCTACTTTATTAGGGCTATAGGCTCGCGTGCCATAGTCATTCTTATTGGTCACGACATTAATACCAGTGACCTCACAAAGCGCTTTGTACATCGGCACTAAGGCATAGCCAAATCCAAACATCATGACTGAAGCGATCAACAGCTTCAGTAGGATTTGACGATTAATGGAGGCGATAGCGGACATAAGTGGTGCTTGAGTGTTAACTCAGCACGCTCCGTTTAATAACAATGCCGATAAAGAACACAACAGCAACGCTTAAAAGGATAAAACCCAATCTGCGGTTACTGGCAGATTGGGATTTTTGTACGAGTACTTTAGATTCCTGCAGCATTTAACTCTTCTGCATTTGGAGGTGTTTCAAAGGTATGGTGAGGTGCTGGTGAAGGTATCGTCCACTCCAAACCTTTGGCGCCATCCCATGGCTTCATTGGGGCTTTTTCGCCTTTGCCGTTGTAGGCTGGCAAGACAACAAAGAGCAGGAAATAAACTTGGGACAAACCAAAACCAAGGGCGCCAATAGAGGCGACCATATTGAAATCGGCAAACTGGGTTGGGTAATCGGCATAACGACGTGGCATACCAGCTAAGCCCAAGAAGTGCATTGGGAAGAAGGTGATGTTAAAGAAAATCATGGAAGTCCAGAAATGGATCTTGCCGCGAGTTTCATTGGCCATATAGCCAGTCCACTTTGGACACCAGTAATAGAAACCAGCAAACATGGCGAACAATGAGCCAGCTACCAATACATAGTGGAAGTGAGCAACAACGTAATAGGTATCTTGCACGCCAATATCAATTGGAGCCATTGCCAAGATCAGGCCCGTAAAACCACCCATCGTGAATACGAAAATAAAACCAACAGACCACAACATTGGAGTTTCGAATGTCATCGAACCCTTCCACATGGTTGCAACCCAGTTAAAGATCTTCACACCAGTTGGCACAGCGATCAGCATCGTGGCGTACATAAAGAACAACTGACCAGTAACAGGCATGCCTGTTGCAAACATGTGGTGTGCCCAAACGATAAATGACAAGATCGCAATAGATGCGGTTGCATAAACCATGGAGCTATAGCCAAACAATGTTTTTCTAGAGAAGGCAGGAACGATTTCACTAATAATTCCGAATGCTGGAAGAATCATGATGTAAACCTCTGGATGACCAAAGAACCAGAAAATGTGCTGGAACATGATTGGGTCACCACCGCCAACTGCGGAGAAGAAAGAAGTACCGAAATGGCGATCTGTGAGAACCATGGTGATTGCACCGGCTAACACAGGCATTACAGCGATCAATAAATAAGCAGTAATCAACCAAGTCCAGCAGAACATTGGCATCTTCATCAATGTCAAACCAGGAGCGCGCATATTCAAGATGGTCACGATGATATTAATCGAGCCCATGATGGAGGAAGCACCCAATAAGTGGAGTGCAAAAATACCCATGTCTAAACCTGGGCCCATCTGTGAAGTCAAAGGCGCATACAAAGTCCAGCCACCGGCAGGTGCACCGCCAGGAGCTAAGAATGAACCAAACAACAAGCACGCTGCTACTGGAAGAATCCAGAAGCTAAAGTTATTCATACGGGCAAAAGCCATATCGGATGCGCCGATTTGCAAAGGAATCATCCAGTTCGCAAATCCAACGAATGCCGGCATGATTGCGCCGAACACCATGACCAAACCGTGCATGGTCGTTAATTGATTGAAAAACTCAGGGCGCAAGAATTGCAAGCCTGGCTGGAACAATTCCAATCGAATACCCAAAGCCATCACACCACCAGCCATCAAGCTGATGAAAGAAAAAATCAGGTACATCGTGCCGATATCTTTATGGTTGGTTGCGAACAACCAACGACGCCAGCCATGTGGCGTGTGATCATCATGCGCATGGTCGTGTGCATGATCGTGGGTGGTAGAGACTGTGCTCATGGATTACTCCGGTTTAGTTTGATCTGTATTAATGAATGAATTACTTGCCAGCGCGCGCAGAAACAATATCCTGGGTCTGAATAATCTCACCCGTTTTATTGCCCCAAGCATTGCGGGTGTATGTCATCACGGCAGCAATATCGCCATCAGAAATCACACCAGCCCACTTCGGCATCGCACCCTTACCATTGATAAGAATGTTGTACTGAGCTGCTTTCGGTCCAAGCACCACTTTGCTACCTTCAAGCGCTGGGAACGTGCCCGCACCTTTGCCGTTTGGCTGATGGCATGCTGCGCAATTTGCTGCGTAGACTTTAGCGCCACGCTCTTTTTGCTCATCCAAGGTGTAAACCTTAGTAGGATCATCAGAGGCCGCACCCATTTCTTTTTTCTTCTCTGCTACCCACTTGGTGTAGTCATCTTGTGAAACCACGTTGACTACGATAGGCATAAAGGCGTGCTCGGCACCGCACAACTCAGAACATTGACCGCGGAATTTACCGATAGTGTCAGCACGGAACCAGGTATCGCGCACGAAACCTGGGATCGCATCTTGCTTCACACCAAATGCTGGAATAGTCCATGAGTGAATTACGTCATTCGCAGTGGTAATCATGCGAATCTTTTTGCCAACAGGCACCACCATCTCGTTGTCCACTTCCATCAAATACGTATTTGATTTAGGTGCCAAGTTATTAATGGCTTCACGTGTAGTAGACATGGTGGACAAGAAGCTAATGCCTTCGCCTTCACCTTTAATGTAGTCGTAACCCCATTTCCACTGGTAGCCAGTAGTCTTAATAGTGATGTCAGAGTTAGTGGTGTCTTTCATGGCCACAACAGTTTTAGTTGCAGGCAAAGCCATCCCGATCACGATGAGTAATGGAATTACTGTCCAAATGATCTCCACTGTGGTGCTTTCGTGGAAAGAGGCAGATTTAGCACCTAAAGATTTGCGGTGCTTGAGGATGGAATAGAACATCACTCCAAAAACACCGATAAAAATCAGTGCGCAAATGATCAACATCATCCAATGCAACCAATGAATCTCTTGCATGATTTTTGTCGCAGGAGGGGCAAAATTCAGTTGCAACACCGATGGGCCGCCTGGCATATTTTCAACTGCATGCGCTACTGCAGTGCCGAAGGCTGCTACTAAATAGAGCGAAGCCCTAGTGACTTTTCCAAATAAATTCATCTTATTCTCTGTTTATTGTCGTGAACTTCTGCGGCAATACAGCCCCAGATAGTCCAAAAATGCGGTATCAAGCAATACTTCTAGCGCTGATTATAGGGTTAATTAAGTTCAACAACAAACCGGGTTAACCAGGCTTGCCTCAATCTTGATAAAGGTTTAAAAGATAGTGAGTGCTTACACTTAAGCAGAATCACTCCTAGTCTTGCGTCCGATTTGATTTAGATCAATATAGGCGACATGATCCTGTGCTTTAGCTAGGTGCTTGCCCAAGGCCCAAGCATGCCCATAAACAAGTTCTAAAGTGAGTTTTTTAGGTAATTGAATGGATAAAGCGCTATTTTGACCATCAGCATCAAGCAAATTTAAAGCCTTGGCATCGGTCACCAGTACTGCGTCAGATACATAGTCCAAGTTCAGGAACTCCATATCCATTACCGGATCTGAAAAACGCTCGCCCAGCAGGGCATCTCCCATATCGTGCATATCCCAAGGACTGGCCAATTTCTTCAAAGACAACTGCTGGGGCAAGCCTTCGGCGCGAAGCTCTTTGGCAGTATCGGGGCCCAAATAACTAAAAGTCAGTAATCCACCCTCCTTGAGTACTCGCCAACACTCTTGCAAAAAATGCTTTGGGTCGGGTAAATCTTGCATAAATAAGACACTAAAGATCAATTCGACAGAATTATCGGGAAGGTCAATTCGGCCTGATTTCTTGTAGTTATCTAGTGAAATCAAGGGGGCAGATTGAAGCCCTGAATTCCATAGACGGGCAATCCTGAATTTCAATAAGTCAAACCCAGTTAGCTCAGCCTCTGGTGCACTATGAAAACGAATTCCTGGAAAACGTTTTGTCAGAAAGCGCGCATGCGCCCCAGGGAAATCTGGAATGATCAGCGCATCCTTTACTTCCAGTTTGACGATATCTAACTTTTGCAACATTCGGTCTGCAATTTCGTCCTGAAGCCATCTGATTGATTGGGTCATTGGCTCAGTATACTCAGCGCCCAATGCGACTCTTTGAGAATTTTTTCCAAACCATTTGTTCGCATGTATTGCCAAGTGCATGCATCATTTGCGGGGCATTTCAGCAACGTACTCTGTGCGTTGCTTGTTCTGCTTTATTAGATTCAGACCAACTCTCAAATTATGAGTGTTGTAAACAATGTGGCCTCACTCTGGTAGGCAATGAAATTGCCGATCAACGCTGCCAGGAGTGCCTAAACAATCCGCCCTACTTTGATGAGACCTACTGCCTAGACCGATACGACGGAAGGCTACAGACAGCACTACACCAATTAAAATATCAACGCCGTCTTGCCTGTGCTCATGGTCTTGCATCAGCATGGAATCAATTGATCTCTGAAGATATAAAACAGATGCAGGCAGACTATTTACTACCGGTACCGCTGAGCCAAGAAAAACTGTGCGCTCGGGGCTTTAATCAAAGCTGGGAGGTGGCTAGACGTATTCGCTGTACAAACACGGTCAATAAAAATCCCCATGTTTTACTGCGCCACCATCACACCCAACATCAGGCTCATGAAAACCGAGCGAATCGCTATAAAGCCATTCAACACATGTTCTACATCAACCCGAAATACAGTGAGTGCCTAGAGTCTGCAACGATCATCGTATTTGATGACGTAATGACCAGTGGCGCAACCTTAAATGAGATCGCGCGGATTCTGAAGGACAATGGCGTATCTCGTGTTATTAATTGGGTTCTTCTGAGAACACTTCGTCCATCGCAAAGATCAGAGCATGTTTAACATTGTTTTATTCGAACCAGAAATTCCACCAAACACAGGCAACATTATTCGCCTGTGTGCCAACACGGGTGCAAAACTTCATCTCATAGAACCGCTTGGCTTCCCCATGGAAGATGCGAAGCTTCGGAGAGCGGGTCTGGACTATCACGAATTCGCTAGAGTAAAAGTACACGAAAACTGGGCGCAATTTCTTGCAAATGAACAACCTAAGGCAGAACGTATTTTTGCCCTGACCACCAAAGGATCTGGAAGGTTTCATGATGGCAAATACTTGCCTGATGATTATTTTGTTTTTGGCTCGGAAACCAAAGGTATTACAGAAGAAGTTAGAGGCTCGATACCACTTCCAAATCAAATGCGTCTAGCCATGCAAGATAACAGTCGCAGTTTGAATCTATCTAACACTGTCGCGATTGTGGTGTATGAAGCTTGGCGCCAAAACGGACTGCTTGGTGGGAACTAGTCGTAATTTAGACTTCGACCTTAGGATCGCGGCCCATGAGTTTTTTAACAGCTTGTGCTGGTGGAAGTTTTCCAGATAAGACTTCACCCATCATGGCAGTAATTGGCATCTCGACACCCAAGCGAGTCGCAAGATCACCAACAGCGGAAGCACACAAGACACCCTCAGCAACATGTCCTAAGTTGCCTAAAATTTCAGGTAAAGGTTTCCCTGCAGCAAGTGCCAGCCCAACTCGACGATTGCGAGAGAGATCGCCAGTAGCAGTCAGAATTAAATCGCCCACACCCGTCAACCCCATACAGGTTTCAGGCCTACCGCCAGCCGCTTTTACCAAGCGCATCATTTCGGCAAGCCCACGCGTCAATACGGCAGCTCGTGCATTTAGACCAAGATCCAAACCATCGCCAATACCAGCCGCAATTGCTAAGACGTTTTTAATAGCGCCGCCCAATTCAACGCCAACCAAATCATCGCTGGCATAGATGCGCATATTGCCATGATGAAATGCACCTTGAACAATGTCGCACAAGGCATTTGATTTGCTAGCAATCGTTAATGCGCAAGGCATGCCGTTGCCAACCTCTTGCGCAAAACTAGGGCCGGATAATGCACCATAGGAGTGGCGCAAGCCATGACTATGAAGTTTGTCTTCACGATCCACTACTTGATGTGGCAATAAGGTAGTGCTGGGCTCTAAACCCTTGCACAGCCAAACAATATTGAGTGGGTATTTTGCGAGGCGTAATACTTGCGCCACCGTTTCCGAAAGACCCGACATCGGGGTAGCAATCACCAAAAGATCGTTTTCAGAAAGGCGCTCAATGGCGCGCTCAAAACTACTTTCTAATTGCAGGCCTGGGGGCAAGATGACGCCACGCAAATACGCTGCGTTTTCACCAGTCTTTCGAATGGCCTCTAACTGCTCAGCACTGCGCGACCATAGGCAGACATCGCCCGACTGAAGATGGCGCGCAGCTTGTGCGGCCATAGCAGTACCCCAAGATCCAGCTCCAAGCAGCGTCACTTTCATGATCTGTGGGCTTTAACTAATCAGACTTAGTGAGGAAGAATGATTTTGCTTTCATCGGCAGAGCTACTCTCAGTTGCAGCAGCTTGCGCGGCCTGCATGATGCGGTGCTCGTACATCCCGTGGAAATTAATTTCATTCAGATGAATTGGCTGGAAACCAGCACGGCTAATAGTGTCAGCAACATTAGAGCGCAGGTAAGGATACAAAATCGTTGGGCAAGCAATACCTAACATTGGATCAATTTGCTCTGGGGGGATATTGCTGAATTCAAAAATACCTGCCTGCTTTGCTTCAACCAAAAAGAGTACTTTACTCTCAACTTTAGCGGTTACTGTCGCAATTAAAGCTACTTCAAAAATCTCATCGCTCAAGCGGGTCACTGCAACATCTACCTCAACTTCTACTTGTGGCTCAGCGGCAACCAACAAAATTTGCGGGGCATTTGGCTGCTCTAAAGATAGATCCTTAAGATAGATCCGTTGAATACGGAAACCAGGTTCTTTTGAGTTATCAGCTCCATCTGGAGCGGAAGTAGTTTGTTCAGTCATAAGAAACTTTCTGAGTAAATTTTTAAGCTAATAGCGGATCAAGTTGGCCAGCACGGTCCAGAGCAACTAGATCGTCGTAACCGCCAACATGGGTTTCCCCAATATAAATTTGCGGGACCGTACGGCGCCCCGTACGAGTCATCATGATCTCGCGCTGCGCAGGATCCCGATCAATCAAAATCTTCTCTAGATTGGCAACACCCTTTCTCTGCAACAGCTTTTCTGCCATAACGCAGTAAGGGCAGACTTGGGTGCTGTACATCGTGACTGACGGCATATCTGGCTCGCTAAATTATTTAACTAATGGCAGCGCTGCGGCCTGCCAAGCCTGAACACCGCCATCTAAAGTACCCACTTCAGCAAAGCCCAGTTTTTGTACTTCAGCCATTGCCTTGCGCGAGCTCACACCAGTTTCACAAACCAAAATGAGTGGGTTTTTTCGGTCTAGCTTGAGTTTTTCAATCCTAGCGACAATCTCATTGGATGGCACATGCTTTGCACCTGGTAAATGACCTGCTTTAAATGCTTCCTCTGAGCGAAGGTCTAAAACTCCCGCCTTGCGACGATTCATCCAAATGGTCGCTTCGGTAGGCGATAAGCCTTTTCCGCTAATAAGCGTAGATAATGTGGGTAGGAAAAGCGCTGCGCCCGAAACTAACAGGAGGGCGATAAGCGCTAAATTATCAATTTGCGTGAGAAAGTTCATCACCGGATTATAGAATGGCTCTATGAAACAACTTGTCCTTATTCGTCATGGCGAATCCGCCTGGAACCTTGAAAACCGCTTTACTGGCTGGGCGGACGTCGACTTAACCCCAAAAGGCACTGAACAGGCTCTTGCCGCAGGCGAAAACCTCCGCAAAGCTGGCTATGAGTTTGACGTGGCTTACACCTCCGTCTTGAGAAGGGCTATCCGAACCCTTTGGCATGTTCAAGACACTATGGACCTCATGTGGCTGCCCGTAGTCCACAGTTGGAGACTGAACGAACGTCACTATGGCGCCCTCACCGGCCTCAATAAAGCTGAAACTGCTGCCCAATACGGAGATGCGCAAGTTCATATTTGGCGTCGCTCCTACGATATTCGCCCCCCACTTTTAGAGGCGGGAGATGAGCGCAATCCACAAAATGATCGTCGCTATGAAAAACTCAGCGCATCCGATATTCCTTTAGGAGAGTGCCTAAAGGACAACGTTGAGCGAGTCTTGCCCCTATGGAATGAATCCATTGCCCCAGCCCTCAAAGCGGGTAAGCGTGTATTGCTAGTAGCGCATGGGAACAGCATTCGCTCTTTAATTAAGTACCTAGATCAGGTTTCCGACGAAGACATTATGGAAATTAACGTTCCTAATGGCATCCCGCTCGTTTATGAGCTCGATGACAACCTCAAGCCCATTCAGCATTTTTATTTGGATTAAGGTAAAACAGAAGCATGCGCGTATTTTTCAAGAACTTTGCCCTTATAGCTGTTGGCCTAATCGCCGGGGTTGCAGCCACCATCCAATTATCAGCAACTGCCCAACAAGGCGCAACGCTGCCTTTGGATGAGCTGCGCACACTATCCAATGTCTTTGCTCAAATTAAACGTGAATACGTTGAGCCGATTGAAGATAAACAGTTATTAACTGATGCGGTCAAAGGCATGGTCAGCAGTCTTGATCCTCACTCGACCTATCTTGATAAAAAAGATTTCTCAGAAATGCAGGAACAAACCAGTGGTAAGTTTGCTGGTCTTGGCATTGAGATCACCTCAGAAGATGGTGTTGTTAAAGTGCTCAACCCGATCGAAGATAGTCCTGCGGCGCGCGCTGGCTTACAAGCTGGCGACCTCATTACTCGCTTAGATGACAAACCTGTTCGCGGTATGTCACTCGATAAAGCGGTGCGCACCATGCGCGGTACACCAGGTACCAAAATTACCTTGACCGTCTTCCGTAAAAGTGAAGAGCGTAGCTTTCCGGTAACCATTACTCGTGCTGAAATTAAAGTGCAATCCGTTAAAGCCAAAATTTTGGATAACGATATCGCATGGGTCAGAGTAACCAGCTTTCAGGAGCGCACTATTCCTGACTTAGCTAAAAAATTAACTGAACTTGCCAATCAAGATCCTAAGATGAAGGGCATCATTCTGGATCTCCGTAATAATGGCGGCGGCTTGCTGCAAGGCGCAGTAGGTGTTGCTGCTGCTTTCTTACCAGCTGATGCTGTGATCGTTTCAACTAAGGGCCAGACGCCTGATTCCAAGCAAGTATTCAATGCGACGCCAGCGATGTATCGTCTGAGCGAACCCGGCGATCCTTTAGCTGGTGTGCCGGCATTGTATAAAAAACTACCGATGGTGGTTTTAGTAAACGCATATTCGGCTTCTGCATCGGAGATTGTTGCGGGTGCATTGCAGGACTACAAACGTGCGACCATTATTGGCAAGACAACTTTTGGTAAAGGCTCAGTGCAAACCGTTCGTCCACTCAGCAATGATTCAGCACTAAAGATCACTACTGCTTACTACTACACCCCAAGTGGTAAATCTATTCAGGCTTATGGCATCAAACCAGATATCGCAGTTGATCAAAATAAAGATGGCGACCCTGACGATGTCTTGATTACACGGGAGATTGATAGCGAGAAGCATTTGCGCAACAAGCAAGCGTCAGAAGAAAAGTTAGTTGCCGATCGTGAAAAACGTCGCCTAGAAGAGCTTCAACGTATTGAAGAAAAAAATGCCAAGAAAACTCCTGAAGAGAAAGAAAAAGAGAAGTCTAAGAAGCCTGTTGAGCTCGGCAGTACAGATGACTTCATGCTTTCTCAGGCTGTAGCATTCATTAATGGCGAGCCAGTAAAACGCTCAGCTTCTAAGCTCGAGTAAGCTCTAGCAATTGGGGCATGCATATGAATGATGAGCAGCTACTTCGCTACTCGCGGCATTTACTGCTAGAAGAAATTGATGTTGCTGGGCAAGAAAAACTGCTTGGCTCACACATCCTCATCATTGGTGCCGGTGGCTTAGGTAGCGCTGCCGCACCCTACTTAGCAGCTGCAGGCGTAGGCACAATAACGCTAGTCGATCACGACAAAGTTGAGCCAACCAATTTGCAACGACAAATCATGCACACCCAAAACTCTATTGGGAAAAGCAAGGTCGAGTCTGGAAAACAATTCCTACAAAGCATCAACCCAAGCCTCATCATTAATACGGTCCAAGAGAAAGCATCAGAAACTTTACTAGATGGCCTTTTGCCAAGCGTTGATATCGCTCTAGATTGCACGGACAACTTTGCTACTCGCCACTTAATTAATGCCGCTTGCTTCCAACATCAAGTGCCGCTAGTCTCAGGCTCAGCGCTCAAGTTTGATGGTCAACTCAGTGTGTTTGATTTTCGCGAGGAAACATCGCCCTGTTATGCCTGTCTGTTCTCTCCAGATGAACAATTCGAGGAAGTCAGTTGCGCCAGTATGGGAATATTTTCGCCCTTAGTCGGCATTATTGGCACCATGCAAGCAGCGCAAGCCCTGCAAGTCTTAATTGGATTTGGTCAGCCTTTAGTGGGAAGAATGTTGCTTTGGAACGCTCTTAACACACAGATTGATGAGATCCGAATTAGTCGTAATGCTGAGTGCCTAGTATGCGGCTCTCAGCATTAGGAAATTAAGAGAGCAATCGCTCCAAAGCTTTAGCCTGCTCTTCGGACTCGTAAGCACGCAGGACTCTAGGAACTCGGGCTTTTAATAAACCCACGTTTGCCTTTAAGATCTCGCGCTTCACTAATAACAACTGACTAAAGTGCATTGAGAAGTCTGTCAGCCCAAGCGCAAGTAATAGCTTTGTCAATGCAGGATCACCGGCCATCTCACCGCAAACAGCAACAGGCACATCCGCGCGCTTAGCTTGGTCAATGATGCTTGATAACAAATTCAATATGGCTGGATGCAAGGGGTCGTACAAATGCGCCACCGAATGATCCGCCCGATCAATCGCTAAGGTGTACTGAATCAGGTCGTTAGTACCAATAGAAAGGAAATCAAATCGATCAATAAACAACGGTAGCATCAAAGCAGCTGCCGGGATTTCAATCATCGCACCCACTTGAATATCGGGGTTAAACGCTTTGCCACGCTGATGCAATTGCTGCTTTGCCTTTTCAATCAATCTAAATGTTTCATCGATTTCTTTGGCATGGGCCAACATCGGAATCATGATGCGCGCCTGCCCATGGGCTGATGCGCGCAAGATCGCTCTGAGTTGCGTTAAAAAGATTTCAGGCTCCGTCAAAGACCAGCGAATTGCACGCAATCCAAGTGGTGATGTACCAGTTTGAGAAACATCGCCACCCCCACCCAATGCTTTATCGGCACCAACGTCAATAGTTCTAATATTAATAGGTAGGCCATGCATTAAATCGACTACGCGCCGATATTCTTGATACTGCTGCTCTTCATCGGGCAAGGCCAGCTTGCGATCCATAAATAAAAATTCAGAGCGGAATAAACCAACGCCCACAGCACCCAACTTCACTGCCTGTATCGCATCCTCGGGTAGCTCAATATTGGCAAACAACTCAATCTCAACGCGGTCCACTGTTTCAGTCTTTGCATGCTTTAGCTGCTTTAGCTTGCGAGCTTCTTTTAAGGCCTGAGTTTGTAGTTTTCGATATTCAGCAAGAAGTTGCTCATCGGGAGCAACCACCACAACCCCGTGCTCACCATCCAATACCAGCCAATCCCCATGACGAATCATTTCGCTGGCATGTCTTACGCCCACTACCGCAGGAATCTCCATGCTGCGAGCAACGATAGCGGTATGAGAGGTCTTCCCTCCAAGATCCGTTACAAAGCCTGTAAAGGCATGCTCTTTGAAGCGCAACATGTCATGAGGAGCAATATCATGAGCAACAATGATGGATTCAACGCCAATATCACTGGCAGGTAAGAAATCGGCATCATTTAAGGGGTCTTTTTTCTGAGCATTTAAAGCCTTAACCACTCGCTCAGCCACCTGCCGGATATCGTTGGCGCGCTCTTTTAAATAAGTATCCTCAATATCCGCAAATTGCTCTAAAAGAGCATTAAGCTCAGTTGTTAAGGCCCAAGCCGCATTTAATCTCTGAGTGCGAATCAATTTAATAGGCTTCTCAGCCAAAGCAGGATCAGCCAGAATCATGCCATGCACATCTAAGAATGCAGCCATCTCTTGTGGCGCATCTTTAGGCAAGCCTTGGCGCAGTTGTGCCAATTCAAGGCGGACTTGCTCAAAAGCATCTAATAATTTTTGGGCTTCAGCTTCTTCTCTGCCAGCCTCAACTAAGTAATGACTAACCTCTAATGCTGCACGCGAAATCAGTACGGCTTTGCCAATGGCAATGCCTTTTGATACTGCAATTCCATGCAAAGCAAAAGTCATTGTTACTCGCCTTCTCCAAATCGATCATTGATCAAGGCGGTTAAAGCGAGCATTGCCTCATCCGCCTTATCGCCAACTGTTTCTAGAGTCACAGTGCTCCCAATGCCAGCAGCCAGCATCATGACACCCATAATGCTCTTAGCATTGATTTGACGACCATTACGTGACAAGAGTATTTCACAGGGAAATTCGGCTGCAAGTTGCGACAACTTTGCAGAGGCACGCGCATGCAAACCCAGCTTGTTAACAATTTCAATATCGGCAACTGGCATAGCGAGTCTTATTTCTCCGTAGTTTCTTGCGGGGTTTTAGAACCTAAACGCAGGATGCCATTTTGGCCGCCTTGAAGTGCCTTCTGGGCAAGCTCTTCCAATCCCTCATCACGGTGGGAGATGCAACGCATCAGCATGGGTAAATTTAACCCCGCCAAAACGATGATTGGCGAATTCAAACCAGATAATGGTCCAAGTGCTTCTAGCTTAGATGCCACATTGGCTGGCGTTGCCCCCATGACATCGGTGAGTATTAAGACGCCATTTCCAGTATCTACACCATAAGCCGCCCTGAGAACGCGATCAAAGCTCACCTTAGTATCTTCATAAGGCGGAATATCTACCGCTCTGACGCCCTCAGGTAGTACTCCAAAAGTATGCTCAGCAAAACCAAGCATCGCGCTTGCCACTGGGGTGTGGGCAACTATTACGATTCCAACCATTTTTAAGCCAATACCTTTTCGAGTGATTTCAACCAAAATTGTGGAACATCAAATCCACTCTGCTCAGTAATTTCTACAAAACACGTTGGACTAGTCACATTAATTTCAGTGACATAGCCTCCAATTAAGTCTAATCCTACCAAGAACAAACCACGGGCATTCAAAATAGGAGCTAGCCGCTCTGCCACTTTACGCTCTGCATCGGTCAAGGGCATTGCAACCCCTTTGCCGCCAGCGGCTAGATTGCCTCGGATTTCATTACCCTGTGGAATGCGGGCCAAAGCAAACGGTACTACCTCACCGCCAATTAAAAGAACGCGTTTATCGCCTTGTGCAATCTCCGGCAAGAAGCGCTGCACCATCAAAGTACGCGCACCATTCTCGCCTAGAGTCTCAACAATGCTGGCGAGATTTAAACCGCCTGGACCGACACGAAATATACCCATGCCCCCCATGCCATCTAAGGGCTTAATCACAATATCTTGATGCTCGCGATGAAATACCTCAATCGCACTGAGTTCACGTGTCACTAAAGTTGGCGGAATGAGTTCAGGAAATTCTGTAATCGAGATCTTCTCAGAATGATCGCGAATAGCCATCGGGGTATTCAATACTTTCGCACCTTGGCGAACGGCAGCGGACAACAACCAAGTGGTATTGAGATATTCAATATCAAAGGGTGGGTCAGTGCGCATCAACACGCCATGAAATGTATTTAATGGACGAGCCTCAATAGCACCCAATTCAAACCACGCAGTACTGCTTGGCTTAATAACCAGAGACTGGCAATCAGCCACTACAAAATCATCTCTCCAGAGCACATTGCGACTTTGGCAAAACCAAAGTTGATGACCATCAGCTTGCGCAACACGCATCATTGCCAAAGTGGAATCTTTATTAATCTTGAAAGATTCCAGGGGATCGGCAACAAAAAGAAGGTCCATCAAGATATCCGAATCTATGAAAGTAAATTAAGCCGCTTCGGCGTTGGGATCAGAGCGCTCTAACTCTAAAGAGGCTGCGAGTAAGGCCAAGCGTGCCACAACCCCATAGAGGTAAAAGCGATTCGGCGGAGCACTACCAGGCTTGGCACCCAAGTCTGGCATGGAGTTTTGCTCAAATGCCAGGGGTACAAAATGCATGCCTGGCGCATTGAGATTCTCATCAGGACCGCGGTCTGTATGCACGCGATAGAAGCCACCAATCACATAGCGGTCAATCATATACACCACTGGCTCAGCAACAGCCTCATTGACCTTCTCGAAGGTATACACACCTTCTTGGATCAATACATCACTCACCTCAAGACCTTCTTTGACCACACTCATCTTATTGCGGTCTTTGCGATTTAAACCCTTGAGCTGCGCAGGATCATTCACCACCATCACGCCCATGCCATATGTACCAGCATCTGCCTTTACAACGACGTAAGGTTTTTCTTTGATGCCGTATTCACGATATTTCTTGGCGGTCTTCTTTAAAACTTTCTCTACGGCTGCTTGTAATTCTTCTTCACCCTTACGCTCATGGAAGTTCACATTGGAGCAACTAGCAAAGTAAGGATTAATCATCCAAGGATCAATATCAACTACCTTCGCAAATTTCTTTGCAACCTCATCATAGGCGGCGAAGTGATTCGACTTGCGACGGACATGCCAGCCAGCGTGTAGGCCAGGCAAGAGATATTGCTCGTGCAGGTTTTCCAAAATTGGAGGAATGCCTGCGGATAAGTCATTGTTCAGCAAGATCGAGCATGGATCAAAATCTTTTAATCCTAAGCGCTGCTTCTTCAAGCCAAGGCGTGACAAGGGCTCCATTAAGAGACGATTGCCATCTGGCAAATCAATCCAGGTCGGCTTTTTAATTTCATCCGACAAAGTACCTAAACGCACATTGAGCCCTGCTTGACGCAAGATTGAGGATAAGCGCGCAATATTCTGCAAATAAAACGTATTACGGGTATGTCTCTCGGGTATTAAGAGTAGATTTTTAGCTTCAGGACAAATCTTCTCAATAGCTGCCATTGCTGCCTGAACTGCTAAAGGGAGCATCTGGGGCGAAAGATTATTAAAGCCACCCGGAAAGAGATTGGTATCCACCGGTGCCAGCTTAAAGCCTGCATTTCGGAGATCCACTGAACAGTAGAACGGCGGAGTGTGCTCCTGCCATTCAAGCCTAAACCAGCGCTCAATTGTTGGGGTTGCTTCTAATACCTTCGACTCGAGATCGAGAAGGGGGCCGCTAAGGGCGGTGATGAGATGTGGGACCATTTCACCATTGTAAGATTTTTAAAAGAAAGACGCGGAATCCAAGGATCCCGCGCTTAAAAACCGGGCAGCTAGCTAAAGCCGCCCAGTGAGGGGTAAAAACGCTAATTAAGACTCGTAAGCAGACTCACCGTGTGAAGTGATGTCCAAACCTTCGCGCTCTGCATCTTCTTTAACGCGTAGGCCAATCACCATATCAACCAATTTGTAGGCGATATAAGAAACCACGCCAGACCAAATTAAGGTAACGATGACACCTTGGCTCTGAATCCACAATTGGCTAGCGATAGAGTAATCAGGCGCTGCAGCATTAGCCACATAATCCCAAATACCTGTTCCGCCTAAAGCTGGGTCTGCGAATACACCAGTTAACAAAGCGCCTAAGATACCGCCAACGCCATGCACACCGAATACATCCAAGCTGTCGTCTGAACCCAAAATCTTCTTGAGACCAGAAACACCCCATAAGCAAACTACACCAGCAGCAGCACCGATGATCAGCGCGCCCATTGGACCAACAAAACCAGCAGCTGGAGTAATTGCAACCAAACCTGCTACACAACCAGATGCGCCACCCAACATGGAAGGCTTACCTTTGTGAACCCACTCAGCAACTGACCAGCTCAATACTGCAGCAGCGGTTGCCAACAATGTGTTTACGAATGCCAAGGCTGCACTGCCGTTTGCTTCGAGAGCAGAACCAGCATTGAAACCAAACCAACCGAACCACAAGAGTGATGCACCAATCATGACGAATACTAAGTTATGTGGCTTCATTGCTTCTTTGCCGTAACCCAAACGTTTGCCGATCACGAATGAACCTACCAAGCCTGCAATCGCAGCATTGATATGTACAACGGTACCGCCAGCAAAGTCAAGAACACCCTTCTGCCACAACCAACCAGCACGCGCTGTGATTGCTTCAAGTGATGCAGCATCTTTGATGTCATCAGGACCAGGCCAGAACCAAACCATGTGAGCGATTGGCAAGTAGCTGAAAGTGAACCAAAGGATCACAAACACAACGATTGCAGAAAACTTCGCACGCTCAGCAAATGAACCAATGATCAAGCAGCAAGTGATTGTTGCGAATGCAGCTTGGAAGGCCATAAATACATACTCAGGAATCACGATGCCTTTACTAAAAGTAGCGGCAACTGAATCTGGAGTAATGCCTTGCAAGAACAGACGATCCAAACCACCAATGAATGCGCCGCCTTCAGTAAATGCAAAGCTGTATCCATAGAGTGACCACAATACTGTGATTAAGGCGAAAACAAACATGCACTGTACAAGTACAGAAAGAATGTTCTTACTACGTGTTAAACCACCGTAGAACAATGCCAAACCAGGCAATGTCATCAAGATTACTAATGCAGTACACACCAATAACCAAGCTGTATCACCCTTGTTTGGAACTAATGCAGGTGCAGCAGCAACCGCAGCGGCAGCCGCAGCAGCAACTGGCTTAGCCTCTTCAGCAAAAGCTGATGAAGTCGCCATAACGCCAGTAGCACCAATAGCCAAAGCTACCGCACCGCTAGCAAGGAGTTTTTTCATCCAAGTTAACATTTTGAACCTCTCTTTAAAGTGCTGACGCGCCGGTTTCACCGGTGCGAATGCGAATGACGTGTTCAACTGGTGAGACAAAAATCTTGCCATCGCCAATCTTGCCAGTACGAGCTGATTTCTCAATTGCTTCAAGAGCTCGCTCCAAGATGCCATCTTCAACAGCAGCTTCAATTTTTACTTTAGGTAAAAAGTCGACCACATACTCAGCACCACGATACAACTCGGTGTGACCTTTTTGACGGCCAAAGCCTTTAACTTCAGTGACGGTGATACCCGAAACTCCCACTTCCGAGAGAGCTTCGCGCACTTCGTCAAGCTTGAAGGGCTTGATGATTGCGGTAATTAATTTCATACGTTTCTCCGTTCAGAGGAAAGAATTAGAAAGTTTTTGTCAAAGAAACTACTGCACCAGGTCGGCCAGCTGAAGTCCCGCCCTTGGTATAAGTGTTCCACCAAACCGGGTTAGCATTAGTACTAACGTATGCTGCTGATAGCGAAAGGCCACCACCAAAATCTTTAGTCGCACCTAGCTTCCAATCTGTATAGCTAATATTGTTTGGAGTTGCAGACCATCCAGTAGGGGTATTTGGCTGACCAGCAATATATTGATAACCAACGTGCCCATTCAAGCTGACACCCCAGATTCCAGTATCGTAGTTAGCAGTAAGGTCAGGATAAAAAGATCCGCTACTATTAGGCGCTCCGAAAATATTAGTTAAAGCGTAGTTGACCTTAACAAAACCAGTTACCGGGCCAAATGTAAAGTTCTGCGCGGCATAGATTTCAGTTGTATTTGGATTTACAAGTGCATTGTTGTAATTTCCGCCCGTAGTGTTGTAGTAGTACTGTAATACTCCAAAGTCAGAAGCAAAACCTTCAGCAATCAACTCTTTCTTAAAACCACCGTAGAAGTCCATCTCGATTGGCGCTTGCACACCATTGCTAGTCGCATTAGCAACCCAGTTAATCGTGCTGTTCCAGTTACCAATGTAGAGACCGCTTTCATGAGCGTAGTCGAAGCCACCTTGAATGGCTGGTTGGTAATTAGTCTGGGTAATACCACGGTAACGGTAATCATTGGTTACTGTTACGTTAGCTGTAATAGGGCTTACTTCTGGAGCCTCTGGTGCAGCCGCAGGAGCTGTTTGGGCAAATGCTGCTGTTGCGAATAAGCCAGAAGCTGCAAGAGCGATGGCTGTCTTTTGAATCGTTTTCATATATAGCTCCTAAGTGGTCATGAAAAAGGGATAAATGCTTTATTGCATGGAGTGATCATGAATCTCAGAGCATTCACGTCTTTGTCACAATTCCCCTAAATAAGGCTTATTCCCTTTATTGGTGCATGTTTATGCACCAGTTCAGTTCTTTTTGGTGCAATTTCCGTGTTTAAAGCCTTTTTTGCCTGTTTTTGGCGCTACAACTTAAAATAGCTTCTGTGTCTTTTATGCAACTCTTTATAGAACGGTGGGCAGCATTATGCAAAAACCAGGCGAAATCCTCGAACAAATTCAGCGCATTGCTAGCGATATGCAAAACAAGGTTGGAGACGCTATCCGAAATTCACCAGCGCAAGAAATTGAAAAAAATGTACGCGCCATGATGAATCAAGGTTTTCAGAAGATGGATCTCGTGACCCGCGAAGAGTTTGATTTGCAATCCAAGGTCTTGGCTAAGACGAGAGAGAAGCTTGAAGCGCTTGAGGCTAAAGTAGCTGCCCTAGAAAAATCTTAATCAGAATTTCGGTTTCGTCTAGAGATTATTCTGGGCGAAACTCATCGAAGAAGTTTGAATACGATTCTTCAGAAAAAAACTTTTTTGCATCCACTCGCGCTGGTGCGGTATGCAAAACTGAAAGTTGATAAATCCAAGCGCCGTTGCCTGGAGTGACTCTTGTGATCCAACGCACACGCATTGACTGCTCTACCGCACCGGCAGACTTGAATTCTAAAAAATAATCTTTGGTGGCAATACGCTGCCGATTTGCCGTTTGATACAGAGCATCGGCACTAACAGCGCTTTCTAAATTCACACTCGCTCTATTTAATAGGTTGCCTTGTAATTGCTCCAATAATTTTGGTGCAAGAGCGCTTTGCTCTTTGTTGAGATAAATAGTGCTGACTGAATAAATATCATCCTCAATTTTTACCGCTTCTAAGATTTGTGGAATTGCTTGATTTTGATATGGCAGACGTCGCTCAATCTTCTCCGGCTTACCAGGGAATAATGCGCTATAGCCTTCTTGTGGAGATTGCACAGAGCGCCAGTCCAGCTTGGGACTACAAGCTGTCAGCAGAAATGCAAATACTAGAAATACCCCGAGCTTTTGGAATGCGGGTTTAGACAACACCGGCACCATGCGCCTGTTGATCAGCGTGATAGCTTGAGCGTACCATAGCACCTACGGCTGCATGGGAGAAGCCCATGGCATAAGCCTCTTCTTCAAAGCGCTTAAACACATCAGGATGCACGTAGCGTTGTACTGGAAGATGGTGGCCTGAGGGAGCTAGGTACTGGCCGATCGTCAGCATATCGATCTTGTGTTCACGCATATCGCGCATGACTTCTAAAATCTCTTCATCCGTCTCGCCCAAACCGACCATTAAGCCACTCTTGGTGGGAATATGTGGAAAGTGCTCTTTAAAGTCTTTCAATAGCTTAAGAGAGTGGGCATAGTCCGCACCAGGTCGTGCTTGTTTATATAAACGTGGAACAGTTTCTAAATTGTGATTCATCACATCAGGCAAACCTTGGGGCGCATGCTCAGAAAAAATATCCAGAGCCTTATCTAAGCGTCCACGAAAATCTGGGACTAATACTTCAATGCGCGTACTAGGGGATAGGTCTCTAGACTGAGAAATGCAGTCCACATAATGCATGGCGCCACCATCACGCAAATCATCGCGATCTACACTGGTAATCACAACATAATTTAATTTTAGGGCGGCAATCGTGCGGGCTAAATTGGCAGGCTCTTTTGCATCCAGTGGATCGGGTCTGCCGTGGCCCACATCACAAAATGGGCAACGACGCGTGCATTTATCCCCCATGATCATGAAAGTGGCTGTACCTTTGCCAAAACATTCACCAATATTGGGGCAACTTGCTTCTTCGCAAACTGTGACGAGTTCGTTTTCACGGAGAATCTTTTTGATTTCCGAAAAGCGTGAATTTCCAGAGGCCGCTCTCACACGAATCCAATCCGGCTTCTTGAGCACTTGCTCTAAGGGCACGATCTTGATTGGAATACGCGCAGTCTTCTCACTCGACTTCTGCTTGCGCGAAGCATCGTAGTTGAGATCCTGCCGACCATTACTACTGTTGGCAGTGGAATCGAGATCTGGCTTATTCGTGGTCATGATGAAATCAGTTGCTTTTGCAAATGCCCTAAGAGGGTTTGACTAATAATCTCTATATTGTCCTTGATCCCGAGGGTTTGCATATCGACCGTCTTTAAGCCCTCATAGCCGCAGGGGTGGATGCGGGAAAAAGCATCCAAATCGGTCGATACATTTAAGGCCAGACCATGGTAAGAGCAGCCTTTGGAGACCTTAAGGCCTAAAGCGGCAATCTTGGCACCCTGATACTCTGCGGGAGTATGGTCGCCCTGGGTCAAATAGATGCCAGGGGCGCCAGGATGTCTTTCTGCTTGAATCCCGAAATCTGCGAGGGTATCAATCAAGGCCTGTTCAATACGAGAAACCAGCTCTTTTACAAAAATTCCCAGGCGCCTTAAATCTAGCAGGAGATAGACCACGATTTGTCCGGGGCCGTGATAAGTGATCTCACCCCCGCGATCCACCTGCACTAATGGAATTTGACTGCTAGGGGAATGTAAATTCCTCGCATCTCCTGCAAGACCTAAAGTAAATACTGGAGGATGCTCTAGGATCCAAATTTCATCTGGGGTACTACTATCCCGCTGTTGCGTGAAATCCCGCATCGCTTGATAAGTCGATTCGTAATCGGCAACTCCCAGATGTTTCACTAAAAAAGACATGAATTTGTTTAGAGAACAACACTAACCAAGGGATGCGTAGACAGGGTACGATACAACTCATCTAACTGCTCACGGCTGGTTGCAGTGATCGGCAAAGTAATGCCTAAATAATTTCCATCTTTAGAGGGGCGTTGCTCAACCTTGCTCTCATCCAATGTCGGATCGAATTGGCGGGCAATATGCAAAATTGCAGGCAGATATTCTGGATTGGCTTTACCCATCACCTTAATTGGGAATTCTGATGGGTACTCAATGAGTGATTTTCTATCTTCCGTCATATGTTTTTATCTTTCTCAATTTTCTTTTTTACTTTATTGATTGCGGTGGTCTGGCATACCTAACCAAGCGCTGGTAATGATGTTCCGAATGCAATGTAAACGCCGATGGAAAAAATGATCTGCGCCCGGCACTACTTGAACGGTTAACTCTTGTGGTCGCGCCCAATCCAATACATCAATCAAGGGAATGGTTTCATCTACTTCACCGTGAATCAAGATCGTATCGGCAGGCACTGGTGATAACTCCCACTTGCCTGCAGCGCTTCCCACCATGACAAAACGCTCTGCTGGGCGGCCCAGCTCTGCCAAGCGTTGCACTAAATGGGTGCCCACAAAACTTCCGAATGAAAAACCAGAAACTACTAAGGGCAAGGTATTTGCTGCTCGAACCCAGGCTTGCTGTGCAGTTGCTTCAAATTGATTCCAGCTTGAAGGTGTTCGCATCCAGTCAGTAACATGCAGCAAGTCCTCCATCTCACCAACACCATCATCATGGACGCCCGCAGTAGCACCCACACCCCGAAAGTTTGGCCGCACACTGACGTAACCCAATTGATTAAAGGCGCGCGCCATCGTTTGCGCAACTTTGTTATCCATCGTTCCGCCCATGAGAGGATGAGGATGCGCTATCAAAGCCAAACCTCTCACTGAGAAGTCTGGATTATTTTTTAATTCATCCGGCAGATCAATCGCCATTTCAATCTGACCTACAACACCATCAATATGAATTACTTTTGTACGGCTATTCATGAAGTGAACTTTCTGGAATCTTTTTTAATCTAACTGCAGGCGCTCTACTGGGCGTCCTTGTATTAAATGCGACTGAATAACTTCTTCAACATCTTCAACATCAACAAAGGTGTACCAAACACCCTCTGGGTAAATTACCGCAACCGGGCCATCAGCACAGCGGTCTAGGCAACCAGCCTTATTAACGCGGATCTTTCCGGGGCCAGATAAACCCAACTCTTTCACACGATTTTTTGCGTACTCAAACAATGCAAATGCATTATGGCGATCACAACAGTCTTCGCCGTTGCTGCGCTGGTTAAGGCAAAAAAATATATGTTGCTTAAAACTCATACACAATCTCAATCAATGTTTTAAATTAAAGGTTGGCTTATTTCGAATCACCCAAAATAAAGCTAATGGCAACCATACCACTGAAACCCACTGCATTAATTCATTAAAGTGTAATAGGCGCCCTTGGTGCCAGTGCCGCAAGGTGAGAATGAAGTAAGGATTGTCGGGCAACAGATTGATGGCAATAGTGGCACTGACCAAACAAACGAGTGCAAGCCAGGCTTTGCTGGTACCAGGAAAATGGAGTGCCCACCTCAGCAGCACACTTCCCAATACCATTCCCCAGATAGCCCCCGCCGTAAGCCAGAGCAAACTAAATTCAGCTCCGAATTGCAATGCCGTAAAGGCGATCTTCACTAAAACAGTAAAGCAAAGCAGGCCATTCAAGATTTTCCACTGAGGGGCTTTAGCTCGCATCCCCAGAGACAACAAGAGTCCCGTGCCAAGCCAACAGATCGCAGTAATGATGGACTCCTGGACCACATGGTTCACCACCATCGTCCCCCAGTCGACCGAGGCAAAAATAGCATGCCCCCATACCCCCGTCCCCAACCAAGAGCTTTGAGGGTAAATCTGAGCCCAAGGGAACAGCAAAAACAATGCGCATGCGGCCCAATTCAAACCAAACCACTGATCAAACCGACGACGTATCGCACTGCCAGAGAGCCACTGAGGACCCAAAGGGATCGCCAATAAGCCGCCCATCAAACCGCCCAATACATTGGCCCACCAATCCATTTGACTCGGTATTCGAGTAGGCAACCAGGTTTGTAGGGACTCCACACTGAAGGCCAATACAGCACTGAAGCCCAAAGCGATGCCCAGGGCAACAAAATTACGCCAGCGGGGGTAGCAGGCAAAGACCAGCAAAAATCCCAAAGGGATATAAGCCAAGATATTGACCGAGACATCAAAAAGCGTAATAAAGCGTGGCAAAGGGGCATCTAACCACGCCCAAGCAGTAATGCCATTCTGAAAGTTGAAATCAAAGGGATTTAAGCTCACATAGATGATTAAAAGCGCATAACTCAAGCTAATGGCTCTAGCCAAAGGCATTGCCTGGAGAGGCCAAACGAACTTACGAGGGCGCTGATCTTCGTGATGCATTCCACCATTCTAGGTCAGCCAGGTCAGATCTTTCTACAATAGGAAAATGAGCCCGAATTGCATCCTAGAACGCGTCGCTACCACCAAATCCACTAACGACGATTTACTGGTCCGTTGGCGCGCCGGGGAATTGATTGACCCCGTGGCTCGAATTGCTCATGAGCAGACTGCCGGTAAAGGTAGGGCTGGGAGAGTCTGGCTATCCAACCCTGAAGATACCCTCTGCTTCTCCCTAGCTCAACCCTTTCACAAGCGTCCGAACGAACTGAGTGGTCTCAGTCTCGTGATTGGCTTAGCGGTGATTGCCGGAATTGCTGCGGCATTGGGAATCAGTGAGGCCGCACTCCACCAACAAGGTTTACGACTGAAGTGGCCCAACGATTTACTAATAAATAATGCCAAGCTTGGTGGCATCCTCATTGAAGGTGGACAAACAAGTCCCGGTTCCCCGACCTGGATGATTATTGGCCTTGGCCTGAATTTGCATCACGCAGAGTCTATTGAGCAGAGTTTGGGGGAGCATTCACCCTTCGGTGTTGCCGCCTTGGATCAACTGATGCCCCATCAAACACCAGTTCCCGATACTGAGTTTATTTGGCTCAAACTGATTGAGTCATTCGAAAGACATTTAGCGGAGTTTGATCGACACGGCTTTAGCTACTTTAAAAATAGTTGGGCACAGTGGGATGCCTACATTGGGCAGTCCGTTTGCATTTCTGGAGCCGGAAAACAATCTGTATTCGGCACCGCCGACGGGGTTGATGAGACTGGCGCACTTCTCCTCACTCAACATGACAAAACAACTGCCATTCATGCAGGCGATGTTTCTTTGCGAGTTCAATCATGAGTCTTTATCTAGTATTTGATCTTGGCAATACCCGCCTCAAATGGGCTGCCGTTGAGTCAACGCAAAACACTGCAGATCGCAATAAAAAACTTTGGGCTTACTCTGGATCTATTAGCAATACATCTTTTCAATCAGCTGAGCTACGTGCAGAACTATCAGATTACATCTCTAAAACCATGCCCAAGCCCGATGCTATTGGCTTTTGCTGTGTAGCGGGGGATGCCGCCATTGAAAATCTCCAGTCACTTTTTCCACAATGGAAAGATCTGGATTGGAAGCAACTAAAAGGTAATAGCTCCTATGATGGGATGCGAACACTCTACCAAGACCCAAGCAAGCTCGGCGCTGACCGTTGGGCAGCCCTGATTGGAGCAAGAGCACTCTCGAACACCAACACCCTGGTGATTAATGCAGGAACTGCCACGACCATTGATTTGCTTGGTGGCAATGGGGTACATTACGGCGGCTGGATCCTGCCAGGACTTAGCCTGATGCAAGAAAGTCTTCAAAGCAATACAGCCCAACTACCATTAGCAGTTCGTACCAGCACACCTGTATCACAAGCAAGCTTTGGCATAACAACTGATGAAGCTATTACGGGCGGTTGTGATGCAGCGCAAATGGGGGCAATATTGCGCGCAGCGTATTTAGCTAAAGAAATCCATCATCCCGTTGAACGTATATGGCTTGATGGTGGCAACACCAAAATTCTGGCAAATGAAATCAAACAATTTCCAGAATTAGCAGCATTTCCCATAGAGCCTATTGAAGGGCTTGTGCTGCGCGGTCTCTGGGCTTGGCTACTACAAAATCTCTGAAGACCTAAGCTCGCCTTGATTTGCAGCACCAACTAGTTAGTGCGAATCTTGCCCAAAAGGGTTGTTGTAGAACGCTCATATAAAAATGGGATGGCGATTGCTTTACCACCCCAAGTCTTCACCAAGCGAGTCTCTTCCAAGGTATCGATTTCATAGTCTCCGCCCTTGACGTAGATATCCGGACGAATTTTAGCTATGAGATTTACTGGGGTTTGCTCAGTAAATAACACGGCCATATCTACGCTTGCAAGAGCTGCCAATAAAGCTTGGCGGTCAGCCTCGGTATTAATGGGCCTGTCATCACCCTTACCCAACATCTTCACGGAGGCATCTGAGTTGACCCCCACCACAAGACTAGCCCCTAACTCGCGAGCTTGAGCTAAATAACTGGCATGTCCGCGATGCAGAATATCAAAGACGCCATTAGTAAAGACCAGCGGCCTTGGAAGCGCAGCAATGCGGGCCTCCAAATCTGCTGGCGCACAGACTTTGGACTCAAAAGAAGGTAAAGGTAAGGAGCTCATAACGCCATATTAATGGCATTGAGACAGGTCCAACGATATTTGCCAGAATGTCTTAGACTTGGACATCCCCGCTCAAGCAAAAGGCTTTAGATGATTCGCAATATGACAAAGCACTTATTAGCACTGCTTTTGCTAGTTCCAGCAATGCAATTCGTTGCTGCAGCTCAGCCAGTGTCGCCTAGTTGTAGCCCTCTCCTATCCCACACCTTCCCAAGATTGCAGGATGAGGCGCCTCAAAATCTATGCCAATATCAAGGGAAAGTTGTTTTGGCAGTTAATACAGCCAGTTTTTGTGGCTTTACTAGTCAATATGAAGGCCTTGAGAAACTGTATGCCAAATATAAAGATCGTGGCTTAGTTGTACTGGGATTTCCATCAAATGATTTTGGACAGCAAGAACCTGGGAGCAACAAAGAGATTGCTGACTTTTGTAAAAATACCTATGACGTGAAGTTTCCCATGTTTGCCAAGAGCTCAGTCAGCGGAAGTAATCCCAACCCCTTATTTAAGATGTTGATTGCCAAAACTGGCACGACACCTAAATGGAATTTTTATAAATACCTCATTGATCGCAACGGTAATGTCATCGATGCCTTTGGCAGTATGACTAAACCAACCAGCAGCAGCCTAACCGGCGAGATAGAAAAACTTCTTGGAGAAAAAATTTAGTGGGTAAGAGAAAAGTTGCCATCGTTGGCGCCGGCATTTCTGGATTAGGGTGTGCCTATGCATTAAGACAGCACCCCGATTTAGATATCACGATATTCGAAGGTGGGAATCATATTGGCGGTCATAGTAATACTGTGGACCTTTCATTAGAAACGCCTCAAGGCAAGATTACTCATGGAGTGGATACTGGATTTTTAGTATTTAATCGTAAGACTTATCCTCGTTTGCTTCGTCTATTTGAGGAGATCAAGGTTCCGATTGCGCCATCCGAGATGTCATTTTCGGTATCGATTGATGCCAGCGGAAAAACTGGACGAACAAAAAAAATAGAATGGGCTGGTAACGATCTCAATTCTTTTTTTGGACAAAGATCTAATCTGCTCTCGCTATCATTTTGGAGAATGGCTTATGACATCTTGCGCTTTAATCGCCTAGCTACTCAATTGGCCGAAGAACAAATCACTGCCAAACTTGAATACTCTGAGCCAGATGAACGCATTAAAGACTTTCTAGATCGCAATCGATTCAGCACGAGTTTTAGAGAAAACTATTTCTTGCCGATGATTGGGGCAATCTGGTCATGCTCCGTCGAGCAGATGCTGGAATTTCCCATTCAGACTATGGTGCGCTTCTGTCACAACCACGGCCTTTTGCAAATTCAGAATCGCCCCCAATGGCTCACTGTAAAAGGCGGATCACGAGAGTATATAAAGCTGCTGGTGGCGGCCCTAGAAAAACATGGGGTTCAAGTTTTGCGTGAATCTGTTTCCCGCATCAATGCGAGTCAAACCAAAAACTCTCCAGTTGAAGTCATTACATCCTCTGGGTCGCACTGGTTTGATGAAGTCGTGATGGCTTGCCATAGCGATCAGACTTTAGAGTTGGTTCACGGTATCACACAAGACACTCGGAATATTTTGGCATCGATTCCATACCAGAAGAACCGAGCTATCCTGCATACCGATACGAACTTCTTGCCTGAAAATGAACGTTGCTGGGCGGCCTGGAACTACACAGCGAAGTCTGGAACATCACCAAGCGCACAACAGCATGTGAGCGTGAATTATTTAATCAATCGCCTCCAGCCCTTGCCTCAAGCGCTTGAGAGCACTCAGATCATTGTGAGCTTAAATCCGCTTACTGATCCGAATCCTCAGCTAGTGCACGAAGAAATTCATTACTCTCACCCCGTATTTGATATGCGTGCTATTCAGGCACAAAAAGAGATGCCTTTGATTCAGGGCAACTCCTCTATTTGGTATTGCGGTGCATGGACCGGGTTTGGCTTTCATGAGGATGGCCTACGCTCAGGTGAGTTGGTAGCAAAAGATCTTATGGAAAGCATTCCTCATCGCAGTTCATCAAACTCGACCCAAGACGTTCAATAAATGAACTTAGCAACGATTAATTTTGGGGCGGTAAAGCATCGACGTTTTCGTCCCGCGAAAAATGCGTTTGGTTATGGTGTATTTACTTTATCCATTCCAATGCGTGCACGCAAGGCAGATAAAGCCTTGTTGAGCAAGCATGGCCTAAGAGATAGTCAGTTCGGACTTTTTTCATTCTTTGATCAAGATCATGGAATGGGCAATGGGGATAGTCTCTCTTGGATAGAAAAGATTCTTGAAGAAAACCACATTAACCTGGTTGATGGTGAAATTTGGCTACAAACATTTCCACGGGTGCTCGGCTATGTCTTTAATCCCGTCAGCTTCTGGATCTGCACCCGACTTGATGGGCAAGTTCAAGCAGTATTAGCCGAAGTGAATAACACCTTTGGTGAACGGCACTGCTATCTACTGCATCATGATTCCGGTGAACCACTAAAATCTGGTGTGACCCTCGTTAGCAAGAAAGTCTTTCATGTGTCGCCTTTCTGTGATGTACGCGGGGAATATCACTTCCGCTTTTTGTTTCCCCAAGACAGCAACTCAAAAAGAAATATTGTCTGCCGTATTGAGCTCCACGAAGATGGCGCCCCACTGATTAACACCAGCATTAGTGGCTTAGCTGAACCTTTAAGCAAAAGCGCTCTCTACCTTGCTTTTCTACGCTATCCTTTGATGAGCCTGGGCGTCATTGGCCGCATTCATTGGCAAGCATTGAAATTATGGCTAAAAGGTGTACCCTTTTATTCGAAACCTAAACCACCAGAACTTGAAATTACTCGATGAATCGCCCCGGTCAATCATTGCTATCGCGCCTAATATTTTCTCTTCCAAAGAAGCGAGAATCTAAACGACAGCAACATCGTGCAAGCACAGAAGCATTATTAGGTCTTCTAGCTCAATTGCGCAGTGGGTATCTTGTGCTCACCTTGCCCAATCAGGAAATTAAAGAGTTTGGCAATCGCACCGATCCACTCCATGCAGAAATCCAAGTCTTAAACTGGTCAGTCTTTAGGCAGGTCCTTTCGCATGGTGATATTGGCTTTGCTGAGAGTTATATTCGTGGTGAATGGAATACACCTGATCTCAAAGCCGTTCTCGAGCTTGCAATTCGAAATCGCACCATCCTAGACAGAGCAATCTATGGGAGTTGGCTAGGTTCTTTGGCCTACCGCCTAAGGCACTGGTTTAGAGATAACTCAAAATCTGGTAGCCGCAAAAATATTCATGCGCATTACGACTTAGGCAATTCCTTTTACAGACTTTGGCTTGATCCCACCATGAGTTATTCCAGCGCATGGTTCTCTGAGGGTGATAAGCAATCACTTGCCGATGCGCAACGCGCCAAAATCCAGCGCATTCTTCAATCTATGAATGCCAAGGCCAGTGATGAAATCCTAGAGATAGGCTGCGGCTGGGGTGGCTTTATGGAAGAAGCCCTGAGAAATGGCAATCAAATCACTGGCCTCACTTTATCGACAGAACAAAAAGGGTTTGCAGAGTCCAGACTCCAAATGGTCTCTGCGGAAGTTGGCAATAGAAATAAATTTGAAGTTCGTCTTCAAGACTATCGGGACTGTGCGGAACAGTTTGATGGCATCGCTTCGATTGAAATGTTTGAGGCCGTTGGTGAAAACCATTGGGGTGAATATTTTCAAACGATTGCCAAACGACTCAAAGCGGGCGGCAGGGCTTGCATTCAAACTATTGTCATCGCAGAGGATCTATTTGATCGCTATCGCCATAGCACTGACTTTATTCAGCAGTATGTTTTTCCGGGGGGCATGCTTCCCTCGCCCTCTAAATTTAAGGCTGCTGCGGCAAGCGCAGGGTTGGAGGTGGAGTCAGAGTTTGCCTTTGGTGCCGACTATGCAAAAACCTTATGCCTCTGGCGTGATAGCTTTAATCACAAAATTGAAGAAATTTATCACCTTGGCTTCGATGAGGCCTTTGTTCGTCTCTGGAATTTCTATTTGATGTATTGCGCTGCTGGATTCTCAGAAAAGAATATTGATGTCGTTCAGTACACCTTAAGACATCAAAGCACCCATTCTTCTGGAGATGCGCTGACACCATGAAACAAAAAGGGGTTGAAGATTTTGCTAGTAAGCGCGTTTGGGTTATTGGGGCTTCCAGCGGGATCGGTGAAGCCTGCACCATTGCTTTAATAAAAGCGGGCGCAAAAGTAGCCCTCTCCAGTCGTCGTGCTGAGCGGCTAAATGCGCTTGCGCAAGCTGGAGATCAAGAGCAAACCTTAGTTCTTCCTTTAGATGTTACCCATCAAGAGCAACTGGCAGATGCTCACCAAAGCATCCTGGCAACCTGGGGTGGTCTGGATTTACTGCTCTTTGTCTCAGGCATCTATACCCCTTTGAGAGCGGACAACTTTGACTTTGATGTTGCGCAGAAAACGATTGATGCTAATTTACTTGGGCCTATGCGGGCGGTTGCAGTTGTCTTACCTGAAATGCTCAAGAGTCACGCCGGCCATATTGCGATTGTGGGTAGCGTAGCTGGATATAGCGGACTCCCAAAAGCCCTAGCCTACGGACCTAGCAAAGCAGGGATTATTAATTTCTGCGAGATCCTCTATTACGACTTACTGCCGCAGGGCGTGAGCGTCCACATGATCTCTCCAGGATTTGTGGCTACTGAAGCTACCGCACAAAATGATTTTGAGATGCCAGCCCTTATCACTCCCGATGAAGCTGCAAGAGAAATTCTGAAAGGTATTCAGGCTGGGGTGTTTGATATTCACTTCCCTAAGCGGTTTTCAGGATTCTTAAAGTTTCTCAGAATCCTGCCCTACCCACTGTACTTTTGGATCCTACGACGCTTCGTAAAAATCTAAAGCCAGTAAATTATTTAAATTTATCCTTACGGATTTTTTGCTCTAAATAATCCATCACTGCAATTGCCTTGGCTTTTGTGCCAGCAATGGATGGTGAAGTGACATAGCGTCCTTGCATCACAATGGTTGGTACACCATCAATACGATAGGTCTCAGCCATCTGCCTTGCAGCACGCGCCTTTGAAATCACCGCAAAAGAACGATAGGTCGCCAAGAAAGTATTGCGATCGATTCCCTGCGATGCAACCCAGTCAGCAATTTCATTCTCAGTCATGAGACGCTTATTCTCTTTGTGCATGGCGTACATGACTTTTTCATTCATCGCGTCGCCCTTACCCATTGCTTCCAAGGCATAGAACAGCTGACTATGTGGCATAAAGTCATCGCGGAAAGCTACCGGCACTCTGCGAAACACGACATCTTTAGGCTGGCGCTTTACCCATGCGCTTAACTCTGGCTCAAAGTCATAGCAATGCGGGCAGCCATACCAAAAGAACTCGATGACCTCAACCTTTCCTTTAGCCTCAACAGGCTGAACCACGGGAAGAATACGGTAGTCAAATCCTTCTTCAATTTTTGGACTTTGAGCACTTGCAATGCCTGAAATAGAAATAGCGGCACATAAGGCTGCTACAGAAAATAAAGTTCGTTTAGATAATGAAATCATGGTTTGCTAGATTTAATAACGCTCGGTTTAATTCCCATGCCATTGAGCTTATCTCGCACGGGGTTACTTTCTTCAACGCTATTGTAGGGGCCAACACGAACGCGCCATAGTGTGTTGCCTTCACTGCTAATCTCACTTAATTGTGACTGAATTCCTTGAATCGCCAAATTGGCCTTTTGCGCATCCGCATCAGCACGTTTATTAAAGGCGCCTACTTGCAAGAAATAAATTGCATCTGATTTAGCGGCGGGGACTGCGGTCACATCTACAGGCTTCTTGCCGTTAGCCAGATCGCCAATGGGATCAGCACCGGCTGCAGGTGCAGAAGATTTCCCTTGCAATGGCTTATTGAGATCAAGTGGCTCTGCAGGAGCGGCTGCCTCACCATCCGCTGGGGCAGGTGCAGATTTAATCGTCAAAGGCAAATTAGGGGCTCTTACTCCAGGACGCTCTTGAGGCGTGTTCTTGGAGAGATAAAAGGCAATCACAAAAGCAACGCCCAAGCCAACTCCGAGCCCCAAGATGAAGCCAAGAATAGTGCCGCCATATTCTGGACTTGAGGCCTTTGTTTGTTTGGTGAAGCTGGTGTGTTGATTCGTTTTTTTCATCATGTCCCCATTCTTCTTTTGTACCTCTTCAGCGCTAGCAAGCACCTACAGCTTACATCTTAGCGGGTGCAGAAACACCCAATACTTTTAAACCATTTTCAAGCACTTGGCGAGTTGCCGAGAGCAATGCAAGACGAGCTAACTTCAGCGCAGCATCATCCACTAAAACGCGATCCGCGTTATAGAAGGTGTGGAAATCACCCGCCAAATCGCGCAGGTAAAAAGCTAAGGCGTGTGGCGCTAAGTCTGCAGCCGCATCAGTCAGCATTTCTGGATATTCAGCTAAACGACGCAGCAAATGATCTGAGGCTTTACTTTGCAATAAAGAAAGGTCAGCGTCCTTGAGGTCGGCTACCTGGCCACCCCATTGAGTCAAGATGGAACAGATGCGTGCATGGGCATATTGCACATAGAACACGGGGTTCTCATCATTTTGTTGCAAGGCCAAATCAATATCAAAGACAAATTCAGTATCGGCTTTGCGTGAGATTAAGAAGAAACGCACAGCATCACGTCCACGCTGTAATGCAAACTCACGCTCATCGGCAGTCATCTCTGGAGTAACCCCACCAGACCACTCAACTAAGTCACGTACCGTCACGTAAGAGCCTGCACGCTTGGAGATTTTGACTTCCACACCATGGCGCATCACTGTCACCATCTTATGCAGCACATAGTCAGGATAGGTTTTAGGAATATCCCAGCCACGCTTCTGCGCTACGCCCTGCAAGCCAGAACGAACACGGGCAATCGTGCCATGGTGGTCACTGCCTTGCACGTTGATCACTTTTTCAAAGCCACGATTCCACTTGCTGGTGTGATACGCCACATCGGGCACAAAGTAGGTAAAGCTGCCGTCGGACTTACGCATGACACGATCTTTATCATCGCCATCATCAGTCGTCTTAAGCCAAAGCGCGCCCTCAGATTCATAGGTCTTACCGATGCTTTGCAGCTCTTCAACAATTTTTGCAACACTGCCATCGGTATACAAGGAAGATTCTAGGTAATAGCAATCAAACTTCACGCCAAAGGCTTTTAAATCAATGTCTTGCTCATTACGCAAATACGCTACGGCGAATTGACGAATAGCCTCAATCTTTTCTGCATCAGATAAGTCATCTCGATAGCCGGGCGCCACCTTATAAGCACTTGCAATCTCAGCAATGTATTCACCGTTATAGGCACTCTCTGGCCAAGCGGCATCGCCTGGCTTGAGGCCATTTAAGCGAGCCTGAACGGAAAGCGCCAAATTGGCAATCTGTACACCGGCATCGTTGTAATAAAACTCGCGGTGGACTTTGATGCCTTGGGTTGCCAATAGGTTCGCCAAAGCATCCCCTAGCGCAGCTTGGCGACCATGGCCCACATGCAAAGGGCCAGTGGGGTTAGCCGAGACAAACTCAATCATGGCGCTTGATACTGGCGCAGCTTCTGGAGCCAATTGACCAAACTGAGATCCTGCTGTCAGCACCTCTTGAACCACAGCAGTTTTAGCGGCATTACTCAGACGGAAGTTAATAAATCCGGGACCAGCGATTTCGCAAGAGGCGATCAAACCGCTATAGCCTGGCTGTTTCTCTAAACGCTCAACGAGAGCTTGCGCCAATTCTCTTGGATTGAGTTTCCAAGCTTTGGAAAGCTGGAGAGCAATATTACAGGCGACATCCCCATGATCCACGGCCTTAGGACGCTCCAAACGGGGTTGATGAGCCTCACCCAAACCACGCTCCTGAGCCAAACCCTGCAGGGCCGAGCTGAGCATTTCAATTAAACGATTTTTATTAGTTAACAACATAGATAAGTGAGTTTATCAGGTGGTAAGCTATCGAAATGATCTATCAATTTCGCTCCAAAGCGGGTCCAGACGTGATTATGTTGGCCGATCTCACCCAACGGATCTTTGATATTTTGGGTCGTCCATTGGAAGCCCGAGGGATTTTGACAGTTGAGCAATTGCCCCCCCTCATTACCGCCCTAGAAACCGCCATCCTGAGGGATCTTGAAGAGCGAGCCAAAAGCAATACAGCCGAACAAGAAAATACGGAAAAACCGAAGCTTGCCGACAGGCTGGGGCAGCGCGCTTACCCCTTCCTAGAACTCATGAAGCAGGCTAAAGCCAAAGATGAACCGGTGATGTGGGGCGTTTAAATGCTGCCCCAACCCACCCAAAATCAAATTTAGTCTATTGAGCTTGCCAGCTGGCGACGAATGTCTTCAGAGGACTCATTACGGCGCTTAGCAAGATCTTCAATCTGGTCTGCTGACAACTTACCCACATTGAAATAACGTGCATCCGGATGTGCCAGATAAAAACCGCTGACACTGGAAGCTGGATTCATCGCCATCGATTCAGTCAAGGTCATACCAATATCTTCCGAACCAATGACGCGCAATAAATCTTTTTTCACTTCATGTGCAGGGCAAGCTGGATAACCTGGCGCCGGACGGATGCCGCGATATTCCTCGTTGATCATTTGATCATTCGTCAAAATCTCATCGGTCGCATAACCCCACAGATCAGTTCGAACGCGGTGGTGCATGAGCTCTGCAAAGGCTTCCGCCAAACGATCAGCTAAAGATTGCAACATGATTGCGCTGTAATCATCATGCTTCGCATGAAACTCAGCAACTTTTTTCTCAACACCATGGCCAGTCGTCACGGCAAAGCAACCTAGGTAATCAGCCACATGCAAATCTTTTGGCGCTACATAATCTGCTAAGCAACGATTAGGACGACGCACGCCATCAACTACTGGGCGCTCAGACTGCTGACGTAAGTTATGCCAAACAAATAATGGATGCTCACGTGATTCATCGCTATACAAGACGATGTCATCACCTATTGTGTTTGCGGGATAGAAAGCTACTACAGCATCGGCTTGTAACCACTGGCCCTTAATCAACTTATCCAATAGTGCCTGGCCATCTTCAAAAACTTTGCGAGCCTCTACGCCAACGATTTCATCATCCAAGATTGCTGGGAACTTACCAGCCAAATCCCAAGTCTGGAAGAATGGCGTCCAGTCTATGTATTTAGCAATGTCACTTAAAGCGAAGTTCTTGAAAATACGACGTCCAATAAATTTGGGCTTCTCAGGCACATAGTTGGCCCAATCAATCAACTCGCGATTCTTACGTGCAGCTTCTAATGAAATTGTTGGGGATGCTTTTTTATTGGCATGTTGCTCACGAATACGCACATAGTCATCACGCAAATCTTGAATAAATTTCTTGGCACTCTCATCAGATAGCAAGCTGGATGCTACAGACACAGAGCGGGAAGCATCTGGAACGTAAACCACTGGACCGTCGTAGTGTGGAGCGATCTTCACAGCGGTGTGCACACGAGAAGTCGTAGCGCCACCAATCATCAGTGGAATTTGACGCTCACGGAAATAGTCATCACGTTGCATCTCTTGCGCAACATAAGTCATCTCCTCTAAGGATGGCGTAATCAAACCGGAGAGGCCGACGATGTCTGCTTTTTCTTCCTTGGCGCGCTTCAAAATTTCTGCGCAGGGTACCATCACACCCATATTGGCAACTTCGAAGTTATTACATTGCAAGACCACAGTCACAATATTTTTACCAATATCGTGAACGTCACCCTTCACCGTAGCCATGACGATCTTGCCCTTAGCTTTGGCTTCGCCACCAGAAGCAATGTGCAAACGCTTCTCTTCTTCAATGTAGGGAATTAAAATAGCAACGGCTTGCTTCATCACACGCGCGCTCTTGACTACTTGAGGCAAGAACATCTTGCCAGCGCCAAACAAGTCGCCAACGACATTCATACCGTCCATGAGTGGGCCTTCAATCACCTCAATTGGCCTACCGCCTGCGCCCATAATTTGAGCGCGCAACTCTTCAGTATCTTCTTCAATAAAAGTAGTGATGCCATGTACCAAAGCATAGGTTAAACGCTCACGCACGGGGGCTTCACGCCATACCAAATTCTCGACTTGCTTTGCGCCACCACCTTTAAATTGATCGGCAATATCGAGCAAGCGCTCGGTTGGAGTCTTGCCATCTTTTTCTTTAAAGCGATTGAGGACGACATCTTCAACGCGCTCACGCAATTCAGGATCTAGATCTGCATAAACGCCAAGCTGTCCTGCATTGACAATACCCATGTCCATGCCTGCCTGAATAGCGTGATACAGGAACACAGTATGAATAGCTTCACGTACGCGATCGTTACCGCGGAAAGAGAAACTTACATTCGATACGCCACCACTCACTTTTGCACCGGGTAGGTTTTCTTTAATCCAGCGAGTAGCATTAATGAAATCAACTGCATAGTTGTCATGCTCTTCAATACCAGTAGCGATAGCAAAGATATTGGGGTCAAAAATAATGTCTTCAGCAGGGAAGCCGATCTCATTAACCAGAAGCTCATAACAACGCTGACAAATTTCTGTCTTGCGTTTAAAGGTATCCGCCTGGCCAGCCTCATCAAATGCCATTACGACAGTAGCGGCACCATAACGACGAATTAAACGCGCTTGTTTTCTGAAAGGCTCTTCACCTTCTTTTAAGGAAATCGAATTCACGATCGGCTTGCCTTGAATACATTTCAGACCAGCCTCGATCACGCTCCACTTAGAGGAGTCCACCATGATGGGTACGCGTGCGATATCCGGTTCAGAAGCAATCAGATTTAAGAAGCGTGTCATTGCTGCTTCAGAATCCAACATCGCTTCATCCATATTAATATCGATGACTTGAGCGCCATTCTCAACTTGCTGTCTTGCAACCACCAAGGCTTCATCAAATTGATTATTCAAAATCATGCGCGCAAATGCTTTGGAGCCCGTCACATTCGTGCGCTCCCCAATGTTCACAAAACCGACTTCGGGTGTGACATTGAAAGGCTCCAAGCCTGAAAGCTTCATCGGCGGCATTGTCTTTTTAGTCTTACTCATGCTGACGCCTCCGCGCTCTCACGATAAAAGGCTCGTGGCTTACGCTTAGCAACTGCGTTGGCAATTGCGCGAATGTGATCTGGCGTCGTTCCACAGCAACCACCTACCAAGTTCACTAAACCATCTTTTGCACAGCCATCTACTAGGCTAGAAGTAATTTGTGGAGTCTCATCAAATCCAGTGTCACTCATTGGATTGGGTAAACCAGCATTGGGATAGCAAGATACTGCTGCATCACAAATGCGAGCTAGTTCGGCGATGTAAGGACGCATCAGCGCAGCACCTAAGGCACAGTTCAATCCAAAAGTCAGCGGCTTAATATGACGCAAGCTATTCCAAAATGCTTCAACTGTTTGACCAGACAAAATACGACCAGAAGCATCAGTCACTGTTCCTGAAATCATCACCGGCAAACGTTCGCCCGTTTCTTCAAAGAATTCATCTAGAGCAAATAGTGCAGCTTTGGCATTGAGCGTATCAAAAATAGTTTCCACTAAAAATAAATCAACGCCACCGGCAAAGAGTCCCTCAATTTGCTCACGATACGAAGCGCGTAAAGCCTCAAAAGTTACATTGCGTGCGCCAGGATCATTTACATCCGGAGAGATGCTCGCCGTCTTCGGTGTTGGTCCAATCGCGCCCGCGGCAAAACGGGGCTTATCTGGCGTGCTGTATTTTTCACAAGCAGCGCGAGCCAACTGGGCAGAGACTAAGTTCATCTCGCGCGCTAAGCCGGCCATTTTGTAATCTTCTTGGGCTACCGAGGTGGCACCAAAAGTATTAGTCTCAATAATGTCAGCGCCAGCATCAAGGTACTGTTCATGAATCTTGCTAATGATCTCGGGCTGAGTCAAAACCAGTAATTCGTTGTTCCCCTTGATATCACTCGGGTGGTCTGCAAAACGCGTGTTACTAGGCAAGCCACGATAATCGGCTTCATTCAGCTTATATTGCTGAATCATGGTGCCCATGGCGCCATCCAAAATCAGAATGCGCTGCTTTAGTAGCTCGGGAAGTGCCTGACCGCGGGTGTAAGGCTGGGATAAACCATTAAATTGCATTGCTTAACCGGGAATATTCTCTAGAATCTCTTATTGTATTGGTATTAAGCCACTTTTATCTGACCCGGAGCCCCCTATGTTTGGAACTATCCCAGAATTTAATCAAAGCCTTGAAATGATGAAAACCATGTGGGGTCAAGGAGCGGCTGGGCAGATGCCAGGCCAATTTCCCTTCACCACAGACACCTCAAAGGCTGCCGGAGGATTTGGCTCTACATTTCCTGGGCTCGATACGGATGAGCTGGAGAAGCGCATTAAGGACCTCAAAAGCGTTGAAAATTGGCTTAACCTTAATCTCAATATCCTCAAATCCACCATTCAGGGCTTAGAAGTGCAACATGCCACCATGATGGCGCTCAAATCCTTTGGGGATGCGGTTTCAGCAACCGCTGCTGCGGCCACCGGCGGATCCTCTGAAGACTCTGGCACTCAGGCTTCTAAACCTCGCAAAACCGCAACACGCCGTCGTCGCAAAGCTGGCGACTCAACCTACCTCGACGAAGTAGGTAATTCAGATGAGCAATAGCCTCACCCATGGCAAATGTCATTTGGTGGACATCTAATTCACGTTTAAATAAAACCGGCACTATCTCACGAGCAGTTGCCGGTTTTTTACATGCTCCAAGCGTTTCAGCTAAGCGCTCATCATGATGCGCCTTCAATTGCTCAATCCTCGGCTTCATACCGGTAAATGGTTTGCCGTGAGATGGCAGTACCAGGGTGCCATCTGGCAATGGCAAATAGCGATCTAAAGAACTGAGATACAAACCTAAAGGATCCGCATCCGGATCCGCATCGTAGACACTGACATTCGTAGAGATGCGTGGCAACAACATGTCCCCAGAAATTAAAACGCCGAGATCCTTGCAATACAGTGAAGCATGTTCAGGCGCATGACCGAAGCCCATGATGACTTGCCACTCATGCTCACCAATCACAATCATTTCGCCATCCATAATGCGACGGTATTGTCGTGGTACGCCCGGAACCATATTGCTGTAGTAATTAGAGCGCGCCCGAATTTTTTCTAAATCTTCTGGTGCACACAATCCATGCTTCTGAAAATGATCTGCTGAACCGCCACCGCCCGCACGAGCACCAACCGCCGCACCGCCCTCTTTATGACTGAGCCACTGCGCCGTCAAATAATCTGTCATGGAAATCCACAGGGGTACATTCCATTTTTCACAGAGCCACTGAGAGAGTCCTACATGGTCTGGATGCATGTGGGTCACGATGACCCTCAATACGGGCAAGCCCTCTAACTGTGTGGCAAAGATCTGTTCCCAAGCAGCTTTCGTCTCATCATTTGCAATCCCGCAATCTACAATCGTCCAGCCCTGAACGCCTTCATAGTCATCGCGTAATAGCCATAGGTTGATATGATCTAAAGCAAAGGGCAGACGCATGCGTAACCAGCGCACCCCTGGGGCAATCTCCATCGAGCTACCCACCTCCGGCAAAGCATCCGCTAGGGGATAATGAATGGCACTAAGATCGCTGGATTGGTTTTTGGTATTCATCTATTTCTATTTTAGGTTTGCTTTGACAACAGTTCCATCGCCTTGCATTAATTGGTGCGACATCAACCCTGAAAATGGTTTTTGTCGTGGCTGCTATCGTACGCTCACTGAAATTGCCGATTGGTCTGAACTCTCTAATCCTGAAAAGCTTGAGGTCTGGTCAAAACTGGAAACGCGCAAACCTCAAGTACCTCAGTAAGTATTGCAAATTACTAATTACTTATTTATTTACATCCACAATTAAACGGCCGCGAACATTTCCAGCCATCAGCTCAGTGGCGTACCTCAAAGAATCCTCTAAACTAATTTCGTGAGAAATTTCTTCTAAGGTTTTTAGATTAACCAATTTACTAAGTTGATCATAAGCCGCAATCCGTTTTGCTTTTGGCACCGTCACACTGTTAATGCCATAGAGAGTAACGCCGCGCAAAATAAATGGCGCTACGCTAGATGGAAAATCCATTCCTTGAGCAAGACCACAGGCAGCAACCGCACCATCACTTTTCGTTTGTGCGCAGGCATTTGCTAAGGTATGACTACCAACACTATCGACTACTGCGGCCCAACGCTCTTTAGCCAAAGGCTTTCCAGGCGCTGACAAAGTAGCGCGATCGATCACTTCAGTGGCGCCCAACTTCTTCAGGTAATCCGCCTCAGCCATACGGCCAGTGCTTGCTACTACCGTGAAGCCCAATTTGCTCAAGAGGGTAATAGCGAAGCTACCAACACCGCCCGCAGCACCTGTTACCAACACTTCACCATCGCTAGGCTTCAGTCCATGCTTTTGCAAGGCCATGACACAGAGCATGGCTGTATAGCCTGCAGTCCCGATTGCCAAAGCCTGTTTAGCAGTAAAACCTTTCGGCAGTGGAATCAACCACTCCGATTTCACACGAGCCTGCTGGGCTAAACCACCCCAGTGACCTTCACCTACGCCCCAGCCATTGAGAAGCACCATATCACCAGCTTTAAATTCTGAGCTAGCGCTCTCTAAGACCTCGCCCGCAAAGTCAATCCCAGGAACCATTGGAAAGCTACGCACTACAGGGCCTTTACCCGTTATCGCCAAACCATCTTTGTAGTTCAGCGTGGAATAGAGCACCCTCACCGTCACGTCACCCTCTGGGAGGCTTGCCTCGTCGACCTGAGAAAGCTCAGCCCGATAACCTTGATCATCTTTATTTACCAAAATAGCTTTAAACATGTCTCTTCCTTTTAAAAACACTGCATTCTCCACAGCAAATACGTAATAGGTTTATCCTAACGAGCATTGCTGATTATGGAGGTTTCCATGAAAAAAATTCTACTCTTAACTACGATTTCTGGCTTGGCGCTAGTTGGCTGCTCTTCTAGCCAAATTAATATGTCTATGGGCAATATGCGCTTAATTACCTCCAGCGCGGCACCCCAAGACGTAATGGATTTTGCCAATACCACCTGTAAGAATGATTTCTATCAAGGCGCGAGTTTTCTATCAAAGGCTGGCAAGGAATATCGCTTTAAATGCGTGAAAGCCGAAGAGAATGAAACTTTGACGCCTATCCCTGGCACAACCATTCCCGCTGATGCGCCCGCACCAGCTGCAGCAAAGTAAATTGATAAGCAAAGCAAGATGACCCCATTTACTTCACAAGAGCTACGCAAAGGGTTTTCTTCTTTTGCAACTGGGGTCACAGTAATCACCTGCCTAGATTCCGATCAGAATGCTCATGGCATCACCATTAGCTCTTTCAATACCGTATCTTTAGAACCGCCACTGATTCTCTGGAGCTTGAAGAAGCACTCACGCTTGATGCCGCATTTTGAAGTCGGTCATAAGCAACTCATTCACGTGCTCGAGCGCTCACAAGAAGCCATGGCGATGCATTTTGCTACCGTGAAAGAAAATCAGTTCATTAGCATTCCTCACAAAATTGCAGCAAGTGGTCTCACTCAAATTGATGGATGTGCCGCCTACTTTGAGTGTGAAACTGTTTCCGTCCATACAGGCGGTGACCATAACATCATCGTCGCCAAAGTTCTCAATCTAAAACACAGCCCTGACAGTCAACCACTCATCTTTGCACATAGTAAATTTCTTGGCTTAGATTCATCCCTTTAAAAATACCAAAGAATAGGAATTCTCATGATGCGCTTATGGGGAAGAAAAAGTTCTATCAATGTGCAGAAGGTTTTATGGTGCCTTGCAGAGCTAGGGTTAGAAGAGGGTAAAGATTTTGAGCGAATTGATGCGGGACTTCATTTTGGCAAGAATCGCACACCTGAATTTCTAGCGCTCAATCCGAATGGCTTAGTGCCAACCTTAGAAGATGGTGATCTTGTACTTTGGGAATCGAACACTATCCTGCGCTATCTCGCTCACCAGCACGATCAATCGAAACGCTTCCCCACCGACATAGCAAGCCAGTATCGATCTGAGAAGTGGATGGATTGGCAAGTTGGAACAATGTGGCCGACCTTGCGAGTCGCCTTTTTAGGCCTCACGCGTACCCCTGAGAATGAGCGTAACTACCCCAGCATTCTAAAAGCGTATGAGGAGGCCAGCCAATTAATAGCACTGCTAGATCAACAACTAATAGATCAGAAATATTGTTCAGGAAATGCTTTTCATATTGGCGATATTCCACTGGCGCTCTGTGTCAGCCGCTGGATGCTATTAAATCAGACCTTTCCGGATAAAACTGGGCCACGCCCACAATTGCGTAACATCGATGTATGGATGAGGCGACTAGAAGATAGCACCCACTTCAATCTGGTAGCCGAAAAAGAACTCAATATTGTGAAGTAGTTATTAATATGCATCTCACGCAGTTCTGAAATACAAAAAGGGTGAATTAGATTCACCCTTTGTCTTTAGAGGCTTATAAGTATTTACTGTTGTTTAAATTTCTTCTGATGGTGGTCAGCGCCGATAAATAAGTACATCGCCGGCACCACGAAGAGCGTAAACAGAGTACCAATCGATAAACCAGTAAAGATCACAATACCCATGGACTGACGACCCGCAGCGCCAGCGCCAGAGGCAATCACTAGGGGCACCACACCTAATACCATTGCTGCAGTAGTCATCAAAATCGGGCGCAATCGTACACTACTGGCTTCTACGATGGCATCTAACTTGCTGCGGCCAGCTTCTTGCAATTCATTAGCAAATTCCACAATCAAAATACCGTGCTTACTGATCAAGCCCATTAGCGTGACCAGACCAACCTGGGTATACACATTCAAGGTCGTGAATCCAAGATTGATAAAGATGAGTGCGCCAAACAAAGCCAGCGGTACTGAAACCAAAATCACAATCGGGTCGCGGAAGCTTTCAAACTGCGCAGCCAATACCAAGAACACAATCAAGATAGCGAAGAACATGGTGACTAAGAAACCACCAGACTCCGCCATGAACTGACGTGATGGGCCCGCATAATCCATGGTGTAACCACTTGGCGCAACTTCTTTCAAAGTCTGCCGCATGAACTCCAATAGATCTGCCTGAGAAATAAATGGCGTACTTACACCTGAGATCGTTGCTGAGTTCAACTGCTGAAAGTGGTTAATTGATTGCGGAACTACTTTTTGCTTAATCGTTGCAATCGTGCGCGCCTGAATCATCTGTCCGCTAGGAGTACGAATGTAGTAATCCAAGATCTGATCTGGGTTCAAGCGATCTACCTGCTTGACCTGTGGGATCACGCGATAGGAGCGGCCAGCCACAGAGAAGTAGTTCACATAACCTCCACCCAAAGCCGCTGATAAGGCACTACCCACTTGCTGCTGGGTCATACCCAGTGCCGCTACTTTTTCACGATCAATTTCTAATACATCTTGCGGCTTATCAATCTTCAAATCCGAGTCCACAAAGAAGAAGTTACCACTCCGGCGTGCTTTATCCAATACCGCTTGAGATACCTCATTGAGCTGCTCATAAGACTCGGTAGTATTAATCACCACCTGAACAGGTAAGCCCTGTGCGCCTGGTAAAGCTGGGAACTGGAATGCCGCTACGTGAGCACCGGCAATCGCATTCCACTTACCCTGCATATCCTCTTGAAACTTGGTGGCATTGCGACTACGTTGATCCCAGTCCTTGAGCAATACACCGCCAAAGCTACTGGTGGGGCTGGTGATCTGGAACATCTGCTCATACTCAGGCTCTGCTGCTGATATTTGATAAATCTGATCAGCGTAAGTCTGCATCTGATTGACCGTGCTGTTTGGTGGCCCTGAAGCCTGCATCAAGACAATGCCCTGATCTTCTGTTGGAGCTAATTCTGCACGAGCCGTTGCGTAGAGGTAAGCAACACCACCCAGCAAAATCACACCCATCACAATGATGACCTGCCAAGTGCTCAAGAGTTCGCGCAAAGTCGTTTGATAGCTGTGATGAACCTTCTCAAAAATACGATCGATCTTTTGTACAAAAGATGAAGCCTCTTGTTCTTCCGTAAAGATCCGCGAGCACATCATGGGAGACAGCGTTAACGCAATCAATCCAGATACCGCTACCGCACTTGCCAAGGTAAATGCAAACTCAGTAAAGAGCGCGCCCGTTAATCCCCCTTGAAAACCAATAGGGATATAGACCGCAATCAACACAATCGTCATCGCCAAAATAGGACCACCCAGTTCGCGCGCAGCAATTAAAGAGGCCTCTAATGGAGACTTACCTTCTTTCATATGACGGTCAACGTTCTCAACCACGATGATGGCGTCATCCACTACCAAGCCAATCGCTAAAACAAGAGCAAGCAGGGTTAGTAAATTAATGGAGTAACCCAAGACCTGCATCAGGAAGAAGGTGCCAATCAAGGAAAGTGGCATCGCAATGACAGGAACTGCCACTGCACGCGCACTACCCAAGAAGAGGTAGATCACGATCGTCACAATCAACAATGCCTCTAGTAGCGTCATTACGACTTCATCAATCGAAGTCGTAATGAACTTAGTGGAGTCATAAACTACCTTGCCAGACATACCCGTTGGTAACTGTTGCTGAATATCCGGAACTGCAGCGCGCACTCGCGCTGCAACATCCAATAAGTTGGCTTGTGGCGCCACCTTAATCGCAATAAATACCGACTTCTTGCCACTAAACGCGACATTGGTGTTGTAGTCTTCCGAGCCCATGGTCACGCTGGCCACTTGATCCAAATACACAATATTGATGCCATCTTTTTTGATGACCAATTTGCGGAACTCATCGAGTGTATGCAAGTCAGTACCGGCTACTAAGTCAACGGCAACCATGTCACCTTTGGTGCTACCAACCGCAGATAAGTAATTATTGGCAGCCATGGCACTGTAGACATCATCAGCGCCCACTCCAAGGCCAGCCATTTTTTCACGATCAAGCCAGGCGCGTAAGGCAAATTTTCTTCCACCAGTAATTTCTGCATTCTGGACCCCGTCTACAGAGTCCAACTTCGGCTTCACTACCCGCAATAAATAATCCGTAATCGCATTATTCGGAATGTCGTCACTGTAAAAACCCATATACATTGCCGCAGTCGACTGACCAATTTGGACGGTCAACACAGGTTGCTGGGCTTGTGGCGGCAATTGATTCTTGACTGAACTAATCTGCGTCTGAATCTGTGTCAATGCTGCATTAGAGTCGTAATTGAGCTTGAGAGTCGCAGTAATTGTTGAGAGGCCGCTCACACTCATAGACGATAAGTAGTCGATACCTTGGGACTGGGCAATAGCAGTCTCTAATGGCTGCGTAATAAAGCCTGCAATCGTCTCAGGATCAGCACCATAGTAAGCCGTCGTAATCGTAACGATCGCATTTTGAGTTTGTGGATATTGATTGACCGGCAAAGAGCCAACAGCCTTCAAGCCAAATACCAAGACGAGTGCACTCACCACCAGTGAGAGCACCGGTCTACGAATAAATATGTCAGTCCAATTCATCTAGGACTTATTCCTGTGGCTGCGGGTTTGGTGAATTCGAAGGCTGCACTTTGTTATTCACAATCAGCGGTGTACCGTTCTTCAGCTTGAGCTGGCCACTAGTGACTACCGTAGCACCCTCTTCAACTCCTTTGAGAATAGCTACTTGGTCACCACGTGTTGGCCCTGTAGTCACAAATACCTGTTGCGCTTCCAGCGCAGGGTTGCCTTGCTTATCTTTCTTGCCCGTTGGCTTAGCAATAAACACAATGGAGCCATAGGGGTTATAGGTAACCGCGGTCTGAGGCAATGTCAGCAACTTGACTTCATCGCCCAGCTTGATATTGACGTTGGCAAACATGCCCGGCAATATCTTTTTATCTGGATTGGCCAGCTGCGCTTCAATCTGAATATTCCGCGTATTGGTATCGACCTTCGGACTCACCGCAGTAACTTTGCCAATAAAGCTCGCATCCTTAAAGGCGTCCGTCGTAACAACAATCTCTTGTCCCACCTGAATCTGTGCAGCATTGCTCTGCGGTAAATTGAAGTCTACAAAGATAGGATCTAAGGTTTGCAGGGTCAGCAACTTATCGCCAGGATTGACATACTGACCTGGGTTAATCATCACGATGCCCACCCGACCACTAAAGGGTGCCTTCAAATTCTTCTTGGCGACCAATGCGGTTTGTTGCTCAACCTGAGCTTGCTTGGAAGCAGCATCAGCCTTGCTGGTATCAAACACGTTTTTGCTAATCGCCTGAATAGCTAACTGCTGCCTATCCCGCTCATTAATTACCTTGGCTAAATCTGCTAATGCCTTGAGGGAATTTAATTGAGCAACATCAGAGGCGTCATTTAGTTTAATAAGCAACTCGCCCTCTTTCACATCCATGCCCGATTTAATGGGAACGGTCTGTACAAGACCGCCAATCTCAGTGCTCAGCTCAACCCCTCTGTAGGCGCGCACATTACCAACGCTAGAGAGTTTAGGTTGCCACTCAGTAGAAGACACTACTAGTGTGGACACAGTTGCAGGCGGTAATCCCATGCCTGCGATGAAATGCTTAATCATGAAAGTCTTGAGTTGATTGAAGCCAAAGATCAAGCCGAGCAATAAAAATACACCGCACAGCATGATGATCATGCGGCGGCGTAATGGCGTCATGGCTTGTAACTTGGCATACGCCTTCGTCTGCATGAAGCGCTCGCGTAAGCGCGCCCATAAGCCCTTGGCTTTTTCCCAAAGAGCAATCAGCTTCTCACGAAGCTTCCACTCTTCTGCTTTAGCAAGCGCCCAAGCCCATAAGGCAACTGCTGCTGCAGTGACTTTAGCTTTAATTTTTTCCAGAAGTTTCATTTTGATCTTTGTTCGCTATGGCTTTTGGTTGAAAGGCTGGGCCGGTCCGATTCCACCAACCACCACCTAGTGCTGCAAATAATGCCGCTGTATCGGAGAACCGAGTTGCTTGCGCAGAAACGGATTTGACCTTGGCAATTTGATATTGGTTTTGATAGTAGAGAACAGCCAAGTAACTTGCAGTGCCCAGCTTGTATTGCTGCTGGACTAAATCCAAAGTTTCATAGGCGTAGCGTTCAGCATCTGATGCTGACTTCAGCGCTTGAGCGCCAGTCTCTAGAGCGCGTAAGGAATCCGCAACCTCTTGAAATGCCTTAAGAACAGTTGCCTGGTATTGATAGACCGCTTGCTCGTAATTGGCCATTGCACCACGACGTTGTGCCAATAACTGTCCACCCTGAAAGAGGGGCTGAAAGATACCGCCAGCAACCGACCACAATGCTGCATTGGGCCCAAATAAAGCATTGCTCGTTAAAGCAGCAGAGCCAATCGCGCCCGTGATATTAAATTGCGGCAATAAGTTTGCGGTGGCTACGCCGACTAATGCATTGGTTGCTTTTAGTTGGGCTTCGGCTGCACGCACATCTGGGCGTTGACGCACCAAGCTCGATGGCACCGACAGTGGTAGCTTCTCCGGCAAATGCAAAGACTTCAAATCGAACTTGGTAACGTTGGCGTTACTCGGCAACTCTCCAACTAAGACTGCCAACTGATTACGAGCAAAGGAAAGATTACGCTCGTAGGTAAATAGATCTACCTGAGAGTTAGATACCAGAGTTCTTTGCGATGTCACATCCACTTTAGAAACCGTGCCGATCACTAATTGCTTTTCGGTTACTTCAGCCAAATTAGTTTGCGCCTTCAGAATTTCTTCGGTAGCTTGCATCTGCGCTCGAAGCGCCGCTTCTCGCACCGCGCCAGTCACAATATTGGCGGTCAAAGAAAGATATGCGCCTTCCAATTGAAACTGGGCAATCTCTGCTTGCGCTCTTGCGCCTTCAACTGCGCGACGTGCGCCGCCAAAAACATCCAGCTTGTAAGTGACATTTACAGAGGCGTTGTAAAGGCTGTAGGTATCTGAACCACCAGATGGAATTCCATAGACCGCAGCAGGCTGAAGTTCGCGCGTAACCCCGCTATTTAGACCAATTGCAGGGAAATACTGCCCACCAATTTGCGCATTCACATTTTCTTGGCTAGCACGTAAGGCAGCATCGGCGGCGCCTAAATTTGGATTTTGTTGCAAGGCTTTTTTGATCAGGACATCAAGCTCTGGTGACTTAAACAACTCCCACCATTGAGCCTCAATATCGGCACCTTCAATAAACTCTTGATCTGTACCGCCCGGAACTCCAGGCGCAGTAGCTAATTTCTTGGAAAGAGTAGTCTCGGTATAAGTAGAAGTATTGGGTGCATCGGGTTGCTTAAAGTCTGGGCCTACTGCACACGCAGAGAGAAGCCCCGCGGAAAGTAGCGGAAGCCAACGCAAAATAAAGAAATCTTTTGAACCAAACATGTACTGTGACAAGTATCCTTTTCTACAGAAGATATTTGAACACACTTTTTTAATCCAGTCTGTGTAACACCTTGATTTGAATAATGAATTTTGTACACAGCTAGACGTAGAAGTCAAACGGATTTTTTACTCTTCGACCCTATTCTTAGTGGTAATTTTTCCAAAGCTTCCACTGTTGAAATCCTGCATTGCTTGAGCAATCTCTTCTTTGGTATTCATGACAAAGGGGCCGTAGCCAACGATCGGCTCGTCAATAGGTTCACCGCTCAGCAATAAGGCAATCGAGTCTTCCAGCACGTTGACCTCAATATCTTGGCCTTGCTGGCTAAACATCAACATCTGAGCATCTTTCGCAACTGCACCATCACCACCCAAAACGGCACCCTCGAGAACTACCAAGGATGAATTCCAGCCCTCAGGCACCGAAATCGTTGTAATGCCCTTTTTCAATTTAAGGTCAATCACATTCAGCGGAGTAAGAGTGTTGGCAGGTCCTTTATGGCCATCAAACTCCCCGGCAATGATGCGAGCTTGCCCAGCACCATTCTTTAATTCAAGCGCTGGAATCTGCTTATTCAGAATGGCCTGATAGCCAGGCTTAGTCATTTTGAGATTTGCTGGCAAGTTGACCCAGAGCTGCACCATATTTAGAGTTCCGCCATTTTTGGCAAAGCATTCTGAATGAAACTCTTCATGCAAGATGCCAGAGCCCGCAGTCATCCACTGCACATCGCCCGGGCCAATCACCCCGCCCTGGCCTGTGGAGTCCTTATGGGCAACTTCACCCTCATAAACAATAGTCACAGTTTCAAAACCGCGATGGGGATGTGAGCCGACACCCTTACGCTCAGTCGTTGGGGGAAACTCTGCTGGGCCTGCGTAATCGAGCATCAAGAATGGGCTCATTTGTTTTCCTAAATCTTGATAGAAAAACAGGGTGCGCACTGGAAAGCCATCGCCAACCCAATGGCCTTGATCATTACCCTGTATGCCGATTACTTTTTTCATAGCTCCCCAATATGTTTAAAGCCAACTCGATTACTTAGCCTTAAATTCACTAGCAATCTTGGCAATACGCTCGCCATAGAGACGCGCCGTTTCTAAATCACCTGCATTCACTTCATCAGCACTTGCATCTGAAGGTGTCTGCATCATTGCACCAGCTGATGAGCCTACATAGTTCACATCGTCGCGTTTTGCAGCTTTGGAATTGGAAGGCATCAAACCAGTCCCCACCCAAATGCCTGAATGCTGCATGGCTAAAGTAAAGAAGTAATGCAAGGTAGAGTGCTTGTCGCCATTCATGGTGGCAGAGTTCGTGAAGCCGCCGAATACTTTATCTTTCCACTGCTGGGAAAACCATTGTTTAGAACTTGCGTCAGCGAACTTCTTAAACTGCCAGCTTACTGTGCCCATATAGGTTGGCGAGCCAAATATGATCGCATCAGCAGCGTTTAGAGTTTCCCACTGAGCATCAGTAATATTACCTTCGGCATCGATAGTCACTAATGCACCATTGGAGCCTTTTGCTACCGCTTCAGCTTGCTTAACAGTGTGGCCATATCCACTATGAAATACAACAGCTACTTTAGTCATGATCTTTTCCTTAATTAAATGAAATTACTTCACTTCTCTACGAGCATCGATACTGAAACCGCCAGCACCAGCAGAAGCTAGAACCAGCAAGCCGCCCATGACGGCGATATTTTTGAAGAACAATAATTGTGCGATGAAGGCGGCATCAGCTGGAGCTGCCCAATACGCATGGCCAGAAACAGCCGCCAGTAAGGTGAAGATGGCCATGATGATTGCTACTAATCTTGTTTGAAAACCTACGAGCAAAGCAATACTTCCAACAATCTCAATCACAATGGTTACTACCAAAGCAAATACTGGGGCTGGAATACCCAATGATGCGAAATAGCCTAATGTACCTTCAAAGCCAGCCATCTTGGCCAAACCCGCTGGTAGAAAGAGGGCAATGATCAGCAATCGGCCAATCAGATTTAATGCGCTTTGGTACGTGTTCATGTGATATTCCTTTTTGATATAAGCTTGTATTGGCTAATTAAAAATTGCTTTTACGTTTTGCAAAACGGTCACTGCTTGTTCTAATTCTTTTTTACTTAGCTTCCCGAAAGCTTTACCGAGATACTCGACATGCTCCGGAAATACTTTCTTAAATAGCTTGTCGCCACTTTTGGATAAACCAATCTTGTAACTGCGACCATCCTCAACATTCATGAACTTATCAATGAGGCCTTTGGCCTCCAATCTCTCCAAGACCCCCGTCATCGTCCCTTTAGAAACAAGCGTCTTTTCACCCAACTCCTTACAGGTCATCGGCGGTTGATTGCCCAAGGTCGCGACAATATCAAACTGGGTTGTGGTTAAACCCATTTCTTTAATATGAGCCCCAGAGTGAGCCTCAAACGCCTGATAAGCCTGAACCAATTCCTTAACGAGCGATAGGTGATTCATTTGATACCTCAATTTAGTCTGTATACGTACTAGTATAGTACTAGATCGTACTAATTGCAAGGCCCTACAAAATTAAGGGAATAAACCCAGTGGATTGGCTTCTTCCACCCGAGTTAATAGATCTACCAAGAATTTTGGGGTGAATCCACCCCAGAGGAATTACTCGACCGTAACGCTCTTTGCGAGGTTACGTGGCTTATCGACATCGGTGCCTAATGCACAAGCGGTGTGATATGCCAGGAGCTGCAATGGAACTACGTGCAGGATTGGGGAGAGATTACCGTAATGCTCAGGAAGGCGAATGACGTTAATACCTTCGCTACTCGTAATATCCGTATCTTGATCTGCGAAGACATATAACTTGCCGCCACGGGCTTTGACTTCTTGCATATTGGATTTGAGTTTTTCCAACAAGTCATCTTTTGGTGCGACGGTGACTACTGGCATCTTCTCAGTAACAAGGGCAAGCGGTCCATGCTTTAACTCACCAGCCGGATAGGCCTCTGCATGGATATAAGAAATTTCTTTGAGTTTGAGTGCGCCTTCTAAGGCAATTGGGTAATGCATGCCACGACCCAGGAACAAAGCGTTTTCACATTTAGCAAAAGCAGTACTCCAAGCAATAATCTGAGGCTCAAGCGCTAAAACTGCATGCAAGGCTTTTGGCAAATGGCGCAAGTCACCCAAGAGTTCTTTTTCTCGCTCGGGACTTACCTTGCCCGCTCGCTTGGCCAATGAAACAGCCAACAAATAGAGTGCAACCAATTGAGTAGTAAAGGCTTTAGTAGAAGCCACGCCAATCTCAGTACCAGCCTTAGTTAAGAAGTTCCAATGGGTTTCACGAACCATGGCGCTACTAGCCACATTGCAAATAGCTAAGGTGTATTGATGACCCAAGGCTTGCGCATGACGCAAAGCGGCTAAAGTATCGGCAGTCTCGCCTGATTGGGAGACCACCACAATTAATGTTTTGGGATTTGGAACAGAAGTGCGATAGCGATACTCACTAGCAATCTCCACCTGCGTCGGAATGCCCGCCAAATCCTCTAGCCAATATTTAGCAACACATGCAGAGTAGTAACTAGTGCCACAGGCTAGGATCAAGATTTGATCAAACTTTTTCCATTGCTCTGGGTCTGCGCCAAATAACTCTGGGCCAAAGCTTGCAATATTGGCAAGCGTGTCGCCAATTGCTCGTGGTTGCTCAAAGATCTCTTTTTGCATGTAATGCTGATAAGGGCCCAAATCTACAGAGTCAGCTTGCGCAGGCATGGCCTTATGCTCTCTTTGCACTGCTTTGCCAGCTTGATCAATGATCTCAACAGCATCAGCTTTCAGAATGGCGACATCGCCTTCTTCTAGGTACATCATCGAATGGGCACGACCAGCAAGCGCTAGTGCATCAGAGGCTAAGAAATTTTCATGCTCCCCGAGCGCAACAACCAATGGAGAACCAACACGCGCGCCCACCAAAACATCTGGGCGATCCTGCGCAATCACACCAATCGCATAAGCACCATGTAAACGCGGCAATACAGATCGGACCGAAGCCACTAAATCAACTTGCTTGCTAGATACATAGGCTTGATGAATTAAATGCGCAATAACCTCGGTATCTGTTTCAGAGGTAAATAGATAGCCCGCAGCCTTCAGCTCAGTACGAAGCGATTCGTAGTTTTCAATAATGCCGTTATGAACGACAGCGATCAATCCGCCGGAGATATGGGGATGGGCATTTTGTGTATCTGGTTTACCGTGCGTTGCCCAGCGAGTATGTGCAATACCCAGGGTCCCGTGGAAATCCTTGCCCTGCTCTGCCAACTCGGATACACGAGCGGTAGTACGAGCACGCTCAATCGGATGCTTGGCATCGTCGCCATTAATTACTGCAAAACCACAAGAATCATAGCCACGGTATTCAAGGCGACGCAGGCCTTCAATTAAGACTTCGACAATATTCTTACGCGATGCCGCGCCCACAATTCCGCACATTATTTTTTAGCCTTAACGGATTTTTTAGCGGGTACTTTTTTAGCCGCGACTTTATTTGCCACTATATTCTTTTCCTTCTTTACGGGGCGCTGCCACTGTAAAGAAATTTGTTTCGCCCGTGACACTGTCAACTGATTCGGTGGCGCATCTTTAGTCAAAGTAGTTCCTGCTCCTAGAGTGGCGCCACGACCCACGCGCACAGGAGCAACCAACTGAGTATCGGAACCAATGAAAACATCATCTTCAATAATCGTTTGGTGTTTGTTCACACCATCGTAATTGCAGGTAATCGTACCTGCGCCGATATTGACCCTAGAACCGACAATTGAATCACCCACATAGGCCAAATGATTTGCTTTGCTATTTGCGGAGATCTTGCTGTTCTTCACTTCAACAAAGTTGCCAATATGCACATCGTTAGCTAAGTCTGCGCCTGGACGCAAGCGAGCATAAGGACCAATCAATGAACTTGCACCAACCTTGGCGCCATCAATATGGCTATACGGATGAATGGTGACATTCTTACCAATCACGCTATTGCGGATAATGCAATAAGGGCCAACTTTGGTGCCAGCAGCTAAAGTCACGCAACCTTCGAATACGCAACCCACATCAATAAAGACATCGGTGCCGCACTCTAGCGTTCCGCGAATATCGATGCGTGCTGGATCAACCAAAGAAACGCCGGCATCCATCAATACATTCGCTTGATTGAGTTGATGAACTCGCTCGAGTGCTGCCAACTGATCACGACTATTGACGCCAACAGTCTCGTATTCAGCATCCGCTTGCGTTGTGCGAATGGGCACACCATCTTTTACTGCCATGGCAATCACATCGGTTAAATAGTATTCGCCTTGGGCATTGCTGGCTCGCAAAGCCTTCAACCATTTCTTTAATGAATTGGTTGGCAGCACCATGATGCCGGTATTAATTTCTTGAATGCGCTTTTGCTCGGGCGTTGCATCTTTTTCTTCAACAATCGCTTTTACAGAACCATCAATATCGCGCACGATGCGGCCATAGCCCTTTGGATTTTTGAGGTTTTGAGTCAGGAGGGCCAAAGCAGAATCTTGACCACGGACACCATCAGCCAATTTGGCTAATTTAGAAAGTGTCTTTTTGCTCGTGAGGGGCACATCGCCGTAAAGCACCAAAGTAGGCTCATTCACATCCAGTTTAGGCAAGGCTTGCAATAAAGCGTGGCCCGTCCCTTTTTGCTCAGCCTGTAATGCGGTATTCACTTTGCCAAAGCGAGCATCCTGCTCGCTGGTGATTTGCAGGAATTGCTTTACATCAGCAGCCCCATGACCCACAACAACAATGGGGCCAGTTTTAGCGCTTTTGCCTTGTAGGTCCAGAGCGGTATTCAAAACATGCTGGAGAAGCGGCTTCCCGGCCAAGGTTTGGAGAACCTTGGGTAATGCGGACTTCATCCGCTTTCCCTGCCCAGCAGCCAATATGACAATATTCATAAGGATGAATTATAAATTGTCTCTTTATATTCTCTATAACTATTGCCCATTAAAGGGGGAGATCGTGGGCTGAACTACAGTTCCACAGGCTAATTCATCGATTTCCGTCTCATCAATTGCCTTATCACCGGCTGATCTGGCGGCAATACCGGTTAGCTCTGTGGAGATCTCCAGTTTTTTGAAATCAAATGCTTCCCCATCCATTAAATGGGAGGGGACGATATGGTGCATGGAGCGGAATAGATTCTCCACACGGCCAGGATGCTTCTTTTCCCATTCGCGCAACATCTCTTTCATAGCACCACGCTGCAAATTGGGCTGACTGCCACAGAGATTACACGGAATAATCGGGAAGTTCATATCCACCGCATAACGCTCAAGCAATTTTTCCGGAACATAAGCCAGAGGACGAATCACAAGGTGCTTGCCGTCATCTGAGCGCAACTTCGGTGGCATGGCTTTGAGCTTGCCTGCAAAAAACATATTCAATAACAATGTTTCCAAGATGTCATCGCGGTGATGTCCTAAAGCAATCTTGGTCGCACCCAGCTCGTCTGCCACACGATACAAAATGCCACGACGCAAACGAGAACACAATCCACAAGTCGTCTTGCCTTCCGGAATAACGCGCTTCACAATGCTGTAGGTGTCTTGGTTTTCAATATGGTACTGAACACCTAAAGCCTTCAAATAGTTTGGCAAAATCTCTGCCGGAAATTCGGGCTGTTTTTGATCCAAATTGACAGCAACAATTTCAAAATCAATTGGGGCGCGCTCACGCAACTTTAAAAGGATGTCGAGCATCGCATAACTATCTTTACCACCTGACAAACACACCATCACTTTATCGCCATCTTCGATCATGCCAAAGTCGCCAATCGCTTGACCAACTAAACGGCATAGCTTTTTCTCAAGCTTATTTTCTTCGAAGACGACTTTGCGGATATCACTCATAGCTACTGAATTATTTTATTAACTCTATTTAGACTTGCTTCATTCGAAACACTTCAACGCCAACCGAGTGGCAATCGGGATAGACATCAGGTTTGGCTGTACTGACACGAGCGGCAATGACTTTAGGATGCAGCAACATCGCAGTCACAATGTCATCGCAGAAGGTTTCTTGTAAATGGATATGGCCCTGCGAAGACCGCGCCTTAATGGTTTCACGCATGAAGTCATAGTCCACCACCTCCTCTAGCAAGTCTTTAGAGGGGGTATTCATATTCAAAGGGATATAGAGATCCACATTGAGGATGACGCGCTGCTCAGCTTTCTTCTCAAAATCATGTACGCCGATATTGATATAGATCTCATAGTCTCGCAAAAATAAGCGACGGCAATCAACTAAAGCTGGATGGGAAAGAATAGCGTGCATAAATTTTTATTCTGTATTGAAATTCTTAATTTTTTTTAAACATCACATCACGTGAAGATGGCAGCAGATGTTGTCCGCCATCGACGTATAAGGTAGTGCCAGTGATCGCATTGGAGCCTGCTAAAAATACCGCCGCCTTAGCAATATCATCTGGAGTTGAGGACTTACCCAATGGCGTCATCTGATGTGCTTTAGTAAAGCCTGCTTTAGTTTGATCGCCAGAAGTCAGCGTAATGCCAGGAGCTAAACCCACTACTCTGAGATGAGGGCCAAAATCAACCGCCAACACTTCAACCGAAGTGAAAAGTGCAGCTTTTGATAATGTGTAAGACAAATAATCTGGATTGAGATTAATCAATTTTTGATCGAGCAATTGAATCACCGAAGGAATGGAGACATCCCCTTCGCTTGCTTTCTTCATCTGATTCTTTTGATGTTTGAACATCAACTGAGACAACAGGATTGGTGCAGCTAAATTGACCTGCATGTGATCTTGCAAGCTTTTGCTGCTCAATGGGGTATCGGAATTGGCGCGATCGTATTCAAAGATTGAGGCGCTATTGACTAGGCACTGTAGATTCTCAAATTCGGTAGAAACGACAGAAAACAGGTCCTTAACTTCCACTTCCTTAGCAAGGTCCGCTCTGAATGCCGTGGCCTTACGTCCCAGACTCTGGATTTCTGCCACAGTAGCCCTGGCATCGGGTTCAGACTGGCCATAATGAACCGCGACATCCCAGCCTTGGCGAGCAAACTCCAAGGCAATTTCCCGACCTAGACGCTTGGCAGCGCCGGTCACTAAAACTGCTTTATTTTGCCGAGGTTGTGGATTTGAACTCAAGTTCACTTAAATTCTCTTAGACTAGCGAGCTATGGATATTACCTTGACCAGCCTTGAAACGGCTCATACCGAACTTCTTAGTCAAAAAATAATGACTGAAATCGCCTCTCAAGGCGGTTGGATGCCCTTTTCAAGATATATGGAAATGGCTTTATACGAGCCAGGAATGGGCTATTACAGTGCTGGAGCCCATAAATTGGGGGCTGGCGGGGATTTCACGACCGCGCCTGAGCTCTCCCCCTTATTTGGTGCCGCCATTGTTTCCACCCTGCTACCCATTCTTGAAGGTCTCAAAGCTCAAGGGCTCCCTACCCAGATTCTGGAGTTTGGCGCTGGCACTGGAAAGCTCGCTGAATCCATTTTGACCCGTCTACATGATCTGGGTTTTGAATTAGATTGTTACGACATCATCGAGATCTCGCCTGATCTAGCCCAAAGACAAGAGGATCACCTCAAGACTCTCGCGGCGAAGCTCAGCCTATCTACTCAATACAATTGGCTGAGTGCTTTACCCAGCAATTTCAAGGGCATCATTTTGGCTAACGAGGTAATTGATGCCATACCTTTTGATGCCATCATTTATCAAAATGGCTTTTGGTATTGGCAAGGGGTTTCAGTCATTGATGGCAAGTTTGCATGGGCAACGGGAAAACCCGTCGAGCACTCCCTGCTACCAGAAGCCCTACTCGCAGGTCATTTTTCAGAAGGCTACGTCACTGAATTACACGCTCCAGCAAATGCATGGATGCGCCAAGTAGCCAAACATCTCGATACCGGCCTCTTCCTCACTTTTGATTACGGCTTCCCGGTAGCAGAGTACTACCATCCCCAAAGACTAGAGGGCACGCTCATGGCTCACCATCGCCATCATGCCATTCAAGATCCATTTCATCTTCCGGGGCTTTGTGACCTAACAACCCATGTGGAATGGTCGCAGATTGCACGTAGCGCACTCGAAGATCCAGTCGATGATGTTTATCTCAGCAACCAAGCAAGCTATCTGCTTGATGCAGGCATAGGCGATATCGCCCTAGAAGTTGGCGACCCCAGCAATCCAGAAACTTTCTTGCCGATTTCTAATGCATTGCAAAAGTTATTGTCTGAAGCAGAGATGGGGGAGTTGTTTAAGGTCTTTGCTTTTTCAAAGCAATTAAATGATGTCCTTCCGGGTCACTCGTTAGAAGACTTGCCCGGGCTGCGAGGTAGAAACCGACTCTAGAGATCTAGCTGCCGAGCTCAGCAGTAATGGCTGACAGCCTTGCAACATCGACTGCACTACGAATTCTTTCGCCATTAGATCGATCTTCGGCTGGAACACTCGCAATAATCTCTGCGGTATTAAGAGATTGTGCTTTTTGCATTGCCTGAATTAAGGGGTCCACATTCAAGCCAATGCGTTTAGCCAAGTCAAGCAAAGCTTGCGCGCGCTCTGGTTTGCGCCAGACATCGGCTCGATTGAACCAAGTTAATACACCTATAGCTTGATAGCTTCGACCTGCTAGGCTTGCAGTCTTTTCAATTAGTAAATTGAGTTCGCTAAATATTTCACTGAAATCGCGCACTTCATTTGGCATCTTTACACACTCTGCCCACGACCGAATTTCCATCGGAGACAAATGCATCAGGACAATTGCACAGCGCTCATCCAAACAACTATCTACTGAATGCAAGTGGGTGATCAATTCCTCACGATATTCTTCTTTGGCCAAATTGCTTGTGAGGGCTGATGGCAGTAATGTTTTAGCCGCGCCTGTATCTAGAAGCACTTGAAACATCCGCATTGGCTTGTGGGCTGTCAATCCTCTAGCCAACTCCTGCCAAATTCTTTCGGCAGAGAGCGCTAACAATTCATTGGATTGAACAATCTCTCGCAAGGCATCCATTGTTTCTGGCGCTACTATGAATTCCGGAAAGCGCGCTGCAAAACGGGCGATGCGCAATAGACGCAATGGGTCTTCCGCAAATGCATCTGAAACATGCCTGAATATTTTAGCTGCTAAATCTTGTTGGCCGTTGTATGGATCCAAGATAGGCCCAATCCGTTTTCCGTCAGCGCCCACCTCTTGTGCTATCGCATTGATCGTAAGATCGCGGCGCTCTAAATCTTGCTCCAGCGTGACAGTAGGATCTGCGTAAAACATAAACCCTTTATAGCCCTTGCCGGTTTTACGTTCAGTACGAGCTAGGGCATATTCCGCTTGGGTTTCTGGATGCAAGAAGACTGGGAAATCTTTTCCTACCGGACGATAACCCTGGGCAATCATCTCCTCAACACTGGAGCCAACAACTACGTAATCGATGTCGTGCATCGGCAAACCCATGAGGGTATCCCGAATAGCACCACCAACTGCATAGATCTTCATGTGATTACTGCATACCTTCTAACGTGCGACGACTAATACCGAATACTTTAGTCAACGCATCAACACTATTGAGCGGCAGAATATTGGGCAACTGCATTGAGGCAATATTGTCGCGCGACATTAAAGTCGGAACCGGCAAGAATTCAAATGCGAGTGCTTGTAGATATCCCACAAAGGCAGGAACAGGAATGATGGCGCATTTTGTGTTGACCTTACGCGCAGCAAACTCCACAATTTCTTTCATGGTGTAAACGGTGGGTCCCACCAAATCATAAGATTGATGAATAGTCGATGGCATCTTCAGAGCCATCGTAAAGGCGGTGGCTACATCATCCACGCTCACTGGCTGAAACTGCGCTCCAGAGTTTGCCAAAGGCATCGCTGGAAAAAGCTTGGTGAGTTTTTCGAACAAGTTAATGAATTGATCTTGTCCGCCAAAAATGACTGAGGGTCTAAAGATGGTCCAATCTAAATTGCTGGCTTTTACTGCAGCCTCGCCATCACCCTTGCTACGCTGATACATCGATGGGCCATTAGAATCCGCTCCTAATGCACTCATATGCAAGTAGCGCTTGAGGCCATTCATTTGCATGGCTGTAATGATATTTTTTGGCGGCTCGACATGAGCTGCCTGAAAAACTTTTCCATAAGGCACTGCAGGCTTATCATGCAATACGCCCACTAAGTTAATGACTGCACCGCTCGGCTTGATTCGTGAGCAAAGCTCTTGAAGGGAGTCAAACTCATGCACATCGGCATCCTCTAAATGCACCTTAGGCAGCATTCGTAATTCACGCGCAGCAGCTAGATGACGGGTAGGCAATAAAACAGAATAGCCTCCTGCTTGTAACTGAGCAGCCAAAACTCGACCCACAAAACCGTTACCGCCGATTAGCAGAATGTCATATTTCATAAAACTCCAGTGTGGTTGAAATGCTAAGGTAGCTCAGATGCGTTTGCTGCTTTAGGAGTGATTACTCCTAAGCGCTGCTTTAAAGACTGCGTCTGTCCATGCATCACTGATGAATAATACGTTGCATTGGCCAAAACATTTTTTACATAGGTTCGCGTCTCATTAAACGGAATGGTTTCTGCGAAGATCGCGCCCTCTGTTGGGCTTGTCAATTTTTCACGCCAAGTTTTTGAGCGGGAAGGTCCGGCGTTATAAGCTGCAGAAGCCAATACCCAAGAACCATCTAAATCCACCAAGACCATATTCAAATAATTACTACCTAAAGTTAAATTAGTATTGGTATCGGCAAGCTTGTCATTGGTATAGGAGGTCATCCCAATTTTCTTGGCCACATATTTAGCAGTATTTGGCATCACCTGCATCAAACCAGACGCGCCCACCGAAGAAGAGGCATTCATGATGAAGCGCGATTCTTGACGAATCAGCCCATAAGCCCAAGCCAAGTTCAAATCAATTTGCTTAGCAATTGGCGATAGCTCATCACGATACGGAGTTGGGTAGCGCAAGCTAAAGTCATGCTCTAGCTTGGTGCGATCCGCAGTATTCACAACCCGGTCATACAGACCAATACGCTTAGCGTACTCGGCAGAGGCTAGCAACTGTTTATCAGTCATGTTGCGCAATTCCCAATTCCAGTCTCGATTACCCTCAAAGCGCAAATTCATGGCATAAAAGCGTTCGCCCCTAATAAAGCCTTTACGCTGAGACATAGCTTCGATTTCTGCATCGCTGACTTTAGTGCGTGCAGGCGCATGATTCGATTTACCCAGATCTTCCCGCGCAAGTTGGCCATAAAAGTTGTACTGGTCAGCAACGAGCTCAAGATTCTCGCGTGCTTTTTCATTTTGGCCCTCGACCTTCAATGCGCGTGCATACCAATAAGTCCAAGCAGGGTCTTTGCTGCGTACTGTTGGATTCATACCCTCAATTGCATTCTTTACCAGCATCCAATCCTTGGCACGCAAGCCCGCTCGCACCTTCCACTCTTGACCTTCAGTAGAGAGAAGTTCGTTGTAACCCAGTTCTTGTTGAAAGCGATAGGCATCATCTGCGTTGGGATCTAGTTTTTTAGCGAGGAATTGCCCAATCACACCCCAAGCTACTGCCTGATTCTCTTTGCTATAACGAGACGCATTTTGTGAAAAATCTTTAAACGCTTTTGCAGGATCTGCTTTTGCTGCTTTCACAATGTCAGCAATGGGGTCTTCACCGCCTAAGCGGCGTGACATAGTGTCAAAACCCATCTCACTGGCAGCGCGGCCGATTGCCTTTGCTTCACTCAGCGTCATTCCTCCAGCACCAACTAGAGCAGGTACCAATTCTTGGCAAGCCTGACCGAAATAACGTGGGTCCAATAATATTGCGCGTGCATCAATTGCAACTTTGGTTGGATTCTCACCTTGAGCCAATTTAGACTGCAAGGAATAACATTTCACCTGAGTATCGTCATCCAAAACAAACTTGGGATATTCGACATCAAAGCGCGACCAATCTTTTCGCTTACCCAAAACGAGCAACCAATCATTGCGCATCCGATCAGCTAAAGCAGTGCCTTGGTACTGATTTAGAAAAGCTTGTACCTGAGAGTCTGCATTGCTCTCGGCCCGTGCACCACCAGCACTATCAAATAGCTGGGGCTTGATGCGGAAATAGGCTACGTAGTCTTCGTATGGGTAATTAGAGAGGCTAGCAGCTAAGGTTTGAGCGCGAGCTACGTCATTTCTTTTGGCAGCCTCACGCAATTCAATAAAAGTACGATCACCCTCAGTAATTTCAAAGGCTGAGATTCTGCTTTCTTTAGCGACAACAGCTTTCTTGGTCTTCTCTGCAGAAATGCTAGGCGCAGAAACTGCCAGGGCCAGAAATAGAATTCCGCCCACCGTTTTTTGCCAATCAATAAAAACATCAAACCTCTTTTTCACCGTCTTACCTTATCGATTTACTATATCTGTTAATTTTCGCCTGATAATGCTCTGTATGCACGGCAATTCTCCAAAAACGCTTCGGCAGGACTTGCTAGCCCAAAGAAAACAGTTTGTGGCCAGCGCAAGCTTTGCCCTGAAGAAAGCGGCAGTTTTGACTAATCTCGTCCGATTTATAGCGGATTGGGATGCCCACATTCAGTCGATTGCCTTGTATTGCCCCATACAAGATGAATTGGACGTAAGGCCCACTCTACTGGCCTGGGCTGACAGCAAGGCAGGCAAAACACTCGCCCTACCATTTGCACGCCAAGATAAACATTTGGATTTTTATGCCTGGCAAGAGGGTGACCTGCTGATTCCGAGTCGCCATGGCGTGCTGGAGCCTGACCCCAACAATCCTCGCAGACCTCAAGTCATGCCGGACTGCATCCTGATTCCCTGCGTAGGTTGGTCAGAATCTAGGGTGGGTGATAAAACGCATTATTGGCGACTGGGATATGGGGGCGGCTACTTTGACCGCACCTTAGCCCAGTTACGCAAAACCAAGCCAAACCTACTATGCGTAGGAATTGGCTTTAATTGGCAAAAATTAAATGCCCCTCAATGGCAGGCTCAAACACATGATGAGCCTTTAGATGCCATGCTGACTGAGTCAGGCTTACTTATTAAGACTTAGATTGTCTGCAATCGCTAAAACGGCATCTGCCTGATTCAGTGAATAGAAATGCAATCCTGGGGCGCCAGCAGTTAAGAGTTGATCGCAAAGATCACTAACCACCTCTTCACCAAAAGCACGAATTGAGACAGTGTCATCGCCATAAGACTGCAAACGCAATCGAATCCAACGCGGGATCTCCGCACCACAAGCGTCCGAAAAACGCAGCAACTGAGTGCTATTGGTAATCGGCATGATTCCAGCGATAACCGGCTGAGTAACACCCAAGTCATACGCCTCATCCACAAAGCGAAAGTAAGCATCGCTGTTATAAAAATATTGGGTTACTGCAGAATTAGCGCCAGCCTTCATCTTTTGCACAAAGAAATCCACATCCGTAGCAGGTGATTTAGCCTGTGGATGTGTTTCTGGATAAGCTGCCACATCAATATGAAACCAATCGCCGGTTTCAGCGCGAATAAATTCGACCAATTCATTGGCGTGATGGAACTCACCATACTGACCCATGCCAGATGGTAAGTCGCCACGTAAAGCCACAATCCGTTTAACACCTAATGCTTGGTATTGCTTCAACATCTCGCGCACGCTTTCACGTGAACTACCAACACAAGATAAGTGTGGCGCAACCGCAGCACCTGCAGCATGAATATCGCTCACGACTTTTAATGTGCCAGATTGAGTAGAGCCGCCGGCACCAAAAGTCACAGAATAAAAAGCGGGCTTGAGCGTCTCACTAAAACGCTCGCGCACGAGATGTAGCTTAGCTTCACCTTCAGGTGTTTTTGGAGGGAAGAATTCAACGCTTAATTCCATGATCTTGGGCCTGTATCTCTATTTCTCTATTGAACAATGTCTAGCAAGGATACAAATTAATAACGATAGTGGTCAGCCTTATAAGGGCCTTCCTTCGTTACACCAATGTACGAAGCTTGCTGATCAGACAATACTGTCAACTGTGCATTGAGTGTCTTGAGCTGCAAACGCGCAACCTTCTCATCTAAGTGCTTAGGCAATGTATAAACACCGATTGGGTATTTATCTGTGCCAACTGCATTCCACAATTCGATCTGCGCAATTACTTGGTTTGCAAATGAAGAGCTCATTACGTATGAAGGATGTCCAGTGCCGCAACCGAGGTTAACCAAACGACCTTTGGCCAAGATGATGATGCGCTTCTCAGGATTGCCATTGGCTGCTGGGAAAATCACATGATCTACTTGTGGCTTGATCTCTTCCCACTTGTACTTCTCGATACCAGCAACATCAATCTCGTTATCGAAGTGGCCAATGTTACAAACAATGGCTTGGTTCTTCATCTTGATCATGTGGTCATGTGTAATCACATGGTAGTTACCGGTTGCAGAAACAAAGATGTCCGCTTTATCGGCAGCGTAATCCATTGTGACAACACGGTAGCCTTCCATCGCCGCTTGTAATGCGCAGATTGGATCTACCTCAGTCACCCAAACTTGAGCAGATAAAGCACGCAAGGCTTGTGCTGAACCTTTACCCACGTCGCCGTAACCGCAAACAACAGCAACCTTACCCGCAACCATCACATCGGTAGCGCGCTTGATCGCATCAACCAAAGACTCGCGGCAACCATAGAGGTTATCGAACTTGCTCTTAGTAACAGAGTCGTTCACGTTAATGGCCGGGAACTTCAAATCACCCTTAGCAAACATCTGATACAGACGATGAACGCCAGTAGTGGTTTCTTCAGTAACGCCTTTGACTTTTTCTAGGCGTGTGGAGTACCAAGTTGGGTCTTGCGCCAATTTATTTTTGATCGCAGCAAATAAAATAGTTTCTTCTTCGCTAGTTGGGTGATTCAAGCAGGCTTGATCTTTTTCAGCGCGTGCACCGAGGTGCAATAACAAAGTAGCATCGCCACCGTCATCCAAAATCATGTTGGTGAAGCCGCCATCCGCCCACTCAAAAATGCGGTGGGTGTAATCCCAGTACTGCTCAAGAGTTTCACCCTTGATCGCAAATACCGGCGTGCCGTTAGCGGCAATCGCTGCAGCGGCGTGATCTTGAGTCGAGAAAATATTGCAAGATGCCCACTGCACTTCAGCACCGAGAGCTTCTAAAGTCTCAATCAATACTGCAGTTTGAATGGTCATGTGCAATGAACCAGTAATACGTGCGCCGCGCAGTGGCTGTTGTGATGCGAACTCATCACGAATGGCGATAAGGCCAGGCATTTCAGTTTCTGCAATGGCAATTTCTTTTCGGCCAAAGTCAGCCAAAGAAATATCGGCAATAGCGCAACGGGTTGCTACAAAGTTGTTTAAATCGGAAACGGTACTCATGAATGCTCCAGCTAAATACGATCCAATGCTGGAGTAGAAACTCGCTAGCCATTGAATCATGGGTTAGCGAGCGCAGTTGCAATTAGCAAACTCTGGGGTTACCTAGGAGTTCACTCCCTTCAAGCCTGGGGAAACGCTGGTTCTCAGCATTCCTTGCAACGCTCCTTGAAGGTATGGCGAAATTGTAATCAATTTCGCCATATTTCGCCTCAATACCACTACATACTGCAAATTTACTACCTAGAAAGCAGATTACAAGCCAGCAGCTGCACGTAATGCAGGCGCCTTATCGCACTGCTCCCAAGTAAATTCTGGTTCTTCACGACCAAAGTGGCCATAGGCAGCGGTCTTGCGATAAATCGGACGCAAGAGGTTCAACATCTTGACGATGCCTTTTGGACGCAAATCAAAATGCTCTGATACCAGTTGAGCAATCTTTTCATCAGAGATCTTGCCAGTACCGAAGGTGCTCACCATGACTGAGGTCGGCTTAGCAACACCAATCGCATAAGAGATCTGAATCAAGCACTTACTTGCTAAACCAGCAGCAACTATGTTCTTTGCTACATAACGTCCAGCGTAGGCAGCAGAGCGGTCAACTTTAGAAGGATCTTTACCCGAGAACGCGCCACCACCATGAGGGGCTGCACCTCCGTAGGTATCCACAATGATCTTACGACCTGTCAGACCACAATCGCCTTGCGGGCCGCCGATAACAAATCGACCTGTTGGGTTTACCAAGAAGTTAATCGCACCTTTAATCAAATGCTTAGGCAACACTGGCTTGATGATTTCTTCGATAACGGCCTCACGCAATTTCTCGAGAGAGATTTCTTCATCATGCTGCGTAGAGAGCACAACAGTATCAATAGAATCGGGTTTGCCATCCACATAACGCAATGTCACCTGGGACTTCGCGTCTGGGCGCAACCAGTTCAAACGGCCGTCACGGCGCAATTGAGATTGACGCTCTACCAAGCGGTGTGACAAATGGATTGGCAAAGGCATGAGCTCGGTAGTTTCATCACAGGCATAACCAAACATCAAACCTTGGTCTCCAGCGCCCTGGTCTAAACCGTCGTCATGTGCCTTGTCTACGCCCTGAGCGATATCAGGGCTTTGCTTGTCATAGGCCACCAATACCGCACAGCCTTTGTAATCAATGCCGTAATCAGTGTTGTCGTAACCAATTTCACGCAAAGTATTACGGGCAACTTGGATGTAATCCACGTTCGCGTTTGTAGTGATCTCACCAGCCAGAACAACTAAGCCGGTATTACACAAAGTTTCAGCAGCAACACGTGCTGTTGGATCCTGAGCCAGGATTGAATCCAGGATGGCATCAGAGATTTGGTCTGCTACTTTATCGGGGTGACCTTCAGAAACGGATTCTGAGGTAAAGAAGTAATCGTTTGCCATTGCATATTCCTTTAAAAAATTAACACGATCTATGGGACAACTCGACGTGCCAGGAACTACAACGGCGACGCTTTAGCAGAATTTATGAATCGCCCTGCAAGTTGCCTTAACTCAGCGATGGTGCAATTCTATCCTAAAAACGCCTTATTCATCAAGCTGCACAGGAAATTTGGCCCTACTGCCCGTATTGAATATCATTAGAGGGTGCCTAAACTCTTTCTCAAGCTAACCCTCGCAGCAATTGCGGTATTGCCCTTATTCCTAGTTCAGGTAATTGGGGCTGCTTTAGGGGTATTGGCTTATGTTGGCTCCAAACAATATCGCTCACTCTTCCGCCCTCAATACGAGGCAGTAGTTAACAACCATCATTTGCCTCTGCAAATCTGGAGTGCAGCAGCAGCCTCAGGACAACTCCTTTCAGACAGTCTGTGGATTTGGAGAAATCCAAAAAAAGCCCTCAAACTAGTGGAGGTTCAAGACTGGGATCTAGTTGAGGATGCAATTAACGAAGGTCATGGCCTTGTGATGCTCACACCCCACTTAGGTGGCTTTGAGATTATTCCCCGCGTACTAGCCCAGCACTTCCCGGCTACCATCCTCTATCGCCCATCCCGCCAAGAATGGCTCAACGAGGTAGTTGAAGAGGGTCGCGCTTATCCCAATATGCATTTCGTACCCACCAATCTGCATGGTGTTCGTCAAATGACGCGAGCCCTAACTCGTGGTGAAGCTATCGGCATTCTTCCCGATCAAGTGCCTAGTGGTGGCGAGGGAGTGTGGGTGCCCTTCTTTGGGCGCCCTGCCTACACAACCCCGCTACCCGCACGTCTAGCAAATCGGAACAACACGCCCGTCGTGATGTTTACCGCCAAGCGCAAAGGGCTTGGTAAAGGCTGGCTCATGCAAGCCAAGAGATTGCCGCCGCTTTCTGAAGATTCCGCACTCGCAGCTGCCGAGCTCAACGTCGCCATTGAAAATGCGATCTTGGTAGCGCCCAACCAATTCATCTGGGCCTACAACCGTTACAAACATCCCACTGGAGCAGAGTTACCCCCAAGCAATTAGTTAATAAATTTATAATTTGTTAGACATGACCTGGCTACAAAACGTTTTTAATTTTCTGGCGCTCAATCTGCTGCGCCTATTTGCCTTTCTGCCTTATACCCTCACCCTCCATTTCGGCTATGGCCTAGGCTGGCTAGCCGCCCATATTCCCAACGAGCGTGCCAAGGTTGTCAAAACCAACTTACGCTTATGCTTCCCCGATTTGAGTGACAAACAAATTGATGCGCTGGCACTAGAACACTGGAAATTATTTGGGCGCAGCGTGATTGAGAGAAGTCGGATTTGGCTTGGTAGTGGCAAACAGATTACTGACATCGTGACCATTAACTCCTCAATTACCTTGGGTGATTGCAAACCTCGCCTTTTAATCAACCCTCACTTTGTAGGACTCGAGGGTGGCTTCATGGCACTCTCCGCTTTAGCCAGTCAGCATGATTGGCCACGCGGCGCGGGCCTCTACCAAAACATGAAGAATCCTTTCTTTAATCAAAAGATGATTGAATGGAGAAATCGCTTTGGTGGAAAATCCATTGAAAGACAAAGTCGTTTGCGCGACTTGATTCGGGAGATCCAGACAGGCAACTTTATCTTTATTGCCCCCGATATTGACCTTGGGCCGCGTGACTCTGTTTTTGTACCCTTCTTTGGCATTCAGACCAACACGATTACTTCGGTCTCCCGCTTGGCAAGACTTAGCGGTGCAGAAGTCTGCCTCATGACCACCACTTTGAATCCTGACCGCAAGGCCTACACCTGCAACATCAGCGAGCCACTTCCCAATTTTCCAACGGATGATGTTGAGGCAGATACTGCACGTCTGAACAAATACATTGAAGACCTTGTTCGCAAAAGACCGGCAGAGTACTATTGGGTACATAAACGCTTTAAACATCGGCCGCCTGGCGAGCCCAGTCTTTACAACTAATTGGAATTCTTTTGAGTACGAATTTAAGCAAGCCCACACGCAAACTACGCTTCACCAAAATGCATGGTGCTGGCAATGATTTCATTGTGCTCAATGGTATTGATCAAGACCTCAGCGACATCACTCGCGAACAATGGCAAAAACTAGCCCATCGCCAATTTGGTATCGGCGCCGATCAAATTCTCCTGGTGGAAAAAGCAACGCGCCCAGATGCCGATTTTCGTTATCGGATTTTCAATGCTGACGGCGGTGAAGTTGAACAGTGTGGCAATGGCTCAAGGTGCTTCGTACGCTTTGTACTCGATCAGGGTCTATCAACAAAAAATCCTTTACGCGTTGAAGTGGCACATACCGTACTCACACTAAGCTCTCATGATGATGGCCAGGTGGAAGTGAATATGGGTGCACCGATTTTTGAGCACGGCCAAATTCCATTTAATGCGAGTGGCCTAGCTAGCAAGCAAGAGTTTCATGAAATGCTTTATGCCCTTCCTATCGAAACGCCAGCGACTCACGACAGTTGGATTGGGGTCGTATCGATGGGCAATCCACATGCCGTACAAGTAGTGGGTGATGTGGAAAGCGCGCCTGTATTAGAAGAAGGTCCATCCATCGAAAGGGATGCGGCATTCCCCAAGAGGGTCAATGCCGGCTATATGCAGATTCTCAATCGCAATGAAATTAAGTTGCGCGTTTATGAGCGCGGTGCTGGCGAGACTCTCGCTTGTGGTACCGGTGCATGCGCTGCAGTGGTCTCAGGCATTCGTCGTGGCTCACTTGACTCACCGGTCACAGTACATACTCGCGGCGGTGATTTACAAATTGCTTGGGGCGGCGTGATCAATGAAGTTGCTCAGCCCGTCATCATGACTGGACCGGCGATTACTGTATTCGAAGGCGAGACAACAATCTAAAGGGTGAAACTGTTGCAGTCCCTGTAATCGCTCTTTAGATTAAATGCCGTACTTCTCGCGATAAGCTTTTACAGCGGGCAAATAATTCGTTAACTCGGTATTGCTTGAGGCGGTTAAGAAAGCCATCAAGTCTGCCAAGTTCGCAATGGCCACAACTGGCAAGCCAAACTCTTCCTCTACAGCTTGCACGGCCGACTTCTCGCCAATCTCCGTAGCAGTCCCTGACTTCTCCATACGATCCAAGGCAATTAATACTGCCGCTGGCTCTGCACCTGCATCCCGAATCAATTGAACAGACTCTCTAACGGAAGTTCCAGCAGAAATCACATCATCAATAATGACCACCCTGCCTTTGACTGGAGCGCCCACTAAAGAGCCCCCTTCACCGCGATCCTTGACTTCTTTACGGTTGTAGGCATAAGGCACATTGCGGCCAGCATCAGCCAAAGCGATTACAGTAGCAGCGGCCAAAGTAATGCCTTTATATGCTGGCCCATAAAGCATGTCGTATTCGAGGCCAGACTCTTGCAAGGCCTTGGCGTAGTAACGGCCCAAGGCGCTTAAACGGGCGCCATCATTAAACCCGCCCGCATTAAAGAAATAAGGAGAAAGGCGTCCCGCTTTGGTTTTAAACTCCCCAAACGACAAAACATTTGCCTCTAAGGCAAACTGGATAAAGTTATCTTGATTAGAATTTTTTGAGCTCATAGGTCTATATGTTACGCATCATTTCTGCCAACCTCAACGGTATCCGCTCTGCGGTCAAAAAAGGCTTTCTGCCATGGGTGGCCAAGCAAAAAGCGGATTTCGTTTGCATGCAGGAATTAAAGGCTCAGCAGGATGATCTCGAGGATGCCATCCTCAATCCAGATGGCCTGCATGGCTTCTTTCATCATGCCGAGAAAAAGGGCTATAGCGGTTGCGGCATCTACACCCCACATAAACCTGACGAGGTGCTCTATGGCTACGGGAATGCGGAGTTTGATGCTGAAGGTCGCTACGTAGAAGCCCGCTTCAAAAAGCTATCCGTCATCTCGGTGTATATGCCATCAGGCTCTAGCTCGCCAGAAAGACAAGAGGCTAAATATCGTTATCTAGACTCTTTCTTGCCACACTTAGTTGAACTCAAAAAGTCAGGGCGCGAGATTGTGCTGTGTGGAGACGTCAATATTGCCCATCAGGAGATTGACCTCAAGAACTGGAAAGGCAACCTCAAGAACTCGGGATTTTTACCGGAAGAGCGTGCTTGGCTGACAAACCTATTTGGCAAAGGCGGTTACGTAGACGTCTATAGAAAGCTAGAGCCCGAGGCCACTGATGCCTGTTACACCTGGTGGAGTAATCGCGGTCAAGCGTATGCAAAGAATGTGGGCTGGCGCATCGACTACCACCTCACCACTCCAGGAATTGCGGCAAGCGCTAAAAGTACGGCTGTATATAAAGATGAGCGCTTCTCAGATCATGCACCACTCACCGTGGATTACGACTGGTCTATTTAACGACTTGTGCGTCGTGCTTTTTAAACTCGACCACCTTGAAGTGAATAGTGAGCCAAATCAGAATTAATACCGGTGCACCAATAATTGCGGTACTAATAAAAAAGTTTGAGTACCCAAAGTTATTTACAAAGACGCCTGAAAATCCAGCCAGCCACTTTGGCAATAAGAGCATCATCGAACTAAATAATGCGTACTGCGTTGCGGAGTACTGAATATTTGTCAGCGCCGATAAGAATGCAATAAAAGCAGCTGAAGCAATTCCGGAACTCAAATTGTCAGCAGAAATTACCCAGATCAAGCCATTCAAGTCATGACCCTGAGTGGCAAGCCAAGCAAATAACACATTGCTCACGGCCGATAAAATCGCGCCCAAGAACAAAATGCGCATCACCCCGAAGCGCAATGTGAGTACGCCACCAACGAAAGCGCCAACCAATGTCATCACCACACCAAAGACCTTGCTCACTGCCGCAACCTCATCTTTGGTGTAACCCATATCCACATAAAAAGGATTGGCCATAATACCCATCACTACATCGCTAATGCGATAGATGGCAATTAAGGACAAAATCAAAATAGCGTGCCAACCATAGCGCTTAATAAAGTCTGCAAACGGCTCAATCAAAGTTTGGTGTAGCCATGCTTTAGCATTGCGGGCTTTTGCGAGTTCAACACGCACTGGCTCTTTACTAAATAAAGTAGTGATCACGCCAACACTAATTGATAGCGCCATACAGAGATAGGCAAATTGCCAAGCACTTGCATCATAGGTATTAGTGCTAGCTTCAGCACGAGCCGCCAACCATAGAACACCAGCACCAGACCAGATCAATGCGAGGCGATAACCCGTTTGATAGGTTGCTGCCAATGCTGCTTGATGATCGCTATCTGCTGACTCAATTCGGAAAGCATCCAAAGCAATGTCCTGTGTTGCAGAACCAAAAGCGACTAGGAGTGCACACCACACAATCGGTGTGAGCTGAGCCTGAGGATCAATGCTGGCCATGCCCACTAGACCAAGAACAATCAGCAACTGTGCAAAAAGTAGCCAGCTGCGCCTTCTGCCAAATAATGTTGACAATAAGGGAATGGGTAAGCGATCCACTAAAGGAGCCCACATCCACTTAAACGCGTAGATCAAGCCAACCCAAGTGAGATAACCAATAGTACTGCGATCAATGCCCGCCTCTCTTAGCCAAAAGCTCAGTGTTCCCAAAATGAGAAGTAGCGGCAGACCTGCAGAGAAACCCAAGAAGAGCATTCGGAGACAAGGCCATTCGAGATAAACCCGAAAATCATTTAGCCAGGACTGGAGCTTACTAAGCACGTCGGACGCGGAACAGCGCTAAGCTTCCAAAAAGATTGGGCATCAAAGTGACTTGTCGACCTTCATGCAAGATGCATTGATCCAGAATCTGTAAACCCAAGCTAGAGGCTAACTTTTCAAAATCCGCCACTGTGAGCACGCGCACGTTAGGTGTGTTGTACCACTGGTATGGCAAGCTCTTAGAAACGGGCATGCGGCCAAAGCCAACGGCTAGACGATGAGACCAATGGCCAAAGTTTGGGAAAGAAACAATCGACTCCTTGCCAACCCGCACCACTTCACGCAAGATTTTTTCAGTTTCATGAATGGTTTGAAGTGTTTGCGAGAGTACTACCATATCAAAGCTATTGTTCTCAAACAATGCTAAACCGCCCTCTAAGTTCTGTTGAATGACATTCAGGCCTTTTTGCACGCAAGAGAGTACACGAGCATCATCAATCTCAACACCATAGGCATGTACTGGTTTTTGTCTTTGCAAATACTCTAAGAAGCTGCCATCACCGCAACCGAGGTCGAGCACTTCACTATTCGGTGCAATCCAGTTCGCTATTGCGGCAAAGTCTGCACGCATCATGATTTGGCCTCTAGCATTTGTTCGAAATAAGCACGAATCAGATTGTGATAGCGCGGATCATCTAACAAGAAAGCGTCGTGGCCGTGTGGTGCATCAATTTCTGCATAACTGACTTCACTCTTATTACTAAGTAAAGATTCCACAATCTCACGACTACGATTTGGCGGGAAACGCCAATCGGTAGAAAAACTCACCACCAAGAACTTGGCCTGCACTTCAGCCAGGGCGCGATTCAAGCTGCCTTCATAACGACGAGAAGGATCAAAATAATCTAGTGCTCTAGTAATCAACAAATAGGTGTTGGCATCAAAGTAGGTAGAAAACTTATCGCCCTGATGGCGCAAATAACTTTCAACCTCAAATTCGACATCAAAGCTAAAGCGATAGTCTTGAGATTCGCCATGCGGTCTTTGTAGCTCGCGCCCAAACTTTTCTGCCATGTCATCGTCAGATAAATAGGTGATATGCCCAACCATGCGAGCCAGCTTTAGACCACGCTTCGGCACCACACCATGCTCGTAGTAATTGCCCCCATGAAAATCAGGGTCAGACAAAATAGCATTGCGTGCCACTTCATTAAAGGCAATATTCTGAGCACTGAGTTTGGGAGTGGAGGCTATCACCAAGCAATGGACCAAGCGTTTTGGAAACTGGATTGCCCAAGCTAATGCTTGCATGCCACCCAAGCTTCCACCCATTACTGCAGCAAAACGGCGAATGCCTAACTTGTCCGCTAAGCGCGCCTGGGTATTTACCCAATCCTCAACGGTAATGACAGGAAAATCTGCGCCGTACTGCTTGCCGCTAGCCGGATTAATGCTCTTTGGCCCAGTAGATCCAAAACAAGAGCCCAAATTATTGACGCCAACAACGAAGAAGTGATCTGTATCTACCGGCTTGCCTGGTCCAATCATGTTGTCCCACCAACCAATATCGCTAGCGTCATCGGGATTGGCGCCAGCTACATGGTGCGACGCATTTAGGGCATGACACACCAACACAGCATTACTTTTATCGGCATTGAGCTTGCCGTAAGTTTCAATCACTAAATCGTAGCCAGATAAGATGGCGCCACTCTGCAAAGGCAAAGGCTCGGCAAAGTGGATAGTGTTTCTAGAGAGGTGTAGCTCGCTCATTCTGATAGAAGAATGCGAAGGCTGATATCAGAGGCTTCAGTTGGAAGCTTCTTGAAGCCGCTACGCGCAAAACGATGCCAACGGCCCAAGACATAACTCATCAACATTGCCGCCCGAATACTGACTTCCTCTTGGTTTACGTTTGCCCATGCACCACCCTGGGTTTGAGCAATACGTAAAGCCTGCTTTAACGATGCTTCAACACGATCAAGCACTTGAGTAATGCGCTCTTGTAAGCGATCATCCTCTTGCAATAAAGCGTCGCCCAAAAGCACGCGAGTCATACCGGGATTCTTTTCTGCGAAGAATAGAAGCATCTGCAAAATGCCACGAGCCTGCGCAAGCCCAGACTCTTCCTTTTGATTAATCTGATTAATCAGACCAAAAACCGTTTGCTCGATAAATGAGATTAGCCCCTCAAACATTTGCGCTTTACTAGCGAAATGACGATAGAGCGCTGCTTCTGAAACCTGGATTTTTGCAGCCAATGCTGCAGTCGTTACGCGCTCACCCTTGGGGTTTTGCAACATCTCTGCCAATACCTGCAAAATCTGGAGGCGACGCTCGCCAGGGCGTGGGCGCTTGCGCGTCTTACCCTCATCCGCAATAGCAGATTCGATCTCTGATGAATTAGGGTCTAAAGAATCGCGCATGGTTATATTTCTTGTTCGACTCTTAACGCGAGCGAATCATCGTTCCAAAGGCCTGCTCAGTCAGAATCTCCAGCAATAAGGAGTGCTCAATTCGTCCATCAATAATGTGAACTGAATTCACGCCGCTCTTTGCCGCATCTAATGCTGAAGAAATCTTTGGCAACATGCCACCAGAAATCGTGCCATCAGCAAATAAGCCGTCAATCTCACGTGCAGTCAGATCTGTTAAGAGCGTGCCATTCTTGTCCATCACACCCGGGATGTTCGTCATCATGACTAACTTCTCGGCATGCAAAATTTCTGCCATCTTGCCAGCCACCAAGTCAGCGTTAATGTTGTACGCCTGACCTTCTTCACTAAATCCAATTGGAGAGATCACCGGAATAAAGGCATCGTCTTGCAATGCTTTTACTACTGCTGGATTAATTGCCTCGATCTCACCAACAAAGCCTAAGTCAATCGTTCCGCCGGCGTTCTTTTCGTCGGCGACCAACATCTTCTTCGCACGAATCAAGCCACCATCTTTTCCAGTGAGGCCTACTGCCTGACCGCCAAAGTGGTTAATCAACATCACGATGTCTTGCTGCACTTCTCCACCGAGAACCCACTCCACCACTTCCATGGTTTCTTCATCGGTAACACGCATACCCTGAATAAACGTACCGGTCTTGCCAATCTTTTTCAAGGCTTCATCAATTTGCGGTCCGCCGCCATGCACTACTACTGGATTCATACCAACCAGTTTGAGCAAAATGACATCGCGGGCAAAACTTTCTTTGAGGCGCTCTTCCACCATAGCGTTTCCGCCGTACTTAATCACAATGGTTTTACCGTGATACGCGCGAATGTAAGGCAAAGCCTCGGCCAAAATCTCCGCCTTCAGTAAAGGGGAGATTTCGCTAATAGATGGGGATTGCTTGGTCATTGCTACTTTTATATTCGGTCTAGTAAGTTAATCGCCAAACAACTTCTGACGAAGTTCGCGACGCTCTTGCGCCTCGAGAGATAGGTTGGCTGTTGGGCGGGCAATTAAACGATTTAAACCAATCGGCTCACCCGTCTCTTCGCACCAACCATAGTCACCAGATTCAATACGGGCTAAGGCTTGCTCTACTTTTTTCAACAGCTTGCGCTCACGATCGCGGGTACGCAATTCGAGGGCATGCTCCTCTTCAATTGTTGCGCGATCAGCAGGATCGGGAACTAAAATATTTTCGCGAAGATGCTCAGTGGTCTCCGAGGCATTCTTCAAAATGTCATTCTTTAAAGTCAACAGCTTCTGGCGGAAAAAATCTAGCTGACCAGCATTCATATAGTCCTTTTCGGACATCTTGAGTAATTCAGCCTCTGTTAAAGGGGCACCTTTAACAACCTTAACGCTTGCAGCCTTACTAGGAGCTTTTGCTGTAGTCGCAGATTTCGTTGGTGTTTTTACCGTCATTTCATTCTTTCCATGGATTTGAACCATTATTGCTTCATTCTGCCAAAGTTTTACAGCCCTTTTGCCAATATTTATCAATATTGACTGTGGCGCCGGATTTTACTTTAAATTCCCTAAGCCAAACAGCCCTCAAGCCCAGCTAGCAAGGTGTCTTTAGGTAAATCGATGCCAATAAAGACCATGCGGGTTTGCTTGGGCTCCGCACCCCATAAGCCAGCCATATCACTGCCCATCATCTGATGTACGCCCTGAAACACCACTTTTCGGTTACTGCCCTTCACATAGAGCACGCCTTTATAGCGCAGCATCTTCTCGCCAAAGACCTCCAAAATGCCGCCCAGGAAGTCCTCTAATTTTTTATGATCAAAGGGTTTATCACTACGAAAAACGAAGGATTGGATGCGGTCGGTATGGCCTGCATGACCATGGTGATCGTGACTATGGTCATGACCGCAGGTACTGTGATCATGATGGTCATGGCTATGATCATGGTCATCTTGCTCTAAAAAATGGGGGTCAATATCGAGTTTGGCGTTCAAATTAAAGCCTTTGAGGTCCAAAACTGCATCCAAAGGCACCACCCCTTTTGAGATTCCCTGAATCGGCGCACGGGGATTCATGTGCATTAAACGATTGCGCAAGACATCTACTTCTGCAGGAGTCACCAAATCAGTCTTGGTGATGAAGATTTGGTCAGCAAAACCAACCTGACGTTGCGCCTCTTCATGCTCAGTCAGCTGTTGCGGGCCATGCTTAGCATCCACCAGGGTGACTACAGCGTCCAAAACATAGTGATCCGCTACGTCATCGTCCATAAAGAAGGTTTGGGCCACAGGGCCTGGATTGGCGACGCCGGTCGTCTCAATGACTACGCGCTCAAAACTAATTTTTTTATCCCGGCGCTGTTCCCAAAGCGCATTTAGCGCTTCGACCAAGTCGCCACGAATCGTGCAGCAAATACAGCCATTGCTCATTTGCACAATATTCTCTTGATTGTCCTGAACCAAGATGTCGTTATCGATATTCTCTTCGCCGAACTCGTTCTCGATCACGGCAATTTTTTTGCCGTGCTGCTCTGTCAGGATATGTTTGAGCAAAGTCGTTTTGCCACTACCCAAAAAGCCCGTGAGAATTGTTACCGGAATTAACGCCATCATTGATCCTATCAAAATCTATCAATACACTCCCCAAATGGGAAACCTCATATCTTACCGAGTTCCTCAGCCCTTGCCAGCCTTTGCGCGCGGATGCGCTTTGTCATATGCCTGTGCTAAGTGCTGAAAATCTAAAGAGGTGTAAATCTGGGTGCTGGCAATGCTGGCATGCCCCAGCATCTCTTGGACCGCCCGCAAATCTTGTGAGGACTGCAAAACATGGCTTGCAAAGCTGTGACGCATCATATGGGGGTGCACATGGGTTGGAAGACCCGCCCGCATCGCCAAGGTGCGTAACCGCGCCTGAACGGTCCGAGGAGACAAGCGCGCGCCCGTCGCTGAGATGAATAAAGCAATGGAGTCCTGGACTAGTTCAGCCTGATCCCGTAACTCACGCCAAGTTTTTAAGGATCTCATGGCGGGTCCGCCAATGGGAACTGAACGACGTTTTCCGCCCTTGCCCAAAACAGTGACTTCTGCCGCGTCCCAATCTAGCCAGCCAGCAGACTCATGTTGGCGATCTTTGCTCTGCATCACATCAATGCCCAAGAGCTCTGATAAACGCAGGCCTGAGGAGTACAGCAAATCAATGATGGCGGCATCACGCACTGTTTCCAGATCTTTCTTTTCTTCAGCCTCTTTGACCGCTTGATTCACCAAAGAAAGCGCCTGCTCAACTGACAGCGCTTTCGGCAGAGACTTCAAGCGCTTTGGCGCTTTCACATCATCCACTGGATTAGCAATCAAATTTGCAGTGGCTCGTCCTGCTTGCGCATCACGGCGTGCATCTTTCTCAGTTAGCCAGTCATACCAGCCACGCCAAGCCGACAGCGCTCTTGCGATTGTGCGTGAAGATTTGCCCTTGGAATGCAAGCGGCCAGCCCAACGACGTACATGTGCGTTAGAAACCCTCAATAGCTCTACAGAATCCTCTGTCGCAAATGCCTGGAGCTCGCTCAAGTCCATTCGATACGCTTTGAGCGTATGGGGTGAAAGCTGCCTTAATACATGCAACTCGTGCAAATACTCTTGCACCAGGGGATGTAGATCAGCTGGCGCTTGGCTCATAAGCTTGGATACGATCCAAAGCTGCAGCGGTTAATTCAGCAATCTGACGCAAATAAAAGGCGCCCATGTCTGCTGTAAAGCGGGTTTCATCTTTGCTTGCCAAGAGAAGCACTGCTGGTGACTGAACAGCTCCAATACTTTTTCCTAATGGCAAGCCAATGGCCACCATGCTTTGCCATTCAGAATCGATGGTGACTTGCGTCGCGAGTAAATCCACGCTAGCCGATGCCAACTCTTTTGCGGAACCACATAAAGGTGTATCGACCCACGGACCGAAAGCAGAATTCGGCGACAAAAGTTGCGCCGACTCTACCTCAAATACTTCTGCTAAGCCTGCAGTTACCGCAGCCTCGACATCTGCCTTGGTATTGGCGCCCATTAGGCGGAGCAGCCAAGCCACCAAACTTTGTTGGGTTTTGTCATTGCGACTTCCAAAGTGCAGCATCTCACTTAAGCGGCGATTGAGCTCTTGATTTTGTGTGCGCAACAACGTCATCTGACGCTCTTGCAAGGAGATCGCACGATCTTCATGCGGATGCTTTAAACGAATTTCATTCAAGAGATTGGCATAACGCTCAAAGAAGCCAGGGGTTGCGCGCAACCATTCTGCTACCAACTCTTCTTGTTCAGCCTGCTTAGGATCGATTGCGCTCATCTATGTCTTTCTCGCTTATTTTCTTATTTAACTTTTTAGCTCAACTTTTTACGAAGCAGCTCATTGACTTGGCCTGGATTGGCCTTACCTTGTGAGGCCTTCATAATTTGACCAACCAAAGCATTGAAGGCTTTTTCTTTGCCAGAGCGGAACTCTTCAGCCGACTTCTCATTAGCCGCCAACACGGTATCAATGATGGCTTCTAATGCGCCACTATCGCTGATTTGTTTCAAACCTTTTGCATCAATTACTTGATCAACCGTGCTGATGGCTTTGCCTGCGACAGCCTCTTCCCACAAAATCGCAAAGATATCTTTAGCAATCTTGTTGGAAATAGTGCCGTCAGCTACGCGAGTGAGTAGTGGTGCCAAATGCTCTGCTTTTAAAGGTGCATCCACTGTGGCAATGCCTGCGCGATTGAGTGATGAAGCAAACTCACCTGCAATCAGGTTGGCCGCGGCTTTTGCTAGCGACTTGCCAACAATAGCGAGCAACTCTTCAAATACTTTGGCGGTATCTCGATCTTGCGTAAGCAATTGCGCATCGTAAGCACTTAAACCAAACTCGCTTTGCCATTGTTCGCGAAGCTGCGCTGGCAGTGCGGGCATCTTGCTACGCACATCAGCAATCCATGCCTCATCAATGACAACTGGCAGCAAATCTGGATCAGGGAAATAACGATAGTCGTTAGCATCCTCTTTACTACGCATGCTGCGAGTTTCTTGGCGATCAGGATCATACAAACGGGTCTCCTGAACAACTGTGCCGCCATCCTCAATTAATTCAATTTGTCGGCGCACTTCATATTGAATGGCCTCTTCCAAAAAGCGGAAGGAATTTAAGTTCTTGATTTCGCAACGAGTACCAAACTCTGCCTGCCCCATAGGACGAACAGATACGTTGGCATCACAGCGGAAGGAGCCCTCTTGCATATTTCCGTCACATACACCAAGCCACACTACCAGAGTATGTAAAGCCTTGGCGTAAGCAACTGCCTCGGCTGCACTACGCATGACTGGCTCGGTCACAATTTCTAGCAAGGGAGTGCCGGCACGATTTAAATCGATGCCACTGGATGCCTCGCCATGCGGACCCAGGAAACCCTCTTCATGAACAGACTTGCCCGCATCCTCCTCCATGTGGGCACGTGTGAGCTCAACTACCTTCAACTGATCGCCAACCAAAATCTCCAAATGGCCACCAACGACTACAGGGAGCTCCATCTGACTAATCTGATAACCCTTAGGTAAATCAGGATAAAAATAGTTCTTGCGAGCAAAAATACTTGCCGGTGAAATCTTGGCATTCACTGCCAAACCAAAACGAATGGCATGCTCAACGGCTTGGCGATTCAGAACTGGCAGTACACCAGGCAAGGCTAAATCTACCGCACAAGCTTGGGTGTTTGGGCCTGCGCCAAAGCGTGTGCTGGCACCGCTAAAAATTTTTGATTGCGTTTGTAACTGCGCGTGGGTCTCTAGACCAATAACGACTTCCCACTGCATCATGCCACCTCGCTTGCTTGACGCAAATGCCAGTCACTGGCCTGCTGGTATTGATGGGCAACCTGCAGTAGACGCGCTTCTGAAAAATAATTGCCAATCAACTGCATGCCAATCGGTAAATTGTTTGCATTAAATCCGCAAGGGACGCTCATCGCCGGCAAGCCGGCTAAGTTTGTTGAAAGCGTATAGATATCTTCTAAATACATCTGCACAGGATCTTTTGATTTTTCCCCTAGGCGCCATGCAACGTCAGGAGCAACGGGGCCCAAAATCACATCGCATTTATCAAATGCCGCCTGGAAATCTGCAGCGATAATGCGACGAATTTTTTGCGCTTGCAAGTAATAGGCGTCGTAATAGCCATGGCAGAGTACATAAGTACCAATCAAAATCCGACGCTTTACTTCAGCACCAAAACCTTCTGTACGAGACTTTTTGTACATATCCGATAAGTCGCGATATTCATTGGCGCGATGTCCGTAGCGCACACCATCAAAACGACTCAAATTACTTGACGCTTCAGCTGGTGCCAATACGTAATACACCGGAATGGAGAGCTTTGTTTTTGGGAGGGTGACCTCAACTAAGCTTGCGCCTAAATCTTGCAAGGCGGTAGCAGCAGCATTGACAGCCACGGCTACGTCTTGAGCCAAGCCTTCTGCAAAGAATTCTTTTGGCAGGCCAACGCGCAATCCCTCTAAAGGCTTCGCTGGATTGGCATTGCCTTCTTTCCAGGATTGGCTGAGATAGCGACCATAGTCCTCGCCAGAATCTGCCAAGGAAGTGGAGTCACGAGGATCGTGGGAAGACATCGCCGTTAGGAGCAAAGCGCAATCTTCTGCTGTTTTGCCCATTGGGCCAGCTTGGTCTAAAGATGAGGCATAGGCGATCATCCCGTAACGAGAAACGCGCCCATAACTAGGTTTTATGCCAGTTAAGCCACAAAATGCAGCCGGCTGACGTATGGAGCCGCCAGTATCAGTACCTGTGGCAATCGGGGCTAATCCTGCTGCTACCGCAGCTGCAGAACCGCCTGATGAACCACCGGCAACGTATTCTGAATTCCAGGGATTTAAGACTGGTCCATAGGCTGAATTCTCATTGGATGAGCCCATAGCAAACTCATCCATATTGGTCTTGCCAAGGCAAACCATACCGGCACCATTTGGGTTGAACTCATCTGGAATTCCAAGATTTGAGACTACTGTCGCATCAAAAGGACTGAGGTAACCCTCAAGCATTTTGGATGCGGCTGTCGACTTCCAGCCGCGCGTCACAAAGACATCTTTGTGGGCAACGGGGATGCCGGTCAATTTACCGCCATTACCAGTGGCCAATATAGCATCTGCTTTAGCAGCTTGCTCTAAACTTAAGTGAGCACTTACATCAAGAAATGCATTCCAGCGTTTTCCTGCCTCAATGCGGTCTAAAAAGTATTTTGTCAGCTCGGTACTAGAGACCTCTTTAGCAGCCAAAGCTTTTGCCATCAAGGCAATCGGGGTTTGACTCCAGCTCATTCGATCACCCTGGGAACTAAGAAATAGCCCTCCTGCTCGGCAGGGGCAGATTGCATGTTTTCGGCGCGATGGTCAGATTCTGTAACGGCATCTGGACGCAAAGGCTGTGCCAAATCGCGCAAAAAGAGAATGGGGTGAGCCAAGGGCGCAAGGCCACTTGTGTCGACAGCCTGCATCTCCTCAACTAGGGCAAAAACAGCCTGTAATTGCGGCAAAACAGCCTCGGCTTCTGCCTGACTTAACTCAAGACTAGAAAGGTGCGCAATGCGCTGGACATCATCAAGTTTCATGGGGCGCTAGAGTATCATTCCTATATATATTTTTTAACACTTACTTATTTTCCCACTACATCATGTTTGGTTTTTTCCGCAGCTACTTTTCTAATGACCTGGCCATCGACCTAGGTACCGCTAACACCTTAATTTACATGCGTGAACGGGGTATTGTGCTTGATGAACCCTCAGTTGTCGCAATTCGCACCGAAGGCGGCCCAAATGGCAAAAAAACCATTTTGGCAGTTGGAAAAGAAGCGAAAGCCATGTTGGGGCGCGTTCCTGGAAATATTGAGGCCATTCGCCCCATGAAAGACGGTGTTATTGCCGATTTCACGATTACAGAGCAAATGCTCAAGCAATTCATCAAATTGGTTCATGAGAGCAAGCTTTTAAAGCCCAGCCCACGCATTATCATTTGCGTTCCTTGTGGCTCTACTCAAGTTGAGCGTCGTGCGATTCGCGAATCTGCTTTAGGCGCAGGTGCATCACAAGTATTCCTGATTGAAGAGCCAATGGCTGCTGCGATTGGTGCAGGCTTACCCGTTTCTGAAGCGGCGGGTTCGATGGTCGTCGACATCGGCGGCGGCACAACTGAAGTTGGCGTGATGTCATTAGGTGGCATGGTTTACAAAGGCTCCGTTCGTGTTGGCGGCGATAAGTTTGACGAAGCCATCGCCAATTACATTCGTCGTAACTACGGCATGTTGATCGGCGAACAAACAGCCGAGTTGATTAAGAAAACAATTGGCTCTGCGTTCCCAGGTCAAGAAGTACGCGAGATGGAAGTAAAGGGTCGCAATCTTTCCGAAGGTATCCCACGTAGCTTCACTGTGACAAGTAATGAAGTTCTCGAAGCCCTGACTGATCCATTAAATCAAATCGTGACTGCAGTGAAAGCGGCCTTGGAACAAATTCCTCCTGAGCTCGCATCTGACATCGCTGAGCGCGGCATGATGCTGACCGGTGGTGGCGCTTTATTGCGTGACCTTGATCGCTTGCTGCTCGAAGAAACGGGTCTGCCTATTCATGTTGCAGAAGATCCTCTCACTTGCGTCGCTCGTGGTTGCGGCATAGCCCTAGAGCGCATGGACAAGCTGGGCGGCGTGTTCTCACAAGAGTAATTGACTTAAGCGTCGATTAGGGAATTGCAACATAGCGCTCCTCCACTTTTCAGACAAGGCGTTCCGGCTTTAGTCAAACTGATTGTCTGCCTCTCAATCAGCATCGCATTGATGTTGATTGATTTTCGCTATAAGGCACTCGATCCGATTCGCAATAACGTCAACTGGCTATTGCGCCCCCTTGAATATGTGATGATGATGCCGCGCAATGCATATGAAGCGACATCAGAATATTTCACTAGCCGTGGAACACTCGATAAAGAAAATCAAGAAATGAAAGTGCGTCAAGCGGAGTTATCTTTGCTTGCCAATCAATCTGAATTTCTTTTGGTTGAAAACCAAAATTTCCGCCAGTTAATGGACCTGCAAAAACAAGTTCCATTTAAAACTTTGCCAGTGGAGATTTTGTTCAACCCACCAAACCCCATCTCTCAGCGCATTGTGGTTAATCGCGGAAGTGATGATGGCTTGAAGTTGGGCAACCCCATCGCCAATGATTCAGGCATCCTGGGTCAAGTGGTGCGCATCTACGATCACTCTGCAGAAGTTTCCTTACTAGAAGATCGTGACTTTGCCGTACCAGTACAAGTGGCTCGTAATGGATTAAGAGCAGCAGTATTTGGCGCAGGGCGCGGTAACCCGCTTGAGCTTCGCTACCTTCCTGTGGCTAGTGATTTAGAAGTGGGTGATGTGCTGATTACCTCTGGTATTGATGGCGTTTACCCCCCCGGCTTTGCAGTGGCTGTCATTAGTCGCATTGAACGCAATGCCGATAAGAACTCCTCAAATGTATTTTGCGTGCCGATTGCACCGGTCAATCGCTATCGCCAGGCCTTGGCGCTGCTCTACGATCCGCAGTGGGATGCCAAAGCATCGACGGCAACCAGCAAGCCTGGCGTACCACTGACAAATACCCCGGGTCGTCGCCAAACCCGTGCGCGAGGCATGCAATGATCGATTTTCAAAGCGGCTACATTCTGCGCCCGGTCAACCCGGTCTTTATTTATTTCAGCTTGTTTTGCGCGCTACTGCTAAATCTACTGCCGATTGGCAACTATGGCTGGGTCCCAGACTGGTTGATTCTTTGCATCGTGTTCTGGAATATCCACCAACATCGTTATGTAGGCGTGATCATCGCATTTATCCTCGGCCTACTCATGGATGTGCACAACTCAGACTTGTTGGGCCTGCACGCTTTTAGCTACTCCTTGGTCGCTTATCTTGCAATCTCTTGGCATCGCCGGATCATTGCGCTCTCCGTGCTTACCCAAGCGCTCCACATCCTGCCGATCTTCTTATTAGTTTCCTTATTTCCAGTATTGGCCCATTGGTTATTGAGTGGCGAGATTTACTGGTGGGCATTGACTGGCGCCATTCAGGCAATGATTGAGGCCTTGCTGTGGCCACTGGCAACTCGCATCCTCCTGTCGCCTCAACGTCGCCCAATTGACGTTGATCACAATCGTCCAATTTAAAGAGCGGTATGGTTTCATTTAAAAAACCAGATCTCGACTCGTTTCAAGAGCGCATTCATATTGCGACTTTGTTCGTTACCTTCTGCTTCCTATTGCTAGTTACGCGCTTGGTGTGGTTGCAACTGGTAAGCCATGGGAAGTACGCTCTCCTTGCCGAAAATAATCGCATTGCGCTTGTTCCAGCGCCCGCCAATAGAGGCCTTTTGATAGATCGCAATGGCATTGTGATTGGCAGGAACTATTCGGCGCTGACCCTAGATGTCAATGCCGAGGAGCTCAAAGGCAATGTGGATGAGCTTATTGATGAGCTCTCCAAAATCGTGCTGATTTCTCCAAGAGATCGCCGGAATTTCAAGAGATCACTAGAAGATTCCCGAAAAATGGGTACTTTTCCCCTTAGATCAATGCTAACTGAAGCTGAAACAGCCCGGTTTATGGCCAATCGCTACCGATTTCCAGGGGTCGAGATCCGCGCCCGCAGCTTCCGAGAGTACCCCTACAACGAATTGGCCTCTCATTTAATTGGCTATATCGGCCGCGTTTCTCAAAGAGATAAAGAAAAAATGCAGGCGGAAATTGAGAACTCCAAAGCAGATGATCCGGATGCGCTGCAGACCTCCTTTTTGCCAGGCATCCAGTACGTCGGCAAGATTGGCTTGGAGCAAAGCTATGAATCCGTATTGCGCGGCGTTCCCGGTTACGATCAAGTAGAGATTACCGCCGGTGGTAAGCCAGTGCGCACACTTTCTAGCTCACCTTCCATACCCGGAAAAAATGTGGTGCTATCAGTTGATATCAAACTTCAATATTTGGTCGAGCAGCTCTATGGAAACTTCCGCGGGGCATTTGTGGCAATTGAACCCGAGACTGGTGACGTCCTAGCATTTGTCTCAAAGCCAAACTTTAATCCAAATGATTTTGTAGAGGGCATTGATTCAGTAACTTGGAAAGAGTTGAACGACTCACCACAGAAGCCACTCTACAACCGCCCCCTAAAAGGTATCTATCCACCAGGGTCAACGTACAAACCATTTATGGCGCTAGCTGCTTTAGAAACCAAAAAACGCACGCCATCACAAACGATTTCTGATCCTGGATATTTCAATTTTGGTAATCACACTTTCCGCGATGACAAAAAAGGTGGGCACGGCATTGTTGATATGCAAAAGTCTATCGTCGAATCCTGTGATACCTATTACTACACGCTGGCACGCGATATGGGCGTGAACATGATGCACGACTTCATGAAGCCACTTGGCTTTGGACAAATCACAGGCATTGATTTGCAGGGTGAATCAAGAGGCGTCTTACCTTCAACCGAGTGGAAGAAAAATACCTTCAAGAAACCAGAGCAACAAAAATGGTATGAGGGCGAAACGATCTCCTTGGGAATTGGTCAGGGCTACAACGCATTCACAATTTTGCAATTGGCACATGCCATGGCAAACATGGCAAACAACGGCATCGTGATGAAGCCCCATTTGGTTAAAGCCATTGAAGATCCCTTTACTAGACATCGCACCCTCACGACCCCCAAAGAGAGCTATCGCATTGATCTCGTTCCAGAGAATATTGAGGTTGTAAAAAAAGCGATGGTAGAAGTAAATAATTCTGGGACATCAGCATCCGTATTTAAAGGGACAGGCTACCAAGTTGGTGGTAAAACTGGAACGGCGCAAGTGTTTAGTTTGAACTCGAAAGAATATAAACACGGATCTACTGCAGAATTTTTACGTGACCACGCTTTGTATATTGCTTTTGCACCCGCAGAAAAACCAACCATCGTGATTGCCATGGTGGTTGAAAACGCTGGATTTGGTGCGCAGCATGCCGCGCCTATTGCACGCAAAGCGCTCGATTTTTATCTCGAAGGTAAATGGCCAAAGGAGATTCCTGAATGGAAAAGAGCGCCATAAACAAAGCAAAGAAAATATTCTTCGGTATTTTCAGCGGGCTTGATCGCCAGCTTGGCCTTATTCTGCTTGGCTTAGCGGCTGCTGGGTTTATTACCTTTTTATCAGCTAGCCAAAATACGCCCGTTCGCTTTGAAGATGAGCTCCGTAATCTAGCTCTGTCTTTTGTGGTGATGTGGGTAGTGTCTCGCATTCCACCAAAGTGGTTAGAGACGGCTGCAGTGTGGATTTATGGAGTTGGCGTCGCACTACTTGTGGCGGTGGCCGTATTTGGACTCATTAAAAAAGGCGCGAGGCGTTGGCTCAATATTGGAGTGGTAATTCAACCTTCGGAAATCATGAAGATTGCGATGCCCTTGATGCTGGCCTGGTACTTTCAGAAACGCGAGGGTATACAAAAAACTTGGGACTATGGAATAGCCGCCATCATTCTTGGCATTCCAGTTTTATTGATTGCACGCCAACCCGACTTAGGCACAGCGTTGTTGGTTTTTGCTGCAGGCATGTACGTCATTATTCTTGCAGGACTTCCGTGGAAATGGATTTTGCCGTTTATAGGAATTGGTATATTTGGCATCATCCTCATTATTATTTTTGGTAACACCATTTGTGCGCAGGATATGGTGTGGCCATTCGTACACAACTATCAGAAGCATCGAGTGTGCACCCTGCTTGATCCAAGTAGCGACCCCCTTGGAAAAGGTTTTCATACGATTCAATCCATGATCGCTATCGGCTCAGGTGGATTTTTTGGCAAGGGTTGGTTACAGGGAACACAGGCCCATCTCGAATTCATTCCAGAAAAGCATACCGACTTTGTCTTCGCAGTTTTTTCTGAAGAGTTTGGCTTGCTCGGCAACTTGGTTCTCTTGGCGCTCTTCTTTGCACTCATCAAAAGAGGTTTAGCCATCTCCGCCAGCGCTCCCAATTTGTTTACTCGCCTGCTAGGCGCATCGGTCACCTTGATTTTCTTTACCTACGCCTTTGTCAATATCGGCATGGTGAGCGGCTTGTTACCAGTTGTAGGCGTTCCACTACCCTTCATTAGCTATGGTGGCACCGCTTTGGTCACTCTGGGATTTGGGGCTGGTATTTTGCTGAGTATTCATCGTCATCGACGGCTAGTGCAAAGCTAGGAAATAAGGCCGGAAGATGTGCGCAAGATTGTTGCGCTATCTCTAGCAACAAAAAAGCCCGGCATGCCGGGCTTTTTCATCAACAAAGCAAGAATTACTTCTTACGCTTGTTAACTGAATCTTTAAATGCTTTACCAGCAGAAAACTTAACAGTTTTAGCAGCAGCAATTTTGAGTGGCTCGCCAGTTTTTGGGTTGCGACCCATACGTGCAGCGCGCTTACCAGAAGCAAAAGTACCAAAACCGATCAGTTGTACTGAGTCGCCTTTAGTAACAGCTTTAATGATTTGCTCAATAGCAGAATTCAATGCAAATTCAGCTTTGGCTTTTGAGATCTCAGCATCGTCAGCAATCGCTGCGATTAGTTCTGCTTTGTTCAAGTGAAGCTCCTTATAGATATTGATGTCAGCGCACCTTGCGCTTACATGATTTTAACCACAAAAAATTACAAAAATAAAGCTGCGGCACAGCAATTTTATTTATTGCCTATTTTTTACTCTTCTATAACCGTAACATCCGAGACAAAATACTCGGTATCGCCAAAACAGCTTGTTGGCAATCCAATGTGCTGATCATATTTAAGCGCAACCTTTTTACCTAAATTGGCATTGATTTTTTGCGCCACAGCATCTTCACGCACCGTAAAGAGGAATTTTTCAGACATGGTTCCAGGCATCGAAACCATAGCCAATTCGCCTTCCCAAGTTTTACAAATGTATCCACGATTAGAAAACTTCTGGACATAACCAGCTCGCTCACCACTTCCGTAGCTCCAATTGAACATCACCCAGGTATATACCGCCAAACCGACCAGGCCAATCAATACAAGGCTGAAAAGCCATTTTACGAATCCATTCATGTGATTTTCCTTAACAAATCATCCCTGCGACCCTCATTAGGCGCATTCTCCGCGGCCTGTTTTGACCCCTATCAACATTTGAGCATATTCATTACAGAAATAGGCATGAATTAGCCTGATATCCAAATTAAAATATCAGAGTTAACGCTAATCGGTAAACCCCATGGAACTACGTCACGTCATCTTTCTTATCTTTGTCGTCTCAGCAATTTATGTCTACTTTAGAGGCAAGGTGCGATTTGGCGTTGTGCGCTCACTGACAGACTATCAAGTGCTTTTGGCGCCAATTAACAGCCTGCTTTACTTATTCTCAAAAACTAAGGCTGGGGCGTTTATTCCAGTTGCCGATTTTCCTGAAATGCAGCCTCTCCAAGATCATTGGCAGGTCATCAGAGATGAAGCACTTGCTTTAAATGCAGATGGTGCCATCGCGGCCGCTACGGGATATAACGATATTGGATTTAACTCTTTTTTTCGGACGGGCTGGAAACGCTTTCACCTCTACTGGTATGGCAAAGAAATGCCTTCGGCGCAACAAAATTGCCCTAAAACTGTCGCACTTCTGAAATCCATACCCGCAATTAAGGCCGCGATGTTTGCGTCCTTGCCCCCAGGGGCAACGCTGGTACGCCACCGGGACCCTTATGCGGGCTCATTGCGCTATCACATTGGCCTGGTGACGCCAAATGACCCAAAATGCTTTATTGACGTTGATGGTGAGCGTTATTACTGGAAAGATGGCGAACCCGTCATGTTTGATGAGACCTACATTCACTACGCCGCCAATGAAACAGAGCACCAGCGCATCGTCTTATTTTGCGATGTGGAACGCCCAGTGCACACTAAATTGGTGCAACTTTTAAACCGCTGGTTTGGACGCTACATCATGAGCGCCGCCTCTTCTCAGAACGTTGAAGGGGAGAAGGTCGGATTTGTAAATATTCTCTTTAAGTATTTTTATCACCTAAGAGCGCAAGCAAAAAAACTGAAAGCAAAACACCGCAGCGTTTACTACATCGGCAAGTGGGTGCTTATTTTGGGTATTTTGTGGGCAATATTTTGGTAAGCCCTAGGGGCTGAGTATTTCAATAATTTGCTCTGGGGTAATTGAGCCCCAGATTTCTACCCGCTTGATACGGCTATTTTGCCCCGACAGTAGTTGAATTTGTTTTTGTGGCACTCTCAACTGCTTAGAAAGCCAAGCCAAAAGCATTTCATTCGCCTTATTTTCTAAAGCAGGGGCCTGCAGAGATATCTTGAGGCAACCATCATGCAAACCAACCACCTTGGTCAGCTTAGCGCCAGGCTGGCAATGTAAATTCAGCGCAATGCCAGTGGGGGTTTGTTTTAACCAAATGGGCGTCATCAAAGTACTTTAAACTTAAAGCATGATTATGAAGAACTCCAGCGCCTTAGACCAGTTATTTGCCAATAATCGCGAATGGGCCGAAGCTATGGTCGCCAAGGATGCTGACTTTTTCAAGCGCTTGGTTTCTCAGCAAGCACCAGAATATCTTTGGATTGGTTGCTCTGATAGTCGTGTGCCCGCAAACGATATTGTGAATCTCCTGCCGGGCGAGCTCTTTGTTCATCGCAACGTTGCTAACGTGGTTGTTCATACCGACCTAAATTGCTTATCAGTCATTCAGTTTGCAATCGACCTTCTCAAGGTGAAGCATATTTTGGTGGTGGGTCATTACGGCTGCTCTGGTGTGCACGCAGCATTGACTGATAAACGCGTGGGTCTTGCCGATAACTGGCTACGTCACGTGAAAGACGTTCATCAGAAACATGAACGCTACTTGGGCGAAGTAATACCAACCCCTCAACGTCAAGATCGCTTATGTGAACTCAACGTCATTGAACAAGTCGTCAACGTGTGTGAGACTACGATCGTGCAAGACGCTTGGGCAAGGGGTCAGGATCTGACTGTTCATGGCTGGGCCTATCGCCTTGAGACTGGGCTAGTAAATGATTTGGGTATGTCTATTAGCTCTACTGAAGAAATGAATCTACGTTACGCCAAATCTTTATCACGCTACGACCCCAAATAAATTTAGCTTTGTTTAACAACTTTTCGAACTATTCTGGGGTTGCGCTCCTCAGATTTCTAGCATCGCTTCCCTATAAGACTTTGGTCTCCCTAGGGTATGGCTTAGGCTACTTAGCAGCGCATATTCCCAGCAATCGTAATAGCGTAGTTCAAAAAAATCTCGAGCTTTGCTTTCCAGAACTCGATGCGGATCAAATTGATCAACTCAGAAAACAACATTGGCGACTACTAGGGCGTAGCTTAGTAGAGAAAAGCATTATTTGGCTCGGCAGCAAAAAACAGCTTGCCGATATGATCGAAGTTCGTTCAGAAGTAGATCTTAGTGACAGACAGCCCCGCATATTGGTGAACATGCATTTCATCGGAATTGAAGGTAGCATTATCTTGAGCGCACTCGCAAAGGATAAAGGCTGGCCCCGCACCTCTGGGTTTTTCCAAAGAATGAAAAGCCCTTTTTTCAATAAAAAAATTATTGAGTGGCGTAATCGCTTTGGCGGAAACTCCATTGATCGCCAGGGAAACTCTCTTGAGCTCATACGAGAAATCCGCAAAGGCAGCTTCATCATCATTGCGCCCGATATTGATTTGGGCCTCAAAGACTCGACTTTCGTCCCCTTCTTTAATATTCCAACAAATACGATCACGGCTGTATCGCGGCTTGCGAAAATAACGGGCGCACAAGTCTGCATGATGATTACGACCCTCAAAAAAAATGAGGCGGGCTATACCTGCACCATTAGCAAGCCTTTGGAAAATTTCCCGACTGAAAATCCCGAATCCGATACTGCACGGCTAAACCAGATTTTTGAACAAGAGATACGCCTCAGACCCGCCGAATACTATTGGGTCCATAAGCGCTTCAAAAATAGGCCGTTTAACGAAGCAAGCCCTTATTAGCTCTTCTGCTGGAGGCAGTTTTGTCCTATCATTAAAGGATGACTGAACGTATTGGGCTATTTGCCGATCTACATAGCAATTTAGAGGCTTTTGATGCCTGCATGGAGCAGGCTAAAGAGCTTGGCGTCACGCGCATGGTTTTTTTAGGGGACATTGTTGGCTACAACGCCGATCCTGGAGCCTTGATTGATCGTATCGGAGAAATGGTTGCCAACAAGAAAGCAATAGCCGTACTGGGCAATCACGATCAAGCCGTATTTGAAGATCATCGCAAACAAATGAATGCGAGCGCAAACGCAGCAATCGAGTGGACCAAAAGTCAGCTTAACTCTACCCAAGTACAGTTTCTAAAGGATCTGCCATTCATGATCCAAGAAGAGAACATATGCTTTGTTCATGCGTCAGCTCATAATCCTGCCGATTGGAATTACATCACCGATAGCATGAGCGCTTGGCGTTGCATACAAAGCTCAGGCAAGACATACACTTTTGTTGGCCATGCTCATGAACAAGCGCTCTTTTATCAAAACGCTGTCGGCAAGCTGATTCGTTTTGCTCCGCATCCTGGTGATGAGGTACCAGTGATGCATCATCGCCAATGGGTTGGAGTAGTGGGTTCACTTGGTCAGCCAAGAGATGGAAACCCTGAAGCCTGCTTCGCAGTATTTGAGCCCGAACTAGAAGTTCTCACCTTTCACCGCACCCCTTATGATCAATTCACTGCGGCGGATAAAGTCCGCCGTGCTGGCTTGCCAGAGGATCTTGCCAACCGCCTAATCACAGGCAAATAATTTACCTATGCCGATTAATACCGATATCGAAGCAGTTGATGAGATTTTTCAAGAAGGCAAAGTTGTTGATGGATTTGTTCTAGGGACGGAGGTTCATCGTGGCGGTATGGCCAGCCTATACTCCGCAACCAAAGAGGGTATTGATGTACCTATTCTCTTAAAGATTCCTAGGGTGGGGCGCGATCAGCCCGTTGAAAGTTTGATTGGTTTTGAAACTGAACTCACCATTCTGCGCACACTCAAAAGCCCCTATGTTCCGAAGTATCTCGGCTCTGGCAATATGGCTACCCGGCCTTATATTGCAATGGAACGTGTGGAAGGACGGCCACTTGAAGACTTCATCAAAGAAGGTAAAGTTTTTACAATCGATGAGGTAGTGCAGATTGGCGCTGACATAGCACAGGCAGTGCAATCGTTGCATGCGCAAGATGCAATTCATTTAGATATCAAACCAGAAAATATTTTGCTTGATGACAAAGGCAAGTTGACCTTAATTGATTTTGGCTTGTCACACCACGCACGCTTTCCTGATTTGCTTGCGGAAGAAATGCGCAAAGGAATTGGTTCTGCGCCCTATATCTCGCCAGAGCAAGTTACTGGTATTCGCTCGGACTACCGTAGCGATATTTTTTCTATCGGCGTCATCATGTATGAGCTGTTAACGGGAGAGCTTCCCTTTGGCAACCCTCAGTCGATGAGCGGCTTGCGCAAAAGAATGTGGGCACAGGCATTTCCTCCACGCGCAATACGCAAAGAAATACCTCGCTGGCTTCAAGAAATTGTTTTACGTTGTCTAGAGCCTCGCGCTGCAGATCGCTACCAAAGCGCAACTCGCTTACGTCAAGTATTGCGCGATCCTGAAAGCGTCACGCTCACAGAGCGCGCTGAACGCGTCGACCCACTCAGTTTTTGGGAGAACCTGAAGCGCATGTTCCGCGCAGCAGGATACGAGCCCTCGCCTAGCCCACGGCCCAGCATGGGCAATTACGATGCGCCTTTAATGATTGTGGCGATTGATACGCGCCAATCAGATGAAGACCTACGTGAGCGTATGCAAACTACCGCTAAAAATTTATTACATGCCTACCCAGAAAGTCGTCTCGTTTGTATCAGCACGATTGCGAGCACACCTACTTTTGAAGGCAACCAAGAAAGTGAAACGGCTAGTGGAATTGTGCGGGGACATCTTGTGCAGTTAATGGAATGGGCCAAACCCTTGAAACTCCCACCAGAAAGAATTTCCTATCACGTACTTGAGGCGCTCGACCCAGCAAGCCGAATAGTAGAGTTTGCCAAAGACAATGACGCATCGCTTATTTTGATTGGCGCTTCTCACAAGCTTCCAAACAAGGTGACGCCATGGAGAACTTCAATGACCAAGATCGTTGAAGAAGCCCCTTGTAGCGTTCATATTGTCAGAACCTAGTCTTTACTAGGGCAATTGCCCGATAATGTGGCTATGGAAGAAAAAATACGCGTATCCAAGCTACTCTCAGAGCTAGGTCTATGCTCCCGACGTGAGGCAGACTCTTACATTGAGCAAGGCTTAGTCACCGTAGATGGTGAAGTGGTCAATGAACTGGGTTCGCGTGCTTTTCGTCATCAGAAAATCGAGCTACAGTCAGGCGCCAAAGCTCAACAAGCATCCCGGATTACCGTCATCTTGAATAAGCCCGTGGGCTTTATTTCCCACTTTGATGATGAGCAAGAATATCAACCTGCCGCCTCACTGATCACACCTGATAACTACTTTGCTAGCCCCCTAGACAAAGGGCGTAACCCCCGCTTTAATACTCGAGGCCTGGCGCCTGCTGGTCGTCTCGACATTGACTCCACCGGCATGTTGGTCTTAACCCAAGATGGTCGTATTGCGAAACTTCTCATTGGTGAAAATAGCCCCATTGAGAAAGAATATTTGGTTCGGGTTGAGGGCGCGCTCTCGTTTGAGGATCTGGACCGACTTAAACATGGCCTGGAATTGGATGGCGTAGTTTTAAAACCAGCGCAAGTGAGCTGGCAAAATGAAGATCAGCTCCGCTTTGTATTGCGCGAGGGTCGCAAACGTCAAATCCGTCGCATGTGCGAGATGGTTGGCCTTAAAGTTCTAGGATTGAAACGGGTGCGCATGGGCCGAATTTCTCTTGGCGCCTTACCACCCGGAAAATGGCGCTTTGTCAGGCCTGAAGAGCAATTCTAAGAGGCTACGCCCGCTTATAATTCTGTCAACTAGATTAGGCGCAGAATTACCATCGATACCATCTCCTCCAGCACTCCCGGCGCAGAAGTTTTAAGACGCCGTAGCTTTGCCATCATCTCTCACCCAGATGCGGGAAAAACCACGCTCACAGAAAAACTATTGCTTTACGCGGGAGCTATCCAGATTGCCGGCAGCGTTAAAGCTCGTAAAGCTAGTCGTCACGCCACCTCAGACTGGATGGAAATCGAGAAACAACGCGGTATTTCTGTGGCGAGCTCGGTTATGCAGATGGAATATCGCGACTGCATTATTAATCTCCTAGATACCCCGGGTCACCAAGACTTTTCTGAAGATACCTATCGCGTGTTGACTGCGGTTGACTCCGCACTCATGGTGATTGATGCTGCGAATGGTGTTGAGTCACAAACTCTGCGTTTGCTTGAGGTCTGCCGCGCGCGAAACACCCCTATTGTTACCTTCATCAACAAGATGGATCGCGAAGTAAAGCCACCCATGGAATTAATGGATGAGATTGAAACTGCGCTTGGCATTGAAGTGGTTCCTTTTACCTGGCCAGTGGGCATGGGTAAATCATTTGCCGGCGTGATTGATATTGCCAACTCCCAAATGCGCATGTTTAAGGCAGGCGAAGATCGCGTTACAGAAGATTCTCATGCGATCGTTGACATCAACGACCCTGCACTGAAAGAGCGCTTAGGCGCCGATCTCGAGACTGCACTTGCGGAAGTAGATTTAATCAAAAATGCTATGCCCGCATTTGATCGGGAAGCCTTTTTGGCAGGACGTCAGTCGCCCGTTTTCTTTGGCTCAGCCATTAATAATTTTGGTGTGAGAGAAATTCTCAACACCTTGGTTGAGCTTGCGCCATCACCTGGATCACGTAAAGCCTTGCAGCGCGAAGTGAGTCCAGCCGAAAATAAATTCTCTGCAGTGGTCTTTAAGATTCAAGCCAACATGGATCCAGCGCATCGAGATCGCGTTGCTTTCTTACGCATTTGCTCAGGGCATTTTCAGCGTGGCATGAAACTCAAGATTTGTCGCAATGGAAAAGAAGTGCGCACTAATAATGCCCTATCTTTCCTGTCGCAGCGGCGTGACATCCTAGATGAAGCCTTCCCTGGCGACATCATTGGCCTACCAAACCATGGTCTACTGAGACTAGGTGATACGCTTACTGAAGGCGAGCAATTGCAATTTACGGGTTTGCCATTTTTTGCCCCTGAGATCTTCAGGATGGTGGAGTCGGCCGACCCCTTGCGCTCCAAACAATTGCGCACTGGCTTGATGCAACTTGGTGAAGAGGGTGCAATTCAAGTATTCCGCCCCATGACTGGCGGCACGATGTTGCTTGGCGCATTTGGACAACTACAGTTTGAAGTGGTAAGTCATCGCCTACAAACGGAGTACGGCGCGGAAGTTCGCTTACTGCCCGCACGATACAACCTAGCGCGCTGGGTCAGCTCAGATGATCCTGTAGCGCTAAAGAAATTCATTCAAGAAAATATCCACCGCATGGCTGAAGACGTTGTGGGGGCATCTGTATTTTTAGCTTCTCACAAATCTGAATTGGATGTCGCTCAACAACGTTGGGAGTCTATTCAATTCCACGCCTTAAGAGAGCATGCTGGCCTCATCTACCAATCAGACCTCGCTGGCTAAATCTAGCGCGGGTTTGCTTGCGGCCAATTGCAGTCAAACACCGCAACGAGCTGGGTATCACTCTTCCTAAAAGACGCTGTCTTGCCATATTGGGCGCAATACGAATTTGCTTTTTGTGTCAGTGACGCAATTGATTCGCCATCACTATTGAGAAAAGTGACATGATTCGAGTCTGAAGCGTCGGTGTAAACCGCAGCGCAGGCACTCAAACTAAGAATACCCAGGAACAAGATGTATTGGAGATGCCTCATAAAATCCTCTAGTTCATTCAATATTTTTTTGCACTTATTGCTTGAGCTTATTCACCAAAGTATTAGTGAGCTTGCTGGCGAATGGTCGATAAATCAGAATACAAATAATCGCAACTGGGTACGCAACGGACCAAACCTCAAGCCATACCCAAAAGAAATTCTGCGCTAAGCCCACTCGCACCAAAGTCGTAGCCAAAGTAATGCTCAGTGACATGAGCGCGCCCATAATCACGGCAAAGATGAGATTGGGAGTATTAATCATGTTCTAACCATAAAGTAAGCGTCATTAAGACCTTGGAGTACGTCGGCAAGCCCTTAAAACCAATCGAGCTGTTCAATATAGAGATGTTGGGCATGCACTAATCATAGCGCCTGGACCGCTTAACTGTTATTCTGGTTTGTGATCACTATTCCGCGCCCTATCTAGGGGAGTCTGCTGAGCAAGCTCAGAGGTTCATCATTCCAAGACTCTAGGAAAATATATGGCTGTTGGCCAAAATCAAAGAAACAGAAAAAATGACCCCATGGTTAGCAAGACTGGCAAAGCTAAATTGGGTCCACTCAACGTCACTCAACTAAGCAAATTGCTTGACTCAAGCACCAAGCCCAAAGAGAAGGCAAAGATTCAGAGGGCTCTTAATAAGCGCCCCCCAGTGGCGGCGGCAGTGGTACCAGAAACTGTAGCAGCATAAATACTAAGCCCCGATATTATGAACTGACCCACAAAAGTTGGACACCAAATCCAACTCAAAGGGGTCAGCTTCATGAGCAAATACAGTACGCAGTTCAAGCTAAAAGTAGTTACTGAGTATTTAAAGTCTGGGGGCTACCTCAGGGT
>NZ_JACVOS010000056.1 GCF_018882335.1 Polynucleobacter sp. AM-25C3
CTAGCACCACCATAAACAGCTTGATTACCACCAGAACTGATGGTCGCGCTAATCGCACTACCACCGCTACTAACAGCTTGAGTACCGCCATCATTTACCGTAGTAGCACTTGCAATACCGCCACTACCAACAGCTTGAGTACCGCCAGAACTGATGGTCGCACTAATCGCACTACCACCGCTACTAACAGCTTGAGTACC
>NZ_JACVOS010000020.1 GCF_018882335.1 Polynucleobacter sp. AM-25C3
GATTGGATGTGGACATACAATCATGAAAGACCGAACATGGGCTTAGGTGGAATTACACCAAAGCAAAAACTAGCACTTGCAGTACCAGCTTCTACTTTTAGCTTAAGTTAAAAATGGGGGGATTACCTTTGCTTGAAGGATTTTTTTTAGAATGTATCATTGTTGATAATTCAGACCACCCCGAATTTTTTTTACAAATCAAGGCGCTTGAGAATAAATTCAATTTTGTTAAGGTTATTCGTCCAGGTGTAAATACTGGTTACTTTGGCGCTTTTAATTTTGTTTTCAAAAATGATTTAATTGATTTAAATAGCCTTGTTGTTATCTGCAATAATGATCTAGTATTTAATAGTCTATTTTGTGATTGTTTATTAAAATCTCACTATCCTAAGGATGTTTTTGTTGTTTGCCCCGATGTTGTAACAACAGATGGGTATCATCAAAATCCTCACTTAGTGGCTCCTCTTAGTTTTATGGGAAGGCTTAAATTAGATTTATATTTCTCAAATTATTACTTGGCTTTATGCATGATTTCTATTTATAAAATCTTCAATCTATCTCGTTTCAAGCGAAATCATGGCAAGCATATATCGGTGCCGATGTATTTGCATATGGGGATAGGTGCATGCTACGTTTTAACGCGTAATTTTTTTAGTAAATTTACAGAGCTTAACTATCCATATTTTTTATATGGTGAAGAGGCATTCCTTTCCAGTCAAGTCCATGCTGCAGGTGGGCGACTTTTTTATGATCCAAATTTAGTTGTTGAGCACAATGAGAGCGCGACCCTTTCTAAAACCCCAAAAAAAACTGCATATAAATATGCGCGAGATGGCTATTGTGAATATCGGAGGATGTACTGATGAATTTTAGTAATTCAACCCTTTTAATTACAGGGGGAACAGGCTCATTTGGTAATGCTGTCTTACGTAAATTTTTGGATAGTTCATTATCTGAAATAAGGATTTTTAGTCGTGATGAAAAGAAGCAAGATGATATGCGGAAAAAATATCAGACTAATAAGTTAAAGTTTTATATGGGGGATGTGCGAGATTTGCAGTCAGTTACGAATGCTATGCGGGGGGTGAATTTTGTGTTTCATGCTGCAGCGCTCAAGCAAGTACCCTCATGCGAGTTTCACCCCTTGGAGGCAGTTAAAACTAACGTCCTGGGCACTGAAAATGTTCTCGAGGCAGCTATTAATTGTGGAGTTGACCGAGTGGTCTGTCTGAGTACTGACAAAGCCGTCTATCCAATTAATGCTATGGGGATATCCAAGGCTATGATGGAAAAAGTTATGGTGGCTAAATCGCGTTGTAGTGATAAAACCGTTATTTGTGGCACACGTTACGGCAACGTAATGGCATCTCGAGGCTCTGTGATCCCTCTTTTTATCGATCAGATTCGTGCCGGTACGCCAATTACGATTACTGATCCTTTGATGACTCGATTCATGATGACTCTGGATGATGCGGTTGACCTGGTTCTCCACGCATTTGAGCACGGCAACCCTGGCGATATCTTTGTTCAAAAAGCTCCAGCCGCAACAATTGAAACACTTGCAATTGCGCTAACAGAGTTGCTTGGTAGATCTGATCACGCAATAAGAGTTATTGGTACGCGTCATGGGGAAAAATTGTATGAAGCTCTGTTAAGTCGTGAGGAGCGAGTTGCATCGGAAGATATGGGCAATTATTATCGTATCCCGCCTGATTTGAGGGATTTAAACTATGGTAAGTTTATCGAAGAAGGAGAGGCTAAAATTTCACATGCTGAGGATTATAATTCTCACAACACAACTCGATTAGATGTTGAGGGTATGAAAAAATTACTCAATAAACTTGTATTTATGAAAGCTATATCGCGTGGTGAAAATGCTAGTCCAGAGGAATAGATGAAAATTCTTGTTACTGGCTCTAATGGATTTATTGGAAAAAATTTCATTGTTCGGCTATGTGAGCTCGAAAAATTTCAAGTCATTGCTTTTGATCGTAGTCATTCTTTTAGGGATCTGGAGTTTTTTGTAGATCAGTGTGATGCGATTGTTCATTTGGCGGGAGTTAATAGGCCCGACGATATCAAAGAATTTTCTGAGGTAAATATAGATTTAACGGCTCGACTTTGCGGGATGATCTCCGCAACAAATCGTAAAATTCCGCTGATTGTCTCCTCATCCGCGCAGGCTGCTTTGGCAAATTCCTACGGAGAAAGCAAGCTTAGGTCTGAAGAGTTGTGTAAAGAGTTTGCCTTAAGTGGCAATAATCCGGTCATAATCTTTAGGCTTCCAGGGGTTTTTGGCAAATGGTGCCGACCTAATTACAACTCGGTAGTTGCGACTTTTTGTCACAACGTGGCTAATCATTTGCCAATACAGATTAATGACCCCTCTACTTACATTAGCTTGGTTTATATTGATGATGTCATTGAGGCTTTTATAGATATATTATTGGTTGATATCCCCAATGGCTTGTCTCGTCGCGAAGTAAATCCTGTTTATAAAATATCGCTGGGTACTTTGGCAACCCAAATCGAGTCGTTTAAAAATTGTCGTGACTCATTGGTGTCCGAGAAAGTGGGGGTGGGGTTTACTCGCGCTTTATATTCCACCTATGTTAGTTACCTACCGCCGGGTGAATTTGTCTATGATTTGCCAAAATACGGTGATGAGCGTGGTGTTTTTGTGGAGATGCTCAAGACAAAAGATTCTGGGCAATTCTCTTTTTTTACAGCTCTTCCCGGAATTACGAGGGGAGGGCATTATCATCATACAAAAACTGAAAAATTCCTAGTAATTAAGGGTAAGGCTCGTTTTGGATTTCGCAATATTGTTACTAACGAACGATATGAAGTTGTAACCTCCGAAGAGCGACCTCAGGTAGTTGAGACAGTCCCGGGCTGGACACATGATGTAACAAATATTGGTAATGATGAAATGGTGGCAATCCTGTGGGCCAATGAAATTTTTGATCATCAAAACCCGGATACGATTGTCAGCAAGGTTTGAAATGAAAAAACTCAAAGTAATGACAGTGGTGGGCACGCGGCCTGAAATTATTAGGCTATCACGGGTAATGGCTCGTTTAGATGAGTATTGTGAGCACATCATTGTCCATACCGGCCAGAACTATGATTACGAGTTAAATCAAATTTTTTTTGATGACCTTGAACTTCGTAAGCCGGACTATTTCTTAAATGCTGCCCTAGGTAGCGCTGCAGAAACAATTGGGAATATTATTTCAAGTATTGATGGGCTATTGATTAGCGAATCGCCTGAAGCATTATTAGTGCTAGGCGATACTAACAGTTGTTTATCTGTTATTCCTGCAAAAAGAAGAAAAATTCCTATATTTCATATGGAGGCGGGCAATCGCTGTTTTGACATGCGCGTTCCCGAGGAAATTAATCGACGCATTGTTGACCATACATCCGATATTAATTTAACTTATAGCAGTATTGCGCGCGAGTATCTGTTGCGCGAAGGCCTACCGCCTGACCAGATAATTAAGACTGGTAGCCCCATGTTCGAAGTGTTAACGCATTACGATTCAGCGATAAAGTCGTCAGATGTACTGGAACGTTTGCATCTAGAAGCTGATAAATATTTTGTAGTTAGCGCTCATAGGGAAGAAAATATTGATTCGGATTGCAACTTCGAGAAACTAGTCAACATCCTTAATGTCATCGCCGAAAATTATGGAATGCCGGTAATTGTGTCTACTCACCCTCGTACCCAAAAAAGGATTGATGCTAAGGGTATTCAGTTTCACCCAAATGTTCAGTTACTAAAGCCCTTGGGTTTTATTGATTACAACCACTTGCAGGTCTCAGCTAGAGCGGTGCTTTCTGATAGTGGAACGATTAATGAAGAGTCATCCATTATGAATTTTCCAGCACTGAATTTACGAGAAGCGCATGAGCGACCTGAGGGGATGGAGGAGGCGGCCGTCATGATGGTGGGCTTAAGTATTGAGCGTGTACTACAAGGGCTGACCATTTTATCTACTCAGCCCCGAGATAGTAAGCGCCTTCTTCGTCAAGTTTCAGACTACAGCATGCCTAATGTGAGTGATAAGGTTCTTCGTATTATTCATAGCTATACCGATTATGTTAATCGCGTAGTCTGGAAAAAGTATTAAAGTTTGTCGAGTATGCATGACAAGAAAATAGCCCTGTTGACCCAATGGTTTGATCCCGAACCAACTTTTAAAGGTTTGGTTTTTGCGCGCGAATTGGTAAGGCAAGGTTTTAAGGTTGAGGTTATCACTGGCTTTCCAAATTACCCAGGCGGCAAGATTTATGCTGGATATAAGGTTGGATTAATACAAAGAGAAGTGATTGATGGAGTAAATATAACTCGATTACCTCTGTACCCAAGTCACGATCAGTCTGCAATTAAGCGTATTTTAAATTACGTGAGTTTTTCTGCTTCAGTTTTATTTTATGGCTTATTTTTTATGAAGCGGGTAGATGTTATATACGCCTATCATCCTCCATTAACAGTAGGCATTGCAGCAAGTCTGATTAAGATGTTCCGAAGAATTCCTATTGTTTACGATATTCAGGATATGTGGCCCGATACTTTGCGGGCTACTGGAATGATTAATAATGCGCCTTTATTAGCGGTTGTGAGCAAGGTTTGCAATTGGGTCTATCGTCAGGTTGATGAGATTGTGGTACTTTCGCCCGGATTCAGGTGCTTATTGATTGAGCGTGGAGTACCGAAAGATAAGGTCGAGGTGATTTATAACTGGGCAGACGAGGATTCATTGCTTACTCCGGGGGGTGCCTTACCAGAAAATTTCCCCGATAAAAATGCCTTTAAAGTTATTTTTGCAGGAAATATGGGTAAGGCTCAGGCTTTGGATGTTGTGCTGCAGGCGGCTGCACTGTTAAAGGCTGCTAATTCTAGAGTGGTTTTTGTGATGATTGGTGGCGGAGTAGATGTCATGCGACTAAAAAATACAGCTGCAGATATGCAGTTGAGTAATATAGTTTTTTTACCTGCCGTTCCAATGGCGCAAGTAGGAAAGTTTTTGATCTCCTCTGATGCATTGCTTGTCCATTTAAAAAAAGACCCATTATTTCAAATTACCATCCCCTCAAAAACTCAGGCCTATATGTGCGTAGGAAAGCCTCTCTTAATGGCTGTTGATGGGGATGCATCTGATTTGGTTTACCAATCTAATTGTGGAATTATCGCTGAATCGCAAAACCCCAAAGAATTAGCTCGGGCGGCAGAAAGATTGGCGGCTTTAGATCACAGTCAATTAACTCAATTGGGTGAAAATTCCCGAAAATATTACTGTGATCATCTCTCGTTAGTAGTTGGCGCAGGGAAGTTCGCTGAAATTTTTAAGAGGTTGCAATGAAAAGATTATTTGATTTTTTGATTGGATTTTTGCTTCTAACTATCTTGATGCTGCCCCTAGTCATATTGATGTTAATGATTCGAGTTAAATTGGGTGCGCCAGTATTGTTTAAGCAGACACGCCCAGGCCTCAAATCAAAGCCATTTGAGATGATTAAATTTAGAACTATGACTAATGATTGTGACCTTAATGGATTTTTGCTTCCAGATGCTGATCGTCTAACCCCGTTTGGTCGTTTTTTAAGGTCTACTAGCCTTGATGAGTTGCCAGAACTGTGGAATGTTTTAAAGGGCGAGATGAGCCTTGTTGGCCCACGTCCATTATTAATGGCCTATCTCCCGCTCTACTCGCCTGATCAGGCCCGTCGTCACGAGGTAAGGCCTGGAATTACTGGGTGGGCCCAAGTCAACGGGCGAAATGCAGTTAGTTGGCATGATAGGTTTATGCTGGATGAGTGGTATGTTGATAATTATTCATTTTGGTTGGACATAAAAATTCTTTTTCTAACGGTACGTAAAGTTTTAGGGCGAGAAGGAATTAGTGCGCAAGGTGAGGCGACCATGCCTCCTTTCACTGGTAATCATTGCTCAAAAAAGGAATTATCGTGAAGCGGGTTGCTATTTTTGGAGCTAGTGGCTGCGGTCGTGGTGTTTTGCCCTTGGCTCGCAAGCAACTGGAAGTCAGCAACCAAGAATATAAGTTGGTTTTTGTAGATGATCAACCAAGTTCTAGTGTTGTCAATGGGCACCAGGTCCTTACCTATAGTGAATGGTTATCTCAACCTGCAAGTAGCCGCCATATTAATATCGCCATTGCTAATAGTGTAATTAGAGAAAAATTAGTTGAAAGATCTATGAGTGATGGTGTACAGTTTTTTGAAGTACGCGCCTCAAATGTAGTTGAGTTAGATGATGTCAAAATAGGCGATGGTGCAATTCTTTGCCCTTTTGTAACCCTAACAAGCAATATTCGCATCGGAAAGCATTTTCATGCCAATATTTATAGCTATGTTGAGCATGATTGTGTAATTGGAGATTATGTTACCTTTGCCCCTGGCGTCAAATGTAACGGAAATATTCACATTGAAGACCATGCATATATTGGGTCTGGCGCCGTCATTAAGCAAGGTACGCCTGATAGACCCTTGGTGATTGGTCGCGGGGCGGTTGTGGGTATGGGTGCCGTGGTTACGAAAAGTGTTCCACCAAACACAACCGTAGTTGGTAATCCTGCACGCCCCATGAATAAAAGTTAAATCCTTAAATCTCATTATGCTCAATACCCCTTTTAGCCCCTGGCCCAGCTTTACAGATGAAGAGGCTTCCGCAGTGCATCGTGTTCTATTAAGTAATAAAGTGAATTATTGGACAGGTAATGAGTGCCGGGAATTTGAAAAAGAGTTTGCGGATTGGTGTGAAACTCGCTATGCAGTAGCATTAGCTAACGGCACATTAGCATTAGATGTTGCGTTAAAGGCGCTGGGCGTTGGTCCGGGTGATGAAGTGATAGTTACACCACGTACTTTTATTGCAAGTGTTTCTTGTGTAGTTAATGCGGGGGCCATCCCGGTCTTTGCTGATGTGGATCCTGATTCGGGAAATATTTCTGCCCAAACTATATCTGCTGTAATTTCTCCTAAAACCAAGGCGGTTATATGTGTTCACTTGGCTGGTTGGCCCTGCGATATGGATCCAATTATGAGTTTAGCTGAGCAACATGGATTGTCTGTGATTGAAGATTGTGCTCAAGCCCATGGAGCGCGATACAAGGGGCGTCCTGTTGGGAGCATTGGTCATATTGGGGCTTGGAGCTTTTGCCAAGACAAAATTATGACCACAGGTGGCGAGGGTGGCATGGTCACAACAAATGATGAAGCTCTTTGGCGGGGTATGTGGTCATTCAAGGATCATGGAAAAAGTTTTGCTGCAGTATATGAAAAACAACATCCCCCGGGGTTTCGCTGGCTTCATGAGAGCTTTGGAACAAATTGGCGAATGCTTGAGATGCAGGCTGCCATTGGTCGAATACAGTTGCGACGTATGGCCGATTGGACGGAAAAAAGAACTTCTAATGCTCACCTTCTAGAGCAAGCTCTTAAGCCTTTTTCTCATGAAGATGGACTTATTCGGACACCATTTTTTGGATGCTCAAGCAATTGTGCTATCACCTCGGATGGCAACCAGAGCTGTAAATTATCGTGCACACACGCATACTACAAATACTATGTTTACCTTCGGCCACTGGGGTTGGCGCCTGGTTGGAATCGTGACCGAATTATTGAGTCCATTAATAAAGAAGGTGTTCTATGTTTTCAGGGCAGTTGTTCTGAGGTTTACCTGGAGAAAGCATTTGATAACACTGGATGGAGGCCGGTTGCACCTTTACCTGTTGCAAGGGAGCTTGGTGAGAATAGCTTGATGTTTCTGATACACCCCACACTTACAGACAAAGAAATGCAAAAATCTGTTGAAGTTATTCAAAATGTACTCACAAAGGCTAGTAAGCTGCAAGGATAAGCTTGGGATTTTTGGTATCCTGGCTGAAGGTCCTTTTTTGGTAGGCCTCCCTATTGATTTATTAATAAATATTTATATAAATAGATACGTTTTTCAGTTATTAATGCAAGAGAGGGGTGACTCCTCCAATAGTTTTGAAAAAGACTATAAATTCATTCCATAATTTATAATCTCTCAAATGCCTATTAACGCAACTAAACAGTCATTATTAAATCTACCCCGCTCGGTGAAGAGGGGCGTAGTAATGTACTGCGATGTCCTTATTTGCGCATTCAGTGTTTGGCTGGCTTTTGGGCTTCGCTTAGACCAGTGGGGCGATTTTCAAGGCCAGCAGTGGATAGTTCTCATTGCTGCCATTGGATTTTCATTTCCCCTCTTTATTTCTTTTGGCCTATACCGGGCTATTTTTAGATATGTTGGCTCGGCTGCACTCGCCTCCATGGCGCGTGTTTTTATCATTTATACGGGCTTATTCTTCTGCACTTTTACCCTCCTTGGAGTGGATGACGTGCCTCGGTCAATTGGCGTCATTCAACCCATCCTATTATTTATCGGAATTGGAACCAGTCGATACTTTGTGCGCTATTGGTTGGGCAGCATCAACAATGTTCAAAAGTCATTTCAACGAGCTCAACCTGTTGCGCTGATTTATGGCGCCGGCTCAGCGGGTCGTCAAGTGGCAGCAGGCCTATCAAGCAACAAAGAGATGCTAGTCAAAGGTTTTATTGACGATGACCCTTATTTGCAGGGACGTACGATTAATGGAATTTCTGTGCATCCCAATACGGGCTTGCACGACCTGATTCGTCGACTAGACATCACAGATGTGCTTCTGGCTATTCCCTCTGCGAGCCAAAATCGCAGAAGCGAAATTATCGCCTCATTAAACGGATGTGGCGTACGTGTTCGCACCTTGCCAGGATTGATTGATTTGGCCTCAGGTCGAGTGAGAATTTCAGACTTGCATGATTTGGATATGAATGACTTGCTCGGAAGAGCAGTGGTTCCGCCTGAAGTAGGGCTATTAGAAAAAAATATTCGTGACCAAGTTGTTTTGGTAACTGGAGCGGGCGGCTCAATCGGTAGCGAGCTATGTCGTCAGATTATTAAATTTTCCCCTAAATCATTAATCCTGATTGATAGTAGTGAGCACTCCCTCTATTTGATCTATGAGGAATTAAAGCGAGCTCTTATTGGGCTAGAGGATGATCGTTTGGCGAGGGTCGGTGATGACCAAGATTCGCTTCTTCACCTAGCTTTGCCAATCAAGTTGGTGGCTTGCTTAGCTTCAGTTCGAGATAGCGATTTGTTGCGAAAGATCTTTAGAGCTCATCAACCATCCACAGTCTTTCATGCTGCTGCATATAAACATGTTCCATTGGTGGAGCAAAACCCTGCTGAAGGTATTCGGAATAATGTTTTTGGAACATTCACCTGCGCCCAAGCGAGCCTAGAGTGCGGTGTAAGCAATTTTATTTTAGTGAGCACTGATAAGGCTGTTAGACCAACGAATATCATGGGTGCCAGCAAGCGCATTGCTGAGCTGGTTTTACAAGCAATGGCAGATATTAAAGACGATCATTCAACGAATTTTTCGATGGTGCGATTTGGTAATGTTTTGGGCTCATCGGGGTCAGTAGCACCACTTTTTAGTGCTCAAATTGCGGCAGGCGGCCCCATTACCCTGACGCATTCTGAAGTGACGCGTTATTTCATGACCATTCCTGAAGCAGCGCAATTGGTGATTCAGGCGAGTGCCATGGCTGTTGGGGGTGATGTCTTTGTATTAGACATGGGCGAGCCCGTGCGTATTCATGATTTGGCTGTCAAGATGGTGTATTTATCAGGCCTCTTGGTCAAGGATCAAGCTCACCCTCTTGGCGACATAGAGATTGCCGTCACTGGTTTGCGCCCAGGGGAAAAGCTCTATGAAGAACTCCTAATTGGGGATAATCCACAGCCAACGGCTCACCCCAAAATCATGAAGGCGCATGAAGAGTTTTTGTCTTGGGGTGATCTACAGCAAGAGCTTGAAAAGCTTAATCTAGCCTTAGAGGCATGTGATGCCCAGTTAATTAGAGGTATGCTCAAAAAGTTAGTGCCTGGCTATCAGCCTAATGGCGCAGCAGTAGATTGGAATGGGGGGGGGGGGATCCTAAACCATGAGCGCTCTATTTAAGATGGATTCTTGCGCCCTACCCTTATAGAAACAACTCTATTTCCGGCGCTTGGAATGGTTCTTATATCCCCTCCACAAATCCTAATTAATACGGAATGTTTTAATTGGGTTGTACTGGGTTAAATAAAAATTTGACTTGGTCTTGAAATAAATTTTTTTATTTCTTCTTAATCTCTTATTTTTATCTTTTGCTTCTTAATTTCCTGGATTAGTTTTTCTCAAATACTTTGAGTTTGACTTGTAGAGAAATCGCCCCATGCACACGATCCCCAATCGTCGGAATCAAAAAGACATTGGCACCTACCCAGTCACCTTCCCAAGTTAATGCGGGTAGGGCTGCCGCAAACCAGCCGCCATTATTGGTGTTGGGGTAACCATTAAAACCACCAATGACAGCACCCACTTTAATAGGGCCAATGGCAATCGGTTGGTAGTACACGCCAGCATAGTTTGAATAAGCCCGATCGCTGTTGTAGAAGCGACCCGCTGTTAGTGAGGCGATGGTATTAAAGCGGTACTCTAGGGTAATACCCCCGCCCCTTGGTAATACCCCCGCCCCTTGGTAATACCCCCGCCCCTTAACCTGAGTTAAAAGTAGAATTTCTAAGTTGTTTGATTTAAAGGAAATTCTATGAAAACCTCCCGCTTTACCGATAGCCAAATCATGGC
>NZ_JACVOS010000021.1 GCF_018882335.1 Polynucleobacter sp. AM-25C3
ATACAAACTTGAGCTTTTCATCCATCTTCGTACTTTCATTCCACGGCATAGTAAGGTCCCTCCTATGCCAAAAACTGTAAAGTATGTGTCCGGTATAAAGTGTTAACTATGTATCGAGTCGTACAACCAAAACCACCTTCGGGTGGTTTTTTCTTTAATAGGGCCTAGAATAGCCAATGCTGTATTTTTTTCTGAGGCTCTTTAGCTCGCTTCCATTAGCGGCTCTCCAGATTACTGGGGCCTGTATAGGGCTATTGATTTATTTGTGCTCGCCCCGATATCGGCGTCGTCTATATAAAAATCATCAGAGCGCCGCTAACTATTGCGGATTTAAATTAACCCCGTTGAGGGTGGCTGCTGAATCTGGAATGATGTTTGCCGACACGCTATGGATTTGGAGGCATCCAAAATCTTCCATTAATAAAGCAACTATAGAAAACCTAGATCAAGTTATTGAGCTATCCAAAAATGGAAAAGGCTTAATTGTCCTTGCCTCACATTTGGGAGGGTTTGAAATAGTGCCCCGTATTTTTTCTGAGCATACAAGAGCAACGGTAATGTATAGGCCAGCTCGAAAAAGATGGGTGAATGATTTAATGATTAAATCACGAAAGCATTCCCAGATTGAGTTTGTTGAGGCAAATATTGGTGGGGTTCGTCAGATTAAGCGAGCTTTAGTAAGAGGCGAGGTAGTTGGCCTATTAGCAGATCAGGTCCCTAGTGTTGGCGATGGAGTTTGGGCTAAATTTTTTAATCAATATGCTTACACAACATCATTTCCAATTAAATTGGCTCGTCAGGCGAAAGTGGCAATTCTTTTTGTTGGGGCAGAAAGACTAGGTCTAGGAAGAGGCTGGATTATTAAGAGTCAACTAATGACAGAAGCATTTCCCGATTGTCTAGTTGATGCCTGTACAGAGATGAATCGGTATTTTGAGCAGACGATAGTTTCCAAACCACATCAATACATGTGGTCTTATAACCGCTACAAAAGACCGGTTGGGGCTGAAATGGCACCAATAGAGTAGGGCATCCTCAGTCTCGGTCGATTCCGCCCCGGCCCACAAAGAAACACCAAAACCACCTTCGGGTGGTTTTTTCATTTGGGCTCAGTTAGGATGTAATCATGAAGATCATTCAGATAGTCGCCCTCACTAGCTTAGCATTTGCTGGCTTGACGGTAAGGGCCGAAGTAATAAATATTCCATATCAGAATAACGACCCTACAAGGACTTCGCTTATCGCAGTTGAAAATCCCAAGGCTTTGGTTATTTTGCTCATGGGCGGCGACGGCAAGGCGGGTATTTTCGATAATGGGTCAGCTCGAAGCAGTCATACCTTTGTGAGGTCTCAAGGTATTTGGGCTCAATATGGAATAGATTCAGTATTGGTAGATTCGTCTGATGACTTAAGCATTAAAGGTGGAGGTCGCTTAACAGACAATTACCAAAATAGACTTCTAAGCGTGGTGAACTACTATAAAGATAAATTCCATGTTCCTGTATGGCTGTTTGGCCATAGTAATGGAACAGTCAGCGTCACAGAATTTGTAAATAGGTTTGGTAATAAAAGTGCCATTTCTGGATTTATTGTTGCCGGCACCGAACACACAGCGATATTAAAAGACAGCACAATGCTTCCCACCTTGGCGATTCATCATGTACAAGATACTTGTCGTGTTACACCTATCTCGGCATCGGAAAGTCTTATAAAAAGTAGACCTAATGGCACTAGAGCAGAATTCATCACAATGGATGGGGGCATTAGCACGGGAAATGTATGTTGGGCCCTTGCCTATCATGGCTTTAATCAAAAAGAAGACGAGTTAGTAAAATTTTCAGCTGAATTCATTTTGAAGAAATAGGATCGGGCATTCTTGTGTCGGTGGTTCGATTCCACCCCGGGCCACCAAGAAACACTAAAACCACCTTCTGAACTGACCCCCTTGGTTGGACTTGGTGTCCAACTTTTGGGGGTCAGTTCATTCGGGTGGTTTTTTATTGCCCAGGCAATTGGCCCATTGCATGAACGTCGCTTAAAACAACATCAAAACTTCATCCTTATTTGCTAGTATCAGCTTATGGATAAAGTTACAGAAGATCACGAATCACAAACACCTGCGAAGCAAGATGCCGCCAAGAAGAGCACATTGGTTAGTGTCGTTGTTAATATCGGCTTAACAGTTTCTCAGGTATTTGCAGGCATCGTCTCTGGCTCGCAAGGCTTGATTGCGGATGGCATTCATTCCGCGACAGATCTGGTGGCTGACTTTGTAGTGCTTTTTGCCAATCACCATAGCGCCAAAGATGCTGATGAAGACCATCACTACGGTCATCAAAGATATGAAACTGCCGCCTCTCTATTTTTAGGAATTTCATTATTGGCCGTTGGTGCTGGCATGCTCTTTAAGGCTGGAGAAAAGATCATTGATCCGGCGCCGGCCGGACAAATTCAAATCCTAGCTTTATATGTTGCATTGGCTTCTTTGGTTGCAAAGGAGATGCTTTTTAGGTATATGTTGGCAGTAGCCAGGCGAGTGCGATCTTCCATGCTGGTAGCCAATGCTTGGCACGCGCGATCTGATGCTGCCTCTTCATTGGTTGTATCTATTGGTATTGTTGGTGCCTTATTAGGGCACCCAATCTTTGACGCTATTGGTGCTTTAGTTGTCGGCCTAATGGTGGCAAAGATGGGTTGGAAGTTTGGATGGGATGCCCTGCATGACTTGATGGATAGGGCAGTTTCAGAAGAAGAGCATCGTCAGATAGAGGAGATTATTAAATCTACTGATGGCGTTAGAGGTTTTCATGATTTGAGAACTCGCAAGATGGGTGACTTGATTTTGGTGGATGTCCATATTGATGTGGATGCAAATGCCACTGTTAAAGTTGGACACGACATCGCCCTTAACGCTGGTAATCAAATCAAGAAACGATTGCCGGTGCTCAATGTGATGACCCATATTGATCCCGTATAGGAATGTCGTTTTAAACGACATTTTGAGCAACCATGGTGGTTGATTGGCATGGGGGTGGATACATTTCTGCGCATTGAAAAATTGACTCTCGCAAGATTCTGATTTCATTCACAAAATCGACCGGCACAAGGACACACAATTTTTAGACAAGTCGAGACTGGTGGCTGAAGCCCTTGAAATCAAAGCGAAAGCGGTCTATCGAGTGGTTTTTTCACTTGGCGTCCTCAGGGAGCCATGGGAAAATGAAGGTATATAAGCCAATTGGAGATTTGATGTAATGAAAAAACTATTTAGTTCGGTAACTACATTTTTATTTTTGTTAATCTTAACTGGCTGCGCTGCCAGTTCAACATCGCCTGTAGGCGTAAATTGTGACTATAGTCAGGAAAAGCCTTTGTGGGAGATGCCGGTTGATTGTCAGGGCCGATAATCCTTGCGTGGGCGGTTCGATTCCGCCCCGAGCCACCAAGAAACACTAAAACCACCTTCGGGTGGTTTTTTCATTTAGAGCAGATTAATTCCAAAGCTCTTCATCACTAAGGCAAATAAGCCAAAGCAGATAACTGTTGCCACTACACACGCACCCATGGTCATCCAGAAGCCCAGCCTTGGAAGCAGGTATGGGAACAGCAAAAACATTGGCAATGTCGGAATCACATACCAAAAAGTGTAATAGGCGTGATTGGCTATTTTCTCTTCAGGTTGGTTTTCCACATAGAGCCATACAAGAGTTAATAGAGTCATCAGTGGCAATGCCGCAATAAAGCCACCCAACCTATCGCTTCGTTTGGCAACTTCAGAAATGAATACAACCATTCCTGCTGTTAGTAAGTATTTGGTAATGATCCAAGCCATTTGAGCCTTAGGAGGAAGTAGTTATGGGATAGTCTAAAGCAGAGTCAGACATCCTCGGCCCTAGTCAATTCCGCCCCGAGCCACCAAGAAGCGCCAAAACTACTTTCGGGTGGTTTTTAATTTGCGGCCATTTAAGTCTTGAGTCGTAAAATGAAAACTTAATGCCAATTGAGTTCATCCACCGCTTAACAAGCGCACAGCGATCCCATAAAACCAATATTCAATTGGGTGCCTATATGGCTTTTGTTGCGGGAGCGGTAAATGCTGGGGGTTTCTTGGCCATCTCCCGCTATACATCCCATATGAGTGGGATTATTTCTGCAATTGGCGATGACCTTGCTCTGAATGACTTCATCTCAGTTTTGGGCGGCATATCGCTCTTGCTCTCATTTCTATTCGGCGCTGCCACAACGGCCATTATTGTTAACTGGGGCCATAGAAGAAAAATTCATAGCGAGTTTGCCTTACCGCTATTCCTTGAAGCCGCTCTGTTGTTGGTCTTTGGTTTGGTGGGCGCTAATCTCAATTTATATCTACCTTTAACAGTTCCAGCCATCGCCCTACTCTTATGTTTTGTGATGGGCTTACAAAATGCCATTGTCACTAAAGCCTCTAAAGCAGAAATTAGAACTACTCATATGACAGGCGTCATTACCGACATTGGAATTGAAGTAGGAAAGTTAATTTATTGGAATAAGTCTAAGCAAGCCAACGAAATTGGATATGTGAGGGCAAACAGGGAAAAGCTCAAAACCCATTTATTTATATTCGGAATGTTCTTGGTTGGTGGAATCGTTGGGGCGATTAGCTTTAAAACGGTCGGTTATATAGCGGTCATACCTCTTTCCCTTTCTCTTGTGCTCATAGCAAGTTTGCAGATTTATCGAGATATTAGAGTGGCATTGAAGGGTTAGTATTTCCAGCATTTTTGCTTGAGTGGGATGCAGAAAATAAGGGGGGCAAGCCCCCCTTATGAATACAAAGTCATTACTAAATATTAATTAAAATAAATCTGCGTTCATGACCTTGGTCCAAGCTGCAACAAAGTCATTTACAAGTTTTTCTTTGTTGTCATCTTGTGCATATACTTCTGCGTAGGCGCGCAGGATAGAGTTAGAGCCAAAGACCAGATCAACTCGAGTAGCGGTCCATTTGGCCTTTCCTGTATTGCGCTCAACAATATCGTAGCTATTGCGACCGGTAGGTTTCCACTGGTAATTCATATTAGTTAGATTGACGAAGAAGTCATTACTTAATGCGCCTTCTCTTTCTGTGAATACGCCATGCTTGGTTCCGGCATAGTTTGTACCAATAACACGCATACCACCAACCAGCACAGTCATCTCTTGAGCGGTGAGCCCCATTAACTGTGTGCGGTCTAAGAGCATTTCTTCTGGCGTGACAACATAGTTTTCTTTTAACCAGTTGCGATAGCCGTCTGCTAGTGGTTCAAGCACCTCAAATGACTCTATGTCTGTCATTTCTTGAGTAGCATCACCGCGACCTGGAGTGAATGGCACCTTGACATCAAACCCTCCAGCCTTAGCAGCTTGTTCAATACCGATATTGCCGCCAAGCACGATGGTGTCAGCAATGCTAATACCTGAGTCTTTAGCAATTTTTTCGTAGACCGACAGCATTCTTGCCAAACGCTCTGGCTCATTTCCTGCCCAGTCTTTTTGAGGTGCCAAACGAATACGTGCGCCATTCGCGCCACCGCGTTTATCCGAGCCACGATAAGTGTGAGCGCTATCCCAAGCAGTCGTTACTAGATCGCTAATAGATAAGCCACTAGCTTTGATCTTCGTTTTTACAGCCTCAATACCGTAGTCTTTTGGACCCGCCGGCACAGGATCTTGCCAAATCAAATCTTCCTTAGGAACATCTGGTCCGAAGTATCTTGCTTTAGGACCCAAGTCGCGATGGGTTAACTTGAACCAGGCACGTGCAAAAGTTTCGGAGAAATAGGGCTGATCCTTGGAGAACCTCTCTGAGATCTTGCGATATTGTGGATCCATTTTCATCGCCATGTCTGCATCGGTCATCATTGGCATGCAACGAATTGAGGCATCCTCAACATCAAGCGGCTTATCTTCTTCTTTGATGTCGACGGGCTCATACTGCCATGCACCTGCTGGACTCTTAGTCAGCTTCCAGTCGTAGTTGAGGAGCAAGTGGAAGTAACCGTTATCCCACTGAGTAGGGTTTGTTGTCCAGGCACCTTCAATTCCGCTGGTAACAGTATCTCTGCCAATACCACGTGTCTTGTGATTCATCCAACCAAGGCCTTGCTCATCAAGCGGAGCCCCCTCTGGTGCGGGACCAAGATTGGCTGCATTGCCATTGCCGTGGGCTTTGCCAACCGTATGCCCGCCTGCAGTGAGCGCAACAGTCTCTTCGTCGTCCATGGCCATGCGAGCAAAAGTTACTCGAATGTCTTGAGCGGTTTTCAAAGGATCAGGATTGCCATCAACACCTTCTGGGTTGACATAAATTAAACCCATCATCACTGCTGCCAATGGATTACTCAAGTCACGCTCTCCAGAATAGCGACTTCCTTCCCCGCCACTTTTTTGGAGCCATTCTTTTTCAGAGCCCCAATAGATATCTTTTTCTGGGTGCCAAATATCTTCGCGACCAAATGAGAAGCCAAATGTTTTGAGTCCCATGGATTCGTAAGCAATAGTGCCAGCCAAGATCATGAGATCGGCCCAGCTTACTTTATTGCCGTATTTCTTTTTGATGGGCCATAAGAGACGACGCGCCTTATCTAAGTTCGCATTATCTGGCCAAGAGTTCAATGGAGCAAAGCGTTGATTGCCTGTGCCAGCCCCACCTCGACCATCGGCAATACGATAGCTACCGGCAGAGTGCCAGGCCATACGAATCATCAGTCCGCCGTAGTGACCCCAGTCTGCTGGCCACCAGTCTTGGCTATCGAGCAGCAGCTCTTTCATATCCTGCTTAAGCGCGCTCACATCGAGTTTTTTCAATTCATCTCGATAGTTAAAAGACGGACCCATTGGGTTTGTCTTCGTATCTTGTTGATGAAGAATGTCTAGATTAAGTGACTTAGGCCACCAGGCCATTGGGCTATTGCCAGATTCAGTATTGGCTCCGTGAGCGACAGGGCATGCGCCTTTTGATGTCATATTGATCTCCTTTGAAGTAAATCATTTTGGACGACTATTTCAGCTTAGCTGATTTAGTTCGATTTGCTTAATTTTGATGCTACTCCGCCTTTGTGACGGCTATCTACCCGCCATGAAGGGGATGAGAATGTTCATGATTGAGTCCCCTGAATGGCCCCTAGAGCCGGATTTAAAATGGTTTCCAAATCCATCTCGTATGTATGGTTAATGAAGTACGGGCCTTCAGCTATTCTCGCTAGTCTATTTTGAATTTTCATTTTTAACTCCATCTATTGTTGGTTGCGATGAACATATCTTGCCCCTTCTGCGGATATCAGGCCAATGAATTTAAATGAACTCAATAATCGAAATTATTGATAATAAGATCGGGCATCCTAGGCCCTAGTCGATTCCGCCCCGGGCCACCAAGAAACATCAAAACCACCTTCAGGTGCTTTTTTAATTTGTCTTGATCGCGTAACCGGAGTAAGCTTTAATCAGCAATATTGCTGATTCCATAATCATTCTATGGGCTACAACAAGTGGAGAAGTTACATGACAAATATTCGCAAGTTCCTTTCCTTTCTAATTTTGGGATTAGCCATTTTTAGTTTTGGTGCTAGTGCGGCAGATGCTCCTAAAAAGCCATCCGGTACAGTAAGTATTAATGAAACCCAGTTTGCTTTAATTATTGGCGGTAGCACTGGTGGCGGTGTGCTTACCTATCAAGGGAAGAAGTATCCATTCAAGATTGGTGGAATGAGTCTTGGTGCCAATGTGGGTGTGTCTAAATTGGCCGCAAGTGGTGAGGTGTACGACTTAACCAATATATCTAAGTTTCCTGGTACCTTTACCAAATTAGAGAGCAGCATCACATTGGGTGGTGGCGTTGGCGGAACTGCCCTTAAAAATGAAAATGGCGTCATCATGCGCTTAACCAGTACTTCCGAGGGCCTTCAGCTTAACCTCAGCGCTAGTGGAGTTACTGTAAAGCTTGATAAGTAATTAAGTTAAATATCTTGAGTCCTGGTCGATTCCGCCCCGGTCCACCAAGAAACACTAAAACCACCTTCGAGTGGTTTTTCATTTGTGCGTTTTGCTTGTGCATGTTACCGTGACATACCCTATTGATGGACGTGATATGTTGAGCCAAAAAATGAAGGTTTTTGTAACGCCATTTTGCGAAGCAACCCCCGCCTGTTTATTGGTTATGGTCCAAGGTAATATTTGGTTGGCAACCATAGGCCATCTTCAAAAGGCGGTAGAGACGGGATTTATCACTGGTGTTGGTGTTCTTGTCCTTTCGCTATTTACTCATCGATGGTTTAGCAATAAATATCTTTTGGCTGGAATTACTGGTGGCATGTGCTTTATTGCTGACTTATTGATACACCCAACACACTTCGGTAGCTACACAACGGAAGCAATTGTGACCGGAACGTTCACCGCTATTATTTCTTTAGTGGCGAACTTTGTTGGTAAGAAACTTTTTATACATGGAAGGGCCAAGTTAACGAATGGGCAAATAAAAGATTAGGCATCTTAGGCCCTGGTTCGATTCCGCCCCGGCCCACCAAGAAATACTGGTACGTACCGGACACATGCTTTACGTCCGGTACCGACCACATGGTTTACACCTTTACCAATCACATCCCCAATACTTTGGGACCAAATGGGTTTTCTAGGGCCTGTACCCGAGAAGACTCCA
>NZ_JACVOS010000022.1 GCF_018882335.1 Polynucleobacter sp. AM-25C3
TCAAAATGCGCTTGCAGAGCGGGTGAATGGCATATTGAAAACAGAATTTTTGTTAAATAAACCGTATGACCTAAAGCAGGCTAAACAAATGGTGAAAGAGTCGATCCGTATCTACAACCAAAAGAGGCCGCATCTAAGCTTAAAATACAAAACGCCTGATGCGGTGCACCAGGCGTTTTAGGATCATAAAATAGATTTTTAACTGTCAACCTATATTAGGACGAGTCAAGCAATTGCACTTCTCACTACAAAAGACCCCGTTATTTATGCATTCTTTAGCCCCACTACTTAGCCAAACTTGGTTCATTGCCTTAATGGCTGTTACTTTAATTGGAGCAGTCTTATCTGCAGTTCACCATGCGGAGGTGATTGCCCATAAAACTGGAGAGCCATACGGCACATTGGTGCTTGCTATTAGCGTCACTATTATTGAGGTGTCACTCATTATCGCCATGATGTTTGCTGGTCACGAAGGCTCGCAATTTATTGCACGTGATGCCGTCTTTGCTACCGTCATGATTGTGGTGAATGGCGTCATTGGACTGTGCATTTTTATGGGCGGCTTTAAACATCATGAAATGTCCTTTCGGAACGAGGGTACAAATTCTGCGTTAGCCGTACTCACCGCACTAGCTACTTTCATTTTGGTAATGCCAATGGTGACGGTAAGCACCCCGGGACCTGACTTTACAAAAAGCCAATTGGCTTTTGCTGGCATTGCTTCTTTTGCCTTGTATGGCGCCTTTATATTCTTCCAAACAGTCAGCCATCGCGACTACTATCTTCCTAAATCGGAAGACAAGAAGACAGATAGCGACATCCATGCGGATGAACCTAGCAATCTCAAAACTGCTGTGAGTATTTTTCTATTGCTGCTGTCTCTGGCAGTAGTAGTCGGCCTAGCTGAAGCATTGAACCCCGCCATCGAAGCCGGAGTTAAAGCGGCTGGCGCCCCTAAAACAGTAGTGGGTATTGCGATTGCAATGCTTGTTCTACTACCTGAAGGTTATGCGGCCGTCAGAGCGGCGAGAGCCAATCGCTTACAAAGCAGCTTGAACCTGGCCCTAGGCTCAGCGTTAGCAAGTATTGGTTTAACCATTCCCACCGTAGCGGCATTCGCCATCTTTTTTAACTTACCACTTAGCCTTGGCATCAGTTCACTCAATATGACGCTGATGTATCTCTCCTTCTTCATTGGAGCACTTACCTTGGCAATTGGGAGAACGACCCTACTGCAAGGAGTAGTTCATCTGATTATTTTCTTTGAGTATTTATTTCTGAGCTTAGTACCTTAGTTGTTCCCCATGCCCTCTCATTTAATGCGTCGTCAAGCTATTCCATTCTGCGCATTATTGGCTCTGTGCCTCACAAGCCCATATGTCATAGCGCAGACATCAAAAAATTCATACGACTCAATCGCAATGGCAATGCTGGAGACACTCCCCACCAGGCCTTCAGTTTTGAGCTCTGTTCCAGTGATTAAAAGCACGAGCATCTCAAGCGATTACGGCAATCGAATCGGTCCATTTAGCGGTTCACATGAAAATCACGATGGCCTTGATATCCCCGCTCAATTTGGTAGCCCGATTTTTGCAGCCGGCAAAGGTACGGTTGTATTTTCTTCATATGCCCCAGGCTATGGGAATTTAATTGAAATTGATCACGGGCAAGGCGTGGTCACGCGCTATGGACATGCGGCCCAGTTGATGGTGAAGACAGGTGAGTTGGTAGAGCAATCCCAGCAAATTGCCACGGTGGGCAGTACAGGCAAATCCACCGGCCCACATTTACATTTTGAAGTCAGTAAAGGTGGCGTTTCAATTGACCCCAAATTACTTTTCGCAATTGAAGGCAAAAAATCAGACTCTGATGTACAGCGCTATACCTTTATCTTTAAAGAGATCCGCCTAAAGGCCCCTAATCAGATCAAGGACTCCGCATCTCTTAAGAACAAACCTCAAGTGGTGTACACCTCATCTGCCAGCAGAAAATCTGGAGCACCTCTGGTGATAGTGAGAGCGCCAGCTGGAAAAATCCAGCAGTAAATACTCTTTAGCGCGGACAAGCCTTAGATAAAAAACTCAGTAATTGACGTAGAACAGGCTCCCAAGATAGAGGGTCAGGTTTAGCACTACTTTGAACTGGGTTGGGTGCTGACAAAGCATTTGAGACAGCAGCTACTACGGGATTATTTTGCGATGGCTGGCAAAGCTGGCTGATCAAGATGCTGAACAATACAAATAGAACCAGTACCAAGCCAATAATGAGTTTAAGGGTCTTAGCTTGCATTGCTTTTGTCCGCTGAGTCTATATCTCTACAACTTGGGTATTTTTTTCAAGTCCACCTGAATCGTAGCGCCGTACTGATCACTCAAACCAATGACAGAGCGTAATGGAACATGCTCTTTTTCTGAGAACCAAACTTCAAAAGTGGCGGAGTCGTCTTTGGAGGTTGTTTTGTAGTACCGAATCGCTTTCACTTTCGCGCCATCAAAAGGAAACTCCCAAGCCTCGCCACGAACCAAGGTGTAATTTTTAATGGAGCGACCGTCTGTTACAGGCAAGACTACTGACTTGGCTGGTAAATCACGGCCAATAAATTGATAACCCACCGTCACCATATCCAATAAGCGTCCCGCATAAGGGGCTGTACCGGTTGGAGCGCTGCGTGATGAAACTTTATAGAAATTAACCACATTCTTTGGGGCATCTACCTTCGCAATGAGCAACTCCGTATTACCGCGCTTCTCTTGATAGGTATTGGTGAGCATCCCATTTGAACTCATACTACCGACAGAATCACGAATCAACTTCTGGTCTTGAAGCACGGATGAGAGTACGGCCAACAAGGTTCCCGTGGAGTGAATATGGTATTGATCTTTTTTAATGTCGACTTTTTCCACTACGGTAGCAACCTGCATCGAGCCCTTGACCAAATTAAACACTTGCTCATAGGGGCTAGGCGCTTCGCCAGATTGCTTTAGATAGGCCACCCTCTTGGAGGGATCAAGGGTGATTTTTAGCTCATACTCAAATTGAGCGGAGATGGGTGCAACTGCCTGACCATATCCCAGCGTTGAAAAAGTCAGCATTCCAAGAATGCTCAAAAATTGAAGAAGGGAGAATTTCATTGGTAAATAGATAGCTTTAATAGAATAAAAAATTGACTAATGTGCTTATGGGCTGATTAATTCTTTGCTAAGGATTGGCCGTTTCTAAGGACCTCATAGTGCAAATGGGGCCCAGTAGATCGACCAGTGGATCCCACCTTCGCAATGGCTTGCGCCTGCTTCACCAAGTCACCCGGCTTTACCAAAAGTTCTTGCGCGTGAGCATAGCGAGTCACTATGGCATTTTTGTGCTGCACATCAACTACGTAGCCATATTCTTCATCCCAGGCTGCACGAATGACCGTGCCGTCAGCAGTAGCTAGGATAGGCGTGCCATACGCCGCAGGAAAGTCTGTGCCTTCATGCCAAGCTACCTTGCCTGTAAAGGGGTCTGATCGATATCCGAGCCCACTGGATGCTTGAGGCATTAAAGGCAAAGGGGATGCCGTCGGAATCGAGTTCGCTACATCCCAAGTATGAGTCAATGACTTCTGCATATCTTGTACGCGAGCATTAAGTGCGATCGAGTCCTGTACGGTGCGATCTAAACGCGCGCCGTATTGCTCATCTTGATTACCCAGATTGATGGTGACATTCGAAGGCTTTAATGGGCCACCCTGCGCATTACCAAAATCCGCATTACTCAAATTGACTGCATTGGCTACACTCGCTTGACCATTCGAGCGCATTAATTGAGTACGTAATGCATCTAATTGATCAAGATTACGCTGCGCATCTTCTAAGCGCGCCTGCAATTCCGTTAACTTGGTTTCGTAATCATCCTCTGAGTTGGCGATAAAGCGCTTTTCTAAAAGCGCTTTTTTCTCCATGGCATGTAAGAGGTCTTTGATTTCGTTGTTGACTGAACTAACCATCCAGTTAGCGCCACACAATAAAGCCAGAACAGTAGCACCACCAAAAACTATGTGGCGCGCTGTCAGCGTAATTTCTCGTACGCGGCTATGCGGACCAGTCATGATGAGTATTTGCATTTTATTTACCTTACTCCTGAATTCATTTCTAAGATTGGCTGCATTACCGCCATCACAATTCCCAACACCATCAAACCCATCATCAAAATCAATAAGGGCTCTAACAAACTGGTAAATATTTTGGTCTTTTGCTCAGATTCCAACTCCGCATTCTCAGCACCATACTTCAGCATCTCAGCTAGCTTACCTGAAGCTTCACCAGAACGGATCAAATGAATCAGGATTGGCGAGAACACACCCTGGCTGCCTAAAGCCCTGGTCAAGCTATTGCCTTCACGCAAGCGCCCTTCTGTTGAATCAATGGCAGCACGCAAAACCGTATTGTTTAAGGTATCACGCGCACTATGCAAGGCAGTCAGAATCGGTACATTTGCTGCTACTAGCATGGCCATCGTATTCGCAAAACGCGCAGTCTCAAATCCCAAGAGTAGCGGTCCAATCAAAGGTAGATTTAATAGTGCGCGATCCACCCTCAATCGAAAGTCTTCTTTACTTAGAGCGCGACGAATATAAAAGATTGCACCAACAATGACAATCACGAGCAACCAACCCCAGTTGACTATGAACTCTGAAAGCGCCAAGATAAAGCGAGTGGAAAAAGGGAGGGCCTGCTTAGTGCTCTGAAACACTCTAGCAATTTGAGGAACAACATAAGTCATCAAGAACAAGACGATCATGAAAGCAACGCCAGTCAACATCGCTGGATACGCTAGCGCACCCAAGGCCTTATTTTTTAGGGCCTGACGTTTTTCTAAAAACTCAGCTAACTGCGTTAAGACTTGACCCATCTTGCCAGACTGTTCTGCTGCACCCACCACACCTTGGTACAAAGGATCAAAAGAGAGAGGTTGCGTGGCAATGGCTTTGGATAAGGGCAGACCCGCGCGTAACTCAGCGACTACTGCCTGCAGCACTGCTTTCACGTGAGCTTGACTACTTTCTTCAGCCAGAACGGATAGCGTCTCATCAATCTGAACGCCTGATCTCACCAAAATAGCGACTTGCTTAGTGATTAAAGTCAGGTCTGCACGACTTAAGGGCTTGTTCTCTGAGAACCATTTATTCCAGAAGCGCTGCTTACCCCATTCCGCTTCCAGTTCAATCGTCACGGGTACTAACTGTTTGGCCATCAAAGCCTGGCGCACCGCACGCACACTCTCACCATCCACGCTTCCGCGCTCGCTCTTACCAGCGTAAGTGAGGGCCTCAAATCGATAGCGTGACATAAATTAATCTATTTCTACGGAACCGGTAACGCGCAGAATTTCCTCGAGAGTAGTCTTGCCATCTGCTACCCAGCGCTTGCCGTCATCCGCTAGGGTACGCATGCCACCAATCACGGCCTGCTTACGAATATCACTCTCAGCTGCATGTTGATGAATGAGTTCACGAATCTTTTCATTGGTCGTCATGAGTTCATAAATACCCGCTCGGCCGCTATAACCTGATTGAGCACATTGTTCGCACCCCTTACCACCACATGACGGGCACGACATCCGAATGAGACGCTGGCCCAAAACACCCAGCAAGGTCGATGACAATAAGAATGGTTCGATACCCATATCAATCAAACGTGTGACTGCAGAAGGCGCATCATTGGTATGCAAGGTAGCCAATACTAGATGCCCAGTTAATGAGGCTTGCACTGCAATCTGCGCGGTCTCTAAGTCACGGATCTCACCAATCATCACAATGTCCGGATCTTGACGCAAGATGGCGCGCAATGCCCGAGCAAAGTTCATATCAATGCGGGAGTTCACCTGAGTTTGACCGATACCATCGAGGTTGTACTCAATCGGGTCTTCCACCGTCATGATGTTGTTGATCTTGTTACGCAAGCGCAATAAGGCGCCATATAAAGTAGTGGTCTTACCGCTACCAGTTGGCCCGGTCACCAACACAATGCCGTGCGGGCGATGAATCAACTGATCAAACTGCGTAAAGGTATCTTCCGCCATGCCTAAGGCACGCAAATCGAGGCGATCGTAGTTCTTTTCTAGCAAACGCAGTACGACGCGCTCACCATGAGAAGTCGGTAAGGTAGAAACGCGTACATCAATTGCACGCCCACCCACTCGTAGTGAAATGCGACCATCTTGTGGCATCCGCTTCTCAGCAATATCAAGCGAAGCCATGATCTTGATACGAGAAACTAAGGCCGCATGGAGATCGCGACGCATATCCACAATGTCGCGCAAATTACCATCGACCCTAAAGCGCACTAGGGATTTACGCTCGAATGCTTCCAAATGAATATCCGACGCCCCATCGCGGCTAGCTTGCTTGAGCAAACTATTAATCATCCGAATGACAGGGGCATCGTCATTCATCTCCAGCAAATCCTCAGATTCGGGCATCTCTTGCAAAAGACGAGAAAGGTCAACCGCCTCCTCTACCTCATCCACTACTTGAGAGGCATTGAGATCCCCTTCTGAGTAAGCAGCGTTCAGCGCTTCTAATACTTGCTCACTCGTTTGCTCTGTCCGATGAATGGGGCCTACGAGGCGGCAGATTTCTTGTATGACTGATAGGTCAGTATTCGCACTATGAATTAAGGTTGGCGCCCCTTCTGAATCCTCACTCTTTTTCAAGAGGATCTCATTCGCCTTTGCGTAGCCAAAGGGGATGCGAGGGAGTCGCGACATTATTGAATCGTAATCGGCACTGGCGCAGCAGATGCGGGTGCATTTGAAGGGCGCACGGGAATCGGCTTAGTCAATCCAGAAGACGGTAGATTGTTGGGGACTGGTGACACTGGCTTACCGGGCGGAATCAAAGGCTGCTCCAAATCAGAAATCCGCGTCAAGTCTTCCTTAGGCAATAACATCGGCGCTTGCTTAAATTGATCTTCCGTTTTTTGCACCAAGTTCAGACGATTCGTAGTGATATCCGCCGTTTGATCTTTATCACGCAAGATGTAGGGACGAATAAATACCAACAGATTGGTTTTGGTACGGGTCTTTGCATCTGAGCGGAAGAGCGCGCCAATCCAAGGAATATCTTTTAAGAATGGGATGCCACTAGAGCCATCGTTGTACTTATCCTCAATCAATCCACCCAACACAATAATCTGACCATCATCTACCAAGACATTGGATTCGATATTGCGCTTATTTAAAATAATTCCAGAGGCAAAACTCTGGTTATAGATAGAAGAAACTTCCTGATAAATCTGCATCTTCACAACGCCGTTATCAGACACTTGTGGGCGGACACGCAAAGTTAAACCCACGTCTTGACGGGTGTAAGTCTGAAACGGTGTGACTGTACTAGTGGAACCCGTTTGTGCATAAGAACCGGTAATGATGGGTACGTTCTGCCCCACCACAATGCGCGCTTCTTCGTTATCCAAGGTAATGAGGTTTGGTGTGGATAGGATATTGGTGCCTTGGGTCGTTGCTAACGCCGTTAGCAAGGCAGACATACCGTAAACACCATTAAATTTGGTGAGCATTCCTAGATTCAAGCCAGGCGCCGGGGGAACCGGCACACCTGATGGGTTTCCTGGGTTCAGGATGTTGTTCACATTTGAACCCAAGCCCAGAATATTGGAGCCCACTTGGCCAGCGGCATTTGTGAAGTTGGTGCCGCCAAAGCCCACGTTTTGGTTTCCAGAACCCACAATACCCTGCCACTGAATACCCAACTCTTCCGCATTGGTGGAGCTCACTTCAGCAATCAGCGATTCAATATAGACCTGGGTACGGCGGCGATCCAACTGCTCAATCACATGACGCAAGTTGCGATACAAAGGCTCACTCGCAGTAATGATGATCGAGTTGGTTGCAGGCTCCGCCTGAATAATGCCGCCGGTTGTGGGATTACTAGAACTCGTTAATGCGGAAGTTGCCGCGCTAGAGCCCATTGCCCCTGGCGCAGTATTTTGTTGATTAGCTTGCGGCTGATTTAAATTAGCCGCAAGATTAACGGAGCCTGGCTGTCCTGGTGTTCCGCCCACCTGTGCAGACAAAGTGGCATCTGCCGCCACAATCGCCCGCAATGTCACAGCTAATTTAGTCGCCTCGGCATTCTTCAGGGGTACTACCCAAATATTGCCGTTATTAGCAGTAGGTACGTCCAAGCGCGCTACCAATACCCGAATCTGTCGAATCCGCTCTGCACTGGCGCCTCGAATCAAAATCGAGTTACTTCTGGGCTCAGCCAGAATCATGGTTTTTAGAGAAGGCTCAGCACCACCTGTTGTAGCGGTATCGAGCACCTTACTCAAGATCGTTGCCATATCGGTAGCGATGGCGTATTGCAACTTAATACTTTGCACATCACTCGATGTCGGTGCGTCAATGGTAATCCCCCCATTTTTAACTTAAGCTAAAAGTAGAAGCTGGTACTGCAAGTGCTAGTTTTTGCTTTGGTGTAATTCCACCTAAGCCCATGTTCGGTCTTTCATGATTGTATGTCCACATCCAAT
>NZ_JACVOS010000023.1 GCF_018882335.1 Polynucleobacter sp. AM-25C3
TATCCACTACTACAACCATGATCGAATCAAACAAAAACTAAAGGGATTGAGCCCAGTGCAATACCGAACTCAATCCCTTCTGGTAACCTAATCAAACTGTCCAACTTTTGTGGGTCAGTTCATTACCGGGGCTTTTTCTTATGTAATATGCTCTCATCATGACAGCATCTCCACAGATCCACTCGCTCCATATCGCCGATCTAGCAGGTAAACCCATGAAGCAGATTGAGCAGGCCAACATCATGGCTGGGGAGGGCATTCTTGGTGACCGCTATGCAGCAGGCCTTGGGGCGTTCTCCAAGACTAAACCCAAAATACGTCACATCTCTCTTATTGCTCTATCAGGCATTGCAGATGCTAATCGTCAATTACTGGACAATCAATACCCCCTCTTTAGCGAAGGCGATACTCGCAGAAATGTAGTGATTAAGCACCTCTCTGCAAATGAACTTAACAAGCTAGTCGGCAAGACTTTCTATTTGGGTGGCCTCGCATTTAAAGGCACTGAACTTTGCGAGCCATGCCAGAGGCCGGCTAACTTGCTGGCAAGGCCTGATTTCATTAAAGCCTTTGAGGGTCGGGGTGGAATCAGAGCGGAAGCATTGGAGTCTGGAATTCTTACTAACGGGGGCTTGCTGACCCACCAATTGAATATTGCCACATGACCACCACAAGACTTTGCCTAATACGCCACGGAGAAACTACCTGGAATGCTGAAAGGCGCCTTCAAGGCCACACCGACATTCCCCTTAATGCCAGGGGCGAGGTGCAGGCACGCCAAATGGCGCAGGCGCTGAAAGATGCAAAACTCGCTTTTGATGTGTTGTATACCAGCGATCTGAAAAGGGCATCTGACACTGCCAATGCAGTTGTTCAATTATTTGGGGTGCAAGCTAAAGTTGAAAGCACTTTGCGAGAGCGCCATTTTGGAGCGCTTCAAGGACTTTCGATTAGTGAGGCACCTTTGCTAAGACCAGATATTTGGCAGGCTCATATTTCTCGAGACTTGGATCACGAGCTTGAGGGTGGTGAAAGCATTCAACAGTTCGCCCTACGAGTCCAAAAGGCTTTAGATCAAATTCAGGTACAGCACTCCGGAAAAACAATTTTGATTGTTAGTCATGGTGGCACGCTCGACATGATGTATCGCATTGCCAGCAATCAAGGTTTGAGCGCCGAACGAGTAGCCTCAGTACCAAATGCCTCATTCAATTGGATTACCCATAGGCAGGTTGATGGCTGGACAGTCGAACAATGGGCTGATACTCGCCACCTTGAGGGTCCGGCCCTAGAGAACGTTGATCTCTAATGAAAAAAGTCACCCAAAGGTGACTTTTGACTTTTCAGAAAGAACTTACTTTCTGATGTGTGCGTGACGTGCGGCATCTTGTGACATGCCTTCGCCCTTTGGCTTGCCTTCGAGCGCTTCTTTTTCAGCAGTAATTTCTTTACGACGCTCTTTGCAAGATCCAGCAATCTCTTGCAAAGCTTTGCGAGCTCTAGCTGCAGATGCTTTAACTCCTTTTCCCTGAAACTTTTCATTCTCTGATTGGTATGCCTCAAACGCGGCAACTAACTTGTCATGGTGGGACATATTTTTCCTTATGAATTATTGAAATAATTGGCTCAAAGTGCACTTTAACCCATTACCAAGTCATCATCTATATTTATTGCGTCCAGCGCCCCACAATCGCCTTTAGCTTTTCTGGGCCAAGCTCTGCAAGATAAAGATTAAAGTCATCGCGTAACTTTGAGCCCTTCTTAAAGGCAAAACCTAGATTATCAAAGCCCACCACTTGATAACTACTGCTTACCGGCAGATTTAAGGACTTCTGATAATTAAGCAACATGACGCTGTCCACAAATACCAAATCCACGTTACCGTTTTGCAGTGCAATTAATGCTTCTGTAGGGGATGGATATAACTTAACTTGATCAGCCGAGTAATAGCCTTTGGGCTGCAACACTGTTTTTACATAGTCATCGAAGACGCTACCCGTTGGATAGGCAATGCTATATTTCTTTAGCTGCGATAAATCGGTTATTTTGATATTGCGGTTTTTTAATCCAATCAGATCCCAAGTGCTAGTGAAGTATGGATTGGAAAAATCCATTGCTTCCTTACGCTTATCGGCAATAGAAATTCCCGAAAATGCGACATCGGCTTGCCCGCTAGTGACCGCGCCCAACATCCCCAGCCAATCATAAGCAGTCATTTTGAATGTGCATCCCCGTGACTTACAGTAGCCCTCGAATATCTCAAGGTCTATCCCCGTGTACTTACCATCTTTCTCGAAAAGCATGGGAGGCACGGCAGGGGATACGGCCACCTTAATCACATTGGATTGCTCCTCTCTGGAGCAAGCGCCAAGAATAAATAGGGCAAGCAGCAATGAGGTAATTAAACGGGCAAGTCTCATGATGTATTGGAAATTAAATTAGATAAACGATCTTAACAAGAATTGAATGTTAAAAACCACCCGTAGGTGGTTTTTAACATTTGCTTCCCAGTATTGAAGACTGATTTATCCAACCATCATTTTTTGACTGGTGTGTGGCTTGCCTTACAAAACTCCACAATCGCTTCTGAAAACTTTAGATAGCGTGAATTTACTCGTCGTAGTTCGGTTAACTCTGCAATGTTTTTTGAAACTTCGCTCTTAAATGATGCGTCCTCATAACCTGGGTGGTACGGAGCTTCTTCGGTATATTGATGGCTCATGGCATATGCCTTATTCAGTGAATGTTTAATGGATCCCAATTGGGAAATTAACAATGGCTTCTTACTGAATTAACTAGGGGCGGTATTCATGCGGGACTCCTAACATTTGCGCGCGCGCAAACTAATGCGTCACCCGCCTGCCGCTCCCCCTGTCCTTGATACCTGAGAGATTCACACCAAGACCTAGCTTGGTGCTTGCTCCTTCGGTGCACCATCAATATGGTGACTCTCCAGACGGCTATTAGGATAAGCAGTACCTTCCTGGTGGGTACCTGAGCGTTCATGGGAGTTTGCGCCTTCGGTGGAGATCTAGGATCTCGCTCTCCTGCTTGGCGCTAGTATATCTTGTTCAATGATGTTTTGACTACTGGCTTATACCTAGCGCGACTGCTCTGGGGGAAATTAATTTACTTTCTTAATTTCTTTAATGACATTGCCTTCGCCGAGCAAAACAATCTTAGGAACATGCTTGGCAACTTCTTCATTGTTAACTTGGCCATAGGTGCAAATAATGAGATGGTCGCCAACATGTGCTTTACGTGCAGCAGCGCCATTCAGAGAGATGATTCCTGAGCCACGTTTTGCTTTGATGATGTAGGTTGAAAAACGCTCGCCATTATTAATGTTGTAGAGCTCAATTTTTTCAAATTCACGCATATCGGCAGCATCGAGCAAATCCTCATCGATTCCGCATGAGCCTTCGTAATGCAAATCCGCCTCTGTCACGGTTGCCCTATGAATTTTTGCCAACAACATAATGCGATTCATACTATTTCCTCAGAAATTAAAAGCGCGCTACTAAAACTATTAATGAATAACTAGCGCTCTATTTTCACAAACTTTTTTGATGCCCACCATCAAAAAACCCCGCATACACGGGGCTTTTTGTGGATCTATTATCTACTAATTACTTAGCACGGCTTTTAGTCGCTTTTGGAGCTTGGCCAAATTGACCTTGGGCAGACTTCATTGCAGTTTCAACACTTTTCTCAAAGTTTGCAAATGCGTCTTGAGTAGTTGAGCGAACTTGGTCAAAATTTTGCATTGCTGTGTTAAATGCAGAAGTAAAGGCGCTGACATATGCCTCAGAACCAGCAGGCGCCTTTGAAGTAGCGGCCGCTACAAAACTCTTGAGGTCGTCCTGTGATTGGTCGATAGCTGCTTCAACCGCTTCAACCAATTCTTGGTTTCCGCGACGCAACACTGCAGCAACTTTTTTCTGATAATCAGCAACTTCAGCAACCGCCTCTTGAACTTCTGGGCTTTGCAAGAGGTCTAATGCCGCTTTGGCATCTTTACCCTTCAACAATTCAGCAGCTTTTGCTTGCGCATTTGCTACGGCTTGTTGTGCTGCTTGGTAATTGATTTCAGCTAATTCTTGAGCATTCTCAAGAGCGGTTTGGCCTAATGCGCGAGCGCTTTCAACGGATTTAGCTTGATTTTCTGCAAATTGATTTTTGAACATGATATTTCCTTTATGGGGTTATTTGTTGCACTGCACCATTTTAATAGCTTATTTATGGCTTAGCAAGCAATAATTGCTGCAAAGCAACATATAATATTCATAAGTACACTAAATTGTAGATAAAACCGCCTTGGGGAGATCCCAGGGGTACTTTTAGCTACAAAGGCCTCCGCATTCCAAATGCCCTAAAAAATATCAGGCGGGGGTATTTTTTAAGTAACTAATCACCCAAGCCGGATCGCTATCACTCGGGAATATTGGGTAATGAACTGCCTCAATCACACCATGATTTGCAATTAAGGTAATGCGCTTTAATAAAGTCATTCCAGCGGCAACAAAGGTAGGCAATTGCAGCGCCTCCTGAAATTGATAATGAGCATCGCTGACGACTGGAAATGGCAAATGTAAGCGATCCGCCATCTCTTGTTGGTATTGTGTAGATTGCACGCTCAGCCCCACCACTTCGGCATCAAGTGACAGAAGCTCTTGATAGTGATCCCTAAATGAGCAACTTTGCGGAGTACAGCCTCTTGCCCCTGGGATCTGATCCCACCCATCTGGCAATGGGATATTTGGTTGGCCCGTCATTGGATAGCAATAGATCACTAGGCGGCCTTTGATGCTGCCTAAGTTGAGCTCCTTGCCAGTAGTTGCGCCCAATAAAATAGTAGGTATGCGCATGCCAACCAAGTGATTGGCAGCCCCATCATTCTGGGGAATCGGTAGATCGACGGGAAGCTGATTGAGATTGGTCATGGATTTCACTTTAACTGAATTTCAGGCAATCTACTTGCAGGCCCTTACCAAGGCCGACCCCTTAAGTGATGCTACCTCAGCCATGGCCTCAAACTGTCGGCGCACAATATTTTTAATAAAGAACTCAATCACGGTCGATGGAACCAATGAGTTTGGCTCAACTTGTGCATCATACTTAAAAGTAGTGAACCCCTTGTCAGGCAGTAATCGCCAGCTTCCTTTGTAGTATTTAGTATCCCCGCTCAACTGCTCAAAGAACAGGGCTTTATTGGGGATCTCGACATACTCCAGCTCGGAGCGCATCTCAAATGGAATAAATAAAATTCGCTCCTCAAGCAGGCGGGCGACCCTCACCTTATTGCCAGATCTTGAGAGCACCTTTGAATCCACTACCCCCGGAAAACTTTTGGCACCTTCATAGTCAGTAATAAAGGCGAAGGCTTCACATGCTGTAATGGGCACCTCATAGCTTGCATTAATCTGAAAGCGTTCGCCAGTTCGAACAATGGCAAGCTTTAAGTCGTAAGGATTCGTTCCATCCTGCGCGGCAGCAGGACCAAAGATTACAAAAAGAAAAATGGCAAGGAGCTGCTTCATGCCCGTAGTTTAGAAGATCCTTAAGATTTCAACCGCGCCCATATTTACTGCTAAGCCAACTTTATTCGGCCGCCGATCGCATGAGCCTCAATAGCTCTACATCATGTTCTGGTAAGCCATCTAGCACCCCAACTAAGTTGGGCATCTTTTGAATAATTTCTTTTGCCAAAAAGAAGCGCATCGACCAAGCGGGAAAGCTTCGCTCTTTGACCCCCTCCATCTTGAGCAGGCGCACCTCTTGATGTCGGGGGTCTAGCTGAATTTTTTTCCACATTGTCATGACCTCCACAGGAGGGCCTTCCAATATTTGGCCAAAGTGTTGATTCTCATAAAAGAGCACACCTGATAAGTCTAGTTTTTGATTGCGCTGTGTGGCCTGATCCGTTAGGCGCATCAAAGCCAATAGACCCATATCCTGGGTTGCTTTGCTGATGTAGCTTACAGAAATTAGTGGGGACAGATTCATCTACCGGTCTTAGGGCTAAAGCTTTAAATGCTCTTGATTAAATCGACTAATAATGCGCGATAGTATCTTTTGCGTTTCCCTGCATCAATGCTGATTTACCCTCAATGCCAGGATCGAGGATGCCTGACCCTGCTTTAGAGAGTCTTTGCTATCAATTCAAAAAATGCTTGGGAAACAAAAAACCACTTCAAGCTTTCACCTAAAGTGGTTAAACCCGTAGGAGCGGGTAAGCCTAACTAATTATTTTTTTCTTAAAAAGGCTGGAATAAAGACTTCATCGTTTTTAGCATTTATTGTCGTTACCCCAGAATACTGCCCCTCCACATTGCTCAACTCAACATCCAATGCTTTCGCATAAACCGCAGCATTACTTAAAGCATCTTTTAGGATTTGCTTAAACCCCAATAATTCGCCATTTTCAATGTGAACTAATTCTGAAATTGTCATTCCACACAATCCAGCAACCGCAGGTAATGTCAGTCCACGTACCTCACGCTCATTGCGAAAACGCTTACCGATTTGCCTAAAAGACTGTATTTCCGCTAAATTCATAAGACCCCAGATACATATAGGCCTCTATAGTCTTCCTCTTTAAGGCTCTGATCAATTAGCCGAAGGGCCAATTAGCGGATGGTGGGGAAATTCAATTACAAACTTAGCGCCACCACCAACAGCATCCTCATAATGGATCGAGCCGCTATATCTAGTAACAATATGCTTACAAAGCCATAGCCCTAGGCCCATACCAGTCTGCCTGGTGGTGCTTAATAATTCAAATAAGTGAGGTTTGAAGGCAAGCGGTACGCCTGTGCCATTATCAGAAACACTCAGGTGGACTGACTGGCCAACCTTAATCGCCTCTATAGAAATCCTGCGATCCAAACCACCCGAATTTGCGAGGGCTTGAACTGCGTTGTTCAGCAGATTTAATACGACTTGCTCAATCTCGGAAGAATTCACCCGAATCACTAAGCCATCGTCAACTCGAAGTTGAATTTGGATGTTCTTACTCTTGAGCTCTGGTCTAACAATATCCAGCACTTTTGATATTAAATCGCCCAATTGAACTTCTTGAGCATTTGATTCGCCCTCCGTAAATATTGACCGGAGTGATTTAACAATCGTCGCAGCCCTCCTATTGTCTTCTTCAAGAGAATCTAAAATCTCTTTGCCTAGCTCTGGATTAAGAGCTCCTTTTTCTAATTTCATTTTGAGAAATTGAATATTTAGATTGGATGCGCCAAGAGGTTGATTGAGTTCGTGAGCAATTGATGCCGACAGTGCTCCAGTAGCCGCCGTCTTATTCGCCTTCATCAGCCCATATATCAAACGTTCTTTTTCTTTTAGGAGCTCAGTAATTTTCTGATTTTCTTCTTGGGTGCTCTTTAATGCGCCGGCAATTTGGCTTTCTTTTTTAATCTGTTTTTCTAAATAAAAACTGCCAAGGGCTACATAGACCAAGATCGTACTGCCATAACCAACCCATAAAAGAGTTAAAGCTAGTGCATCTTGAGCGTACAAAAATAAATTGGTTTGAGTGCTTCCAAACAACACCCAAAGAGTTCTAAAAGTTTCCCCTAGCAAAGTAAATGCTGTTAGCAAAATCAGCCATTTCACCACTATCGTTCGGCCTGCTTTGTAATACTTTCTTATTTCCCAAATTTGCCATATCAAAAATAATTCCTGGGTAATTGTTATTAAGGCCACACGATGCTTGAAGGTTTCTGGCATGACTCTCAAGTAGTCATAGTAAAAGAAAATAATGACTGGAATGAGCCATGGTAATACCCCCGCCCCTTAACCTGAGTTAAAAGTAGAATTTCTAAGTTGTTTGATTTAAAGGAAATTCTATGAAAACCTCCCGCTTTACCGATAGCCAAATCATGGCCATCCTCAAACAAGCCG
>NZ_JACVOS010000024.1 GCF_018882335.1 Polynucleobacter sp. AM-25C3
CCGCCATCATTTACCGTAGTAGCACTTGCAATACCGCCACTACTAACGGCTTGAGTACCGCCAGAACTGATGGTCGCACTAATCGCACTACCACCGCTACTAACAGCTTGAGTACCACCATCATTTATCGTAAGACCACTCACAATAGCGCCTCTCAGGAGGGTCTGGCTACCGCCACTGCTTAGCGTAGTAGCGCTCACACTAGCACCAGCATAAACAGATTGATTACCACCAAAACTGATGGTCGTGCTAATCGCACTACCACCGCTACTAACAGCTTGAATACCACCACTGATGGTCGTGCTAATCGCACTACCACCAAGATAAAGCCGTTGAATAGCGCCACTGCTTAGCGTAGTAGCACTTGCAATACCGCCGCTACTGATATTTTGATTGCCGACAGAACTGATGGTCGCGCTAATCGCAATACCGCCACTACCAACAGCTTGAGTACCGCCAGAACTGATGGTCGTGCTAATCGCACTACCACCGCCACTAACGTTTTGTCTACCCAAAGCGCTTATCGTAGTAGCACTTGCAATACCGCCGCTACTGATATTTTGAATGCCGCCGTGAAATACCCAGGTACCAATCGCAATACCGCCAATAAGGATACTTTGAGTGCCGCTGCTAACAACCTCCCCCGTTACTGTTGCAGACGTTACAGGAGTAGTAAAACCATAGGCATCCGGCGTAAAAGTACCCGTCAACACAAGTAGGCTAACCACTGCTTGCGCCAACCCACTACCACCCCTTTTTCCGCAAGATTTTGCGACTTCAGAGGCGACAACTAAACTTCCCAGTCGCCGGGAAAATACAAGTCTATAAATTTTATTCACAGTAAAACTTACTCTCGGAGAGGTTTTGCCTGGGATTGTGACATCCTAAAAAGGGATGCGCGCACCGGCATTAATCATGTTATTTGAGTAACCACTGCGGCCTAGATAATCATAATTAACCCTAATTCGCACATTATCTTTGGTCTGCATCTCATACCCAATACCGCCTTGCATCACAAATGAACCAGGGTTATTGCCATAAACCGTGAAGGCAGTGCCTGCGCCATCAGTAGCCGTCAATGGCGCTGCTTTAGCGGCAAAATCGTGTCCGCCAGTTGCCCCAACTAAAATCCTGCTCGATTCATTAATCTCATAACGATACCTAACCCCAACCGAGCCAATGGCTGAGGACTGGGTCTGGCCATTGACCGTTAAATTAGATATACCCGCTCCATTTTCGTTATAGGCGCCCACACGAACATAGCCATAGTCTATGCGCGCTAAAGGTGTGATGGTGCTTTGCCCAACTGCAACTTGATGTGCTAACTCACTACTAACCAAACCATGCCAACCTTTAAACGATGCCGTTGCAGTTCCAGGACTGCCAATCGTATCCAAACGATTCGAGCTATTCTGATCTAAGGCAAGATTGGCAATTACATTAACCTCGGTTGAATCCGCAACTTTTTGTCTGGCATATGCTGCCAGTTGATAGCTCGTTGTATTTAATCCATTTTGGGTTTGAGTATCCTGCCCAGTTAATGATGAGTTTTGCAGTATTAATGCGCCGCCAACACGCAAATCTGGGTTGATGGGCGCATCAGCACCCATCGCAAAGCCACCCGTTCTTTGATTGTATGCGGCAGACGGTACGCCATTAGCGCTTTGTCGAGCGGTAAAGCCATACGGAGTAGCCCAGAAGTAATTATTGCTATCAGCCTCTTGATGAGCTGGACCAGCCATTTTCTCCATTCGATCACGGATGAGTTGAATGGTTGCCTGAGCCTGATTAAGCACTGCGGCTGACTGCCCACCATTCAAAAGTGGCGTTGGGGTGGTGTTGGAAACTGGAGTCGCAGCAGTAACCAAATCTAGACTGCTGCCATCCACCATGAATGTATACGCAATTCCTCTGTAGGTACCAGGCCCAAAGGTGCCAGTAAGCCCTTGGGTTGCCGAGAATATATTTCTGTACGTCGTTCCCAATGCCATTTGCGAATTAGCTGCTATAGAAAATGTGGCGTTGGAAAGCGCCGCAACCCCATTGACAGCCATCTTCCCATAACTATTGGGGCTGCTAATGCCCGCCTGCAGAGCGCCCGTTTGCTGATAGTTACCAACAATACTCAAGGTTTGTCCAGCGCCAACTGCAATCGTACCAGCATTGTGTAGAGAATTGGCTACTACCATCGCGTCATTCGTCGCCTGAGATAGCAGTGAGGAGCCATCAATACTAAGCAAAGAGTTTGTTCCAGTAAGGATCACATCACCCGCAAGAACGGCTGACGCAGAGTTAGTTAGGCTTAGCTGATTCCACCCAGCAACAGTTGTAGCTCCTGATATTGATGTACCGGCAATCGCTAAGGATTGATTGCTGAGCGCTAAGAAATTGGCGTTGCTACTGTCAACAAGACTGACTCCCGCAGATACAGTGACGCCATTTTGCAACGCTAGAGTATTACCAGCTCCAGAAAGTTCGATGCCAGCATTGAGAGATGCGCCGTTAAGCATCACCGCATTAGCGCTGCCACTAACGGTAACTGCAGTACTACCCCCCGATGAAATCGCATTTACCGATCCTAGCGCAAGTATGGAGGCGTTAGTACCACTAATGGCGTAGCCAGAAATGTATGAGCCTGACGCCGCACTAACGGTACCACCTGATGCTACAAAACCACCTACCCCGCTACCACCAGCAAGAATGGTTTGGGTGCCACTAATGACGATAGTTTCCGCTATACCTGCGACAACCTGCGCGCCTCCCGCCTGAATCGTGGATCCTGAGTCCTTACCACCAAAGGAAATGGTTTGTGAGCCCCCCGCAAAAATAGTGGATGACGGCCCATAACCACCGGAGAGGATATACTCGTTTCCCCCACTACTAATTTGGGTGTAATAAGAAGCTCCGCCAGAAGAGATGTAAATTGCACCCGTATTTTTTACCAGCGTAGCCGAAGCAATACCGCCAGAAGAGATGGCCAACAAACCGCCAGAAACCAGCGTAGCCGAAGCAATACCGCCAGAAGAGATGGTCAACGAACCGCCAGAATTGAGAATTACTCCACCGGCTGTTAAGCCGGAAATAGAGAAGGCGCCGTTTTCATTGATGCCGTTAACTAAGGATCCAGCAGCGCCAGAACCTACGGTTGCTTCCAGTATACCGCCAGCAGACTGAATGACTCCTAGAGCGCTAGCGCCAGCATTGACTCTTTCAACTCCCCCGCTATTGATGATGGTGCCGCTGGCAATACCGCCAGAAGAGACTCTTTCAAGTCCCCCGCTATTAATGGTGGTGCCGCTGGCAGTAGCGCCAGAAGTGACTGCTTGAGTTCCCCCGCTATTAATGGTGGTGCCGCTGGCAGTAGCGCCAGAAGTGACGGTCAACAAACCGCTAGAATTGAGAATTACTCCACTGGCTGTTAAGCCGGCAATAGAGAAGTTGCCGCTTTCATTTCTACCGTTAACTAAGGATCCAGCAGCGCCAGAACCTACGGTTGCTGACAGCACACCGCCAGCAGACTGGATGACTTCTATAGCGCTAGCGCCAGCAGCGACCTCCTCAACTCCCCCGCTATTGATGGTGGTGCCGGTGGTAACAGCATTAGGAGCAATTGATTCAACTCCCCCGCTATTGATGGTGGTAGCGCTGGCAATAGCGCCAGGAGTGACCCACAAAGAACCACCATTATTTAGAATCACCCCACTGGCTGTTAAGTCGGAAATAGAGAAGTTGCCGTTTTCATTGATGCCGTTAACTAAGGATCCAGCAGCGCCAGAACCTACGGTTGCTTCCAGTATACCGCCAGCAGACTGAATGACTCCTAGAGCGCTAGCGCCAGCATTGACTCTTTCAATACCGCCACTATTGATGGTGGTAGTGCTGGCAGTAGCGCCAGAATAGACCACTTGAGTTCCCCCGCTATTGATGGTGGTAGTGCTGGCAGTAGCGCCAGAATAGACTAGTTCAAAACCGCCACTATTGATGGTGGTAGCGCTGGCAGTAGCACCAGAAGAGACTCTTTGAACTCCCCCATTTTTGATGGTGGTAGTGCTGGCAGTAGCGCCAGGAGTGACCCACAAAGAACCACCATTATTTAGAATCACCCCACTGGCTGTTAAGCCGGAAATAGAGAAGTTACCGTTTTCATTGGTGCCGTTAACTAAGGATCCAGTAGCGCCAGAACCTACGGTTGCTTCCAGTATACCGCCAACAGACTGAATGACTCCTAGAGCGCTGGCGCCAGCAGCAACCGCTTGAGCTCCCCAACTATTGATGGTGGTAGCGCTGGCAATACCGCCAGAAGAGACCGTTTGAGATCCCCTGCTATTGATGGAGGTGCCGGTGGCAACACCTCCAGAAGAGACTCTTTCAATTCCCCCGCTATTGATGGTGGTGGTGCTGGCAGTAGCGCCAGAAGAGACTGCTTGAGTTCCCCCGCTATTGATGGTGGTGCCGCTGGCAGTAGCGCCAGAATTGACGGTCAACAAACCGCCAGAATTGAGAATTACTCCACTGGCTGTTAAGTCGGAAATAGAGAAGTTGCCGTTTTCATTGATGCCGTTAACTAAGGATCCAGCAGCGCCAGAACCTACGGTTGCTGACAGCACACCGCCAGCAGACTGGATGACTTCTAGAGCGCTAGCGCCAGCAGCGACTCTTTCAACTCCCCCGCTATTGATGATGGTGCCGGTGGTAACACCGCCAGAAGAGACTGATTCAACTCCCCCACCATTGATGATGGTGCCGCTGGCAATACCGCCAGAAGAGACCAATAAAAAACCGGCAAACAAACCGCCAGAATTGAGAATTACTCCACTGGCTGTTAAGCCGGAAATAGAGAAGGCGCCGTTTTCATTAACACCGGTAACAAGAGATCCAGCAGAGTCAAGGCCTACGAATGCCGACAGTACGCCGCCAACCAACTGGGTGACTCCTAGAGCGCTAGCGCCAGCAGCGACTACCTCCATTCCCCCGCTATTGATGGTGGTGCCGGTGGTAACACCGCCAGAAAAGACTGCTTGAGCTCCCCCGTCATTGATGGTGGCGGTGCTGGCAGTAGCGCCAGAAGAGACTGCTTGAATTCCCCCGTCATTGATGGTGGCGGTGCTGGCAGTAGCGCCAGAAGAGACTCTCTCAACTCCCCCGCTATTGATGGTGGTGCCGGTGGCAGTAGCGCCAGAAGTGACGGCCAACAAACCGCCAGAATTGAGAATTACTCCACTGGCTGTTAAGCCGGAAATAGAGAAGTTGCCGCTTTCATTTCTACCGGTAACAAGGGATCCAGCAGAGTCAAGACCTACGATTGCCGACAGTGCGCCGCCAACCAACTGGGTGACTCCTAGAGCGCTAGCGCCAGCAGCGACTCTTCCAACTCCCCCGCTATTGATGGTGGTGCCGGTGGTAACACCGCCAGAAGAGACTGATTCAACTCCCCCACCATTGATGATGGTGCCGCTGGCAATACCGCCAGAAGAGACGGTCAACAAACCGCGAGAATTGAGAATTACTCCACTGGCTGTTAAGTCGGAAATAGAGAAGTTGCCGTTTTCATTGATGCCGTTAACTAAGGATCCAGCAGCGCCAGAACCTACGGTTGCTGACAGCACACCGCCAGCAGACTGGATGACTTCTAGAGCGCTAGCGCCAGCAGCGACTCTTTCAACTCCCCCGCTATTGATGGTGGTGCCGGTGGTAACACCGCCAGAAGAGACTGATTCAACTCCCCCACCATTGATGATGGTGCCGCTGGCAATACCGCCAGAAGAGACGGTCAACAAACCGCGAGAATTGAGAATTACTCCACTGGCTGTTAAGTCGGAAATAGAGAAGTTGCCGCTTTCATTTCTACCGTTAACTAAGGATCCAGCAGCGCCAGAACCTACGGTTGCTGACAGCACACCGCCAGCAGACTGAATGACTTCTAGAGCGCTAGCGCCAGCAGCGACTCTTTCAGTTCCCCCGCTATTGATGGTGGTGCCGGTGGTAACACCGCCAGAAGAGACTGATTCAACTCCCCCGCTATTGATGGTGGTGCCGGTGGCAGTAGCGCCAGAATTGACGGTCAACAAACCGCCAGAATTGAGAATTACTCCACTGGCTGTTAAGTCGGAAATAGAGAAGTTGCCGTTTTCATTGATGCCGTTAACTAAGGATCCAGCAGGGCCAAGACCTACGATTGCCGACAGTGCGCCGCCAGCAGACTGAATGACTCCTAGAGCGCTAGCGCCAGCATTGACTCTTTCAGTTCCCCCGCTATTGATGGTGGTGCCGGTGGTAACAGCATTAAGAGCAATTGATTCAACTCCCCCGCTATTGATGGTGGTGCCAGCGGTAACACCGCCAGTAAAGACAAGTTGAGATCCCCCGCCATTGATGGTGGTGCCAGTGGTAACACCGCCAGAAGATACCGTTTGAGTTCCCCCACTATTGATGGTTGTAGCGCTGGCAATGGCGCCAGTAAAGACAAATTGAGTTCCCCCGCCATTGATGGTGGCGGCAATGGCAATACCGCCAGAAGAGACTCTTCCAACTCCCCCGCTATTGATGGTGGTGCCGGTGGCAGTAGCGCCAGCAGTGACGGTCAACAAACCGCTAGAATTGAGAATTACTCCACTGGCTGTTAAGTCGGAAATAGAGAAGTTGCCGCTTTCATTTCTACCGGTAACAAAGGATCCAGCAGGGCCAAGACCTACGATTGCCGACAGTGCGCCGCCAATAGACTGGATGACTTCTAGAGCGCTAGCGCCAGCAGCGACTCTTTCAACTCCCCCGCTATTGATGGTGGTGCCGGTGGTAACACCGCCAGAAGAGACTGATTCAACTCCCCCACCATTGATGATGGTGCCGCTGGCAATACCGCCAGAAGAG
>NZ_JACVOS010000025.1 GCF_018882335.1 Polynucleobacter sp. AM-25C3
TCGGCTTGTTTGAGGATGGCCATGATTTGGCTATCGGTAAAGCGGGAGGTTTTCATAGAATTTCCTTTAAATCAAACAACTTAGAAATTCTACTTTTAACTCAGGTTAAGGGGCGGGGGTATTACCCTACAGAATTGTTTTGACCAATACACTGAGCTGACCTCCTCCCAATAAATTGGACACCCTAAATTAGAAAAAATCGGCGATATTATCCCTAAGGAGGGGTGCGCCATGAAGAGGTCAAAGTTCAGTGCAGTGGCTTTTATTTTGGTTGGATGGCTATGCGCTCATAAGATGATTTGCTAATAGCTTAGCTGCGGGGCTGAGAGAATCCATATTCCTAACACCTAGACAAATTTTACGCGAAGCCCACTCCTCTTCTATTGGAATAGTGACGATGTCTAGTGAAGACAGAAAAAGCTCAGCACATTGTTTTGGCAGAATCCCAATTCCTAGGCCATATGCAACCATGACACTTAAAGCATCAAATCCAGCAACCTGCATTTTTATGTTCAGGGTAAGATTAAACTTGCTAGCAGCCAATACAAGCAGCGTTTTAATTGCGCTATCAGTATGTGACCCGACAAAATCATACTTGGCGATATCTGCTATTTTGGCCGTGCTCAGCTTTGCAATAGGGTGGGCGGAGTTTGCAATAACAACTAGTTGATCTTCTCGGTATGGAAGCATTTGTATGTCGTATCCGTAGCTCCCATTTTGAAGTAGACCTAAATCAACTTGGTTTTCCGCAATTAATTTTGCAACAGTAGAGCTTACGGCACCTTTAAGTTGCACCTGAACGTCAGGCCAATTATCTAAAAACGACTTAAGCTGGCAAGGGAGAAATTGAGTAATCGAAGAATGATTTGCTGCGACTCGTATGTGCCCCCGTACCCCACTAGAAAAACCCTTCATTCTCTCTGGAATGTTATCCAGCTGGTTAAGAGCCCCTCTTGCTAGCGAGGAAAGGGTCTGAGCTGCGATTGTGGGATCCACCCCCTTATTGCTTCGAGAAAATAACTCGGCCCCAAGAGCAATTTCCAATTCCCTGATTCGCTTGCTGATAGCTGACGCTGAAATATGCTCTCGCTCGGCAGCCTTGAGGATTGTCCCTTCCTCTAAAACAGCTAAAAATAAATTAAGTGATATTGGGTCAATTTTTGTCATTTTAGGCCTCTAGAATACCTAAACTCTATCATCTCATCTGGAGATGATGCCATCATAAAATACTGTTTTACGGGTTTACTAGGATCAAATATGATTTTTTTCTTCAAAAAATGATATTTATGTTGGAGGAGACGCCAATTTATATAAGTCATTGGATTTAAACTTTTTAAAAGATCTGCGAATGACTTTGTCTAATAGTAATAAAGAACAGCAAATTGCCGCCCTAAGAGAGGCGGCCCTTCAGTACCACGAGTTTCCAACGCCGGGCAAAATCGAAATTGCCCCTACTAAGCAACTTACCAATCAACGAGACTTAGCGCTCGCATATACACCAGGTGTTGCTGCTCCTTGTGAAGAGATCGTTAAAGATCCAGCGAATGCGTTCAAATACACCGCTCGTGGAAATTTGGTTGGCGTGATTACGAACGGTACTGCCGTTTTAGGTTTAGGCAATATTGGACCACTGGCAAGTAAGCCAGTGATGGAGGGCAAAGCAGTTCTCTTTAAGAAATTCGCAGGCATTGATGTTTTCGATATTGAGGTTAATGAAAACGATCCGGATAAGTTGGTGGAAATTATTGCGGCATTAGAGCCAACATTTGGCGGCATTAATTTAGAAGATATCAAAGCGCCCGACTGTTTTATGGTGGAGCGCAAGTTGCAAGCCCGCATGAAGATTCCGGTCTTCCATGATGACCAACACGGTACTGCGATTGTGGTTGCGGCTGCCATTCTAAACGGCTTAAAGGTGGTCGGCAAAGATCTAAGTAAGGTAAAGCTGGTTACTTCAGGAGCTGGTGCAGCCGCCTTGGCCTGTTTAGATCTACTAGTTGATCTTGGCATGCAGCGCAAAAATATTTGGGTGACTGACTTGGCTGGTGTTGCCTATAAAGGCCGTAAAGAATTGATGGATCCAGAGAAGGAGCCATTCTGCCAAGATACTAATTTACGCACTTTGGATGATGTAATTACTGGCGCCGACATTTTCTTAGGCCTTTCTGCTGGTGGTGTGCTGAAGCAAAGCATGGTGAAGAAAATGGCAAATAGGCCATTAATTTACGCCTTAGCTAATCCAACTCCAGAAATCTTGCCTGAAGAAGTTAAGGCGGTTCGCCCTGATGCGGTGATGGCAACGGGTCGTACCGATTATCCAAATCAGGTAAACAACGTATTGTGTTTCCCATTCATCTTCCGTGGCGCATTGGATGTGGGCGCAACAACTATTACTCGCGGCATGGAAGTTGCGGCGGTTAAGGCTGTAGCAGAGCTGGCCCAAGCCGAACAGAGTGAAGTGGTTGCTTCTGTTTATGGCATTGAGAACCTTTCCTTCGGCCCTCAATATTTAATTCCAAAACCATTCGATCCGCGCCTCATTACAGTGATTGCTCCAGCGGTTGCTAAGGCTGCCATGGATGATGGTGTTGCTTCTCGTCCGATTAAAGACTTTGACGCTTACCGTAATCAGTTGCAGCAGTTCGTGTACCACTCAGGTACTTTGATGACACCGCTCTTTAGCATTGCTAAGCGCGTACCAGCAAATCAAAAACGAATTGTCTTTGCTGAAGGTGAAGATGAGCGCGTATTGCGCGCAGCACAGATCATCATCGATGAAAATTTAGCTGCCCCCATATTAATTGGCCGCCCCTCGGTTATCTCTAATCGTATTCATAATTTTGGTTTAAGAATGAAGATAGATGAAGATCTTCAGGTGATTAACCCGGAAAACGACTCTCGTTACCAAGATTTTTGGCAAACCTATTTTGCCTTGATGGAGAGAAAAGGTGTTGATAAAAACTTAGCTAAATTAGAGTTGCGTAGACGAAATAGTCTTATTGGTGCATTGATGATCACTAAGGACTTGGCTGATGGTATGGTGTGTGGCACTGTCAATAATATGGCAGTCCATCTTAAATATATCGATGAGGTTATCGGTAAGCGTGACGGCTCCAGTATATATGGAGCTATGTCAGGCTTAATCTTGCCAGGCAGACAAGTATTCTTGCTCGATACCCATCTTAATATTGATCCGACGGCTGAAGAGTTGGTCGAAATTACTTTGATGGCTGTTGCCGAGATGCGTAAATTAGGTATTGCACCCAAAGTTGCATTACTCTCGCATTCTAATTTTGGGTCAAGCAGTGCTCCGTCGGCAATTAAGATGCGTAAGGTACTTGAAATATTGCGACAGACCGCTCCAGAGCTAGAAATAGATGGTGAGATGCACGGGGATAGCGCCCTAGATGAGGACGTAAGGTCAAGCACAGTAAGTTCATCCCCATTAAAGGGCGGCGCCAATTTATTGGTTCTACCTAATGTAGATGCAGCTAATATTTCATATAACTTGCTAAAAACAGCTGCTGGAAATGGTATTGCAATCGGACCATTGTTATTGGGTGTTGCTAAGCCTATCCATATTTTGACTCCGGCTGCTACAGTTAGACGTATAGTTAACGTTGTAACCTTAGCGGTAGTTGCAGCTGCTAGTAAATCCAAGAGCGTAAAGTAGGGCTAAAACTGTTTATGGATGCCGTTCAAAATATGTCATTAGTACAGATGGTGTATGTAAGCGAGGCGAGAGGCAGGCTTTCTAATGCTGAGTTAATGTCTATAGTTCATGCGGCGAGAAGATGGAATGAAAAGCGCGACATAACTAGCCTCCTCTTTTATAAAGATGGTTATTTTGGTCAGGTTCTTGAAGGTGGCTACGATGCGGTCAGCATGGCTTGCAATCGAATTATGCGAGATAGTAACCACTATCGCATCATTCAGTTAGCAAGCAAACCCATACAGAGTCGGTTGATTCCGAGCCATGCACTTAAATTTTATGGTAGCGATGGGCTAGACAGGAAACATCCAAGTCTATCAGAGGTTTTAGTGGGGGATAGGGCAAATAAGGAAAATTTATTAAGATTAATTTTGCTTGCTTCAATAAATTTGTAAATATAAATTGCATTACAACTTCTGAAGATGATTGTTTATCCAATATCAGAATTTGCTTAAATTTATATCTACTTTGATAATCAATTACTGTATGTAGTGTTTGTAAGGATGTAAATTCAATAAGAGATATGGCCCGTCTGCTTTGGGTCGGACTCTGCCATCCAGCCTCACACAAGGCGAACGACTACTAGCTGACTAATAACAGCCTAATTAATATGGCAAAAGTAATGCTTATCTGGCTCACCTGTTTAATTATGAGCGGCTCTTTTGAGTCCGTAACGAGTGGTCCTTTTAAATAATTACAAGTGGTTCTTTTCACCGTAATACGCAAAGATCAAGTGCCAGGGTAATCCCCCCATTTTTAACTTAAGCTAAAAGTAGAAGCTGGTACTGCAAGTGCTAGTTTTTGCTTTGGTGTAATTCCACCTAAGCCCATGTTCGGTCTTTCATGATTGTATGTCCACATCCAAT
>NZ_JACVOS010000026.1 GCF_018882335.1 Polynucleobacter sp. AM-25C3
CCCTGAGGTAGCCCCCAGACTTTAAATACTCAGTAACTACTTTTAGCTTGAACTGCGTACTGTATTTGCTCATGAAGCTGACCCCTTTGAGTTGGATTTGGTGTCCAACTTTTGTGGGTCAGTTCAGAAAGTTCAAGGGCTTTTTCTTTTAGAGGCCCAAAGTTAACGGCCACATTTGTTTTAAATCAAACACCAATACCTGACTTAAGCGGATACTTTTAGGTTATTGCCAATTTTGAGGAATTGCCTTGCCTTCTGCTTTTATTTCCCATGCTGACTGTAATCGCCATGAGATGGGATCATGTCACCCCGAATGCCCTGAGCGCCTGAGCGCGATTAACGACCAATTATTAATCTCTGGTTATTTGAACTTCATGGATGCTTACGATGCGCCCCTGGCTAGCATCGAGCAAATTAGTAGGGCACATTCAGCTCTGTATGTACAAGAGCTTATTGCTCAATCCCCAAAAGAGGGGTATCAACTGGTTGATCCAGACACAAAAATGAACCCGCACACTATTAATGCCGCATTGCGCGCAGCAGGTGCCGCGATCCAAGCAACAGACTTGGTGCTTGACGGTGCAGCATCAAATGCTTTTTGCTGTGTAAGGCCACCAGGCCACCATGCTGAGCGAGATGCCGCCATGGGATTCTGTTTTTTTAATAATGTTGCCGTCGGCATAAGACATGCACTAGATGTTCGGGGTATTCAAAAAGTTGCTTTAATTGATTTTGATGTTCACCACGGTAACGGTAGTGAAGATATTTTTAGAGACGATGAACGTGTCATGATGTGTTCAATATTTGAAAAAGATCTATACCCGTTCACAGGCGAGTACATCCCCGAAAAGCGCATGATTAACGTAGGTATTCCGACTCGCTCTAAAAGTGATGTTTTTAGAGAGGCTGTAGAGCAATACTGGATTCCTGCTCTCGAGCAATTTCAACCAGAAATGATCTATATATCTGCAGGGTTTGATGCCCATAGAGAGGATGATATGGGCAACCTCGGGCTGGTTGAGGGAGACTACGAATGGGTTACCAAAAAGATTCTTGAAGTCGCTCAAAAACACTCCCAAGGGCGTATCGTATCCTGCCTAGAAGGTGGTTATGTATTAAGCCCTCTCGCACGTAGCGTTGCAGCTCATATTAAAGTTTTGATTGGAGCAGATTAAATTGGAAAAGCACTACTTAAATTCATTGTTCGACCCGAGTTCAATTTCAATTCTGATCAACTCACAAAAACCCCAGAGCCCTCAATCATGTGAAGCTATTTTCTTAAAGCTATTTGAAGAAGCGCAATATGCTGGAGCAATTGAGCGAATTGATGTCAGCGCCAATCTTGACCTCAGCAATAAAGGCACCAAGGCAAAGGGCCTAGCAATTATCGCCCTACCCCCAGAGGAATTATGCTCAGCACTGGACATTGCTGGACGCCTGAAACATCGTGCAGCATTATTAATCTCTACTGGGATTAATAAAATGCTTGGCGAAGAATTAAAAGAATTGGCAAAGCATTACGGGATAAAACTACTTGGCCCGAATAGCCTGGGATTTCAAAGACCCCATCGCCATCTGAATGCAAGCGTGCTCGGAGATCTAGCCAATCCTGGACCTCTAGCCCTCATCGCTCAATCCGGCGCCTTAACCTCAGCCATGCTCGATTGGGCAAAAACAAATGGGGTGGGATTCTCATTTGTTGCAGCTGTTGGCCAACATACCTCAGTGGATATTGCTCAATTGCTTGATTTCTTAGGTAATGATGCCAAAACGCAAAGCATCGTTCTCTATCTTGAAGGAATTACCAATTCCAGAAAGTTCATGAGTGCCTTGCGTGCTGCCGCCAATATCAAGCCTGTGATTGTTCTTAAATCAGGTCATAAGCCGGCTGGTAATGAGGCCGCGAAAACCCATTGCGGCTCAGTAGTTGGAACGGACGCAGTTTTTGATGCTGCAATTCGGCGTGCTGGTGCAGTTAGAGTGAAATCTTTTGTAGAGCTTTTCTCCGCCGCCAAATGTCTAGCCTCAAGCTACCGCCCAGTAGGAAATAAGTTGGCAGTCATCACGAATGGGGGTGGACCTGGCGTACTAGCAGCCGACCGAATTAGTGAGAATAATTTATTGTTAGCGAAGCTCTCAATAGAAACTATCGAGAAACTTCAACCAAACCTATCTCCTCTCGCCTCTCTTGAAAACTTAGTTGACTTATCTGAGGATGCAACTGCAGAGCAATATTGCGAGGCGATCAAGGCGGCAAATAGCGATGCCAATGTAGATGGGATCTTGGTTCTTTTCTCGCCCAAGCCATCAATTGATGGATTGAAGATTGCCACCAGTATTGCCGATGTCAAAAAGCGGATTAATAAACCCCTTTTAAGCTGTTGGATGGGTGATTCATCGGTCGTTGAGGGCAGATCTTTACTGGCCAATGCCAATATTCCCACCTTTAGAACGCCTGAAGCCGCTGTTGGTGCCTTTGGTAACATTTCTAGCTTCTATGCCAACCAGAAACTGCTTCAGCAAACCCCTCCGCCGCTTTCTAAATCTTCAAGTCCCGACATAGATGGCGCTAAGCTCATTATTGAAAACGTATTAGCTTCAAGAAGAACCGTCTTAACGGAGATGGAATCTAAAGCACTGCTTTCGGCATTTCATATCCCCATTACACAAACTGTTCTTGCCAAGAATGTGAATGAAGCAATCATGATTGCCAATCAAATCGGCTATCCCGTTGTACTAAAGATTGACTCACCAGACATTAGCCATAAATCTGATGTGAATGGTGTAGCTTTAGATGTGATGAACTCTATAGGTGTTAGAGATATCTATGGTCACATGATGCAAACCGTTTCCCGCCTTGCTCCAGAAGCAAAAATTAATGGCATTACCGTACAAAAAATGGTTCGCAATAAGCGGGGACGCGAAATCTATATTGGACTAGTTAACGAAGAACCATTTGGGCCAGTAATTGCATTTGGTGCTGGCGGAACCATGATTGAGCTACTCAACGACCAATCCATGGAGCTCCCTCCCCTTAACCAATATTTAGCTCAGCAATTAATTAGTCGATCACGCATTGCACAGACACTAAAAGAATGGCGTGGTGCTCCAGCGGTAAATGTGGAGGCGATCGAACATATCTTATTGCGCGTATCTGAAATGGCTTGTGAGCTGCCGCAACTACTGGAGATGGATATCAACCCCATCATTGTTGACGAGTCTGGTGCCATAGCAGTAGATGCACGGATCGCAATTAGTCATTCGCATGGGCTAAATAACAGTCAGTCTGGCCTATATCAGCATCTCGCCATTCTCCCCTACCCACACCAGTATGAATCCCTATTTCCCCTTAAGGATGGTAGCGAGTACTCCATTAGACCGATTCATCCAGATGACGCCGATATGCTCAAGGCATTCTATAAAACCCTCTCTGCTGAATCGCGATATTTCCGATTTATTTCTAACTCACCAGAGTTACCCCCTTCAATGGCAGCCAAATTCACGCTGATTGATTACGACCGTGAAATGGCACTGGTAGCGCTAATACATGAAACAAGCTTATTAGAAGACGGCACCTGGCAAGAGAGCGAGAAAATTATTGGCGTGTCCCGCTACAGCACCAACCCTGATAAAGCCAGTTGCGAGTTTTCCCTAGTGATTTCCGATGATTACGGCGGTCAAGGTATTGGGTCTCGTATGATGACCAGCATTATGGAAGTCGCACGTGATAAGGGCCTATCCGAAATCGACGGCTTAGTGCTATCTAAAAATCCAGCAATGCTAAAACTGATGCGCAGTCTTGGCTTCACAGTAGAAACGATGGAGGATGATCCGGACTTTAAGTTGGTACGAAAAAAACTATAGTAGTGGTCGATTAGATTCGAATCTCGCCTTGCCCAACAGTAATACAAAAGCCCCTGAACTTTCATTCAGGGGCTTTTTACTTTAGCAAGCTGACTAAAGTGGGATTACACAACAACCACAGGTAACTTCGAGTGAACAATGACTGCGTGTGTGTCGCTGCCCATAAAAACACCCTTTAATCCAGTACGTTTGTGAGATGCCATCATGATGGCATCAGCCTTGGCCTTTTTAGCTGCCTCTAAGATACCCTCATAAACGGTAGCATTAAATTCATGATGCACCTTTGCCTTCACATCCTTGCCGACGAGTTTTAACGCTTTCTCTAACACCTCTTTAGCATGTTGCTCACATGCTTTTTTATGGCTTGCATCTGAAATTTTATAGTCAGATACTTTTTTGGCATAAACAAAAGGTGCCCGAGGATCTGAAATATAGGCCAGGGTTACGTTAGCCCCATCAGCCTTAACAAGGTCGGTAATTAATTTCATGTTTTTTGTAGTAAGCATGTCATCAACTACGGGTATCAAAATATTTTTAAACATCAGGGGTAATCCCCCCATTTTTAACTTAAGCTAAAAGTAGAAGCTGGTACTGCAAGTGCTAGTTTTTGCTTTGGTGTAATTCCACCTAAGCCCATGTTCGGTCTTTCATGATTGTATGTCCACATCCAAT
>NZ_JACVOS010000027.1 GCF_018882335.1 Polynucleobacter sp. AM-25C3
GGTACTCAAGCTGTTAGTAGCGGTGGTAGTGCGATTAGCGCGACCATCAGTTCTGGTGGTAATCAAGCTGTTTATGGTGGTGCTAGTGTGAGCGCTACTACGCTAAGCAGTGGCGGTAGCCAGACCCTCCTGAGCGGCGCTATTGTGAGTGGTCTTACGGTAAATGATGGTGGTACTCAAGCTGTTGGTAGTGGCGGTATTGCAAGTGCTACTACGGTAAATGATGGTGGTACTCAAGCTGTTAGTAGTGGCGGTATTGCAAGTGCTACTACGGTAAATGATGGCGGTACTCAAGCTGTTAGTAGCGGTGGTAGTGCGATTAGCGCGACCATCAGTTCTGGTGGTAATCAAGCTGTTTATGGTGGTGCTAGTGTGAGCGCTACTACGCTAAGCAGTGGCGGTAGCCAGACCCTCCTGAGCGGCGCTATTGTGAGTGCTACTAGGGTAAATGGCGGATTGCTTAATGTTTCTAGTGGAGGATTGGCATCCTATACGTCGGTCAGTAACGGCGGTATTATTAGCGTCTCTGCAGGTGGATCGTCTTACTACACACAGATTTACAATGGAGGCCAGGAGATTATCGGATATGGGGGTTACGGACCTTTTGCCACGATCTACTCTGGTGGTTTGCAAACGATTCGGGTCGGAGGTCTGGATTCTGGCTCAACCATACTGGCTGGCGGCGTTCAAATTGTATCTGGGGAAGTCCGGGCAGCACAGATTAGTGGCACGCAAATCATTCATGCTGGTGGTAGTGGCCTAAATGGCATCGTGTATTCAGGGGGTCTGGTTAATGCAAGTAGCGGCTCAACATTATTGGACTATCAGATTGTCGGAGATAGGGCTAGCATAACGGCAGCGGGAAATGTTTCAACCAACTCTTCGGTTGGCGGTCTAGCAATTTCAGTAGCAGGTTCGGATAACGGCGTGACACTTAATGGCGCATCGCTAGGTGCCGGCGTTCTATTTAATGGGTCGAACAATGCTTTAACACTGGCCAACAATACAGTCATCAATGGATCGATAACCCTGACAGACGGTACAGGCTCGAATACTTTGACGCTAGCAAATCAGCATTTAATGTTAGCCAATACAGGCACCTCAGGTGCAGCAGTCGTCTCGGGCTGGAGGATTTTTAATATTAATAGCGATGCCGCTGTTACTCTGGCTGGCAACACTGTTAACCTAGTAGTTGGCGCTTTTAGCAATGCCGGTAAAATAATGGTGGGGGCAACTCAAAACCTTAATGTTACCGGCGGCTATAGTCAGGCCGGTACACTGGGTTTAGGTTTTAATAGCCCTTCTGCCTATGGCAAGATGGTAGTAAGTGGCAATGCTATTCTCGGTAGTGGGGCGCAGATTGCCGTGAGCAGCGGTTCAGTGCTAGCGCAATCCGGTGACTATAAAAATGTATTTAGAGCTACCGGAACCACGACGGGGGCTTTTGTGAGTAGCGGCTCTTATGGTCTTACCCCTTACACCATTGTTAGCAATGGCTCGGGCTTTGATCTGGTCACTGGTAAGTCATCACCTGGTATTGCCGGGATGACACCCCTCTTAAATGGTGGTCAACCGACAGCGATATTAAATCAGGCGCAGGCCTCTGTTGAAGTTATACGTAACCGTATGGACCGTATGGATGATCAGGCACACCAAAGTATCATTGAGTCTAGTTATGCTTGGGTTGCTCCATTTGGTAATTCGGCGCGGCAAAGCGGTAACGGCGCGCCTTCAGCGGCCTATACCCAAAATACAGCTGGAATTGCTTTCGGTGCTGATACATCGATAGATCCCGACTTGCGCCTAGGCCTGGCGACAACATTTGCTGGTGCCAGTGCTAGCGGATTAAATTTAGATACAGGTGACAGTCTTACAACGACGAGTTATCAACTGACGGCGTATGCCAAACAGAATATGGCCGATAGTGCGGAAATTCGTTTTATTCTTAACGGCGCTTACGATCAAAATAATTCGAAACGATTAACGACAGCCAATGCTATTCCTCAGAATGCATCAGCCAAGTATGGCGGATGGCATGGGTTGGCAAGTGTAGAGGGAAGTCAGAATTGGCAATGGGGTGATACAACGCTGACGCCACTCATTCGTTTGGATTACAGCTATGCCTCCGTTAATGGATATGACGAAACAGGGGCGGCGGGGTCGAATTTAATTGTTAGCGGACAAAAAGGGCAGAGCATGATTGCTGGAGCCGGCGGTCGGATGCGCCTTGACCTAAACGAGACGAATCATGTGCTATTCCGCACATTAATTGGTTACGACTTTGCAGCCACTCCTAGTGCGTTGCAGGCTAGAGATGTCAGTGGTATCGTATTCACGACGGCGGTAAATAAACCAGGCGCGCTCGTGACGCAGGTTGGGGTAAGTTATGAGATTAACCCGAAGACAAAGAATGATCTACGTCTACGCCTGAACTACGATTATTTTGGACGAACTTCAGGCTATAACAACAACGCAATTAATTTGAATTTGATTGTGCCATTTAAGTAGTTGTATAAAAAAATTACTTTTTTAATAATTAATGTGGATAACGACATGACTCAAGATGGGAAAAATAGTTCAACTCAGGAAGACGGCGATGTTGAAATGATCTCCACTGCCGGGCTTGATCCAAAGGCGGAATTGGCGATTGTAGTGCCCCTGGTTAAAAATTATATTGTGATCCCGTGCCACAGCCTACGCAAAAAGGGTTAAAGGGTATCCGATTTGATTTTAATAATGGCTGCCGAGTAGGGGTGCCGCCACTGAGCAATGGGGATCTATGGCGCATCCGCTTTTCCGATCTGCAGACTTCAAATATTACTTTCGAAACGACGGTGGCTGGAGGCTCCTCAAAGCACGAAGATATATTACGTGCCTGACCTGCCCTGGGATTTTCAGACCAAAAGCTTTTAGAGATAATGACTCCTTCAACCTAAGGAGCAGGTATGAAGAGAGCACGGTTTTCAGACGAGCAGATTGTTCGCCAATAGCAGAAGTTGCTAAGCGCCACGGGGTCAGCGAACCCTCCATTTACAACTGGCGTAAGAAGTTTGGCGATCTAGGTACGGATGACGTCAAGCGCTTAAAGCAACTCGAGCAAGAGAACGGCCGTCTAAAGAAGATCTTGGCAGAGCGCGATCTCGAGATTGAAGTGATGAAGGAGATTGCCGTAAAAAAGTGGTGAGCGTGCAGGAGCGGTTGGAGCAGGCCCGCTATGCAGTTGGGCGAGGCATTTCCCAAAGACGAGCTTGTACGCTGCTAAGTGTTGCTAGATCTGGCTTAGATTACCAGTACAAGATGCCGGTTAAAGATCAGCCTATCGTGGTTGCCATGCGCCAGTATTCTGAGCAATATCCTCGCTACGGAGCAAGGCGGGTTCGGATCTTTTTAAGACGAGATGGCCTTGTTTTGGGTCGCGATCGGACGGCACGCATCTGGGCTGGAGCTGGTCTGCAGGTGCCCGCCAAAAGGACACGCAAGCGCTATCGCAGTCAAAATCGACAAACCGCATGTAGCCACTGGCCCTAATGAAGTTTGGGCATACGATTTTGTATTTGATGCTTGTGCCAACGGGCAAAAGCTCAAGTGCTTAACCTTAATTGACGAGTTCACCAAAGAGAGTCTGCGCATTGATGTGGCCGGCTCGATTAAAGGCAAGCGGGTTGTGCAAGTGTTAGAGGAGGTCATCGCAGAACGTGGCTATCCTAAAGTTCTTCGCAGCGATCACGACCCAGAGTTTGTGAGTACCGTCTTGTTGGAGTGGGCTGTAGAGCGAGGATTACGCAATCTGCATATCGAGCCAGGCAAACCTTGGCAAAACGGTACTAATGAGAGTTTTAATGGCAAATTTAGAGATGAGTGCTTAGCCATGAACTGGTTTCACAGTAGAGAGCATGTCAAAGTGATTATTGAAACATGGCGTAAGCAAATGACCGTAGGAAATCCCTTTAGGGACAATTTGATTAGGCCACACTCAAGCTTGGATTATCAAACCCCAGCAGAGTTTGTCGCTGGATGGCAAAAGGAATTAATAACGGGAGCCAGAGTTTCTAGATGAAATTGGTCCGATAAAACCAGACAGGTCAAGGCCGCTTCTATCAATGTATTTAATGGAAATCTGATAAAATAAGGGTTTCGGATAATTTTTTAGAGGTCTTGACTAATGTAGGTGGTAAGATGGGAATCCCCCCATTTTTAACTTAAGCTAAAAGTAGAAGCTGGTACTGCAAGTGCTAGTTTTTGCTTTGGTGTAATTCCACCTAAGCCCATGTTCGGTCTTTCATGATTGTATGTCCACATCCAATCGGT
>NZ_JACVOS010000028.1 GCF_018882335.1 Polynucleobacter sp. AM-25C3
CCTGAGGTAGCCCCCAGACTTTAAATACTCAGTAACTACTTTTAGCTTGAACTGCGTACTGTATTTGCTCATGAAGCTGACCCCTTTGAGTTGGATTTGGTGTCCAACTTTTGTGGGTCAGTTCAAATATCGATTGGGAGCTTTAGAAACTGCAATATTCGGTGGGGCGAACGACGGGGCTCGAACCCGCGACAACCAGAATCACAATCTGGGACTCTACCAACTGAGCTACGTCCGCCACTGAAGATCTCAGATTATAGCTTTTGAGGCAAAACCCTGTCAAAAATGGCTTGGATGCTTGATTTAGGCGCCTTCAAATTCAAAGGCGGCCCAGTCCCCCAAGGTTAAGCTCGCATCGATAAAGAAATCCAAAATAGCGGCTTTGCTTTGAACTTTCGCCAAAGCGTGATGGTCTGAGAGGCGTTGACGCCAATAACGAGAACCCGCTCTGCCGTGGGCCAATCCTAAGATATGCCTTGTAAATGCCCCAATATAAAAAGGTTTACCTTTGGCTTGGCACTCATCAAACCAAGCCTGAACCTGCTTCACCAATGCAATCTGAATACGATGCCATTCAGTCTCGCTAAAGAGATAGCCTGCGGCCTCTCCATCAGTTTGTATTAAGTCATCCCAACCGAGCAACATGGCTGGGAAATGGTAAGCCGCCCTTCCCACCATAAAGCCATCAAAATCATCCCAATGACCGGCAATTTGATCATTACTCTCCAGCCCACCATTGAGCAAGACCTTGAGATTGGGGAATTGTTTTTGTGCATCTAAGCGAAGTTTTGCTGCAACCTCATAACGCAGTGGTGGTTTGCTGCGATTCTCTTTGGGCGATAAGCCTTTGAGTACGGCATTGCGTGCATGAATGGTTACCTGACTAGCACCCGCATCAGCTACCGCAAGAATAAAGTTCAGCGCAAATTGATAATCCACTTCTGAGTTGGCGGCATCCATGGAATCCAAACCAAGGCGATGTTTTACGGAGATCGGCGCGTCTACAGCAGACTTCATCGCCCTCACACAATCAGCAACCAATTGTGGCTCAGCCATTAAGCAAGCACCAAAAGCACCACGTTGCACGCGCTCTGATGGACAGCCGCAATTGAGATCAATCTCGTCATAGCCCCACTGCTGCGCCAACTCGGCAGCCTTTGCCAAATCAGCAGGTTCCGAGCCACCCAATTGAAGAACTACAGGATGCTGATCTTGGGAGTAATCCAAATGGCGTGGCACATCTCCGTGAATGAGAGCCCCCGTAGTGACCATCTCCGTATAAAGAACGGCATCTTTAGTGAGCGTGCGATGAAAAGAGCGACAGTGACGATCTGTCCACTCCATCATGGGTGCCACGGCCAATCGTTTGGGGCTTAAATTTTGTATACCATTGATTTTATTGGTTTTTATTTCGTAGTCATTCGTCATAAATCGTTGTTTTTCGTAGTAAAACCCTATTAATTTGTCCTAAATTTGTCCTAAATTGAAAGTAAAATTCGTTTATGGGATCAAAAATTACGACCAAAGAAACGCTTATTGATAAGTCTAATCTCTCAGCACTTTACTCGTATGAGGGACCCAAGGGCACCACTTATAAAGTGCGCGTTCGAAAAAAGGATGAATCCACTGGCAAGCTGCTGAATGCCGCAAAAAGCTTCAAAAAAATCACTGATGCAAAGCGCTACAGAACACTCGTAGAAGCTCAGATGATTCAAGGCACCCTCCTAACCAATAAAAAAGGACACCTATCTTTAAGCGATCTAATTAATGAATATATTGAAGCAGTGGGACACAATTTTAGACGGAGCAAAACTGGTGCATATAAATTAATTCAAAATAGCGCTATAGGTAAAAAGAGAATTGATAGTCTGCAGACCGAAGACTTAATTAAGCACGGACAAATACGGCAGAAACCCAAAACTCAGACGTTAAAGGATGGCACCGTAAAGCAGCTACCGGGCGCTGGAGGCTCAACCCTTCAAGCTGAGTTTAGCTACATTGGCGTTGTCTTGAGATGGGCAAAATCAAATAACTACGCGGTCAATGAAAATCTCGTCAAAAACTCAAGGCGAGCTCTTGAACTAAACCACATCATTGGCGACGGAATGATACGCACACGAAGGCCAACCCAAGAAGAAATTGATCGACTTATTTACTATTTTGAGGTTACCCAACCTAAGCGAGATATCCCATTGGGCACCCTTATTCGCTTTGCTATCGGAACGGGCTTCCGTCTAGGAGAGATATGCGGACTCAAGTGGGCTGATCTTAACGAACAAACAAAAACTATTTTTGTCAGAGATAGAAAAGATCCGCGCATGAAAAAGGGAAAGGATGATGAGGCAAGCTTGATATGGCAAACCGGGTATGACACATTCGAAATTGTCATGGCCCAAAAAGGGAAACACCCAGAGTTAATATTTCCCTATAGCGGCGGTACCGTATCTAGCGTATTCCCAAGGGCCTGCGCAAGACTTGGAATAAAAGATTTACGATTTCATGGTAATCCCCCCATTTTTAACTTAAGCTAAAAGTAGAAGCTGGTACTGCAAGTGCTAGTTTTTGCTTTGGTGTAATTCCACCTAAGCCCATGTTCGGTCTTTCATGATTGTATGTCCACATCCAA
>NZ_JACVOS010000029.1 GCF_018882335.1 Polynucleobacter sp. AM-25C3
GATACAAACTTGAGCTTTTCATCCATCTTCGTACTTTCATTCCACGGCATAGTAAGGTCCCTCCTATGCCAAAAACTGTAAAGTATGTGTCCGGTATAAAGTGTTAACTATGTATCGAGTCGTACAACTAAGCCTCGCTCTGCGGGGCTTTTTTATTACCTTCACTACCCCTCCGAATTGCTCTTTAAAGCGTATTTTAGGGCCATTTTTTTGCTAGGGAATCTGACCCAAATCCAATAAAATAGTGAAATGCCAGCAAAGCTTGTCACAACACATCAGCTTCGCCAATACATCGTTTACAACGCCATTGCCCTGCTCGAATTGAAGGCATCGCCCTAGCAACGCAGTTTGAACAAAAACTTACTGACTATATAAATGGCAAAAAGAGCATTTCACAATTAATAGAAAAAACTAAGCAAAGTTATATTAAGAGCTCAATAAAATGACGGTTAATTTAAATAAAAAAATTATCATTATTGCCGGACCCAATGGCGCTGGTAAAACTACTTTTGCCAAGAACTTCTTGCCGCAAGAAGCTCATACATTTCGTTTTATTAATGCTGATCTTATAGCGGCCGGATTGGCACCATTTAATCCTGAATCTGTTTCATTCAAAGCAGCTCGCTTGATGCTCAATGAATTAGATGAGTACACCACAGCTGGCGAGAGCTTTGCCTTTGAAACAACTTTATCTGGCGCCCATTACTTACAACGAATTCAAGAATGGAAAGATTTAGGTTATTCGGTAAAGCTTTGGTTTATTGCACTAAGCTCACCTGAATTAGCTATTTCGCGTGTAAAAGAGCGGGTAGCACAAGGAGGACACAACATCCCTGAAGAGGTCATTCGTAGGCGATATATCGCTGGCCTCAAGAATTTGCCCAAATATCAAAAAGTTGTAAAATCGTGGGTATTGTTAGATGGAGATAAAACTCCCCCCGAGCAAACAGACCAAGGTTGACTATGACTATTCCAAGCAAAGACATTCGTAATTCCTCGGATCCCGATATCGCAGGATCCTACTACGCTATGCAACGAGCAGGTCAAGCAGCAATAGACTTAGCAATTCAAACTAATACGGCTATCGTAACCACTGTTGACGGTAAGATAGTTCGGATCCCTGCTGCAGAACTCATCAAACAGCGCCAACTTACGGCCTAAACACCGTTGGTCGCGAGTTCGAATCTCGCCCGACCCACCAAGCATTACTAAGCCTCTCTCTGCGGGGCTTTTTCATTTCTAGAGCCCTGAGTTTGTATCGGCATTAGTTCATTACTCATCAGAGAGCTCAAATAACCCAAAATAGATGGTCATAGAAAAGCCGCCCTCGGCGGCTTCCGACAATATTTGATGGAAATTATTTACCCTTACCCATTAGATAAGTAAAAGCAGCTCTGAACCCATAGCTCTTTTCAGGCCGCAGCAATCCAAATGTGGAAGAATAATCAACCAGTAGCACAGTGTAAGAGCGGCTATATGTTCTATATTGCCTTTACAAAAATCTTGCAAAGATTCAATAAAACCACGGTGAGGAAATTTTTAGATCAAAAAGGGGGCTCGCTTTGGCATTAAAGCTCTTATGTTCAAAGTTACGCGCTTTGCTGATTAGGGGTGCCACTAGCTGTGCTACATTGGCAAAGGCTCAATAAAGAATTTGTAATGGACTTATTTAAACCCGTATCCTCTTTTGTTGGCATTTTTATCATGATGATTGCAGCCACGTTATGGCTGCGCCGCCAAGATATCATCAACCAAAAGCATCTGCCGATCATTTCGAAGATGATTGTGGATCTTGTCTACCCAGCACTCATTTTCTCAGTAGTAGCACAATGCGATCTACACATTAATTACATTTTGTCAGCAATGTCGATTAACGCTGCTTTGCTGGTGGTTGGCTTGCTGATGGGTATGCTCGGAAAATACGTTTTTCGATTCGATAATGCTAGTCTGATGGCCTTTATTTTGGCCGGAACTTTTAGTGGAACTTCACTCATTGGCAGCGCTTTATTAAAAGTAGTCTACCAAGACCAGCCAGCGATTATTTCCATGGGGGTCGTCATCGCGCAGTTTAGCCATGGTTTGCTAATCAATACAGTAGGAATATTTATTGGTATTCACTATTGCTCCCATGGCGAAAAATTGTCATTTATCGGCCAAGCAAAGCAATTCTTGATTAGCAAGCCTATGCTTGCACTGGTTGGCGGGTTGGCTTGGAATCTACTG
>NZ_JACVOS010000002.1 GCF_018882335.1 Polynucleobacter sp. AM-25C3
TCGGCTTGTTTGAGGATGGCCATGATTTGGCTATCGGTAAAGCGGGAGGTTTTCATAGAATTTCCTTTAAATCAAACAACTTAGAAATTCTACTTTTAACTCAGGTTAAGGGGCGGGGGTATTACCATTCTGATGAGTGGATTTTGCGGGGCGAGGCGAGGCGAGGCCCTTATCACTATCTGCTAGATAAAATTCACTATAGATACTGGCTAGCTCAGTCTCAGCAGGCAGGTCTTCGTGCTGATGTAGCACGGCAATTAATTGCCGAAGTTATTGAGATGACTGGGTTTGTCATAAATCAAGTAAGGTCGAGCATTACAGGGCCATTTCCAATGGATGTAGCTGAGTCTATTTTTACGGGAATGGAGATGCAAGTTAAAAAGCTGGCAGCCCAAATTGAATCTTAAAATTAAAAAATCCCAGCAATTTCTTGCTGGGATTTTGTCTTTCTAGGTGCTAGAAGGGCGTTGCTAGATTACTTCTTAGCAGCTGGCGCGCTCACTACAGCAGCAATCGCTTCTGTGTAAACCACTTTAACTTGGTCATTTACAGCAATATCTTTCATCAAGTCAGGATTCTGAACTTTGACTTTGAAGATATTTCCTTGGGGACCTTTTAAGGATACTGTATTTTTAGCAGCGTCAATAGCTTCAACGTTAGCAGTTGCAGTAATGGTGTTGGTGGTGATCATGCCTGGCTTATCGCCTTGTGGGGCAGTTGTAGTGCTTGTAGTAACTTGCTCGCTAGTTGTGCCTGGGTTTTTTACTTTAACCAATTCAATGGCTACAGCTAATTCGTAGACAACGTCAAAACGATCGCCAACTTTGATTTCAGCAAAGTTCTTCACTTCAGGGCCGGCAACGATAGTAGATTCACCATCTTTGTTTTTGAGGGTAACGGTACGAGTTGCAGCATCAATCTTGATTACTTCGCCGTCATAAATGAGGGCGGCTTCTTGAGCAGCTACGCCAGCAATAGGTTCTTTTGGTTTGTTGAGCAAGAAGTAGGCACCGGCTGCAATAGCAGCAAGTAGAACAATAATTAAAAGTTTTTTCATAATGGTATTAATCCTTAATAAATTAAAATGCATCACCTTAAAACGGGCATGCGGTAATTGATAAATGCGCTTGTTTTAGCATTTATGGCGATTGTATTACTCATGCCACTAATCAGAACGAGTTTTGAAGGTGGATAAACATAATGCCCCTTCAATACCTGACTATTCTGCTTATCTATAGGTCTAATATGTCATATTAATGGGTCATACTTAGAGAAACATATAAAAAAGAGGGTTATTTATGTTTCTGAGATTGATAAGCGCATCACTTTTAATGGTGGCGACATTGTCTGCAAGTGCAGCCACGCCATCTGATTTGCTCAAGTCATATGAGGCTGCGTCTGGTAAGGCATCCCCTATTAGAGGCGAGCAGTTTTTTAATGCTAAACACGGCAAGGAGTGGAGTTGTGCCTCTTGCCATGAAAATCCCCCCAATCACGACACTAAACATATTGTTACTGGCAAGGTGATCAAGCCTTTGGCGCCGAGCGCCAATTCTGCACGCTTTACAGATGAAGCTAAGGCAGAGAAATGGTTTAAGCGTAACTGCAATGATGTGCTTGGTAGAGAATGCACTGCTCAAGAAAAAGCAGATGTCCTCTCATGGCTAATGACTGTGAAATGAACCCCATGAAAATGAAAATGAAAAAAACTATATTTATTGCAGCCACTTTAATTTTGGCAAGCTCAACTGCATATGCTGGAAAAATGGCAATGCCTTCCGATGCCCCGGCCTCCTACGATGCCGAATGCGCAAGTTGCCATATGGCCTATCCGCCCGCACTATTGAGTGAAAAAAGTTGGCAAAACGTCATGTCTGGTCTCGCAAAGCATTTCGGAACGGATGCAAGTGTTGATCCTAAGACGCGAGCGGAGATTACCAATTGGCTGGTCAAGAATGCTACTACTCGTCAAAAATACATGGAGACTGCCCCCGAAAATCGCATTACTAAAACTTCTTGGTTTATTCGTAAGCATGATGAGGTGAGGTCGGATGTTTGGAAACGAGCGGGCATCAAGAGTCCAGCCAATTGCAGCGCCTGTCACACAGATGCAGCCAAGGGTAACTTTAGTGAGAGCAACATCAAGATCCCAGCAAAATGAATACACCCATGAACGATACAGTTGGAGCTACCGGCAAATTGAAGCAAGCAATTATGGTGTGGGATATGCCAGTGCGCGTGTTTCATTGGCTACTGGTGATTTGTTTTGCGGGGGCTTGGCTTACTTCAGAGAGTGAGCGACTGCAGATGATTCATTATGCGTTTGGCTACACTTCCTGTCTGCTGATATTGATTCGTTTAGTGTGGGGTGTGATCGGAACACGCTATGCTCGCTTTACCCAGTTCCTCAAAGGCCCTAAAGCTGTTTTAGGTCATTTTATGGCGATGCTGCGCGGTCACCCCCATCACGATGTTGGACATAACCCAGCTGGTGGATTAGTCATGGTTGCACTCATGCTCTTGATTCTTGTGATTGGCGTCTCTGGCTATCTCTCTGTTAAGGAACTTCTAGGCGACTTTGCAGGTGAGATTCATGAATCAGTCGCTAGCTTGGCATTGGGAGTTGTCATTCTGCATATTCTTGCAGCAATAGTGATGAGCCTGATGGAAAAGCAAAATCTAGTGAAGTCCATGGTAGATGGAAAAAAACAGGGCATGCCGGAGCAGGGTATTCGTTATCCGCAGTATCTGCTGGGCGGCCTAATATTGATTACATCACTCTATTTTTTCTACTTAGTCTTAACGGGCGCTTTACCTAGCTTGACCCAGTAAGCGGGGTCAGTAGACTAGCTAGGCGATGATCGTTGTACGATAGCTCCTATGAAGCTACTGATTGCCCTCTATTTTTTTATCCTGGCTACGATTCAGCTGGGTTTGCTATTGGGCATTTATCACTATCACCGCTCTCAAAGTGAGCTGAGGCCCAATCGATACTGGATGGCTTCATTGATGGTGAATGTCATCGCTTTGCTGATCTTCGGTGGTGGCATTCTGGTGATTCAAAGCTTGGAAAAGCCTGACTTTAATTTCACAATAGCGAATTCCTTGTTTTACATCGCTGCTGTTTTTCAGTTGTTGTTTTGCAAATCTCTGATCGACCCAATTAGTAAGCGCTTGCAATATGGCTTCGCACTCTCGGCGATTGTCTTTGTGCCGGTCTTTGAATTTCTTCGTGTTTATGGAAATTATGAGATTCGCACGGCATTTATGTGTGCAATAGCCGTCATATTCTTCTCGTGGCAAATTATGATGCTAAGGCATAAAAGAAGTTCAGAGCCATCCCAGCAGTTAATGTATTTGCAGTATGCAACTGCAGCCGAACTATTCTTAGCATTAGGTCGTCTGGGGGTTTTAGCCTCAATTGGCTTCACCATTAATAAGGTGGAGCAAATTCCACGGTTGTTGATTCTGCTGACGATTGCTCAGTTGGTAATCAATACGCTCTCTTACATTGCGCTAGGCGGCTATTGGGCAGAAAAGGTTGCCCTGGCAAACGCTAAATCGAAGAGCGAAAATATTGAAATTAAGAATCTCCTATCAGAGCGGGAGAGTTTGATAGCTGGGTTGTTAAAGGCTAATAAAACAGCTGCTACCGGAGCCTTATCTGCCTCCATTGCCCATGAACTAAACCAGCCATTGGGCGCTTCGTTTTTAAATATTCAATTTTTGCAAAAGAAGCTTGCGGAAGGAAGTCTAAGCGCTGAGCAGAACCAAGAGATCTTAGCGGCACTACTGTCTGATAACCAAAGAGCGGCCAATATCATTCGCTCACTCAGATCTATCTTTTCAGATGGAAAGATGGGCGCAGAGCAAGTTGAAGTTGGGGTCTTAATTGAATCTGTTCTCAAAATCACTAAGCCTGAAATTCAGTCAAAAAATATCCAGGTTGTTCTCAGACTCTCATCCAGTACATTAATTGATGTTAATCGAGCAGAAATTCAGCAGGTCATCCTGAATTTAATTAACAACGCTACTCAAGCGCTGACCGATTCTCTTGCCAATCCCAAAACTTTGAAAATAGAAAGCTATGATGTCGCTGAGGGGGTTGAAATACTCGTCATCGACAATGGCCTAGGTATTCCTGCTGAGGCTCAATCTCATCTATTTGAATTACTCGCCGGCAGCAATAAAAAGTCGGGTATGGGTTTGGGTTTATGGCTCTGTCAACACATCATCTCTCGTCATGGCGGGTATATTCGTTATGAGGATGCGAGTGGTGGCGGCGCGCAATTCGTTATCTTTTTGCCTTCAGCCCACTAATCGACTATTAGCCTAAGGGCTAATTGCCCAAAACAAGTCATCTCTTTACATTCGTAGAGTACTTGTTGTCCTATTTATATTCAATGCATAGGCTTTTTATGAAAACCAAACTCTCGCTGATCGCTCTATCCATTACTTTGATTGCTGCTAACCCAGTTCTTGCTGCAGGCGGGGGCGGGGTAGTGGTAGATGCTGGTGCAATGCAAGGCAAGCACTTTGACCCCAAGGGCAAAGCCCCCTCTATATTTACGGTGGAACTCCAAAGCGGTTTGCGTAAAACCTTGCCCTTTGAAGACAAGCGCGACTTTGAAGAGTCTCAAAAAGGATTTATTGCGGCGCCTGCCTATAAAACGATTATGGCTGACGCGGGTAACGTTGCTTGGGATATGGGTAGTTATGAATTTCTACTGCAAGGCAAGGACTTTGACAGCGTTCATCCCTCTTTACAGCGTCAAGCCATCTTGAATATGGGTTATGGCCTCTATGAGGTTGTTCCAGGAAAGATCTATCAAGTTCGTGGTTTTGACTTATCGAACATTAGCTTTGTTAAAACCAATACAGGATGGATTGTCTTTGACCCATTAACTTCAAAAGAGACTGCTAGAGCAGCTTTAGAGTTGGTGAATGAGAAGTTGGGCAAGCGCCCAGTAGTCGCGGTGGTGTACTCCCATTCACATGCTGACCACTTTGGCGGTGTTCGCGGGGTAGTGGATGAGGCAGATGTGAAGAGTGGCAAGGTCAAAATTATTGCCCCAGCTGGCTTTATGGATCACGCGGTGGCAGAGAATGTATACGCCGGTAATGCCATGACACGCCGTTTGTATTTCCAGTATGGCGTTTTGTTGCCGCGTAGCCCATTTGGTCACGTTGACCAGTCGATTGGTAAAAATACTGCAGCAGGAAACCTCGGTTTAATTGAGCCAACTATTCTGATTAATGAGCCATTTGAAAAGATGACGGTTGATGGCGTAGAGATGGAGTTCCAAAATACGCCTGGTACAGAAGCTCCAGCGGAGATGAACACTTATTTCCCGCAGATGAAAGCATTCTGGGCTGCAGAAAATATTACTGGCACCATTCACAATATTTATACCTTACGCGGTGCATTAGTGCGTGACGCACTGGCATGGTCTAAGAATATTAACAACGCTTTGTACCGTTATGGTAATGAAGCGCAAGTGATGTTTGCTTCGCATTCTTGGCCGCGTTGGGGTAATGATCGCGTGCAAGAAGTTATGCGCACGCAGCGTGACAGTTATGCCCACTTGAATAACGAAGTTCTCCATTTGGCGAACAATGGCGTGACCATCAATGAAGTGCATAACGTCTACAAACAACCGGAGAGCTTGAAGTCCCAGTGGGCAGCGCATAGCTACCATGGCTCAGAGGAGCACAACAGTCGCGCGGTCATTAATCGTTACTTGGGTTACTGGGATGCTAATCCTGCGACCTTGATTCCTTTATCACCAAAAGATTCTGCGCCGCTGTATGTGGAGATGATGGGTGGCTCAGGAAAAATCATGGCTAAGGGTAGGCAGCTCTATAAACAGGGTAAATATCGTGAAGCAATGGAGATTGTGAATAAATTGGTTTATGCGGAGCCAAACAACACGGCAGCTAAAGATTTGCTAGCGGACATTTTTGAACAAATTGGCTATCAAAAAGAAAGCCCAAGTGTGCGCAATAGCTTCTTGGGTGCTGCATACGAGTTGCGTCACGGCATGCCTTCTGGAGCATCACCAAAGACTAACGGCCCTGACATGATTAAGGCAATGACTACAGAGCTTTGGCTTAACGCCTTGGCTATCAGCATGGATAGTAAAAAAGCGGCTGGCATGAAGTTCAGGATTAATCTCATCACTCCGGATAATGGTGAAAAGTTTGTGGTCGAGATGAGTAACTCTGCGCTGACCAATATCAAGGGCTACCAGGATAAAAATCCAAGCCTAACGATTACCTTGAATCGCAGTGACTTAGAAAAAGTCATGGGTGGTCAAACTACCTTTGAAAAACTACAGGCCGAAGGAAAAGCCAAGTTTGAGGGTGATCGTAAAGCGTTCGAGCAGCTGCGTGGTACCTTAACGACCTTTACTCCAGACTTTGAGTTGATGCCCGGCACTAAAGCTAAAAAAGCTCCAACTTCTACACCAAACAAAGATCCGTTTGAAGCTCCCCCAATCGCCAATTCCGATGGCGCTTAAAGAAAATTAAATAGTAAGTAGGTATTAGAAAAATGGGCTCCAAGGAGCCCATTTGTTTTTCCTGAAACAAGTCAGTAACTCAGACTGCGAAAGCGCCACCATCGGTAAGAGCCTTCAAGTGATCACCAGAAATGCCTAGCTCGTTGAGTACCTCATTGGTATGCTCCCCTAGCAAAGGCGGGTGACGGGAGACCTGCTGGGGCGTGCCCATCATCTTGACGGCAAAGCCAATATTCGGAACTTTGCCTTCAATCGGGTGATCAATTTCCATGCGCATCTTCCGATGCTGTCCATGTTCACTATCAAATGCTTGGGGGTAGGTATTAATTGGTCCCGCCGGAATGCCAGCTGCCAGAAGATGATCAACCCATTCTTTGCTGGTTTTAGTGGCGAAAGTTTTTTCTAATTCAGATGCCAGAATTAATCGATTGGCTAGGCGCAATGGATTGGTCCTAAAAAGAGGGTCTTCGAATAACTCGGGGCGGCCAATTTTTTCACAGAGTAATTTCCAGAGTTTTTGATTGGTGGCACCCATCACAAAGTAGCCATCAGAGGCTTTCATGGCCTGATAGGGGGCGCTCATGTGATTAGCGGTACCCAGCTTGTAGGGTTCGACTCCAGTGCCCCAGTACTGCGCCGTATCCCAAATCGAGAATGCCAATGCGGAATCGAATAGAGAGGCGTCAATAAATTGACCTTCACCTGATTTGGTCTTACCAATGTAAGCCGACAAAATTCCATAGACAGCAAAGAGGGCGCAACCAATATCCGCTACCGGAACACCGGCTTTGACTGGAGGACCATCTGGATAGCCTGTTACGCTCATGACGCCTGACATCGCTTGTGCCATCAAATCAAATCCAGGGCGATCTGCCCAGGGGCCCGTTTGACCAAACCCCGAGATACTGGCGTAGACCAAGCCTGGGTTGATATCTTTGAGTGATGGGTAATCAATACCCAATTTTTTCATGACGCCAGGACGATAGTTTTCAACTAAGATATCTGCGGTTTTAACAAGCTCAAAGAAGACTTTTTTGCCAGCTGCAGTTTTGAGATTGAGGGTCACGCTACGCTTGTTGCGATTCATGTTCAGAAAGCCCATGCTATCTGAACCCTTCATCTTGAATCCCATTGCCCCACGAGTTTGATCTCCGGTGCCAGGAGGCTCGATTTTGATGACATCAGCACCTAGGTCAGCTAAGAGCATGCAGCAGTAGGGTCCAGCCATTACTTGACTCACGTCAAGAACTCTGACGCCAGCCAGTGGTAAAGGCTTGCCGATAGGTGTTTTCATCATTGTCTCAATTGTTTTTATATGTTTAGATTGCAATGCTAATTGATAGCCATAAATATAAAACAAATAATGGAGACCGTATGATCAATCAATCCCCTAAGCGGATTTTGCGTAGATTTGCTTTTTTGGCTTTGGGTATTTGTAGTGCTCTGCCATTCGCTGCAAGTGCGCAACAAGCCTTTCCAACTAAACCGATTCGCTTGATTGTGGGTTTTGCTCCTGGCGGTGGCACTGATATCGTTGCACGCGCAATTGCTCCAAAGATGAGTGAAATCTTGGGTCAAAGCGTCATTATTGAAAATAAGTCTGGCGCTGCAGGCACTATTGGCGCAGACCTAGTTGCCAAATCTAATCCGGACGGATGCACCTTACTCATGGGGCATTCCAACTCCAATGCGATTTCTCCATTTGTATTAAAGAACGTACCTTACAACCCAGCAACAGACTTCACCCCCATTACTTATTTGGGTTATGTGCCTAACGTGTTAGTTGTTAAATCCTCGCTTCCAGTTAACTCAGTAGCGCAATTGATTTCCTTAGCTAAGCAGAACCCGGGGCAGATGACTTATGGTTCATCTGGTATTGGCAGTACACAGCATTTAGCAGGGGCCTTGTTCTCTAAGATTGCTGGTGTAGAAATGAATCACGTTCCTTATAAGGGAAGCGGTCAGGCGATTGTGGATTTATTGGGCGGTCAAATCACAATGAACTTTGATACCTTGCCACCAAACCTACAGCAGATTCGTCAGGGCAACCTAAAGGCTTTAGCAATCTCCACTCCGAAGCGTTTGTCACTGCTTCCTAACGTGCCTACATTCAATGAAGTGGGCATTGTTGGCTTTGATGTCACCAATTGGTATTCTGTCATGGGTCCAAAAGGCATGGATCCTACTGTAGTCAATAGGATCGATCAAGCAGTCAAGGCAGCGACTAACGATCCAGAGATTAAGAAAACATTGGATGCTCAAGGCTTGCAGCCAGAAGGCCCAGCAACGCCAGCAGCCTTCAGTCTTTTCTTGGCAGGCGAGTTAGCAAAGTATCAACGCTTGGTAAAGAGCTTGAATATCAAGTCTGAATAATTTCTAGAATCAGCTTATTCAGTTATAGTATTTAGCAACCCTCTCTCTTGAATGAGGGAGGGTTTTTTATTTCATGACAACAGATAATCTCAATCCAGAGCAACTTGCTGAAGTCCGCTTAGAACTTCGCAATGGCATTGCCTATATTACCTTTGACCATGTTGCCGCTCGCAATGCGATGACGGTGGGGATGTATCAAAGCCTCAAAACCATTTGTGAAGATTTGACTAGCAGTTCTGCAGCACGTGTTGCTATCTTGCGTGGCGCTGGTGGCAAGTCCTTTGTGTCGGGAAGTGACATCGCTCAGTTTGCGGGCTTTCAGAATGGCGATGATGGGATTCGTTATGAAGAGGGAATTGATCGCTATCTCGCCCCATTGGCGATGTTACCCATTCCAACCATTGCAGTGATTGATGGTATGGCCGTCGGCGGAGGCCTTGCGATTGCCAGTTGCTGCGATTTTCGAATCTCCACACCCGATGCCCGCTTTGGAGTACCCATTGCTAAAACATTAGGAAATTGTTTGTCCGCTAGTAATGTGGCTTGGCTCGTGACGCATCTAGGTGTCACTATTGTTAAGCGGATGCTGTTATTGGCCGAGCTTGTAACTGCACCTGATCTACTTAAACAAGGCTATCTCTTGGCTACTTATCCTGCGGAATCTCTTGAGAGTGAAGCAAATGGGTTGGCGGAAAGATTAATGAAGCTTGCACCTATCACACAGAAATCTACCAAACAAACCTTAGCAAGAATCATAAAAAATAACTTACCGGATTGCAATGACTTAATTCGGGAATGCTATGGCAGTAATGATTTTAAGAGTGGGGTTACTGCCTTCTTGGATGGGAAGCCACCCATTTGGACTGGAAAGTAATCCAAGTCTCTTAGAAAATTCCTAGAGCTTACAAAAACATCTCTTGTAAATTATTGAGATAGCGCAAACCCTGTTCGGTTGCTTTGAGTTTGTTGGGGTTTGGATCTAGCAAACCTTTCTTACTCGCCTCATCCAATCCCTTTGACACGACGTTCAGTGGTAAGCCGGTGCGCTCACTAAAAGTAACGGTATCTACGCCATCAGTCAGGCGCAAGGCATTGAGCATGAATTCAAAAGGAAGATCCTTGGCGGGAATCTCTCTGGCTTCTATCAAGGCATTACCTTTGTTTTCCATTGCCTGCATATAGGTTTCTGGATGGCGCTCTCTCACTTGGCGAGTAATTTTGTCTGGAAAGGAAATCTTTCCATGAGCGCCTGCTCCAATGCCGATGTAATCACCAAAGCGCCAGTAATTGAGATTGTGTTTGCACTCTTGACCTTTCTTGGCATACGCAGAAACTTCATAGCGCCGATAACCCGCTGCCTCTAGAAGTGCTAAGTTTTGCTCAAAGATCGCATCAATTTCATCTTCGTTTGGCAGCTTGGGAGGAAAGTTGGCAAAGTAGGTGTTGGGCTCTAACGTTAAGTTATAGAAAGAGAGGTGCGGCGTCTTGAAAGAGAGGGCAGTTTCAATATCGGCCTTTGCAGCTTCTAAAGTTTGATTTGGTAATCCGAACATTAAATCAAGATTGACAGATTTAAAGTGTTGCAGGGCAATCTCAATCGCGCGCTTTGCTTCATCACCGTTATGAATTCTCCCCAAGGCTTTGAGTTGCTCATCTTGAAAACTCTGAATACCTAAAGAGACCCGATTGATTCCTGCTTTAGCAAAGCCAGCCAATTTTTCTGTCTCGACTGAGCCAGGATTCGCCTCCATGGTGATCTCGCAATCAGGCTCTAAGTTCACGCGTGCCCGAATGGCAGAGACCAATTCATTCATCCCATTAGCTGATAGCAAGCTAGGTGTACCACCACCAATAAAGATGCTGTGTACTTGGCGACCCCAAACGCGGGGCAATTCTGTTTCTAGATCAGCAATGAGTGCCTTGATATAACGCGCCTCATCAAATGCTTGATTACCTTCTTTGATCTGATGCGAATTAAAGTCGCAGTAAGGACACTTCTTTTCGCACCACGGAAAGTGGATGTACAAAGATAGTGGGGGAAGCGCGCTCAATTTTGGCGCAGTCGCCAAAATAGGATTGAGGGTATTAAGCACGGTTTTGGAGTTGTGCGATGAGTTCACGCAAGGCTTGACCGCGATGGCTGATGAGGTTTTTCTCAGAAGGCTCTAATTCAGCGGCGGTGTTGCCTAGCTCAGGTAAAAAGAAATGGGGGTCATAACCAAAGCCGTGAGAACCTTTAGCCTCATCCATGATCTGGCCATACCAACGGGTTTGCACAATCAGAGGTTCTGGATCATTCGCGCTATTGACCATCACCAGTGCGCAAACATAATGCGCTCCACGATCGGTCTTACCTTGGAGTGCTGTAATCAGTTTTTGATTGTTAGCAGCACTATCTCCATCGACACCTGCATAACGAGCTGAGTAGACGCCTGGTGCACCACCTAATGCATGAGCACAAATTCCAGAGTCATCGGCAAGTGCGGGTAGGCCACTCACGGCGCTGGCATGACGCGCCTTGGCAAGGGCGTTCTCAACAAAAGTGTGATGCGGCTCTTCCGTGGATGGAATGCCTAATTCACCTTGAGGGATCACCTGAAAATGAAAAGGCGCCAAAAGTTCCTGAAATTCGCGAACCTTGCCCGCATTGTTGGAGGCGAGAACGAGCTTTTGCACAATCTACCTTTTATCTTTTTATTTAAACGCTTCTTTTTGTAATTGGGTTAAATCACGAATACCTTCTTCAGCAAGATCTATCAATGCATTTAATTCAGCGCGGGAGAAAGCGGCGCCTTCAGCGGTGCCTTGTACTTCAATCATGCCGCCTTTGCCCGTCATGACGACATTCATATCGGTATCGCAAGAAGAGTCTTCCGGGTAATCTAAGTCGAGCACTGGGACACCTTGATAGATGCCAACTGAAATAGCAGCAACGCTATCGATGATGGGGTCTGCTTTGAGTGCGCCGCTTTCAAGAAGAGTGTTAATCGCATCACGTGCTGCAACATAGGCGCCAGTAATGGATGCAGTTCTAGTTCCCCCATCTGCTTGCAAGACATCACAATCTAAGTGGATTGTTCTTTCGCCCAATACTTTCAGGTCAAAGACGCTGCGCATTGCACGACCGATCAAGCGCTGAATTTCTTGTGTGCGACCGGATTGTTTGCCGCGAGCAGCTTCGCGATCACTGCGGGTATGAGTAGAGCGGGGGAGCATGCCGTATTCCGCAGTAACCCAGCCTTCCCCTGAGCCTTTTTTGTGGGGAGGCACCTTTTCCAAAACGCTGGCAGTGCAGAGCACCTTAGTATCGCCAAAGGCAATCAGGACTGAGCCTTCTGCATGCTTGGTAAAGGCGCGGCTGATGCTAACAGGGCGTAACTGGGTTGGGGTGCGGCCACTAGGGCGGTTGCAATTAGAGCTACTCATCTGGTTTGATCCTGAATTGGTCATAAAGGGTTGGGTGGAATTCACAATGAATCTACAATGTCCCTATGATATCGAGCATGACTGGTTATGGCAGCGCTTCTCGCCAAGTCTCCCTGGGGGCTGGTGTAGTTGCTGATCTGCAAGTGGAATGTCGGGCTGTAAATAGCCGCTTTCTGGATTTGGGCTTTCGTCTTCCGGACGAGTGTCGCGGGGCTGAGCCTGCCTTACGAGAAATGGCTACCCAAAGCCTCTCCCGGGGCAAGGTCGAGTTTCGGGCTGCTTGGCGGGTCAATGCTGGTGCCGCTGGTGCGGCCAAGGCAAACCCCCATGCTTTAGGCGCTCTGAATAAAGATCGCTTAGATGCCTTATATACCCTGCAAGAGCATGCTCAAGTCGCGTTTCCCCATGCTGAAGCACTCTGTATTGCCGATATTTTGCGTTGGCCCGGCATTGTGTCTGAGCCCAGAGGTGAAGAAGATGGCTGGATTGCTGCTACTGTCGAAGCGGGCCGTGCGGCCTTAGCTGCCCTCATGGATAGTCGCCATGCAGAAGGTAAAGCCTTGGTCACAGTACTCACCAATATCACTAGCAAGATGCGGGAGATTGTTAAGGTGATTGAACCCAAGGTGCCAGTCTATGTTGCTCAGTATCAAGAGAAACTCACAGAGCGTCTGGCTGAGGCATTGGCTGCTCAAGAGCAGGGCAAAGGTAACAGTGGGTCTGGCACAGAGCTGATGGAGCGCATTCGCCAAGAAGTAGTTCTCTATGCTGTTCGTATCGACGTTGCTGAAGAGTTCGCCCGGCTCAAGACCCATCTTCAAGTAGTCGATACCGCGCTGGCAGGCAAGGGGCCGGTGGGCAAGCGTTTGGATTTCTTAATGCAGGAACTCAATCGCGAAGCCAATACCTTGAGCTCTAAATCGGTTTCAGAAGAATGTACACAAGCAGCCTTAGAGCTCAAGCTCTTGATTGAGCAGATGCGTGAGCAAGTACAGAATTTAGAGTAATTGATATTTAGATAATCATTATGGCCAGCCCTAAACTTAAACCCAATCTTTCTCCTGCCTATCAAGGTAGTATGTTGATGATCGTTGCTCCATCGGGCGCTGGTAAATCATCCTTAGTCAATGCCTTGTTGCAAGAAGATGCAGCCCTCAAGCTTTCTCTTTCCACTACAACGCGCGCGCCAAGGCCGGGTGAAGTGGATGGCAAGGACTATCGCTTTATCAAAAGAGCGGAATTTATTGCAGAGCGTGACCAAGGTAATTTTTTAGAGCACGCTGAAGTGCATGGTAATTTTTACGGTACCTCAAAAGCCTGGATCGAAACCCAGATGAAAACTGGGCGCGATGTCATGTTGGAGATTGACTGGCAGGGCGCACAACAGATTCGTCAAATCATTCCAGAAGTGCAGTGGATCTTTATCTTCCCGCCTTCATTTGAGGCCCTAGAGGAGCGCTTGCGCAAACGAGGGCAGGACGATGAAGCCACCATTCAGAGAAGATTGGCAGCAGCGCATTTAGAGCTCCAACATGCCCATGAGGCAGATTTCATTGTGATCAATGATGATTTTGAGCAGGCATTGATTGATTTACGCCAGGTGGTTGCAGCTAGCCGCCTGCGCTCAGGCCCGATTATGGCTCGCAATCCTGCGCTTTTACTACGCCTTGGGGTCTAATCAGTTATCCTATAGGCATTGAAGCTAAATTTAAGTGAGTTCAGCATGGCCCGTATTACTGTAGAAGATTGTCTAAAAACCATCCCCAATCGTTTTGAACTGGTATTGGCCGCGACTTATCGTGCACGTCAATTAGTTCAAGGTCACTCCCCACGTGTTGAGTCCAGAGATAAAGCAACTGTTGTTGCGTTGCGTGAAGTTGCTGCTGGTGTAACTGACCGTGACATGTTGACCAAAGTACCTTTGTAATTCAGGGGTTCCGTCGTGGAGCTCCCCTTAGGCGACCCCAACACTTCGACATCCAAAGGTCAGGCCTCGCCTAAAGAGGCCAGCAAAAGCAATAAATCTTCGATCATCGCCACTCTGCTGGCGCAATCTAGTCGACATTTATTTGGGCCAACATCTGCGCCCAACCTTCCTCTAAAGCATCAAGTTGTCTCGATCGAGGGACTCATTTCTAAGCTGACGTACTTAAAGCCGGAAGAGATTGCCTTAATTAAAAAAGCATTTCAGTTCTCCGACGCATCGCACTTAGGCCAGTACCGCCATAGTGGCGAACCTTACATCACTCATCCTGTCGCGGTTGCAGAACTTTGCGCTACCTGGCGACTGGATGCGCCATCGATCATGGCCGCCTTATTGCATGATGTGATTGAAGATACGGGTTGTACGCAAGCAGACCTAGTAGAAAAGTTTGGTAGCAAGGTGGCTGAGCTGGTGGAGGGCTTAACTAAACTCGATAAGTTAGAGTTCCAAAGTCATGCTGAGGCACAGGCCGAGAGCTTCCGCAAAATGTTTATGGCGATGGCGCGTGATGTTCGCGTCATCCTCGTCAAGCTGGCTGACCGTACGCACAATATGCGCACCTTAGATGCCGTTCCCATGGAGAAGCGTCGCAGAGTTGCCGCTGAAACGATTGAGATTTACGCCCCGATTGCGCATCGTCTTGGTTTGAACATCATCTATCGTGACTTGCAGGATTTGAGTTTCCGTTTCTCGATGCCGATGCGCTTCAGAGTGATTGAGGGTGCAGTGAAGCGGGCGCGGGGCAATCGCAAGGAGATGGTTGAGAAGATTTTGCAGAATACTCGCATGTCGTTTGCAAAAGCCAACCTCGAGGTAGATCTGCGGGGCCGTGAAAAAACCCTCTTTAGTATTTACAATAAGATGCGCAGCAAGCATTTGAGTTTTTCTCAGGTGCTCGACGTATATGCTTTTAGGGTAACCGTCCACTCTATTGATGAGTGCTATCGCGCCTTAGGCTTATTACATTCTTTGTATAAGCCGATGCCAGGTAAATTTAAGGACTACATTGCGATTCCTAAGCTCAATGGCTACCAGTCCTTGCACACCACGCTTTTAGGGCCGTCTGGTGTGCCAGTTGAGTTTCAGATTCGTACGGGTGATATGCACGCTGTAGCCGAGGCAGGTGTCGCGGCGCACTGGGCCTACAAAGATGGCTCGCCTGATATGAGCGAGGTGCAAAATCGCGCACATCAGTGGCTACAGTCTTTGATCGATATTCAAGACAGTAGTGGCGATTCACAAGAATTCTTAGAGCACGTCAAAATTGATTTATTCCCGGATGCGGTTTATGTCTTTACGCCCAAGGGGCAGATTAGAGCTTTGCCGCGGGGCGCCACCGCCTTAGACTTTGCCTACTCCATTCATAGTGATGTAGGTAATACCTGTGTGGCGGTCAAAATTAATGGCATGCAGCTTCCCCTGCGCAGCGAACTAAAGAACGGTGACATCATCGAGGTGGTGACATCGGCTAATTCTCAACCTAACCCAGGTTGGTTGGCATTTGTGAGAACAGGTAAAGCCCGTGCCTCCATTCGTCATTCACTCAAGACGAAGCACTATGCTGAGTCTTTGCAATTGGGCGAACGTCTTTTGGCTAATGCTTTGCGTCAACAAGGGGTAGATGCTGGATTACTCTCCCCGGAGATTTGGGAAAAACTCCTGCATTGGACTGGTGATAAAACCCGTGAAGAGGGTTGCGTCAATATCGCGCTGGGGCGCCGCTCTGCTCAAGAGTTAGCCATTCGCCTAAATATTTTGATTGATGATGAAGGCGGTACAGAGCAGATGCGTTTAGGTGCAGGTGACTGGGTTTCTCCTCAGCAAGAAACTATCTCCCACCATCATCAGCGTCAGGCTATTTTGGTAGATGGTCGCGAAGGCAATTCGATTAGCTTTCAAACTTGCTGCCATCCGATTCCGGGTGACAACATCATTGGTTACCTTGGCAAGGGTGAAGGCTTGCAGGTCCACACCAATGACTGCCCAGTGGCCCTCAGAATGTTATCCAGGGACAGTGATAAGTGGGTTGAGGTCGAGTGGGGCAAAGAAGTGAATCGGGAATTTGAGGTGGATCTCGCAATTGATACGCGTCAAGGCAAAGGGGTGTTAGCAAGAGTGGCCAGCAGCGTTACTGCTGCTGACTCCAACATCATGAATGTATCCATGAATGACCGCTATAAAGAAGATTCAGTGACAATTCGCTTTACGATTCAGGTGTCAGATCGCTTACATCTTTCCAAGGTGATGCGCAGCTTGCGCACAAATCACGATGTGATGCGTGTGACCCGAGTACGAGTCAGCTAAACAAGCGCAACCCGCGTTACCGATACTGCACGTCTAGAATTTCAATCTCGGTAGGGCCTGTAGGCGTCTGAATTTTGACGCAATCGCCCAGACGGGCTTTTATCAATGCCTTGGCAATCGGTGATACCCAGCTGACATGACCGCACTCTAAATCGACTTCATCGACCCCTACGATGGTGATAGAAGTCTTTTTGCCCGAATCTGCACCCTCTAGACTTTCATAGGTCACGGTAGCACCAAAAAAGACCTGTTCAGCGTCCGCTTCACCCGGTTTTCGGGCTAGGTTATCGACAATAACGGCAAATTCTAGGCGTTTATTGAGGAAGCGAATCCGCCGATCAATCTCTCGAAGACGCTTTTTTCCATAGATGTAATCCCCGTTTTCTGAGCGGTCGCCATTGGAGGCGGCCCAGTGAACAATCTTGACAACCTCAGGCCGATCAAGGTTCAGGAGCTGTAAAAGCTCGCTTTTGATGCGTTCATGACCTGCGGGTGTGATGTAGTTCTTCTCTTCCATGGCATAATTATGGCTGTTGCGGCTGTAGCTCAGTTGGATAGAGTACTTGGCTACGAACCAAGGGGTCGTGGGTTCAATTCCTGCCAGCCGCACCAGCTTATACAGGGCCTAGTTAAAAAACTAGGCCCTTTTTCTTTTTGGGTGTTTCACAGTACTTTCATTCGAATCCCTTATAGTTTGCCTATGAGCATTTCAGACCCCAATTTCTCGACTTTGACAGCCCCAGTAGCAGTTTGGTCCCAAAGGGATCAAACCCATGCTGAGGTCTCGCTTAGTGGCGCTGTGAATGTCTATTCATTGGCTGGGGTGTGGAGCGATATTCGTCAAAAGCAAACCGCTTGGTTGGAGCTGGGTGGTGGCAAAGGGCAGACTTTGGCATTCGATGCCTCCAAGGTTAGCTCTTTAGATGGCTCTGCATTTGCTTTCCTCATTGATGTTGAAGAGGTGCAACAAAAGGCAGGCGGGCAATTTAATATTGAAGGCTTGGATCCTAAATACCAACCGCTCTTGCGTGAGTTTGATCCGATCTCTAATTTATTTCCAGTACCTGCTCCAAAGCAAAAGACCAATTTTGTTGTCATCACCGGGATGGCCGCACAAAATTTGTTGGATGATGCTCGTGGACTTATTACTTTTACTGGACACCTCGCCTCCGACCTCGCGTGGTCTATTCGCAATATTAGGCAGGTACGTTGGGGTGATTTTGTTAATGCTGCCGTTGAGGCAGGAATTGCTGCTTTACCAATTGTGGGTCTAGTCGCATTTTTAATTGGCGTAATTTTGTCCTTTCAGGCTGCAATTGGCATGGAGCAGTTTGGCGCCGTTTCATTTGTAGGCCCCTTGGCTGCATTAGGTATCGTGCGCGAGATGGGGCCGTTGATTACAGCCATCTTGCTTGCCGGCCGCTCCTCTGCCGCCTTTGCTGCCGAGATCGGTACCATGACTGTGAATAGCGAAGTTGATGCGCTGGTAACCGGTGGCTTGAGCCCGATTCGATTCTTGGTGGTGCCGCGAGTATTGGCAGGAATTTTGGTCGCGCCGATACTTACTTTATTTGCGGATGTCGTCAGCATCTTTTCATCTATGTTGACAATGCAAATTTATGGCATTCCCTTTATTAATTTCTACAACGGCATGCTAGCTGCTGTTGATGTTGAAGATGTTCTTTCTGGGCTTGTAAAGGCCACTTTATTTGGCGTGGTGGTATCGGCGATGGGTTGCCTGCGTGGCATGCAAACAGGAACTGGCGCAGCGGCTGTTGGCATCTCAGCTACGCGGGCAGTGGTGAGCAGCATTGTGATGATCGTGCTAGTTGACGGCATCTTCGCTTACATTTCTTACAGGACAGGTTTCTGATGGGATTGACTGCCAACACAACTACAAACACCGCTGCAATTGATGTGCAAAACCTCAATGTGGGCTATGGCACAAATGTGCTTTTGCAAAATCTTAACTTTTCTGTAAGCAATGGCGAGATCTTTGTCATCCTGGGCGGGTCAGGTTGTGGTAAATCGAGCCTCTTAAAGAATTTATTCGGCCTATATCAACCGCTCGCTGGAGATGTCCTGATCGAAGGTCAAAACATCACTACCGCGCAAGGTGCTGAGCGTCAAAAAATTATGACGAGCTTTGGGGTGATGTATCAGCAAGGCGCCTTATTTGGCTCCATGAATTTGCTGGATAACGTGACCCTCTTTATGGAGGAGTACACCCAGCTCACAAGGCCGCAAATGGAATTATTGGCGCGTTGCAAATTGGATTTGGTGGGATTACTTCCATATGAATCCTATATGCCTAGCGAAATCAGTGGCGGTATGCAAAAGCGAGCTGCGATTGCAAGGGCAATGGCTTTGGATCCGAAGATCTTATTTTTGGATGAGCCTTCAGCTGGTCTCGATCCCATTACTTCGGCCGATCTTGATAGTACGATTTTGGATCTCTCGAAAAACTTAGGTTTTACTTTTGTAATTGTTTCGCATGAGTTGGCAAGTATTTATTCCATCGCCGATAAAGTCATTATGTTGGACAAGAGCGCTAAGGGCATTATTGCCGAGGGCGACCCTAAAGTGTTAAGAGACACCAGCAAAGATCCTAGAGTCCATCAATTCTTTAATCGCATTATGAGCAAGGACGCAGCATGAGTAATAACTCTAATCCCAATTATTTCCGCTTAGGCATTTTTGTCTTGGCGGCAATCGGTGCATTGCTTGCCATCATCTTAATATTTGGCTCAGGGCAGCTGTTTAAAAAATCATTTTTTATTGAAACCTATGTCAAGCAATCAGTAACTGGTTTGGATACGGGGGCGGCCGTACGATTTCGCGGGGTTAAGATCGGTCAAGTGAGTTATATCGGATTGACAGGGGATGTATATGAAAAAAAGACCCCATTGCTTAGTCGTAAGGAGTACGTCGTTGTGAGGATGAAAATTTTTGGCGAGGGTGCCGACGAGGACGAGTTGACGGGGTTGATAAAGAATGGGATGCGAGCACGGATTAGATCCATGGGCATTACCGGGGTTAATTATGTAGAGTTTGACTTTACTAGCAGCCCTGCAGCCGCGTATCCACCCTTGCCTTATACGTGGGAGTCGGATTATCCGGTTATTCCATCGCTGCCTAATCAGGCTGATGAAATTATTTCTGGAATCCAGAAGCTGATTGGAGCACTAAATGGAATGGATGTAGATGGCACTCAAAAGAAATTTGACGCTCTTTTAGGTAACCTCAATAAGTTGATGGCGGGTGATGGCAAAGATAACTCAGGTCTGATTAACTCGGTTAAAGACCTCAATGTATTGCTGGACCGCATTGCTAAGGTAACCGATAAAGATCAGCTCAATATCTTGATGCGTGAATTAGTGGCAGCCATGGTTTCTTTACGTCAAACTGTGACTAGCGTTCAAGGTGACACCACGGCCACTCTAGAGAACCTACGTCAGGCCAGCGAGCAACTCAATGAATTTACTCGTGTGGCTAGTCAATCCCCATCTACTTTGATCTGGGGTGAACCACCTGCACGTATTACACCTCCAATGAATGGAGCTCAAAAATGAGAATCCAGACTATGAATAACCCCCGTTTCACAAAGCTTGCTGCGGTTGCATTGATTGCTCTTGCATTGAGTGCCTGCTCATTGCCAAAAAGACCAGCATTAGAGACCTCTAGCTGGATGGTGGCGCCAGAGAGATCGGGAACACCTTATAAGCCGAGAACAGATCTTTGGCTCAAGATGGGCCCTGTAACTACAACCCCTCCATTTGATGGCAAGTCTTTGATCTACCGTTTAGGCGATCAACGCTATGAAAAAGATTTCTACAACGTTTACTCTGCACTACCAAATGAGATGGTCAGTAATGCCACTCGTCAGTGGATGAACAGCGCCCAAATCTTTTCAATGACAGTAGGGCAGGGGAACGGCTTCTTTCCATATTACATCTTGCAAACTTCTGTAGAGGAGTTTTATGGCGACTACCGCGTTCGTCCTGAGGCTGTGGTGTCAGTAGAGTTTTTCTTGACGGCTACCGACCCCCAAAAGCGCAATCCCGTGATTGGTAAAAACCGCTATACCAAGAGAGTCCCACTAAAGGACAATACGCCTCAAGCCTTGGCTTTGGGCCAGCAAGAGGCTTTGGCGCAAATTCTGATGGAATATGAAGTAGCGCTTTATAAATACGCCGGTAATTTGCCGCCACCCCTAGGGCAGTAGTGATTTAGGTGGCAGCAAGCAGCAATACATATAAAAAAGATGGAGAAGACATGGATTTAGGACTCAAAGGCAAAGTTGCCTTGGTGATGGCATCGAGCCGTGGTTTAGGGCAGGCAATGGCGGTTTCCTTGGCGCGTGAAGGTGTCAAAGTGGCAGTAACTGGTCGTAATGCTGAAGGTCTTAAAAAATCGGTTGAGTTGATTGAAGCTGCCGGTGGAAAAGCATTGGCTTTAAGCTGGGACTTGTCAGATAGCTCTGTAATTGATGCGTTGGTTACCAAAGTGGAGCAAGAGCTCGGTCCGATTGATATCTTGATTAACAATACGGGTGGGCCTCCACCAACGCTAGCGACGGGCCAAGACCCAGCTCTCTGGCAAAAAAGTTTTAACGATATGGTCTTATCGCTGATCAGCATTACCGATCGGGTTTTGCCGGGAATGCGTCAACGCAAGTGGGGTCGCATCATCACGAGTACCACCTCTGGCGCTATTGCCCCTATTAAAAATCTTGCTATCTCCAATACCTTACGTGCGGCATTGCTAGCGTGGTCTAAAACTTTATCGGCGGAAGTTGCGGCTGAGGGGATTACTGTCAACGTGATCATGCCTGGACGTGTAGCAACCGACCGCTTGCGGCAGCTGGATGAGGCCCGTGCTCAACGTGAAAATGTGAGCTATGACTCTGTGGTTAAAGCAAGTCAAAACCAGATTCCGATGGGGCGTTATGGCGACCCTCAGGAGTATGGCGATACAGCAACATTCCTAGCTAGTCAAAATGCCTCATTTATCACTGGCTCAGTGATACGCGTTGATGGTGGTCAGATACAGGCGATTTAATCTCAGTGCTAGCTAGTTTCTTTAGAGGTATTCGCCGAGATTTTCGATCTAGTGAGTTGGTGTGGCTATTTGTTGCACTCACACTTTCAGTGGCGGCCTTATCGAGTGTTAGCTTTTTAGCCGACCGTATGCAGCGGGCATTTCAGTTTGATGCTCGGCAATTATTGGCAGCGGATTTATTGCTCGTTGCAGACCAACCCTTGCCTGAGCGCTTTATTCAAGAAGCGCAAGAGCGTCGCCTACAGGTGGCGCAGACAATCGTCTTTCCCAGTATGGCAACCGTGGGCGCTCAAAGTAAGCTGTCTTCTCTTAAGGCGGTCAGCACTGCCTATCCTTTGCGCGGTCAACTACAAGTTTCTCCCGCATTATCTGCAACTCCTGTCACGGGATCTGTGTGGGTCGATCCTGCAATGCTAGCAAGCCTGAATGCCAAGCTGGGCGATCGGATATCTTTAGGGGATCAGCAGTTTGTTGTTTCAGGTGTGCTCGAGCGAGAACTAGATCGAGGCGCTGGATTTATGAACTTTGCACCGCGCGTCATGATGTCCTTGGATGATTTGCCATCAACTGGGCTAATTGGGCTTGGTAGTCGAGTGACATATCGATTGCTGTTGGCTGGAGAGGATTCTGCAATCAACGCTTACGAGGCGTGGGCAAGCAATTGGATTGAGTCTGAGGGTCTACGGGGTATTCGTATTGAGACTCTAGAAAATGCCCAGCCCGTGATGCGTAAAACTCTAGAGAGGGCGGAGCGTTTCTTGTCTTTAGTCGCTTTGCTCACGGCGATGGTTGCAGCTGTTGCCATTGCCTTATCGGCACGTCGCTACGTCATCAAGCAGGCTGATGTGTGCGCCGTCATGAAATGCTTGGGAGCCAGTCAAGCCACCATACTCAAGAGTCAATTAAAGATATTAGCCGGCCTAAGCCTGCTAGCAAGTTTGATGGGGGCGAGCGCTGGTTATCTAGTTCAAGAGCTTTTGATGCGCCTCTTAGGTAATTTAGTGATGGCAGGCCTTCCGCCGATTTCCATCTGGCCTGTGGTCTGGAGCATCCTGTTCTCCTCGATCTTGTTGATTGGCTTTGCTGGACCGCCACTATTAAGCTTGGTAACTATCTCACCAATCCGCTTGGTTCGTAAAGAGCTTGGCACAATCAGCATCAAATCAGTTTGGGTGGCTATTGCTGGTTTAGTGACATGTCTTGCTTTGATTGTTATTGCTGCGCGCGATTGGAAATTGGCTTCTTGGGTTAGCTTGAGTTTTTCTGTAGCAGTTGCTACATTTGCCACAGTCTCTTGGCTAGCGCTCCGGGCAGTAAATACTTTATTTAGCTGGTGGGGCAATCAAAACTTTGCACTCCGTTTTGCTTTGACCGCTCAATCGCGACGCGCTGGATTTGCGGTGATGCAAATTACAGCATTAGGCATCGCCTTGATGGCCTTACTCATGATTCTGTTACTACGTCAGGATCTATTGACTACCTGGCAGGGAAATATTCCAGTAGATGCGCCCAATCGCTTCATGATTAATATTCAAGAAGATCAAAAGTCGGATATCACCAAGTCACTTGCCGAAGCAGGAGTGGCAAATCCTCATTTTAGTCCAATGGTGAGGGCTCGCCTCATTGAGGTCAACGGAAAACCCATCGGACCCAATGATTACATTGATGAGAATGCGCGCCGTTTAGTAGATCGAGAATTTAATCTCTCCTATACCGATCAATTGCCTGAGGGTAACCGCATTACTGCAGGTAAATGGATCGAAGGCAGTGCGCCACAAGTTTCATTAGAAGTAGGCATTGCGAAAACATTGAAACTCCAGCTTGGTGATCAAATGACGTTTGAGCTTGCCGGAGAAAAAGTCACTGCGCCTATTACTTCATTGCGTAAATTAGACTGGAGTTCGATGAAGGTGAACTTCTTCGTCATCATGCCACCTGCGATGTTGGCTGAGATGCCGCAATCATGGATTACTTCCTACTATCAGAGTACGGCGATTGAGGGGCTCGATTATCGGCTGGCGCAGTCTTATCCCAATCTCACTATCGTGGATGTGGCGACTTCCTTACGGCAAATACAAGATGTATTGGATCGACTGTCTTCTGTGCTGGGATTGTTATTTGCATTCACCATCGTGGCAGCGATTCTGGTGCTCGTGGCTGCAATTGCAGCCACCCAAGATGAGCGTTTTAGAAGTGCGGCATTACTCAAGGCGGTAGGGGCCTCACGCAATCTACTAGCTCAGATCGCCATTGCGGAGCTAGTAGTCATTGGGGTGCTTGCAGGCGCCTTGGCTGGTCTAGCAGCGGGAATAGCCGCATGGTCGCTAGGCCGCTTTGTATTGGAGATTGAGTTCCATGCGTTCACACAATCTCTGGTGATGGGTATCGTCTTTGGGGTGACTGCTTGTCTTCTTGCGGGCTATCGCTTTCAGAGAAGAATTCAAACAACTACTGCGATGGAATGCTTGCGCGAGATTTAGAGTTTGAGTCTACGTATTCTCAAGTGAAGCTTACGAGAGTGTGACGAGGTTCTTTGGCAACTCTACTAAACGTGTTCCACTAAAACGATCTGGCAGGCTTTGGCGTAGCAAAGGTTTGACGCGATTCAAGTAAATCGTGATTGGCCACAGAAATAAGGCAACAGTAAACAGCATTTCAATAATTTGCCACCTCTGTAATTCAAAGAGCCATTGCAGAAGAACGCACGGCACAATCCACAGAGATCCAAAGACATAACGCCAAATCGCTTGACGACGTGTTAAGTTGTAGCCGCCAGGCCCAATTATGCGCACACGCCATGTCTGCATTGCTAATGTTTGCCCTGACTTAGTCCAGTACCAAACAAAGTAAACGCCCAGGACCGTATAGAGATAGAGAAAGGTGAGCCAACTTGGTAGCGAGACGCCAAACAGAATGCCCAAACCTAAATTGGGAACCAGGAAGGTGAGTGCGATCACGCCTAAGAGAACTAGCTGCTCGTAGAGCGTGCAAGATACGCGCCTCCAAAATTGCGGAGCGGGTAAGGCGTTTAATTCAGCAGGCGTAATCACGGCTTAGGGATTCTTAGGGATTGCTTGTGCTGCTATCTGAGCTTGTGCTTGGTGCTGCAGCTTCTGGAGCAGGTGTGCTACTTGCCGGAAGAGTTGGGGCCAAGTTGGATTTTTGTGTGATCGGGTGCTGCTGTAATGTGGGCGCACTGACAGCCGTCGGTTTTTTCTTATTGACCTCTGCCTGAGCTAATTTCTTCTTTTGCTCATCACTCAGTTTTTGATAGGCACTCCAGGCCTCTGCTTTTTTCTCGGCTGGAAACTTGAGGCTGCTTAAGTAGTTCTCGCGCGCTATGCGGCGGTCTTTTTGGGAGAGCTTGGACCAGCTCGTCATGCGTGACTGTAGGCGCTGCTGGTCTACTTCGCTCATCTTTGGGTAGAGATTAGCAACTTGGATCCATTTCTTGCGGCTGTCCGGGAGCATGTAGTCCCAATCGCTTTCGAGCGGGGCCAGGATTTGCTGTTGCCCAGGCTTAAGACCTTCCCATGTACCGTCGGGTTTTTTCTCAGGAACCCCAGTGGTTTTTCCATGAGCACCTGCGGAAGTTTGGGCTAAGGCATTTGCAGAAAAACCCAGTACGCCAACTGTCAGCGCTAGCGCTGAACTAATCGCGAGCACTGCACAAAAAGAACGTAAGTTTTTTAGCATGCGCTAATGAGGCTCGGTGTTGGCTTTAGGAGGGTGATTTGGATGAATCCAAGCTATCTTGCTCTGAATCGGCAAGGGGGCCATTTTTTAGGAAGCCCATAAAGCCACTATCAGCGTAAGCATCTGGCGGGACATCATCGGTCAAGAGGGCTACATCTAATTCAGCGATATCGTTGATACGGGAATCCTGTTGCCATTGGGCAATACCAATTAAGCCAAACACGAGAACCACAAGTGGGGCAAGCCAACCGACGTTGTCCCAAAATGAGCGGGATCCAGATGACCAACTTCCAGTGGTGCTCGCCAGTACATGTTGCTGAATACGGACTTTTTCTGGTTTTTTGACCGAAATTGCTTTCATGCGCGCTGCGTACAGACGATCTTTGATGCCTGCTGGCAGGGATTGGGATCCGTGGCGGAGCAGGGCGGCAGTAGCTAGACCAAATTGGTCAACTTCTGTTGGGTTTAAGAGATCTTCATTGCGGTTCACAGCGTAATTCCTTTTAATTTCAATGCTTTAGCTAGAGCCTGAGTGGCTCTTGAGCAGTGGGTTTTGACACTTCCTTCGCTACAACTCATTGCAAGGGCCGTTTCAGTAATGCTCAGCTCATCCCAATAACGCATCAGGAAGGCTTCTCGTTGACGGGCGGGCAATTTTGATATTTCTGACTCTAAAGCCTGTAAAAGCTGACTTCGCTCTAGTTGATGTGCCCCATCTTGGTGAATTTCACTGTCATCTGGGGCTGAAAGTGACTCCAGAGGGTCAAAATCATCGTTTTCATCCGATTTCTTGCCCATGTTGGAGAAGAGAGTCACCCAGGTATTGCGGACCTTTTGGCGCCTAAACCAGTCGTGAATGCGGTTTTGCAGAATTCTGGTGAAAACCAGGGGTAACTCGGCTGCAGGGCGGTCACCATATTTTTCGGTCAACTTGATCATGGCGTCCTGAACAATATCGAGGGCAGCATCGTCATCTCGCACAGCGTAAACCGCTTGCTTGAAAGCGCGCTGCTCGACACTGCTTAGAAAATCAGAAAGTTCTTGGGGTGAAGCCATTCAGTAGATTAGACCTGAATCAGATGGAATTGGTTGATTTTAGGGGATTGCTATAGAATATAGGGCTTACTACCTAGAATCTCATTCAAGAAGTGGTTTTTTCCGGTAGCAGCGCCGTTCGAACTCAGGCCATAAGCAGGAGACAGAACAGACCAAACAATTTTTTGCCAAAAATTGCAAAGGACGAAAGAAAATGAATACAAGCAGCGCCGAATTTTTAGCTTCTAAAGCTAATCAAGACACATCAAATCCAAATTCCGTAGAAGCTCCACCAGAAATCATTGGTGCGGAAATGCTCGTGCGAGCTTTGCACAAAGAGGGTGTTGAATACGTTTGGGGTTACCCAGGGGGTTCTGTTCTCTTTATCTATGATGAAATTTTTAAGCAGGACAAGTTTGAACATATTCTTGTTCGCCATGAGCAAGCAGCAGTTCATGCGGCCGATGGCTATGCACGCGCAACCGGTAAGGTTGGTGTTGCGCTAGTTACTTCAGGCCCTGGTGTAACCAATGCGGTTACCGGAATTGCTACCGCCTATACCGATTCGATCCCGATGGTGATCATTAGCGGTAACGTGCCAACGTATGCGATTGGTGAAGATGCTTTCCAAGAAGCGGATACCGTTGGTATTACTCGCCCAGTGGTAAAGCACAACTTCTTAGTTAAAGACGTAAGAGACCTTCCTTTAGTGATTAAGAAGGCTTTCCATATTGCGCAAACAGGTCGTCCAGGCCCAGTGTTGATTGATATCCCTAAGGATGTATCAGCAGCTAAGGCGCCGTTTGTATATCCAGAAACGCTAGAGATGCGTTCCTATAACCCCGTAGTGAAGGGTCATAGTGGACAAATTCGTAAAGCGGTTTCTTTATTGCAAGAAGCAGAGCGCCCATACATCTACACCGGTGGTGGTGTGATTTTGGCTGATGCCGCTCCAGAATTAAAAGAGTTTGCTGATTTATTGGGTTACCCGGTAACCAATACCTTAATGGGTCTTGGCGGCTTCCCTGGCACTAGCCCTCAGTTCTTGGGCATGTTAGGTATGCATGGTACATATGAAGCCAATATGGCGATGCAACACAGCGATGTGTTGATTGCCATCGGTGCGCGTTTTGATGACCGCGTGATTGGCAACACTGCACACTTTGCAAGTCACCCACGTAAGATTATTCATATTGATATCGACCCATCCGTGATTTCTAAGCGGGTGAAGGTAGATGTTCCCATCGTTGGCAATCTCAAGGAAGTATTGCAAGAGATGACTGCACAGCTCAAAGCTGGCGGCCCACGTAAGAATGACGCTAAGTTAGCGGCATGGTGGGAGCAGATTAACGAGTGGCGTAAAAAAGATTGCTTGAAGTACGACGAGGCATCCCAAATTGTCAAACCACAGTATGTAGTTCAAAAGTTGTGGGAGCTGACTGGTGGTGATGCATTTATTACATCTGACGTTGGTCAACATCAGATGTGGGCAGCTCAGTTCTATAAGTTTGATAAACCACGTCGCTGGATTAACTCCGGCGGTCTTGGCACTATGGGCGTTGGCTTGCCATACGCCATGGGTATCAAGAAAGCTTTCCCGGACCAAGATGTATTTGCTATTACTGGCGAAGGCTCGATTCAGATGTGTATTCAGGAGCTATCCACTTGTAAGCAATACAACACGCCTGTGAAGATCGTGTCTCTGAACAACCGTTACCTTGGTATGGTTCGTCAGTGGCAAGAGCTGACTTATAACAAGCGTTATTCCAGTTCTTATATGGACTCTTTGCCGGACTTTGTGAAGTTGGCAGAGGCCTTTGGCCACGTTGGTATGCGTATTGAGAAGAAATCGGATGTTGAAGGCGCCCTCAAAGAAGCGATTCGTTTGAAAGATCGCACTGTGTTTATGGATTTCCAGACAGACCCAGAAGAAAACGTTTGGCCAATGGTTCAAGCAGGTAAGGGTATTACTGAAATGCTTTTGGGTAGCGAGGATCTCTAATGCGACATATTATTTCTGTACTCATTGAGAACGAACCAGGTGCATTGTCCCGCGTTGTAGGTTTGTTCTCTGCACGTGGCTACAACATTGAAACCTTGAGCGTTGCGCCTACTGAGGATCCATCGCTTTCCCGTATGACGATTGTCACGATTGGCTCTGAGGATGTGATTGAACAAATTACTAAACACTTAAATCGTTTGGTTGAAGTGGTGAAAGTATTTGATCTCACTGAAGGCCCTCATATTGAGCGCGAGCTCATGATGATTAAAGTGCGCGCAGTAGGTAAAGAACGCGAAGAGCTGAAACGAACAACGGATATCTTCCGTGGTCGCATCATCGATGTGACTGATAAGAGTTACACCATTGAATTAACTGGTGATGGTGCCAAATTAGATGCCTTTATTGATTCGATTGATCGTGCATCGATTCTGGAAACTGTCCGCTCGGGTGGTTCTGGTATTGGGCGCGGCGAACGCATCCTCAAGGTTTAATTTTTTTAACTGATTACTGAATTAACTACATTTTCAATACAAGGAAAGAGCATGAAAGTTTTTTACGATAAAGACGCTGATTTGTCCCTCATTAAAGGCAAAAAAGTTACCATCATTGGTTACGGTTCACAGGGCCACGCACACGCATTGAATCTAAAAGATTCAGGCTGTAACGTGACTGTTGGTCTGCGTAAAGATGGCGCTTCCTGGAGCAAGGCTGCAAATGCTGGCTTGACAGTTAAAGAAGTTGGCGAAGCTGTTAAAGATGCAGACGTAGTGATGATGCTTTTGCCTGATGAGCAAATCGCTGACGTATACAACAAAGAAGTTCACGGCAATATTAAGCAGGGCGCTGCATTGGCATTTGCTCACGGCTTTAATGTTCACTACGGTCAAGTTCAGCCACGCGCTGACTTAGACGTGATCATGATTGCTCCAAAGGCGCCTGGCCACACAGTTCGTGGCACATACGCTCAAGGTGGCGGTGTTCCGCATTTGATCGCTGTGTATCAAGATAAATCGGGTTCAGCACGTGATGTTGCTTTGTCATACGCAACTGCTAACGGCGGTGGTCGTGCTGGCATCATCGAAACTAACTTCCGCGAAGAAACTGAAACTGACTTGTTCGGTGAGCAGGCTGTTCTTTGTGGTGGCGCAGTAGAGTTGATCAAAGCTGGTTTTGAAACTTTGGTTGAAGCTGGTTATGCTCCTGAGATGGCTTACTTTGAGTGCTTGCATGAGCTCAAGTTGATTGTTGACTTGATCTACGAAGGCGGTATCGCTAACATGAACTACTCCATCTCTAACAATGCGGAGTATGGTGAGTATGTGACTGGTCCACGTGTTGTGACTGAAGATACTAAGAACGCAATGCGTCAGTGCTTAAAAGACATTCAGACTGGTGAGTACGCTAAGAGTTTCATCTTGGAAAACAAAGCAGGTGCGCCTACTTTGATTTCACGTCGTCGCTTGAACGCTGAGCATGACATCGAAGTAGTTGGTGCGAAGTTGCGCGCCATGATGCCTTGGATTGCGAAGAACAAGTTAGTTGACCAGACTAAGAACTAAGCAAAAAAGTACATTAGAAACGAATAGTAGTAACTAAAAAGGCTCAGAACAAAGATGATGTATCCACACCCCATTATTGCGAAAGAAGGCTGGCCGTATTTGGCATTAGTGGGGGCTGTAACTTTGCTAGTCCACTATCTCGGTGGCATTGTATGGTCATGGCCACTGTGGATTATCTTTATCTTTGTTTTGCAGTTTTTCCGTGATCCACAGCGTATTGCTGCGTTAGGTCGTGATCTGGTTTTATCCCCAGCTGATGGTCGTATCGTTGTGGTTGAAGTAGCGAATGACCCTTACGCAGGTCGTGAAGCTTTGAAGATTAGTGTTTTTATGAATGTATTTAACGTTCACTCCAACCGAAGTGCGGTCAACGGTACGGTAAAAGAAATTCAGTATTTCCCTGGCAAGTTTGTAAACGCCGATTTAGATAAAGCTTCTACTGAGAATGAGCGTAACGCCGTTGTCATAGATGCTAATGGCCAAATCGTGACCCTGGTTCAAGTGGCGGGCTTAATTGCACGTCGCATTCTTTGCTATATCCATGTGGGTGATAGGCTTAAAGCAGGCGAGCGTTATGGCTTTATTCGCTTTGGCTCCCGTGTGGATGTATATTTGCCATTAACAGCAGAGCCTTTGGTCAGTGTTGGTGATAAAGTTTTTGCTACGAACACCGCATTAGCACGCATACCCGGCTTAGATTAATTAAGTCGCTTTAACAGGGAATATTCTTTGAGCACATTTCGTCGTCGTGGCCGTATAGACCGTAGTCGCCTCGCCCCAAAACGCATTGAGCGTTCGCAGGCTGAGTGGTCCGAAGATCTTGGTGATGAAATTGATTTCGAAGTGGAAGAGCTGCATGCGGATAAGCCGCGTCAACGCAGTAAAGGTATTTACCTGCTCCCCAATGCATTTACTACAGCCGCTTTGTTCTGTGGTTTCTTTGCCATCGTCAATGCCATGAACCACCAGTTTGAGATGGCTGCTATTGCCATCTTTGCGTCCTTGGTTTTAGATGGTATGGATGGTCGCGTTGCCCGTATGACCAATACCCAAAGCGCCTTTGGTGAGCAGTATGACTCTCTTGCGGATATGGTGTCATTTGGTGTGGCTCCAGCATTGGTTGCTTATGAGTGGGCTCTAAAAGATTTAGGTAAGTGGGGTTGGTTGGCTGCCTTTACTTATTGCGCGGGCGCTGCTTTGCGTCTAGCGCGTTTTAATGTGAACACGGGCGTTGTCGATAAGAAGTTTTTCCAAGGCTTGCCAAGCCCAGCTGCGGGCTCTTTGATGGCGGGTTTCATTTGGCTGGCTGATGACAATAAGATCCCAGTACGTGATAGCGCGATTCCTTGGATCACTTTCTTCCTGGCTGTTTATGCTGGCTTGACCATGGTTTCGAATGCCCGTTTCTATAGTGGCAAGGCCTTAGATGTGCGCTACCGCGTCCCCTTTGGTGTAATGGTCTTAATGATTCTGACCTTTGTTTTGATCTCCTCTAACCCGCCTTTAACCCTATTCGGTCTCTTTGTGGTGTATTCCATTTCAGGTTATGTCATTTGGGCGTGGGAGCATCTCAGTGGCCGACGTTTTAGCTAATTTGGAATATTTAGGTTATATTTAATCCATGTTGATGAATTTCTCACCCTTATCCAGCTTGCCTAGCGGGAAACTGCTTCTAGCACTAAGCCTACAGCTTGGGGCAGGTAAGGCCTGAGTTAATGAGATTAAAGTAATTCATTAGCCGCCACATACCAGCCCCAGCTAATTGCTGGGGTTTTTGTTTTTAAGATTAAGAAATTCGATATTGAACCGGAGAGTAGTGATGAGCGACAAAGTAATCATTTTTGATACCACCTTACGTGATGGCGAACAATCGCCTGGTGCCTCAATGACTAAAGACGAAAAGGTTCGGATTGCCCGCCAATTAGAGCGCCTTAAGGTGGATGTGATCGAGGCCGGATTTGCTGCCAGCTCCGAAGGGGATTTCCAGGCAATCTCTGCTGTTGCTGCTGCCGTGAAGGATTCGATTGTTTGCTCACTTGCTCGCGCTAATGATAAAGATATTACCCGCGCTGCTGATGCTTTGAAGGCCGCCAATGCAAAACGCATTCATGCTTTCTTGGCTACTAGTCCATTGCATATGGCAGTGAAGTTGCGCATGTCACCTGAAGAGGTATTGGAGCAAGCCAAGCGCTCCATTCGTTTTGCTAGAAACTTGGCTGAGGATGTCGAGTTCTCAGCTGAAGATGGCTATCGCTCAGAAATGGATTTCTTATGCAGAGTGGTAGAAGGCGTCATTAATGAAGGCGCCACCACTATTAATATCCCAGATACTGTAGGCTATGCCACGCCAGAGTTGTATGGAGATTTCATTAAAACTTTGCGTACTCGTGTACCTAACTCCGATAAAGCGGTATGGTCTGTGCATTGTCACAATGACTTGGGGATGGCGGTGGCCAATTCCTTGGCAGGTGTCAAGATTGGTGGAGCGCGTCAAATCGAATGCACGATCAATGGTTTGGGTGAGCGCGCTGGGAATACTGCCTTAGAAGAAATTGTCATGGCTTTACGTACTCGCAAAGATTACTTCGATATGGTGTGTGGTATTGATGCAAGCCAAATTGTTCCAGCCTCGAAGTTGGTTTCTCAGATCACGGGTTTTGTAGTTCAACCCAATAAAGCAGTGGTTGGCGCCAATGCTTTTGCTCACACCTCAGGTATTCATCAGGATGGCATCTTGAAGAACCGTGACACCTATGAAATCATGCGTGCAGAAGATGTAGGTTGGGCGACTAACAAGATTGTCTTGGGTAAATTATCAGGACGCAATGCCTTCAAGCAACGTTTGCAAGAGTTGGGTATTGCGATTGAAGCAGAGGCAGATTTGAATGAAGCCTTTGTGCGCTTTAAATCTTTGGCTGATCAAAAATCAGAAATCTTTGATGAAGATATTATTGCCATCATGTCCGATTCTGCTGCGGCTGAGGCAGGCGAGTTTTATAAATTCATTTCTTTGAGTCAGCATTCTGAAACAGGTGAGCGACCAAAATCTAAAGTCACCTTCCGAGTTGGCGATAAAGAGGCTAGCTCTGAGGCTGAAGGCAATGGCCCGGTTGACGCTAGCTTGAATGCGATTGAAGAGATTGTGAAGAGTGGGGCAGAGCAGTTGCTCTATTCAGTAAACGCCATTACTTCTGGTACGCAGTCTCAAGGTGAGGTTACCGTGCGACTTGCTAAGGGTGGGCGCATCGTCAATGGCGTTGGAACTGATCCAGACATCATTGCTGCATCAGCGAAAGCCTACTTATCTGCACTCAATAAATTGCATGATCCTAGCCAAGCTAAGCTCAATGCGCAGATGACGCCTTAAGAATTTCTCGGCGAGATCTGCATCACCATCCCTTTATTTATTGAGGTCTGTGTTTTTGTAGTACTTGGTGCCCTTGCCGGTGATTTCCGCGGCAAGGCCTGAGTCTGTCAGTTGATACATCAAAACGCCAGGCGCCACTAAGGTGGCGTCTTGATAGGCAGTTCCATTAGTTTCGTATTTGGCAGCAGCAGTAACTTGACCGCCAAAAGTCCAGCCAGAGTTTACAAAGTCATTCAGGGCGGATTGTGTTTGAAATACAAAAATATTTTGGAATGATTTAATTCCAATCCCAAGTCCAGCTTGTACTTCAGCCATATTCATATAAATGGGTTTAGCCCTATCTTTTTGAATTACGACGCCACTGCCAGTGCCACCGCCAGCAATCAAAATCTTCATGCCAAAATTACTAAAGGTTGCATAGCCAGTTGATTTTTCAATGACTTCTTTTGCTTTGGGTTGGGCTTGATAGAGCGCCTTCAGAGTGTCATCACTCTTCTTTAGAATATCTTGACGTTGCTGAACAATCGTTTTTTCAGCGCCAAATGGATTTGAAAATTGCGCGAAGCTCAAGGCAGGAGATAAGGCTAATAGACTATAGGCTAGTACGTGAATGAGTTTGGCTTGCATCAATTTTCCTTTGCTTTATTTCCGCAATGAATGAATTCCATCTTTATACTCCAATCAAACTCTAATATCCCTTTGGCTAATTACCATGCGCCCATTCATTCATTTGATCTTTATTTGCCTCATGCTCTCATTGGCGGGGTGCAGTAGCCTGCAACGCAAAGCAGCAGTGCCATCTCAGCAGATGGGGCAAGCCCAAATCGCTGGTTTATCAGGCGTGAGGTATATGGTTGCTAGTCAATCTAGCATAGATCAAATGGCGGCGGATATCCAGGCTGGATTTAAGGTTAGAAGTGAAAAGACATTAAATACATCTGCAAATTACCTATCTCTATCTGGCGGTGGTGACGATGGGGCTTATGGTGCGGGACTGCTCATTGGTTGGTCCGAGCGGGGCGATCGCCCGCAATTTAATTTGGTTACCGGTATTAGTACGGGCGCTTTGATTGCACCTTTTGCATTTATGGGGAAAGAGTACGATCCCGCTCTTCGCCACGTTTATACCCAGCTTGGCCCACAAGATATCTTTATAGAACGGGGTTTAATTTCCGGGATTCTAGGGGATGGGCTATCGGACACCACACCACTCTATCAATTGATTTCTCAATTTGTTGATGACGCTTTCTTGAAGAAGGTGGCCTATGAGTACACCACTAAAAACCGCTGGCTGCTCATTGGCACCACCAATTTAGATGCCGGAGTTCCTGTGGTCTGGAATATGGGGAAGATTGCCAGCATTGGTACGCCTGAAGCCCTCGATCTTTTTAGAAAAATCATGCTGGCCTCTGCTTCTATTCCTGGGGCTTTTTCTCCGGTGATGTTTGATTTTGAGGTGGCTGGTCAAAGCTTCCAAGAGATGCACGTGGATGGCGGGGCGATCACCCAGGTGTTTTTATATCCCAGTGCATTGTCTCAACGTTCTCAAGACCTAAAGCTGAAGCTCCAAAAACAGCGCAATGCCTACATTATTCGAAACGCACGCTTGGATCCAGAATGGCGTGAGACGGAGCGGGGCACGCTCAGCATTATTCAAAGAGCAATCTCTAGTTTGATTCAGACTCAGGGTGTTGGCGATCTGTACCGGATTTATCACACTACCCAGGTTGACGGCGTGAGCTTTAATCTGGCCTATATTGGATCAGACTTCAAATTCCCGCATCAAACCGAGTTTGATACGGCTTACATGCAGGCTCTTTTTGATTATGGCTATAAACAGGGTCTTAGCGGCAAAGAGTGGCAAAAGTACCCTCCGGGCTACAAACGTGGATTTGATGAGGAATTGCCTAAAAAATAGGCATTTTTACTCACTTTCATGATAATTATCAATTAAATCAATAACTTATATTCATTTTTCTGATTGAGGCCTGCTTAGGGTGCCTAGCCCTAGGGTGGGGCATTTAAGGGGGGATCTGCTACAATTCGAGGGCTTTGATTTTTAAAGCTTTTTTGTTTTATTTGATTAATAAATGCACGACACGAATTGGGTGAAAGCTCAGGTGTTCGCAAGTAAGGAGTATGAAAATGGCAGTTGCTGATATTAAAACGGCGGAAATCGTCAAAGAAAACGCGCGCAGCGCAAACGATACGGGCAGTCCTGAAGTTCAAGTTTCATTGTTAACAGCCCGCATCAATGAATTAACCCCCCATTTCAAAGCTAATGCTAAAGATCATCACAGCCGTCGTGGTTTGTTGAAGATGGTCTCACGCCGTCGCCGTCTCTTGGATTACCTCAAGGGCAAGGATTTGGGTCGCTACCGCGCATTGATCGAGAAATTAGGTCTCCGTAAGTAATTCTTATTGGTATTGCAATGCCATCTATCTTAGGGTTGTTTCGTAACAGAATCAGTCTTAAGCAGATGGCATGTTTTTTGGGCGCTTCAAGATTATTTGTGTAGGGGATCGTGTCATTCCAATGAGTTTCTGAGTTTGCGAACTTAGTGTCTCCCTGGAATGGCATCCCTTGTAATCTTCAAACGCTCCAGTGTTGTCGTGACACTGCTTTATCCCACGACAAGCGTGAAATCCATGTGGCTTTTACGTGAACAATTTGGAGAAGATCAGAATGTCTATATTTAACAAAGCAGTAAAAACGTTTCAATGGGGCAACCATCAAGTAACGATGGAAACAGGCGAGATCGCTCGTCAAGCCGGCGGTGCCGTCATCGTGAACATCGATGACACCGTAGTGATGGGAACAGTAGTTGCTTCTAAGTCAGCTAAGCCTGGCCAGTCTTTCTTCCCGCTGACTGTTGATTACCTCGAAAAAACATACGCTGCAGGAAAAATTCCTGGTGGCTTCTTCCGTCGTGAAGGTCGTCCATCCGAAGGTGAGACATTGATCTCCCGTTTGATCGATCGTCCACTACGTCCATTATTCCCAGAAGGCTTCTTGAACGAAGTTCAGGTAGTGATTCATGTGTTGTCTATCAACCCTGATGTTCCTTCTGATATTCCCGCATTGATCGCTGCTTCTGCAGCCTTGGCTGTTTCAGGCATTCCATTTGCTGGTCCGGTTGGCGCAGCGCGCGTTGGTTACGCTAATGGCCAATACCTCTTGAACCCAACTCGTACAGAGCAAGCTACTAGCGAGATGGATTTAATCGTAGCTGGTACACAAGCTGCTGTATTGATGGTTGAGTCAGAAGCTAATCAGTTGTCTGAAGAAATCATGTTGGGTGCGGTTGTGTATGGTCATGACCAAATGCAAACTGCGATCAACGCAATTAACGAATTAGTAACTGAAGCTGGTAAGCCAGAATGGGATTGGACTGCAGCTCCTAAAGATGAGCCATTCATTGCTAAAGTAACTGCATTGGCTGAAGCGCCATTGCGTGAGGCTTATCAGATTCGCCAAAAAGGTGCTCGTTCAGACAAACTTAAAGAGACTACTAAAACAGTATTAGCTAAGCTAGCTGAAGAGGGTGATGTTGATGCGGTTGCCGTTAACGACATCTTGTTTGAAATCGAAGCGAAGATTGTTCGTAGCCAGATTTTGAATGGCGAGCCACGTATTGATGGTCGTGATACACGCACTGTTCGTCCGATTGAAATTCGTAATGGCGTATTACCACGCACACATGGTTCAGCATTGTTTACTCGTGGTGAAACACAGGCTCTCGTAGTAGCCACTCTAGGTACAGCCCGTGATGAGCAGATCATCGACGCGCTCGAAGGCGAGTACCGTGATCGCTTTATGTTCCACTACAACATGCCTCCGTTCGCTACGGGTGAAACTGGTCGCGTAGGTAGCCCTAAGCGTCGTGAAATTGGTCACGGCCGTTTGGCAAAGCGCGCATTGATTCCAGTATTGCCAAGTGCAGAAGATTTTGCATACAGTATTCGTGTTGTTTCAGAAATCACTGAGTCCAATGGTTCTTCATCCATGGCTTCCGTTTGCGGTGGCTGTTTAGCAATGATGGACGCTGGTGTTCCAGTGAAAGCGCACGTTGCTGGTGTAGCAATGGGCTTGATTTTGGATGGCAATCGTTTTGCTGTGTTGACCGATATCTTGGGTGATGAAGATCACTTGGGCGATATGGACTTCAAAGTAGCCGGTACTGCTAATGGTATTACTGCTTTGCAAATGGACATTAAGGTTCAAGGTATTACTAAAGAAATTATGCAAGTTGCTTTAGCTCAAGCTAAAGAAGGTCGTTTGCACATTTTGAGCAAGATGCAAGAAGCGATGGGTTCAGTTCGTACTGAATTGTCTGCACATGCTCCACGTATGGTTTCTTTCAAGATTCATCCAGACAAGATTCGTGAAGTAATTGGTAAGGGCGGCGCAACAATTCAAGCCTTGACCAAGGAAACTGGTTGCAGCATCGACATTAAAGATGATGGTACTGTAACTATTGCTTCTACTTCTGCTGAAGGCATGGCTGAAGCGAAAGCGCGTATCGAAGGCATTACTGCTGAAGCTGAAGTAGGCAAGATCTACGAAGGTCCGGTTGTGAAGTTGCTCGAGTTTGGTGCTTTGGTAAACATTCTTCCGGGTAAAGATGGTCTCTTGCATATCTCTGAAATCTCCAATGAGCGCGTAAAAGAAGTTAAAGACTATTTGGCAGAAGGCCAAGTGGTTCGCGTGAAATTGCTAGCTGCTGATGAGCGTGGTCGTTTGCGTTTATCCCTCAAGGCTGCGATGGCTGATGAGGGTGGCACGATTGCTCCTTTGGCTGGTGCATCTGCAGTTGCTGATGCTCCTGCTGAAGCTGCTCCAGCATCTGACGAAACTGCTTAAGTAAAGTCAGCGAGCAGGAGTTCATATGCGCGTAATGGAAATCAAAGAGTTTGGTGCACCAGAAATGTTGGTGCCCGCCACTCGTCCTGATCCAGTAGCTCCGGCTGCTGGTACGGGTGAGATTTTGATTAAAGTAATTGCCGCGGGCATTAATCGCCCAGATGTATTGCAACGCAAAGGCCATTACCCAGTTCCTGCGGGCGCATCTGATATTCCCGGTCTCGAAGTGGCTGGCGAGATTGTGGGTGGTGATTTAAGTCACGCTGATAATCTCTTTGGACTTAAGGTAGGCGATAAAGTTTGTGCGCTTGTGCAAGGTGGTGGTTACGCAGAGTTGTGTACCGCCCCGATTGCGCAATGCTTGCCTTACCCAACAGGTTTTACCGATCAAGAAGCGGCTGCATTGCCTGAAACTTTCTACACCGTCTGGAGCAATGTCTTCATGCGTGGCGAGTTATCTGAAGGTGAAACCTTGTTAGTGCAGGGCGGCTCTAGCGGCATTGGTGTGACTGCGATTTTGATCGCTAAAGCTTTGGGCCATAAAGTGTTTGTTACTGCCGGTACCGATGAGAAGTGCGCTGCTTGCGTAGCTTTAGGTGCTGACTTGGCGATCAATTACAAGACGCAAGACTTTGTAGAAGAGGTCAAGAAAGCGACCGACGGTAAGGGTGTCAACGTTGTACTCGACATGGTTACTGGTGCCTACGTTCAAAAAGAAATTGATTGCTTGGCTGATGATGGTCGCATTGTGATCATTGCGATTATGGGTGGCTCTAAGGCTGAAGTAAATACGGGTCAGATTTTGCGTCGTCGTTTAACGATTACCGGATCAACCTTACGTCCACGTCCAGTGTCATTTAAAAAGCAGATCACACAACAACTACATGCACGCATCTGGCCTTTGCTAGATGCGGGTAAGTTAAAGCCTGTGATTTACAAAACATTTACCTTAGATCAAGCGGCTGATGCCCATCGCTTGATGGAGTCTTCCGAGCACGTTGGCAAGATTGTTTTAACTGTTTAAGTATTGATCTAGATTTCATGCGTCCACTCACTGTTATCGGCAATTGGAAAATGAACGGCAGTCTTGCAAGTAATGCAGACTGGGTCAAGACCGTTTGTCGGGGTATGGAGCAAGGTATGCCGGCAGGTCGCAAGTATGCAGTGTGCGTTCCAACTCCTTATTTGGCGCAGTGTGGCGAATTAATTCATGACTGTTCCTTGGCTTTTTTAAGCCTGGGCGCTCAGGATGTCTCCGCCTTTGCTTCGGGTGCGTATACCGGTGAGGTCGCTGCTTCCATGCTCAAGGAATTGGCTTGTACTTACGTTATTGTTGGGCATTCAGAGCGTCGCCAATACCATCAGGAGGTTGATGAGCAGGTTGCCGAGAAAGCCCTTCAGGTTCTCGATAACGGTATGATCCCCGTCATTTGTGTTGGTGAGTCTGCGGATGAGCGTAACTCTGGTCGTGAAGTAGAGGTTGTCAGAGGCCAGATTTCTAAGCAGGTGGCGATACTGCAAGATCGTCTGGCCGACTGCTTAATTGCTTACGAGCCCATTTGGGCTATTGGTACAGGCAAGGTTGCTAGCGCTCAGGTGGCTCAGGATATGCATCGCGCTATCCGTTTGCAGCTGGCTGAATTTGATGAAGATGTAGCTTCCCATGTGGGAATCTTGTATGGCGGCAGCGTTAAACCTGACAATGCCGTTGAACTATTTGCAATGCCAGATATTGATGGCGGATTGATTGGGGGTGCTTCATTGAGCCCACAGGATTTCTTAGTGATTTGTCAGGCCTAGAATTTTTTATTGGGAGATAAGCCATGGAATGGTTTAAGACTTTATTGATCGTTTTGCAGGTGATTTCAGCTTTGGCTGTGATCTTGCTCGTATTGCTTCAGCAGGGTAAGGGTGCCGATATGGGCGCTGCTTTTGGCTCTGGATCTTCTGGTAGCCTTTTTGGCGCTAGCGGCTCTGCCAACTTCCTCTCCCACACAACTGCCATCTTTGCGGCCATCTTCTTTGTTTGCACTTTGGGGATTACTTGGATCGGCAATAAAAAAGAAGTGAGCCCTGGTATTTTGTCTGGAACCGTTGCTCCTGTTGTGGCGCCTGCCGCCGCACCTATTGCTCCCGTTCAAGATCCTACTAAGCCGGCTGTTCCAAAGTAAAAAAGTAGGTTTTAAGCGCTTCCTACCCCTATTTTTGGGGTGGCAGAGTGGTGCAATGCAGTAGAATTGACAAGTTTTACAAGATGCCGACGTGGTGAAATTGGTAGACACGCTATCTTGAGGGGGTAGTGGCTTAGGCTGTGCGAGTTCGAGTCTCGCCGTCGGCACCAAATTGTAAAATTTGTAGGGGTTTATGCTGTAAATCAAAGTTTTATGTATCGGAATAATTGATAATTTGTAGCTTCTTAGGACTTACCAGACGAACGACTCAGGGCCATTTTGAATCTCGCTAATTACTTTCCTGTTCTGCTTTTCATCCTCGTAGGTATTGGGGTTGGTTTAGTTCCCATGTTCCTCGGAAAAATCTTGGCTCCTTCGAAGCCAGACGCTGAAAAACTGTCGCCATATGAGTGCGGTTTTGAAGCTTTCGAAGATGCGCGTATGAAGTTCGACGTGCGTTACTACCTCATTGCCATCCTGTTTATCTTATTTGACTTAGAAACTGCATTCCTGTTTCCATGGGGTGTAGCTTTACGTGATATCGGCTGGTTCGGCTACGCCTCTATGGTGATTTTCCTATTGGAATTTATCGTGGGCTTCGTATATATCTGGAAAAAGGGCGCTCTCGACTGGGAGTGATAGATATGGCATTAGAAGGCGTTCTCAAAGAAGGATTTGTTACCACTACTGCGGATCAGTTAATTAACTGGACTCGTAATGGTTCTTTATGGCCAATGACATTCGGTCTTGCTTGCTGCGCCGTGGAAATGATGCATGCAGGCGCATCCCGTTATGACTTGGACCGATTTGGCGTGGTTTTCCGCCCATCGCCACGTCAATCAGACCTCATGATTGTTGCCGGCACGCTTTGTAACAAGATGGCCCCGGCTCTCCGTAAGGTTTATGACCAAATGCCTGAGCCACGCTGGGTGATCTCGATGGGTTCTTGTGCCAATGGTGGTGGTTATTACCATAATTCATATTCAGTAGTTCGCGGTTGCGACCGCATTGTGCCAGTTGATATTTATGTTCCTGGCTGTCCTCCAACCGCAGAAGCGTTGATCTATGGAATTATTCAGTTGCAATCCAAGATCGCTCGTACCAGCACGATTGCGCGGAAGGCTTAAACCATGGCAGATCGTTTAGTTCAACTCGCCGCCAATCTAGAAAAAGTTTTAGGTAAGCGTGCGCAATCTATTGAGATTGCCTTGGGCGAAGTCACTGTAGTGCTTAATGCAGACACTTATTTTGAATCCGCCATGCTTTTGCGTGACGAGCCTTCTTTGGCCTTCGAGCAATTGATTGATTTGTGCGGCGTCGATTATCAGGATTTCCGAGATGGTGCTTGGGCTGGCCAACGCTTTGCCGCCGTAACGCACCTCTTGTCTTTGGCGCATAACTGGCGTTTGCGTGTACGCGTTTTTGCTCCAGAAGATTCTTATCCGGTAGTGGCTTCACTCACACCAGTGTGGGCTGCGGCTAATTGGTTTGAGCGTGAAGCGTTTGACCTCTACGGCATCTTGTTTGATGGCCACGAAGACTTGCGCCGTATCTTGACTGACTACGGTTTCATCGGTCATCCATTTAGAAAAGATTTCCCAATCTCTGGCAACGTAGAAATGCGTTACGACCCAGAGTTAAAGCGTGTGGTGTATCAGCCTGTCACGATCGAAGCGCGTGAAATTACGCCACGTATCGTGCGCGAAGAGCAGTACGGAGGTCCGGTTTAAGTCATGGCACAAATTAAAAACTACACCCTCAATTTTGGTCCTCAGCATCCTGCAGCACACGGCGTATTGCGTCTAGTGCTGGAGTTAGATGGAGAGGTCATCCAGCGCGCTGATCCGCACATTGGTTTATTGCATCGTGCCACTGAAAAATTGGCAGAGACACGTACTTGGATTCAGAACGTTCCGTATATGGATCGTTTGGACTACGTGTCGATGATGTCAAACGAGCATGCTTACGTGATGGCGATTGAAAAATTGCTACAAGTAGACGTGCCTTTGCGTGCGCAATACATTCGCGTGATGTTTGACGAATTAACTCGTTTACTCAATCACCTCTTGTGGATTGGCTGTCATGGTCTGGACGTTGGTGCCATGGCCGTGTTCTTGTATGCCTTCCGCGATCGTGAAGATATTTTTGATATGTACGAAGCGGTTTCTGGCGCTCGTATGCATGCGGCTTACTACCGTCCAGGTGGTGTCTATCGTGATCTGCCAACACAGATGGCCCAGTACTCTAAATCGAAGATTCGCAGTACTTCTGCAATCAAGCGTTTGAATGAAAACCGTAGCGGTACATTACTCGATTTTATTGATCAGTTCGCTAATGGCTTTGACGCTAACGTAGACGAGTATTGCAATCTCTTAACGGACAACCGTATTTGGAAGCAACGTTTAGTTGGAATTGGTGTTGTGACACCTGAGCGTGCTTTGCAGCTCGGCTTTACTGGTCCAATGCTGCGCGGCTCTGGTATCGAGTGGGACTTGCGTAAAAAGCAACCTTACGAAACTTACGACAAACTCGACTTTGATATTCCAGTTGGTGTGAATGGCGATTCTTATGATCGTTATTTAGTGCGCATGGAAGAGATGCGTCAATCCAATCGCATCATCAAACAGTGCGTCGCTTGGCTCAAAGCAAATGATGGCCCTGTGATGAGCGACAACCATAAAGTATCTCCACCGAAGCGTGTAGATATGAAGACCAATATGGAAGAGTTGATTCATCACTTCAAACTCTTTACCGAAGGTATGCATGTTCCTGATGGTGAGGCTTACTCTGCTGTTGAGCATCCAAAAGGTGAGTTCGGTATTTACCTCATTTCCGATGGCGCTAATAAGCCATATCGCATGAAGATTCGTGCACCAGGATTTGTTCATCTTTCCGCAATGGATGAGATGTCACGCGGCCACATGCTGGCTGATGCTGTAACCATTATTGGTACCCAAGATATCGTGTTCGGGGAGATTGACCGCTAATACAGCGCGCCAAGGATTAATTCATGACAACAACCCTTCAACTATCTGACAAAACGCTCGCAGACATTGCGCGCAATGTCGCGAAATATCCCCCAGAGCAAAAGCAGTCTGCTGTGATGGCTTCTTTGATTGCCGCCCAAACTGAAGTGGGCTGGGTTTCACCAGAGGTGATTGAAACAGTCGCGCAAATTTTAGGAATGCCAACGATTGCTGTTGATGAAGTGGCTACTTTCTACAATATGTATGACACCAAGCCGATTGGTAAGTACAAGTTGGTAATCTGCACAAACTTGCCTTGCCAGTTAACCCATGGTGAAACTGCAGCAACGTATTTAAAAGACACATTGGGCATTGGCTACAACGAGACAACCCCTTGCGGCACGTTTACCTTGAAAGAGGGTGAGTGCATGGGTGCGTGCGGGGACTCTCCAGTAATGCTGGTGAATAACAAGCGTATGTGCAGCTTTATGAGTAAAGAAAAGATTGATGCTCTGTTAGATGAGCTCCGTGCAGAAGGGAAAGCAGCATGACCAGCTTGCACGATAGACACGTTAAGCCTTTGATCCTCGCTGGATTGAATGGCGAGAACTGGCGTTTAAAAGATTACGAGAGCCGTGGCGGTTATCAACAGCTACGTCGCATCATCAACGACAAAGTTGCACCAGATGCCATCATTGCTGAATTAAAAGCATCTTCATTACGTGGTCGCGGAGGCGCAGGCTTCCCAACGGGATTGAAGTGGAGCTTTATGCCCCGTCAATTCCCGGGCCAAAAGTATTTGGTTTGCAATAGTGACGAAGGTGAGCCGGGTACATTTAAAGACCGCGACATCATGCGTTACAACCCGCATTCTTTGATTGAGGGGATGATTATTGGTGCCTACACTATGGGCATCACCACGGGTTACAACTACATCCACGGCGAAATTTTTGAAGTCTATGAGCGCTTTGAAGAAGCGCTTGAAGAGGCGCGCGCTGCAGGATATCTTGGCGACAAGATCATGGGAAGCGATTTCAACTTCCAATTGCATGCTGCTCCAGGTTGGGGTGCTTACATTTGTGGTGAAGAAACAGCTCTCTTGGAGTCGCTTGAAGGCAAGAAGGGTCAGCCTCGCTTTAAGCCGCCATTTCCAGCAAGTTTTGGTTTGTATGGCAAGCCAACTACGATTAATAACACTGAAACATTTGCTGCTGTGCCATTCATTATGGCAATCGGTGGCCCAGCGTATTTAGAATTGGGCAAGCCAAACAACGGCGGTACGAAGATTTTCTCTATCTCTGGTGATGTGACCTATCCAGGTAACTATGAGATTCCATTGGGCACACCGTTTGCTGAGCTACTGAAGCTCGCTGGTGGCATGCGCGATGGTATTCCATTGAAAGCCGTGATTCCTGGTGGATCTTCTTCACCGGTAATTCCTGGTGCCGAGATGATGACGCTCACAATGGATTACGACAGCATTGCCAAAGCAGGTTCCATGTTGGGATCTGGCGCAGTCATCGTCATGAATGAAACACGTTGTATGGTGCGTGCCTTAGAGCGCCTGTCTTATTTCTATCACGAAGAGTCATGTGGTCAGTGCACCCCATGTCGTGAGGGGACTGGCTGGTTGTGGCGCATTGTTCACCGTATTGAACATGGTGAAGGGCGTCCAGAAGATTTAGATTTATTGAACGATGTAGCGGCAAATATTCAGGGTCGCACGATTTGTGCCTTGGGTGATGCGGCTGCAATGCCAGTTCGTGGCATGTTGAAGCATTACATGGACGAGTTTGCGTATCACGTTGAACATAAGCGCTGCTTAGATTCTGCGAAACCTTTATAAGACATTGAGCACGGGACATCTTAAAGTGAGCATGGTTGAAATCGAATTAGATGGTAAGGCAGTAGAAGTTCCGCAAGGTTCGATGGTGATGCACGCCGCGAACAAGCTCGGCACTTATATTCCGCACTTCTGCTATCACAAGAAATTATCTATCGCTGCTAACTGCCGTATGTGTTTGGTAGAAGTAGAGAAGGCGCCTAAACCATTGCCAGCTTGCGCAACTCCAGTAACGCAGGGCATGAAGGTATTTACGCATTCTGCTAGGGCGGTTGAAGCACAGCGCTCAGTGATGGAGTTCCTCCTCATCAACCATCCTTTAGATTGCCCAATTTGCGACCAAGGTGGTGAGTGCCAGTTACAAGATTTAGCGGTTGGTTACGGCAAATCGAATTCACGCTACGAAGAAGAGAAGCGTGTTGTATTTCATAAGAATGTAGGCCCACTAATCTCCATGCAGGAGATGACTCGCTGTATTCACTGCACCCGTTGCGTTCGCTTTGGTCAAGAAGTTGCCGGCGTAATGGAATTGGGTATGGTCAATCGCGGTGAGCATTCTGAAATCACTACATTTGCAGGCCAAACCATTGATTCAGAGCTATCTGGAAACATGATTGATTTGTGCCCAGTTGGCGCGTTGACTAGTAAGCCATTCCGCTATGCTGCGCGTACTTGGGAATTGGGTCGTAAGCGTTCAGTAAGTCCGCATGACAGTCTGGGTGCCAATACCACCATTCAAACCAAAGCAAACAAAGTAATGCGTGTAGTCGCTTTGGAAAATGATGCAGTTAATGAGTGCTGGATTAGCGACCGTGATCGTTTTGCATACGAAGGTTTGAATAGCGCTGATCGCATTACAACTCCAATGGTGAAGCAGGGCGGTCAGTGGCTTGAGACCGATTGGGAATCCGCAATGGATTACGTGGCTCGTTCACTCAAAACCATTTCATCTGAAAGTGGCCCAGAGGCAATTGGTGCATTAGCCCATCCAATCTCTAGCGCTGAAGAATTGCATCTACTTCAAAAACTTGTTCGTGGCCTAGGCTCCAATCAAGTTGAAACCCGTCTGCGTCAAACTGATGTGAACGGTTCAGCCACCGCTCCATGGTTGGGTATGACACTTACTAAAGTGAGTGAGTTAGATCGGGTTCTGGTAATTGGAAGCTTCTTGCGTAAAGATCAACCACTGATCGCTGTCCGTTTGCGTGCCAGTGCTAAGCGTGGCTTACAAGTTCTTCGCATTGATGCTGGTGGCGATGATTGGCTGATTCCGAGCGTCGGTATCGCAGCCGCTCCAAGTGCATGGATGAATGCTTTGAGTGAAGTTGCATTGGCAGTTGCTAAAGCGAAGTCTGTTTCTGCTCCTGCAGGTACATTTAATTTGCCAGTTTCTGCTACTGCTCAAAAGATTGCTGATAGCTTGTTATCTGGTTCGACAACATCATTACTACTAGGTTCGGCTGCAATTGCCCATCCTCATGCATCTGATTTGCATGTACTGGCTCAGTTCATTGCACAACAAACAGGCGCCACTTTAGGTTTCTTGCCAGTTGGCGGCAACGCGGTTGGTGCTAGCTTGGTGAATGCCAATGGTGTTGGTGTTAATTCAGTGCTTTCTGGTGATCGTCGTGCTGTGCTCTTGATGAATATCGAGCCAGATGCAGATCTACCAAATCCTATTCAGTCTCGTGCTGCATTGGCTAAGGCAAGTACAGTGATTGCACTGAGCGCCTATAAGAGCGCAGACATCTTGGAAGTAGCGGATGTCATTCTGCCGATCTCTACATTTACGGAAACAGTATCTACTTTTGTAAACGTTGAAGGCCGTGCTCAAACTATTCAGCCCGCTGTGAAGCCATTAGGTGATTCACGTCCAGCATGGAAAGTGCTGCGCGTACTTGGCGGGCTATTGAATCTAGATGGATTCTTGTTCAATATGCCTGAGGAAGTATTGGGCGAAGCACTTGGTGAAAATTACTGCACGAAGCTAAGCAATCAATCTACTGCCGCTGGATTGGCTAATGGTAATTTGGCTCCGCTAACTGGCTTAGAGCGTTTGTCAGATGTTGGTATTTATTCTGGCGACCAAATTGTGCGTCGCTCATCAGCATTGCAGTTAACGCGCGATGCGAAGCGTGGCAATCAAGTTGGATTGGGTCAAGCACTCTTTAATGAGCTGGGCTTGAAAGAGGGTGATGCTGTGCGAGTGACCCAAGATGGTCAGTCAGTAGATTTGCCAGCAACATTGGAAGCGAATTTGGCTAGTGGTGCCGTCAGAATTTCTGCAGGTACAGCAGCTAGTGCTCAATTGGGATCGATGTCCGGTCCTGTAACTGTTAGCAAGGCGTAAGGGACGAGATGGATAATTTCTTGAACCTCATTACCACCCAAGGTGAGGCTATCTTTGGCTCACTATGGCCACTTGTTTGGGCTTTGGTGCGTATCGTGATCATCGTATTGCCCATGTTCGGCGCCGTTGCTTACATGACCCTCTGGGAGCGTAAGCTGATCGGTTGGATGCATATCCGCCTCGGACCAAACCGTGTTGGCCCTTTGGGCTTGCTGCAACCTATCGCTGATGCGTTGAAGTTATTGATGAAGGAGATCATTTCTCCGACTCAAGCTAGCAAAGTGCTTTATTTCATTGCACCAGTCATGGTGATCATGCCGGCTTTTGCCGCTTGGGCTGTGATTCCATTCCAGGCCAAAATGGTCTTGGCTGATGTCAATGCCGGATTGCTCTACGTGATGGCAATTTCTTCTATTGGCGTTTACGGCGTGATTTTGGCGGGTTGGTCATCAAACTCCAAGTATCCATTCCTTGGCGCTATGCGTGCTTCAGCTCAAATGATTTCTTATGAGATCGCTATGGGCTTTGCATTGGTTACCGTGTTGTTGACTTCAGGCTCTTTGAACTTGAGCACGATTGTTGCTTCACAAGAGCAGGGCTACTTTGCCAGCATCGGCTTGAACTTCCTTTCTTGGAACTGGTTGCCATTGCTGCCAATGTTCGTGATTTACTTCATCTCCGGCGTTGCCGAAACTAACCGCCATCCATTTGACGTGGTTGAAGGTGAATCCGAGATTGTTGCGGGCCACATGGTTGAGTACTCCGGTATGGCGTTTGCCATGTTCTTCTTGGCTGAATACGCCAACATGATCTTGATCGCTGCTTTAGCGGCAACAATGTTCTTGGGTGGCTGGTTGCCTATCGTTGATTTGCCAATCCTCCGCGATATCCCTGGTTTCTTCTGGTTGTTTGCAAAAACCTTCTTCCTCTTGTCTTGCGTTATCTGGTTGCGTGCCACATTGCCGCGCTATCGCTATGACCAAATCATGCGTTTGGGTTGGAAGATCTTTATTCCTATCTCTGTATTCTGGGTAGTTGTCGTTGGCGCATGGGTTGTATCCCCATTGAATATTTGGAAATAAGTTGATCAATCATGTTTAAGAAAATTTCCCAATTCCTCGATAGCTTGATGCTCAAAGATATTTTGGTCGGTATGTCGATTACCGGTCGCTATCTCTTTAAGCCAAAGATCACTATTCAGTACCCTGAAGAGAGAACCCCTCAATCTGTTCGCTTCCGCGGTTTGCATGCTTTGCGCCGCTATGAAAACGGGGAAGAGCGTTGTATTGGTTGCAAATTATGCGAGGCTGTTTGCCCAGCGTATGCAATCACCATTGAAACAGCTGAGCGCGATGATGGTACCCGTCGCACAAGCCGTTATGACATTGATTTAACGAAGTGTATTTTCTGCGGCTTCTGTGAGGAGGCTTGCCCAGTAGACGCTATTGTTGAAACCAATATTTTTGAGTATTTCGGTGATAAGCGCGGTGATTTGTACTTCACTAAAGAAATGCTTTTGGCAGTAGGCGATAAGTATGAAAAAGATATCGCCGCTAACCGCGCAGCTGATGCGCCTTATCGTTAATCGAATCGAGCACAACGACATATGACATTCGATACCTCTACACTCTTTGCAGCTTTCTTCTACGCCTTTGCCGGTCTATTAGTGCTTTCCGCATTGCGCGTGATTACTGCACGCAATCCGGTTCATGCGGCATTGTTCTTGGTTCTGGCTTTCTTCTGCGCCTCTGGCTTGTGGATGCTTCTGAAGGCTGAGTTTCTAAGTCTGGCTTTGATCCTCGTTTATGTTGGCGCGGTAATGGTTCTCTTCTTATTCGTGGTGATGATGCTCGATCTAGATCTTGAGCACTTACGTCGTGATTTCAAGAAATTCCTACCCGTAGCCTTCTTGATGGGTGCGGTAATCGTATTAGAGTTGTCCATCGTATTGATTCGTAGCTTTATTGGTACTAGTGCACCTGTGCAACCAATGCTGGAAGAGATGGCAACGAGCAATACCCAAGCCTTGGGTATGCTCATTTTCGTTGACTATGTTTATGCCTTTGAGGTTGCTGGCGTCATTCTTTTGGTGGCCATCATTGCTGCCGTTGCATTAACTCTGCGTAATCGTAAAGACTCCAAATCCCAAAATATTCATGAGCAAGTGAATGTGAATTCTGCCGATCGCATGCGCATCGTCAAGATGGGTTCTGATATGGCCGCAAAGCAAGATACACGCGGGGAGAAGAAATGACTATTACTCTCGCTCACTACTTAGTGCTTGGCGCAATCTTGTTTGCGACCAGCGTGATTGGTATTTTCTTGAATCGCAAGAACATCATCGTGCTCTTAATGGCAATTGAACTCATGCTCCTCTCGGTGAACATGAACTTTGTAGCCTTCTCCCATTACTTGGGCGATATGGCTGGTCAAGTATTCGTATTCTTTATTTTGACTGTGGCTGCTGCTGAGGCAGCGATCGGTCTGGCAATTTTGGTTGTGCTCTTCCGTAAGGTGGACACCATTAATGCTGAAGACCTTGACCACCTAAAAGGCTAGTCATGCAATTGACCTTAACTCTTCCCGTTCTCTGCGCAATTCCGCTGGCGCCATTATTTGGCTCAGCCATTGCCGGATTCTTTGGCACTAAATTAGGCGGCAATCGCATCGGTAACGGTGCTTGCCAGTTCGTTACCATCCTGGGTGTGATGATCGCCTTCGTCTTGTCTTGCTTCGTACTCGTGCAAGTCATGGATGGCTTCTATTTCAACGGCACTGTGTATCGCTGGATGCAGTTGGGTGAACTTAATCTAGATATCGGTTTCTTAATTGACCCGCTGACAGCGACCATGATGTGTGTGGTGACCTTTGTTTCCTTGATGGTTCACATCTACACCATTGGCTATATGCAGGGTGAAGAGGGCTATAACCGCTTCTTCTCATACATCTCACTCTTTACCTTCGCTATGTTGATGTTGGTAATGAGTAATAACCTTTTGCAACTCTTCTTCGGTTGGGAAGCAGTGGGTGTGGTTTCATATCTGTTAATTGGCTTCTACTATGAGCGTCAGTCAGCGGTGTTTGCAAACATGAAGGCCTTCTTAGTTAACCGTGTTGGTGACTTTGGCTTCATTCTTGGCATCGGCTTGCTATTAGCTAGTACCGGCTCCATGAACTACGACGTGATCTTTGCCCAAAACACTGCATTGGCTGCGCAAACCTTGCCAGGCACCAGCTGGAATTTAGTAACCGTTGCCTGTATCTGTCTCTTTATTGGCGCCATGGGTAAATCAGCCCAGTTTCCATTGCACGTTTGGTTGCCAGACTCCATGGAAGGCCCAACCCCAATTTCTGCATTGATTCACGCGGCAACGATGGTGACTGCCGGTATCTTCATGGTGTCACGTATGTCACCTCTGTTTGAATTGTCTGATGTGGCCTTGAGCTTTATCTTGGTGATTGGTTCTATTACCGCGCTCTTTATGGGTTTCTTGGGAATCGTTCAGACCGATATCAAGCGGGTAGTTGCATATTCAACACTGTCTCAGTTGGGTTATATGACGGTTGCCTTGGGGGTATCTGCCTATCCAGTAGCCATCTTCCATCTCATGACACACGCATTCTTCAAAGCACTCTTGTTCCTTGCGGCAGGTAGTGTGATCTTGGGTATGCATCATGAGCAAGATATGCGCAAGATGGGCGGTCTCTGGAAGTACATGCCAATTACTTGCCTCATGATGTTGTTGGGCAACCTAGCACTGATCGGCACCCCGTTCTTCTCCGGCTTCTATTCAAAAGATTCCATCATTGAAGCGGTAGCGGCTAGCCATATCCCCGGTTCTGGTTTTGCTTACTTTGCTGTAATGGCCAGCGTCTTTGTAACGGCTTTGTATTCCTTCCGTCTGTACTTCTATGTATTCCACGGTAAAGCTCGCTGGGGTCATGCAGATGCCCACGCACACGATCATCATGATCATGCAGAGCAGGGCGATGATCATGCGCACCATGGTTTAGCGCCTGGTCAAAAGCCACATGAGTCACCATTTGTTGTGACCTTGCCATTGATTTTGTTGGCAATTCCTTCGGTCATCATCGGTTACTACACAATTACCCCTTTGTTATTTGGTACGTATTTCGGCGACTCCATCTTTGTGGATATCGGCAAGCACCCGGCTATGAAGGAACTAGCTGAAGAGTTCCATGGCCCGATTGCCATGGCAATGCATTCCTTAACATCGCCGGTATTACTTTTGGTTGTGCTGGGCGTACTGACTGCTGCGATTGGTTACCTCTGGGCACCGAAGTTGCCTGGCGTAGTTGCGCAAGCATTTGCACCAATCAAGAAACTCTTGGATAACAAATATTATCTCGATGATTTGAATCAAGCGGTTTTTGCTAAAGGTTTGCTGTGGATCGGTGGTGTCTTATGGCATCGCGGCGATCAACAGGTTATTGACGGCTTTTTGGTTAACGGTAGTGCGCATGCAGTAGGGCGCTTCTCCGCAGTCATTCGCCATTTGCAATCCGGTTATCTCTATCACTATGCCTTTGCAATGATTGCGGGCTTGGCGGTATTGTTGGCTTGGGTTTTGTACGCTTACCTGCCTTTTGTTCGCTAGGCCTTTGTTACTTAAGTAGCCATCATGATTCTTTCTTACGCCATCTGGATCCCGATTTTCTTCGGCATCATTATTCTGTTCTACGGTTCGGAGAAGCCGACTGCCGGTGTTCGCTGGTTAGCTCTCGTAGGTTCTGTGCTTGGCTTTATTGCAACTCTGCCATTGGTAATCAACTTTGATATCGCCAATCCTGGCATGCAGTTTGTAGAAAAGTTGAGCTGGATTCCACGTTACGACATTAACTACCACTTAGGAATCGATGGTATCTCGGTTTGGTTCATCGTTCTGACTGCATTCGTCAATATTATTGTGGTGATTGCTGCATGGGAAGTGATTGATAAGAAGGTCTCGCAGTACATGGCTTCTTTCTTAATCCTTTCTGGGTTAATGATTGGCGTATTCGCCGCGCTAGATGCTTTGTTGTTCTATGTGTTCTTCGAGGCAACCTTAATTCCGATGTACATCATCATCGGTGTGTGGGGCGGTCATAACCGCATCTATGCCGCATTCAAGTTTTTCCTGTACACCTTGCTTGGCTCATTGCTGACTTTGATTGCCATGCTGTATTTATATAACGTAACCAATACTTTCGATATCTTGGCTTGGCATAACGCTCGTCTCGACATCGTTGAGCAAATTCTCCTGTTCTTTGCATTCTTCATGGCTTTTGCAGTGAAGGTTCCAATGTGGCCTTTGCATACATGGTTGCCAGATGTTCACGTTGAGGCGCCAACTGGCGGCTCGGTGGTGTTGGCAGCGATCATGCTGAAGCTTGGTGCCTATGGCTTCTTGCGTTTCTCATTGCCGATCGCTCCGGATGCAAGCCAATATCTCGGTCCATTTGTGATCTTCTTATCTTTAGTTGCCGTGATCTACGTTGGCGCAGTAGCTTTAGTTCAGAAAGACATGAAGAAGCTCGTAGCTTACTCATCAGTAGCTCATATGGGTTTTGTGACCCTTGGTTTCTTCCTCTTTAGCCCATTGGGTATTGAGGGCGGCATTGTGCAGATGATTTCTCACGGTTTCGTGGCTGGCGCAATGTTCCTGTCTATTGGCGTGCTGTACGACCGCATGCATACCCGTCAAATTGCTGATTACGGTGGCGTTGTTCATCGTATGCCGGCCTTTACAGCCTTTGCGGTATTAATGGCTATGGCGAACTGTGGTTTGCCTGCTACCTCTGGTTTCGTGGGCGAGTTCATGGTGATTTTGGCAGCCGTCGATTACGATTTTGTGATCGGTATCTTGGCATCTACCGCTTTAATCCTGGGTGCTGCTTATTCTTTGTGGATGGTCAAGCGCGTGTTTTTCGGCGCCATCACCAATCAGCATGTTGAGGAATTAAAAGATCTCAATGCGCGTGAGTATTTCATGATGGCGGTCCTGTCCATCTGCGTTATCGGCATGGGCGTATATCCAAAGCCTTTTACCGACATCATCCATCCTGCCGTGATTAATCTGTTGCAGCATGTTGCTGTCAGCAAACTCTGAGTAAAAGCTAATGCAAGCATTTGACCTATACGCCGTCCTGCCGGAACTCGTTTTACTCGTAGCTACCTGCTTCTTGTTGGTGGCAAGCGTTTATGTTCCTGAGCGTCAGCCATCCACGCCTGGAGTAGAGCAGGATATTTTCCATACGCCACGTGGTGTTGGCTTTGTTTATTTCTTCTCCATCATTTTGTTAGCTTATTTGATTCTTGCATTTGTGGGCCGCATGGGGGATGTTTCTGTTGTGGCCATGAATGGCTTATTTCAGTCTGATCCAATTTCAAATCTGCTAAAGGCGTGCTCATGTGGTGCGGTGTTGGTGAGTTTGGTGTATTCAAAGCAATATCTCACTGATCGTGCTTTGTTCCGCCCAGACTTTATTGTCTTGGCTTTGCTTGCCTTGTTGGGACAGTGCGTATTGATCTCTGGTGCAAATCTTCTCACTCTCTACCTGGGTCTTGAGTTGATGGCTTTGCCTACTTATGCTTTAGTAGCGATGCGCCATAACAGCGAGAAGAGTGTTGAAGCGGGTATTAAGTACTTCATTCTTGGCGCCTTAGCGTCTGGTTTCTTGCTCTACGGCATGTCGATGTTGTATGGCGTTACTGGCTCACTTGATTTAATTGAAATCTTCAGAACAGTTGCTGACCCTCGCGTGAACCATTTAGTCATGGCGTTTGGCTTGGTATTTATTGTTTCTGGTCTGGCATTTAAGTTGGGCGTTGTGCCGTTTCATATGTGGGTTCCAGATGTGTACCAGGGCGCACCAACGGCTGTCACCTTAATGATTGCAGCGGCGCCGAAGTTGGCTGCCTTCGCATTGTTATTCCGTTTATTGGTGAACACCTTATTGCCTTTAATGGGTGACTGGCAGCCGATGTTGGTCTTGTTGGCAGTCTTATCTTTAGTTGTTGGTAACGTGACTGCGATTGCTCAAACCAATGTGAAGCGGATGTTGGCTTACTCAGCGATTGCACAAATGGGCTTTGTATTGCTGGGCATGTTGTCGGTATTTGATGATCATGCCTTTAGTGCTTCGATGTTCTACGCCATCACTTATGTGTTGACTACATTAGGAAGCTTCGGCCTCTTGATGATGTTGTCCCGTAAAGGCCATGATTGCGAAACCATTGATGATCTCAAGGGTTTAAATAAACGCCATCCATGGTTTGCTTTTATTGGCTTAGTGATGATGTTCTCTTTGGCAGGTATTCCGCCAACAGTAGGCTTTGCGGCTAAGCTAGGGGTACTCGAAGCCTTGGTTGATGGCGAACATACATTCTTGGCTATTATTGCTGTAATTGCTTCATTAATTGGCGCGTTCTACTACCTTAGAGTCGTTAAGGTCATGTACTTTGATGAGCCTAAGGCAGAGCATGCTGTTGAGATTTCAGGATCTGGATTTGCCCGCGGTCTCTTGAGTCTGAATGCTGTTTTTGTATTGGCATTGGGAATCTTCCCTGCAGGCTTGATGGCAGTGTGCCTTGATGCGATGCGTCGTACTTTATTGGGTTCCTAGGGAATCAAATGATCATGGTGGTGATGAAGGGCTCCGAATAGGAGCCTTTTTCATTTCTGTCATCCGAGTTTTGTAAGATGGCTATTCAATATACGAAAGAAGCGTAATGACTGAAAAATCGTTTGCAGACCTACCAACTGGCGATGCCCACTTAATGGAAGAGCGCTTGTCTGGTGAAGACATCTATGGCGGCATCTTTCTGAATATGAAGCGGGATCAAGTTAGCCTGCCCGATGGCAATCAAGCAGTTCGGGAATATCTTACCCATCCAGGCGCAGTCGCTATTTTGGCTATCTTAGATGATGGCAGGGTACTCATGGAGCGCCAATATCGCTACCCAATTGCAAAGGCCTGTCTCGAGATTCCGGCGGGGAAGTTAGATCCTAAAGAGGATCACCTGGTATGCGCGCAGCGTGAGCTGGCTGAGGAGACTGGCTACTCCGCAAGTAAGTGGAGTTTCATTCGCCGTATTCATCCAGTGATCTCTTATTCGACAGAATTTATTGATATCTACTTGGCTGAGGGCTTGGTCTCCGGGAAAAGCCACTTGGATGAGGAAGAGTTTTTGGATGTCTTTGCCGCCCCTTTAGAGCAGCTTTTGGAATGGGTAGAGCAGGGCGAGATTACCGATGTTAAGACGACGATTGCGGCCTATTGGCTGGATCGATATCGCCGTGGCTTAGTGAGTCCTGTGCCCATCACAGGCTAATTCAATAAACCTATTAAAATAGGGCTATTGAATTTAGTAGTTTTGCCCCTATATAGGTCTTATGAAAGTTTACAACCTCGCTTGCCCACTAGATCATCGCTTTGAAGGGTGGTTTGCCTCTGAAGAGGATTGCCTTGCTCAGCAAGACAAGGGAATGCTTGCGTGCCCCATTTGCGATAGCACTGAGATTACCCGTATGCCATCGGCTCCACATATTGCTAAATCGGGCTCCAATAAAGAGCTATCTACATCGACAGAGCTTACCGTTACCCATACTGCAAGCACCGACAACAGTGGTGTTACTGGCTCGATCAGCGGCGATGTTGTTGCTCTGACTGGTGGTGACCATTCTCAACTGGAGGCTCAGGTGCAAGCTGCCTTTTTAAAGGGTATGCGTGAGTTAATGGGGCGATCCGAGGATGTCGGGAACTCCTTTGCTGAAGAGGCTCGCAAAATTCACTATAAAGAATCTCCTGAGCGGAGTATTCGTGGTCAAACCACTTTAGACGAAGCTGAGGCTTTGCGCGAAGAGGGAATTGAGGTCATGGCGATGCCCATGATGCCCGCCTTCAAAAACACCCTGCAGTAGCCAGCTTTCCCCTAATTCCCCTATACTTGGTGGGCGCCCAGAGTCTGGGTATTACCATTCATTAGGATAGGAGAATTACCCATGAAACGCTTTTTTCTGGCATTGTTTGCCGCTGTTCTAGCGCTCACCATTGTGGCTTGCTCCAAATCCCCAGATTCAAAAGAAATTAAAGTTGCCGTTTCACCCGCATCTCCACCAATGTTGTTCGATGACAAAGGGCAGATCGTTGGTGTAGATATGGATATTTTCCAAGGCTACTGCCAATCCCGTGGCTGCACGCTTAAAGTGACGCCGTATGATTGGGCCGGCATGTTGGGCGCAGTATCTAGTGGTCAGGCTGATGTTGCTTTCTCAGGAATTTCAATTACTGATAAGCGTAAAGAGGTGATGGATTTTTCTCAGCCGTACTATGACAACGCTTGGCACCTTGTCAGCATGAAAAATAAAAATATTCAAATTACCGATTTGAACCAACTTAAAAAGTACTCGATTGGCTACCCGCGTGGTATGGCTTACGATGACCTGATTAAGAATGAGTTGGAGCCAAAAGGGTACTACTCATTGAGCAAGGTGAAGCTCTATCCTTCGTATGCCGAAGTGATCACTGATCTACAGAATGGTAATTTAGACTTGGCATTTATTGAAGAGCCAGTATTTCTGAATTATGAAAATAAATTGAAATTACCGATTCAGAGTAGTTATGTATTCAAAGGTTTCGACAAGCTAGGCTTTGCTTTTGCTAAGGGCTCTAAGTTGCGCGATGACTTTGATAAATACCTCAATGAGCTTGGCCCAGAAAAAATTAAAGCCATTCTTGATAAGTGGATGAAGTAAGTTCATCAAGTTATCGCATTCGTAAACAGTAGTCGAAAGCCTGCCCTGTGAATTTTCTGGATATTCTTGCCCAGTTAGCTCAGGGCATTTCTTATACGGTTCTAGTAACACTGGTTTGCTCACTAACTGGCCTAGTGGTGGGCTTGTTCTTAGCAAGCCTGCGTCGCCTTGATATCCCTTGGCTTATTCCTATAATTGACTGCTACACCTATGTGTTTAGAGGGGTGCCGGTCCTTGTGTTGCTATTCATGGTGTATTTTGGTTTGCCGGGTATTGGGTTCAAGGTTCCACCCTTAATGGCAATGGCGCTTAGTTTGGGTCTGGTTGCCTCGGCTTATTTGGCGGAGGTATTTCGGGGTGCATTTAACTCAGTTGATCCAGCGGAAGTGATTGCCGCCCAAGCCATGGGCATGACTCGCGTCCAGGTACTGCGATTTATCGAGCTGCCACAAATGTTGCGGTTCTCGGTTCCCGGTATGGTCAATGAGTTCACCTCAGTACTCAAATACTCGCCATTTGCTTATACCGTGGGTATTCCAGAAATCACCAAGCAGGCCATGACGCTGACCTCAACTACCCTGCGTGGAATAGAAGTGTATTTGGCAGTTGGCATCCTTTACTTTGTGATTTACCGGGTTTGCTTGATTGGGGTTCAATTGTTAAGTAAACGCTACCAAATTCCAGGAATGAGTCCAGCATGAGTATCAATATTTCATTATCCAAAGAGGTTGGTACGTGGCATTAATTCAAGTGAGAGATTTGGTTAAAGAGTTTGATGGACAGACTGTTTTGTCTAACATTAATCTTGACCTGAAGGAGGGTGATGTCCGCGTATTGATGGGCGCATCTGGCTCAGGCAAGTCCACTTTATTACGCTGCCTCAATCGCCTAGTTGAGCCCACCTCTGGATCGATTGTTTTTAGGGGTAAAGAAGTATTAGGCCCCAATGTGGATGTGAGGGAGTTGCGTAAGCAAATTGGTTTTGTGTTTCAGCAGTTTGCTTTGTATAGTCATCTCACTGTATTGGATAACGTCTCATTGGGCTTGCGCAAGCTACACAAGATGGGTAAAGCGGAGGCTAAAGAAAAAGCCTTGTTTGAGTTATCCCATTTTGAGATGACGCCCCATCAGGATAAGTATCCCTCGCAGCTTTCTGGAGGGCAGAAGCAGCGGGTCGCTATTGCTCGTGCACTGGCCATGGATCCAGCAGTCCTAGTTCTGGATGAGCCAACCTCAGCACTTGATCCAGTCATGTCTAGGGATGTAGCGGATCTGATCAATCGCTTGCACAGTGAAGGCATTACGATGATCTGCGTCACGCATGATCTAAACTTGGCTCGTAATATTGCTGATACCGTGATGTTCTTGGACCGCGGCGTGATTCGTGCTGATGATCGCATTGATGTGCTGAGCAAGCATACTGATCCAGAGATTAAAGCCTTCTTTGGTTCTGAGGTAAAAGCCTGATGGGCGGATGGCCATCCTTTATTCGGGATCTCACAGAGCAGATGCCCATGATTTTGGCAGGGCTAGTCAACACTCTGCAATTGGCTGGCTTGATTAGTGTTTCCGGGTTGCTACTAGGAATTGTGGTGTTTTATCTCACGCTTAGCAAAAATAAGTACGTTCGCAGCGGCATCAATTCTTATATTTCCTTCTTTATTGGAATGCCCTTAATTGTTTTATTGTTCTTGATGTATTACGGCTTGCCTCAGTGGGGTGTGCGACTTTCTCCATTCACGGTTGCCTTCATTGGCTTTACATTTAATGTGGCTGCGTATAACGCAGCGTATTTGAAAACCGCATTTAATGGTTTGGATAAGAGTCAACTTGAGGCAGCTAGTGCGCAAGGGTTTAATCCTTTGCAGATTTTTCAACTCATTACCTTGCCTCAGGTGATTCGGCTTTCGATTCCAGCGCTTACCAATCAGGTTATTGCCAATCTCAAAGATAGCTCTGTTGCCTTCTTGATTCAGTACACCGAGTTCTTTGCACGCGTACAAGAGTTGGCCGCTACGAACTTCCAGTTCTTCAAGGCTTATTTATTAGCTGCCCTGGTTTATCTGGCTTTGGTGTCAGTGATTGTGCTATTTGCCCGTGCAATCGAAAGGCGTTACGTCATTCCTGCTTAAGAGACAACTTTCAGTTTTATTGCTTAAGAATAAAAAAATAGCGACCCGTAGGCCGCTATTTTTATTTGCAGATTTCTTCTGCTTACTACTAATTACTTCGAAGTCGGCATTACAAACTCTGCACCTTTAGCAATGCTTTCAGGCCAGCGCTGCATCACACTCTTTTGCTTGGTATAGAAGCGCACGCCTTCTTTGCCATAGGCATGCATATCGCCAAAGAGGGATTTCTTCCAACCGCCAAAACCATGCCAAGCCATTGGTACTGGAATAGGTACGTTAATACCGACCATGCCAACTTGAACACGGCGCGCAAATTCACGGGCAATGTTACCGTCGCTAGTAAAGCAAGCAACGCCATTACCAAACTCACAAGCATTGACCAAATTGAGGGCGTCGGTAAAGTTTGCCACGCGTAAGCAAGACAGTACTGGGCCAAAGATTTCCTCTAGGTAGATCTTCATATCAGGGGTAACGCCGTCAAAGAGGGTGCCACCAATAAAGAAGCCATCTTCATGGCCTGCTACCTTTAAGCCGCGACCGTCTACTAATAACTTGGCACCAGAGGCTACGCCACTCTCAATATAGCCAGTAATACGCTCTAGAGCCGCTTTAGTGACAATAGGACCCATTTCAGCATCGAGTTCCATACCGTTTTTCACCTTGAGAGTCTTAGTGCGCTCAATCAGCTTTGGCATGATTTTTTCTGCAACATCACCAACCAGCACGGCAACAGAGATTGCCATGCAACGCTCACCAGCTGAGCCGTAAGCTGCGCCAATCAAAGCATCAATTGTTTTATCGATATCAGCATCAGGCATGATGACCATGTGGTTCTTAGCGCCACCTAATGCTTGGGAGCGCTTACCAAAGTGAGCACAACGCTCATAAATGTAGTTTGCAATCGGGGTAGATCCCACAAAGCTCACAGCTTTGACATCTGGGTTCTCAATTAAGGCATCCACCGCTTCTTTATCGCCTTGAACGACGTTAAATACGCCATCAGGCAAGCCTGCTTCTTTTAAAAGCTTGGCCATAAACAGGGATGCCGATGGATCGGTTGGACTTGGCTTGAGAATGAAGGTGTTGCCGCAAGCAATAGCCATTGGGAACATCCACATTGGCACCATGACTGGGAAGTTAAATGGTGTGACGCCAGCAACAACGCCTAAAGGTTGGCGCATCACCCAGTTATCAATATCGGTAGACACTTGCTCGGTGTAGTCACCTTTGAGAAGTTCTGGAATGCCAGTAGCAAATTCAACAATATCAATACCGCGGGTGACTTCGCCCTGGGCATCGGTAAACACCTTGCCGTGCTCAGCGGTAATCATGGCGGCCAATTCATCGCGATTAGCGTTCAGGAGTTCAAGATACTTAAACATGATGCGCGCACGGCGCAGGGGAGGAGTCTGACTCCAGGACTGAAATGCAGTTTGGGCTACTGCTACCGCGTCATCAACCTCTTTGCGGCTGGCTAAGGCGACACGTCTTGCAAGCGCTCCTGTAGAGGGGTTAAACACATCGGCAAAGCGACCATCCTTAGGATTGACAACTTTACCGCCAACAAAGTGGCCAACATCTTCTTTTGATACAAAGGCTTGTGGTGCGTTCATAGTATTTAGCTTAATATTTTTTTACTAGTTTTAGGTGTAATAAAAATTGTCCGGGGCATTACCCCCGCAACTTTATGGTCTCGTTTATCCTACTCTTTCTATTTTATAGCTTTCACTACTTTTATGCTTTTTAGCACCCCAAAGGGTCTTCTATGAGTCTTTTATTCTCCAGCTTCACGCTAAGCTCTCCCAAGGGCCCCTTAGCCCTCTCTAATCGCATTGTGGTGGCGCCCATGTGTCAGTACTCGGCGGTCAATGGCGAAGCCCAGGATTGGCATCTGATGCACTGGGGCAATCTTCTGAATAGCGGGGCTGGACTTTTCATTATTGAGGCTACTGGCGTAACGCCAGAAGGGCGCATTACGCCTGCCTGCCTTGGATTATGGGATGACCGCACTGAATCTGCTTTAAAGGATAAGCTCACTAGAGCACGCAAGCTGGCACCGGCTACACCGGTGTTTATTCAGCTGGCCCATGCAGGTCGTAAAGCGTCTAGTGCGACCCCTTGGAATGGCGGTCAATTACTAGCAGCTGAGCAAGGTGGCTGGGAGATGATTGCTCCTTCAGCAATTCCGCAATTAGACGGTGAGCGATTGCCGCATGAGCTGTCTAAGGCTGAGTTAAAAGACTTAATTGCAGCATTCGTAGCCGCAGCCCAACGTGCTGATCGGATTGGTATTGATGGGGTCGAATTGCATGGCGCTCATGGATATCTATTGCATCAATTTTTATCGCCGATAGCCAATCAGCGTACTGATGAATATGGCGGCTCTTATGAAAACCGTATTCGTTTTCCATTGGAGCTGTTTGCAGCAGTACGCGAAGCGTATCAAGGGGCATTGGGCATTCGCATTTCTGCGAGTGATTGGATTGAGGGCGGCTGGACTCCTGAAGAGACGGCGGACTTTGCATCGCGTCTGAAGCCACTCGGATGTGATTTTGTGCATATTTCGTCTGGCGGGATTTCTCCGCTGCAAAAAATTGCAATTGGGCCAAACTATCAGGTGCCATTTGCCAAGATCGTAAAAGATCGGTCTGGCATTCCGACGATGACAGTTGGTTTAATTACCGAACCCCAGCAAGCGGAAGATATTTTGCAGGCTGGTGACGCTGATTTAATTGCCTTGGCCCGTGCATTTTTATATAAGCCACGGTGGGCTTGGGAAGCGGCTGCAGCTTTAGGTGGAACCGTTCCATCCAATGAGCGCTACTGGCGCTGTTTACCACGTGAGGCCCAAACCATTTTTGGTGATGTCAAAGTAGGGCAGCGATAATAGAGTCTTACCCAGTATTAAGCCTCCGAACTAAAAACATAAATGAGTAATTGATGAAGCAACACTCCGTAAGAGAATCTTGGTTAGAAGACGCCGTAAGACATTTAGAGCCCGTGTTTTCCAAAGCAGGTTATGCCATTCCACCAGTGAGAGTATCTTGTGGCTTTCCAGCCTCCAGCAGTCCCAGAACGACGCTAGGGCAATGTTGGCCACGTGAGCGCTCCGGCGGTGGTGTCAATGAGATCTTTATATCTCCCAAGTTGGATGACCCAGTTCAATTGCTAGATACCTTGGTGCATGAGCTTTGTCATGCAGTAGATGATTGCTTTAGTGGTCACGGTGAAGACTTTAAGGGGATTGCTCAGACTGTTGGTTTAGAGGGACCCGCCAGAATGGCACATGCCACCGAAGAGTTGATGGTGCGTTTAATGATGATTAGCCAAGAGCTTGGTCCTTACCCCCATCAAGCGATTGTTTTTCCACCGCCAAGACCGAGCAATGCCAGTCGTAATAAAGCAAAGTGTGCTCAGTGTGGATATGAGGTCACATTACTGAAAAAGTGGGCTACTTACGGCGCACCCATTTGTCCCAAGGACAATATTCGGATGCAAGAAGCGGTAATTGAAACAATTGAAAATACAACCGAGCACGATACTGAATCTGTTACAGGTTCCAAGCCTAAGGCAGATGAGATCCGCCGCGCCATTAGCTAAGGATTAATCCTGCTTAACCGGTAACACTAGAAGGACTCCATACGGGGTCCTTTTTGCTGGCCTTAGCAATCTCAGCCAAAATCTTTTCATGTAACTGGCAGTCTTCATCGCTTGCTGTCACGAGCTTGAGATTCGTTGGCAAGGCTTTCATTTGCCCAGAAGCATCAGTGCCAACTGTGTAGTCAATCAGATCTATTGATAAGTCTTCTTGCCCGCGCGTCATAGCTACATAAACTTCAGCTAATAACTGGGCATCGAGTAAAGCGCCGTGCAAGGTACGATGCTGATTGCTGATTGCAAATCGTTCGCAGAGTGCATCAAGAGAATTGCGCTTGCCCGGGAACATTTGACGCGCATCTAAGAGGGTGTCGGTAATTTTTGAAGCAAGACCCCTAAAAGCGGGGCGCTTTAGTAAAGTAAACTCGTTATCCAAGAAGCCCAAGTCAAACGCTGCGTTATGAATCACCACCTCAGCACCGTCAACGAATTCAATCAACTCTTCAACGATATTGGCAAAGACGGGTTTGTCTGACAAAAATTCACGAGAGAGGCCGTGAACTGCAAAAGCCCCCGCATCAATATCTCGCTCAGGATTAATGTAGTAATGAAAGGTGCGATCAGTGAGGCGGCGCCCCACCATTTCAACGCAACCGATTTCAATAATACGATCGCCCGTAGCAGGATTAAGACCAGTGGTTTCGGTATCGAGAATAACTTGACGCATTAGGTGCCTTCCAATACGGATGGGGGGATTTCCATGGGACCAGTACCTGCATATTTATCTAAATACAGGTAGATCACAGGAGTAATGATGAGGGTCACAAATTGCGAGAAGATTAAACCGCCTGCTACGCTAATGCCTAATGGTTGGCGCAGCTCAGCGCCAGCGCCCAAACCAAAGGCGATCGGTAAGGCGCCCATAAGCGCTGCGATGGTTGTCATCATGATGGGGCGGAAGCGCAAGATACAAGCCTCGCGGATAGCCTTCTCTGGTGACAGGCCTTGTTTGCGTTGCGCATCCAAAGCAAAGTCGATCATCAAAATTGCATTCTTTTTGACGATACCAATGAGTAATAGGATGCCAATTGACGCAACAATGGTTAATTCAAAGCCGAAGATCCGTAAGGATAAGATTGCGCCAATCGCAGCAGAAGGAAGGCCGGCCAAAATAGTGAGGGGGTGGATATAGCTCTCATAGAGCACTCCCAGCAAAATATAAATGACGCCTAAGGCTGCCAAGATCAAAATAATTTGCCCTGACTGATTGTCTTTAAACACGGCAGCATCACCACCATAGCTGGTAATAATTGACGGAGGCAAACCTACTTCTTTTACAAAGCCATCAATGGCTTTAGTGGCATTCCCCAAGAAAATATCTGGAGCCAAGTTAAATGAAATCGTTACCGCCGGAATTTGCCCTTGATGGTTTACTGCAGTAGGGCCAATCGTGCGCACAAAGCTTGCCAGACTCGATAGGGGTATTAATTTATCCGTAGCGCGACCTCGGACATAGACTTTATTTAAATCCGTTTCAAACTGACGGTCATTTTCAGCGGTTTCTAGAATGACGTAATAGGTATTAACCGGTGTGTAGATGGTGGATACCTGGCGCTCGCCAAAGGAGTTGTAGAGGGCGTTACGTATGTCAGCAATCGTGACGCCGGCACTAGCAGCTTGTTCGCGATTAATCTCGATTTTGACATTCAGGCCCTTGAGCTGAGAGTCGCTGGTCACATCGCGGAAGATCGGATCAGCACGCATTTTTTGAGTTAACTTTTCAGCCCACTCATTCACACCTTCAAAGCCAACGCTCTGCAAAGTAAATTGATAGCGACTCTTACTACTGCGGCCACCGAGTTGTAAATTTTGAACGGGTCGCATGTATACCTGTAGCCCTGGGATCTCTTTGAACTTAATTCGCAAGCCCTCAATGACCTTAGCCATTTTTTCGCGGTCGCCCTTAGGTTTGAGAATGATGAAGAAGCGACCCGTATTTCTTCCGGCGCTTTGACCGCCACCCAAAATGGAGATCGAAGTGGCTACATTGGGATCGTTATTGACGATCTCCGCTGCTCGATCTTGAAGTTCGAGCATAGACTTAAAGGAAGTATCTTCTGCAGCCTCGGTGGTTGCCGTGATTTGACCAATATCCTCTTCTGGAAAAAAGCCTTTTGGGCTGTAGGCAAAAAGAGCAATCGTGACGAAGAAGGAAGCAACGGCACCCCACAACACTTTCTTGCGATTGGCCAATGCCAGATCCAAGTAATGAATATAGGTTTTTAGAGTGTAATCAAATACGCGATCGAACTTTTTCGTGATGGCATATTCTTTTGGATGATCGCCAGGCTTGGGCAAAAAGCGGCTACATAGCAATGGCACCACGGTAAGCGAGACAACTGCTGATACCAAAATAGAGAGTGACACTACCACTGCAAACTCTCTAAAGAGAAGGCCAATTGGGCCCGCCATAAAGAAGAGGGGAATGAACACCGCAACCAAAGAGATCGAAATGGAGATAATCGTGAAGCCAACCTCTTTGCTGCCTTTGAGGGAAGCTTTGAGGGGGTCCATGCCTTGCTCGATGTAGCGCATGATGTTTTCAAGCACCACGATAGCATCGTCCACCACCAGGCCGACGGCAAGGGTAATTCCCAAGAGGGAGATGTTATCTAAGCTGTAGCCTAAAAAGTAGAGCAAGAAGAAGGCGCCAATCAGTGAGATGGGCAAACTCACTGAGGGGATGAGTGTTGCGGAAAGGCGCTTGAGAAACAAGAAGATAACTAAGACTACCAAAAGGATGGTGAGAGCTAACGTTAAATTAACATCATGAATCGCCTCAACGATCGATAGGGATCGGTCATTGATTAATGTCAGCTGAATCGATGCTGGCATTTGCTCTTTAAATGTTGGGAGTAATTTTTTAACTGCTGCTACAACATCAACGGTATTGGCATTAGGCTGGCGCATGATGCCAATCGCGATTGAGCGTTCACCACCTGCAGTAGCAAAAGTCTTTACATCCTCAAAGCTTTCTTGCACATCCGCTACATCTCTGAGATAGACGGGTAGGCCATTACGTTGGGCAATGACCAGGTTGCCAAACTCATCTGCTTTGACTAGCTGAGGGTTGGCGTAAATCGTGATGAGTTGGCGTGGCCCATCCAAGGTACCTACCGGACTATTCGTATTGGCCTTATTAATTGCGAGCGCCAACTCTTCCATGGTGATATTGCGATTTCCCAAAGCATCTGGGCGCACGCTGACGCGAACAGCATAGCGTTTAGCGCCATATACCAAGACTTGCGATACACCAGTGATGGTCGATAGTGAGGGTGCCAATAAGTTTTCTGCATACGCATTAATCTCAGACAGACTCATGGACGGTGAACTCATGCGAATCACGAGTACTGCTGTATCTGCAGGATTAATCTTGCGGTAGGACGGCGGTACCGTCATTTCAATTGGGAGTCGTCTCTGGGCACGCAAGAGGGCGGCTTGAACATCAACAGCTGCCTTATCAATATCCCGATCATTTGTGAACTCTAGGGTGATGTTAGTCGAGCCTAGGGTGTTGGTCGAGCTAATAACCTTAATGCCATCAATCGTGGAGAATTCTTTTTCTAGTGGAAGTGCCACAGAAGACGCCATGTTTTCTGGGGCAGCTCCAGGCAAGCTGGCGCTGACAGAAATAATTGGCGTATTAAAGCTGGGAAGTGCAGCAACGGGAATCTTAAAATAAGCAACAGTGCCGGCAACTACTGTTGCAATGGACAGCAGTACCGTCATGACGGGCCGTCTAATACATAGCTCAGAAAGCGTCATTTTTTCTCGGGGGCCGGAGCCGCTGCTTTAGCTGGAGCGGACGCAGAAGTTTGTTGCTTTGCTTCCCGGATCTTGCCGCCAGGCCGCAAGTTTTGCTTACCCTCAACAACAACGCGAGAGCCGGATTCAATGTCGCTTATTACGGAAGTGCCCTGATACTCATAGATCACTTTGATGGGTTTTGCTTGCACCTTGTCATCCTTATCTACAACATAGATCAGGCGCCCTTTAGGGCTGATAACGATTGCTTCCGATGGTACTGCAATAGCATCTTTAAGGGTATTTGCATTTAATGAGACTCGGGCAAATTGACCAGGTAACAAGGCCATCTTCTCATTTGGTATTTGAGCGCGCACACGCACTGCTGCAATGCTGGGATCCACCTGGTTATCAATGACAAGCACTTCGCCTTCATAAACCGCTTTGGCGTCATTGCCAACGCTCACCTTTACCTTGAGCGGTGAGTCTGCCTGCTTACCTTCCATCAATAAAGGGATGTCTTTCTCAGGTACAACAAACTGAACATTGATGGGATTTAACTGGGTAATAGTCACCATCGATCCAACGCTAGAAGTTGCTGTAGAGCTGGTGGCAGTAGTGACTACGTTGCTGGCTTGCACCAGTGATCCTGGGAAGACGTTGATGATGCCAGCTCGACCTGCAATAGGGGAGCGGATGGAGTCGTAGGAGAGCTGAACCTCTGCTGAACGAGCCGCCGCTTGTGCCGATTTGGCATTGGCTAAGGAGGTTTCTAGACCTGCTTTAGAAATAAAGTTCTTGGCGACCAATTCTTTGGCGCGTAAGTATTGTTTCTGGGCATCATCTGCCAAGGCTTTTAATTTTTCGTAGTTAGCGCGATCGTTGCGATCATCAAGGGTAAACAGGAGTTCACCTTCTTTGACTTCTTGCCCATCTTTGATGTGGATGGTTTTGACCGTATTGGTAGTCATTGGCCTGATATCCACAATACTGCTGGAGATGATCGTGCCAGTAGCCTCAATAATTAAAGGAATATCTTTCTTCTCCACAAGGACACTGGTGATGGTTTGTGGACCACCTGCTTTACTGCTAGCAGGGAAGAAGTATTCAACTGCTTTGGATCCGGCGTACAAAACGACCAGCACCAACAAAATCCGCCACTTGTATTTGATGGTGAATGCTTTAGCAGTGGGGTAGTCTAATTTCTTGAGCCTATCTAAATATGGAGAAGCTTTTCGCCATAGAGCGCATAAGCGAGTCTTTACCGAATTTTTAAGTAAGGGTAACTTGGCGACTGCTTTATCGAGTGCAGATTCAATTTTTGACACGGTCTCGGCGTTTTTCTTGGTTTTATATGGGTTTAGCGGTGAATTCTGTACCAGCTTTGAATGCGTTCATTCTCTCATAAGACCGCTAAATACGGGCTTGAAGGCATCCCTCAGGCTTAGGGCAGAAATTCCTCGACACCCTTGTTTGCCAGGAGGTCAGCAAGCTCATTTCCGGGATGGCCGTTGTGCCCGCGCACCCAATGCCAAGAGATCTTGTGGTCTGGGATTAAGGCGTCTAATTCTTGCCATAAATCGGCATTTTTGACGGGATCCTTGCTGGCAGTCTTCCAGCCTCTTTTTTTCCAGCCCTCCAGCCACTCAGTTACCCCTTTTTGAACATACTGCGAGTCAGTCCAGAGCTCTACAGAGCTGGTTTGTTTGAGGGCTCGCAGCGCATGTATAACCGCGCTGATCTCCATCCGGTTATTGGTGGTGTGCTTGGCACCCCCATGCAAATGCTTTTCATGACCGCCCGAGCGAAGGACGGCGCCCCAGCCGCCAGGACCGGGATTGCCTTTGCAGGCGCCATCGGTATAAATGACGATATGGGGGAGTGTTTTAGTGTGAGGCATGGCGTTAATTTACTTGGTCTTGGCTGTTTGCCAAATTCTGTCGGCTTTCAGCCGCTGGACTTAATTGGGTAATGGCCGGGATACGCAGGCCCTGAACCTGCCCTATGAGGCGAATACCTTGTTGACGTTTAATGGCCGAAACCAAGAAAACAGCCCCAAAAATAGGCCACCAGCGATTGCCTGCAGGCTCCATGAAATCCATTCTGGCCATGCCCGACTCTCCGCTAAGTGGGAGTTTGTAGCAACCAAAGTGCCCGCGATCCAGAGAAAAGTTCAGAAGCTGTAGCCAGTCTTTAATTCTGAGAAGACCAATAAATTGCCCATCTCTCGGCAAATACGGACTGCCAATCAATCTACTGAGATATTGGCGCATACCCCAAAGGCTAGCTGGGTTAAAACCCGAAATAATCAAGCGACCCTCAGGACGAAGAACGCGCTCAGCTTCTCGCAAAATTTGATGGGGGTCGGCCGCAAATTCCAAGACATGTGGCAGCACCAATAAATCAATCGTTTCCGAGGCAAAGGGTAGTTCATTTGAATTGCCTTCAATTTGGTGCCAGTTAAATCTCTGGGCATCCTTTTGACGGTCATTGGAATGAATTAATAGGGCATGCAATGGCATGCGGTTTTCTGCCAAGGTATTGATTTGTGGCAAACCAATTTGCACAGCATAAAAACCAAAGACATCGGCCACGATTTGATTGAAGCATTTTTGCTCCCAAGCAAGGACATAGCGCCCTGGAGGGGACTGGAGCCACTTTTCCCATGAACTCCATGGTGGTGCGGGCATCTGGGATGGGGAGGGTGGGGTTGGTATCATCGGTATATGGTGAAGAATACTTTATTGCAGGTTTGGCCGATACCGGCATTTGATGACAATTACATCTGGTGTATTCATGATGGTCAATCTGCCTTGATCGTGGATCCGGGTGATGCTACCCCCGTATTGCAGTATCTCGAACAAAAAAAGCTGACTTTGACGGGTATTTTAGTTACTCATCATCACGCCGACCATACTGGCGGCATCCTTGCTTTATTGCAGGCTCATGGCTCAGGCATCCCCGTTTATGGGCCTGCCACGATCGATATCCCGGGCCGCACTAATGCCATGCTGGAGGGTGACAAGATTGAAGTGTCTGCGCCCCGTATTAGCCTTGAGGTGTACGAAGTCCCGGGACATACCTTAAGCCACATCGCTTACTTTGCGAACATGCAAGCCAATGTAGTGGAGCCCATGTTGTTCTGTGGTGATACCTTGTTTGCTTCTGGTTGCGGCCGCTTATTTGAAGGTACCCCAACGCAGATGAGCCAGTCCTTGGACAAGTTCATTGCCTTGCCAAAAAATACGCTGGTGTATTGCACCCATGAATACACCTTATCAAATATCCGGTTTGCTTTGGCGGTTGAGCCTAATAATGCGAATCTCATTACTTGGGCACAAACTGCTAAAGCCTTGCGTGATCAACATCTACCTACCTTGCCAACGACTATTGGACAAGAATTGCAAGTCAACCCTTTTATGCGCTGCGATCAGAAGGCTGTGATGGATGCAGCAATGGAAGTGTCAGGTGAAAAATTACTGCCAACGCCGGCTCATGTCTTGGCAGTGATTCGGGCTTGGAAGGATCGATTCTGATGTTGTGGCGCTATGCGGCGATATTGCTGATTGCCGCGCTCTCTGGATGCGCGAGCACTGGGGACTGGTCTTCCGATACTCCGACTCGTAAAGATCCGCGTGCTGTTAAAGCAAAGCGGGTGAATTTACAGAATCAATCTGTAAGCGATTTATATACTCCATCGAGCAACCTGTGGATCCGAATTCGGGATGGCTTTGAGATGGAGCCGATGAATACGCCGCTCGAAATCGAGCAGGTACGTTGGCTGAGTGCTCGCCCAGATTACGTCAATCGTTCGATGGCTCGCTCATCTCGCTACCTGTTTTATATCGTACAAGAAGTGAATACGCGCAATATGCCAACGGAGATCGCTTTGCTTCCGTTTGTCGAAAGCGCATTCGTGACGCACGCCAAATCTAGTGCAAAGGCCATGGGCTTATGGCAATTTATGCCGGCGACCGGAAAAGATTTTCGCTTAACGCAAAACGTTTTCAGGGATGAGCGCAGGGATGTACTGCAATCCACTGATGCAGCGCTGGATTATTTGCAGCGTCTGCATAAACAATTCGGTAGCTGGGATCTTGCTTTAGCTGCATACAACTGGGGCGCGGGTAATGTCTCCAAAGCACAGAAGCGAAATCTTGCCGCAGGACTGCCAACGGATTATTTAAGTCTCAAAATGCCCAATGAGACTCGAAACTATGTGCCTAAGCTCATGGCATATCGGCAGATTGTTTTAGATCCCCAGGCCTACGGCATTGTGTTGCCTGAGCTGGAGAATCACCCCTACTTTGTGGCGGTAGACGTAGGGTCCGATATTGATGTGGCCTTGGTGATTCAGTTGAGTGAAATTCCTGAGGATGAGTTTCATAGCCTGAACCCATCCTTTAACAAGCCAGTTATCCTGAGTAACGCTAACCAGCAGATTTTGCTGCCATTTGGTCACGCAGAAATCTTCCAGGCAAATCTCAAGAAGTACAACAAACCTCTTTCCTCTTGGGCGGCTGTCCAAGTAACCAAAACTGAGTCTGTTGATCAGTGCGCCAAGACGCTTGGCGTTGATGCTGACACCTTGCGGGAAATCAATGGTATTCCAAAAGGAATGCGCATTCGTTCTGGGTCTACTGTGCTAGTACCAAAAACCAGCCGCCGTCCCGGGGATATCTCGCTAGCGATGGCTGAAAATGCCAATCTCAGTTTGGATAAGCCTGCACCTCCGGCGCCTAAAAAATGTGCAAAAGGGGCTAAATGCCCCGTTGTGAAATCAAAAAAAGGGGTGACTAAGGGTAATTCTTCTGCAAATAATGCTGCATCTCAGCATAAATCCGCATCGACAGAGCTTGCAAAATCTGCGAAAAATGTTAATGCGAAAGCATCTAGCCCGACTGCCAAGGTTTCAAATAGCAAAGGTGCTAGCAAGATTCAATAAGCCCAGACACTTTAATTTACTTATTTAGGTTGACCATGTCCTATAAATCAGAACACGAACGCTCCATTAAAGATCCAGATGGTTTCTGGGGAGAGCAGGCAAAACTTATTCATTGGGAAAAGCCTTTTAATAAGGTTCTAGATTATGCAAACCCTCCGTTTGCTAAATGGTTTGAAGGTGGTCTAACTAATCTTTGTTACAACGCGGTCGATCGTCATCTCAAGGATCGTCCTGATCAAATTGCCCTTGTTGCTGTTTCAACGGAAACCAATTTAGAAAAAGCCTACACATTCAAAGAGCTCTACGAAGAAGTCAATCGTATGGCTGCAATCTACAAGGCTAATGGTGTTCAAAAGGGCGATCGCGTATTGATCTACATGCCGATGATTGCTGAGGCTTGCTTTGCAATGTTGGCTTGTGCGCGTATCGGTGCCATTCACTCAGTTGTGTTTGGTGGCTTCGCTTCACACAGCTTGGCATCTCGTATTGATGATGCAAAACCAAAAATGATTGTGACTGCAGAAGCGGGCGCTCGTGGCGGTAAAGCGGTTCCTTACAAGCCATTGCTAGATGAAGCAATTACTCTGGCTAGTTACAAGCCTGAAAAAGTATTGATCGTCAATCGCGGTTTGACTGAGTTCACTACCGTTGCTGGCCGTGATTTGGATTACGCTGCTGAGCGTCAAAAACACCTCAATGATTTAGTTCCGATTGAGTGGGTTGATGCCACTCATACCTCTTACATCCTTTACACCTCAGGTACTACTGGCAAGCCGAAGGGTGTGCAGCGTGATACCGGTGGTTATGCAGTTGCGCTGGCTTCAACGATGAAGCACATCTTCTGCGGTAATCCTGGTGAAACGATGTTCTGTACCTCAGACATCGGTTGGGTGGTAGGTCACAGCTACATTATTTATGCACCATTGCTTAACGGCATGGCCACCATCATGTATGAAGGTACACCACTGCGTCCTGATGCCGGCATTTGGTGGGAGTTGGTAGAGAAGTACAAAGTGTCAGTCATGTTCTCTGCTCCAACTGCAGTTCGCGTTCTTAAGAAACAAGACCCGGCCTTCTTAACCAAATACGATCTCTCTAGCTTGCGTGCCTTGTTCTTGGCGGGAGAGCCATTAGATGAGCCGACAGCGACATGGATTCATGATGCGATTAAGAAACCGATCGTGGATAACTACTGGCAAACCGAAACAGGCTGGCCAATGCTCGCGATTCAGCGTGGTGTAGAAGTGATGCCGCATAAGTTTGGCTCACCTGGCGTTCCTTCCTTTGGCTACAACATGAAGTTGTTAGATGATGCGACTTCGGAAGAATTGGGCCCAGATCAAAAAGGTGTGATTGCGATTGAAGGTCCTTTGCCTCCAGGTTGTATGCAAACTGTTTGGGGTGATGACAAGCGTTTCGTCAGCACCTATTGGGAGACTATTCCCGGCAAGATGATTTACTCCACCTTTGACTGGGGCATTAAGGACGAAGATGGTTACTTCTTCATCTTGGGTCGCACCGATGACGTGATTAACGTTGCCGGTCACCGTTTAGGCACTCGCGAGATCGAGGAAAGTATCTCTAGTCATCCAAACATCTCCGAAGTAGCGGTGGTGGGTATTGAGGACAAGCTCAAAGGCCAAGCGGCTATTGCTTTCGTGATTCCAAAGGATTCTTCGAATACAGCTACTTTGGAAGCAGAGTGCATGAAGACCGTGGACACTACATTGGGCGCGATTGCTCGTCCAGGTCGCGTTTATGTGGTCACTGCCTTGCCTAAGACCCGTTCTGGCAAGATCGTTCGCCGTGCACTTCAAGCCGTTGCTGAAGGGCGCGATCCTGGTGACATTAGCACCATGGAAGATCAAACTGTTTTGGCTCAAATTAAGACCATCATCGAGCAAAGCGCGAAGTCTTAAGCTAGCTCAGTATTAGTAAAAATAAGCCCCTCAGTATTAAGACTGAGGGGCTTATTACCTTCTAAGCCCAATTGGCTGGGAATCCAAGGGTTTATACGCAAAAATGGTATGATTACTAGGTTCAAAACTTAATAAATTACCCTAGCGCTTAAAGACACTCACCTCCCGCACAAACAGTCCTGGGTTGGTCTTTTTGGGGTGTTGAGCGTCGGATGGAGCAGGGACTGGAGATGGTTTGTCACCCTTGCTTCCTTCTTTTCCTCCCGCCGTGTTGGCTTTAGCCGACGGCACATTATTTCCCGGTCTTAGCATTGGCGCCCCTGGCGAAACTACCGGCGAAGTGGTCTTCAATACTGCACTGACTGGTTATCAAGAGATCATTACTGATCCTAGTTACTCACGCCAAATCGTGACCTTGACCTATCCCCACATCGGTAACGTTGGGGTAAACGGTCAAGATGCCGAATCAGATCAGATTCATGCTGCTGGTTTGGTCGTAAAAGACCTCTCAAGGCGTGTATCGAATTTCCGCTCCGAAGAGACTCTCGATAGCTATCTCACGAAAGCCGGCGTGGTTGGTATTTCTGGGATTGATACCCGTAAGCTCACTCGTATCCTGCGTGACAAAGGTGCCCAATCTGGCGCGATTGTTGCTGGCAAGATGGGTGATGACGTAGAGACCCTTGGCAAGAAAGCTCTGGAATTGGCTAAAGCCTTCCCTGGCATGGCTGGTTTAGACCTGGCCAAAGTCGTTACAACTAAAGCCTCATATCAATGGCGTGAAGCCGAGTGGGATTTGCATGGCCCTGATGGCAAGCCAGCATATAAAACTTTGGATACCAGCAAGCCAATCAAAAAAGTCGTTGCTTATGACTTTGGTGTGAAGCGCAATATCTTGCGCATGCTCACCGAGCGTGGCTGTGAACTCACGGTTGTGCCGGCACAAACGAGCGCAGCTGAAGTATTGGCGATGAACCCCGATGGCGTGTTCTTCTCGAATGGCCCTGGAGATCCCGGTCCTTGTGATTACGCAATTGCCGCTGCAAAAGAAATTATTGAGAAGGGTGTTCCGACTTTCGGTATTTGCTTGGGTCACCAAATCATGGGCTTGGCCGCTGGCGCTAAAACTTTGAAGATGAAGTTCGGTCACCATGGTGCAAACCATCCTGTAAAAGATTTGGATACTGGGCGCGTAGCTATTACTTCGCAGAACCATGGCTTTGCTGTTGACGCAAATACCTTGCCCGACAATATTCGCGTGACGCACGTTTCTTTATTTGATGGATCGTTGCAAGGACTTGCCTGGAAAGACAAGCCGGCCTTGTGTTTTCAAGGTCACCCTGAGGCCTCACCGGGTCCTCATGACATTGCCTATTTATTTGATCGTTTTGTGGAGCTAATGAATGCTGCCGCTGTTGGTAATAAGGGAGGCAAATAATGCCTAAGCGTAGCGACATTAAGAGCATCCTCATTATTGGTGCTGGCCCAATTGTGATTGGTCAGGCCTGTGAGTTTGACTATTCCGGTGCACAAGCTTGTAAAGCCTTGCGTGACGAAGGTTACAAAGTCATTCTGGTAAACAGCAATCCTGCGACCATCATGACTGACCCAGAAATGGCGGATGTGACATACATCGAGCCAATTACCTGGGAGGTAGTGGAGCGCATTATTGCCACAGAAAAACCAGATGCGATTTTGCCAACGATGGGCGGTCAAACTGCCTTGAACTGTGCACTCGATTTGCATCGTCATGGTGTTCTCGAAAAATACGGTTGCGAATTGATCGGCGCATCACCAGAGGCGATTGATAAAGCAGAAGACCGTCTGAAGTTTAAAGATGCGATGACCAAAATTGGTCTGGGCTCTGCGAAGTCTGGGATTGCACACTCGATGGACGAAGCGCATGAAGTACAGCAACGCATTCAGCAGGAGACTGGTAGCCCAGGTTTCCCGGTAGTGATTCGTCCTTCATTCACCATGGGTGGATCCGGTGGTGGTATTGCTTACAACCGTGAAGAGTTTGAAGAGATTTGCAAGCGCGGTTTGGATTTGTCGCCAACTCGTGAACTCTTGATTGAGGAGTCTCTCTTGGGTTGGAAAGAGTTCGAGATGGAAGTGGTGCGTGACCGCGCCGATAACTGCATCATCGTTTGCTCAATCGAAAACTTAGATCCCATGGGTGTTCATACTGGAGATTCGATCACCGTTGCTCCTGCACAAACATTGACGGATAAAGAGTATCAAATTCTAAGAAACGCATCGATTGCGGTATTGCGTGAGATTGGTGTTGATACTGGTGGTTCAAATGTACAGTTCTCCATCAATCCAGTTGATGGTCGCATGATTGTCATTGAGATGAACCCACGCGTTTCTCGTTCATCTGCCCTGGCTTCAAAAGCGACGGGCTTCCCTATTGCGAAGATTGCAGCAAAGCTTGCGGTAGGCTACACCTTGGATGAGTTGAAGAACGACATCACTGGTGGCGCAACGCCAGCATCCTTTGAGCCTTCAATCGATTACGTGGTTACGAAGATTCCTCGTTTCGCGTTTGAGAAATTCCCGCAAGCGGATTCTCGTCTGACAACGCAGATGAAATCCGTAGGTGAGGTAATGGCCATTGGACGTACTTTCCAAGAGTCTTTCCAAAAAGCACTTCGTGGTTTAGAGGTTGGTGTTGATGGTCTGGATGAAGTTTCTACAGACCTAGATGATATCATTCAAGAGATTGGTGAGCCAGGCCCAGACCGTATCTGGTATTTGGCTGATGCTTTCCGTATGGGTATGGGCTTAGATGAGATTTACAACGAGACTAAAGTCGATCCTTGGTTCTTGGAGCAGATCGAAGAACTCGTCACCATGGAGACTGAACTCAAGCAACGCAAGATTGATAGCTTGTCTGCTGCTGAGTTGCGCTTCATTAAACAAAAAGGTTTCTCTGATCGTCGCTTAGCTAAGTTGCTGGGAGTGGATGCTTCCTCAGTTCGCGCAGCGCGTCACCGCCTCAAAGTAGTGCCTGTCTACAAGCGGGTTGATACCTGCGCAGCCGAGTTCTCAACGAACACGGCCTATTTGTATTCCACTTATGAAGCAGAGCATGGCGAGTGTGAATCTCAGCCAAGCACTAAAGACAAGATCATGGTTTTAGGTGGCGGACCGAACCGCATTGGTCAAGGTATTGAGTTTGACTACTGCTGCGTCCATGCTGCTTTAGCAATGCGCGAAGATGGTTACGAAACCATCATGGTCAATTGCAATCCAGAAACCGTTTCTACTGATTACGACACATCTGATCGTTTGTATTTTGAGCCATTAACGCTAGAAGATGTGCTGGAGATCGTCGCGATCGAAAAGCCGAAAGGCGTGATCGTGCAGTACGGCGGTCAGACTCCTTTGAAGTTGGCATTGGATCTCGAGGCCAATGGTGTGCCGATTATTGGGACCTCGCCTGACATGATCGATGCTGCGGAAGATCGCGAGCGCTTTCAGAAGTTATTGCATGAGTTGAACTTGCGTCAGCCGCCTAACCGTACCGCACGTGCGGAAGATGAGGCGCTCAAGCTTGCAGAAGAAATTGGTTATCCATTGGTAGTTCGTCCTTCCTATGTATTGGGTGGTCGTGCAATGGAAATCGTTCATGATGGTCGCGATCTCGAGCGCTATATGCGCGAGGCGGTTAAGGTTTCTCATGACTCACCAGTCTTACTAGATCGTTTCTTAAATGATGCGATTGAGTGTGACGTCGACTGTATTAGTGATGGTCAGCAGGTATTCATCGGCGGTGTGATGGAGCATATTGAGCAAGCCGGAGTTCACTCGGGTGATTCAGCTTGTTCATTGCCACCATATTCTTTGTCTGATGAGACGATTGCAGAAATCAAACGTCAAACTGCAGCCATGGCTAAAGGTTTGAACGTGATTGGCTTGATGAACGTGCAGTTTGCGATTCAGAATGTCGATGGCAAAGACGTCATCTACGTTCTCGAAGTAAACCCACGTGCTTCTCGTACTGTGCCATTTGTATCGAAGGCGACTGGTTTGCAATTAGCCAAGATTGCTGCTCGCTGTATGGTTGGCCAGACCCTAGAGCAGCAGGGCATCAAGAACGAAGTCAAACCTGCTTACTTCTCGGTTAAAGAAGCCGTATTCCCATTTAACAAGTTCCCAGGTATTGATCCGATTCTTGGACCAGAGATGCGTTCAACGGGTGAAGTGATGGGTGTTGGCAAAACTTTCGGTGAAGCACTATTTAAATCTCAGTTAGGCGCTGGTATTAAGTTGCCTAAGAGTGGAACGGTGGTGCTGACGGTGAAAGATAGCGATAAGCCTAAAGCGGTTGAAGTAGCTAAGCTTTTGCATCAGTTGGGTTTCCCCATGGTGGCCACTAAAGGCACTGCTGCGGCTATTGAAGCGGCTGGTTTACCAGTACGCGTAGTGAACAAAGTGAAGGACGGTCGCCCACACATTGTTGACTTGATCAAGAATGGTGAGATCTCACTCGTATTTACTACTGTTGACGAGACCCGTACTGCGATTGCGGATTCACGCTCCATTCGTACTAGCGCACAAGCTAATAACGTGACTTACTACACCACGATTAGTGCGGCGCGTGCAGTAATGGATGGTTTGATGACTTCGCAAAATGGCAACAAAGAGTCTCTTGAAGTGTATTCTTTACAGAATCTGCATAAGACTCTCAATTAATTTAAGTTAGGTTAGAAGCATGAGCACAATTCCAATTACTAAGCATGGCGCAGAACTTCTCAAAGAAGAGCTGCATCGTCTTAAGCATGTTGAGCGTCCATCCGTGATTATTGCGATCTCAGAAGCACGTGCCCAAGGCGATCTTTCTGAGAACGCTGAGTACGATGCTGCTAAAGAAAAGCAAGGCTTTATTGAAGGTCGTATTCAGGAGTTGGAAGGCAAGCTTTCTGCTGCACAGATCATTGACCCAGCTAGCCTCGATGTAAACGGACGCATCGTGTTTGGTGCAACTGTTGATCTCGAGGATCTTGAAGATGGCACCAAGCTCACTTACCAAATCGTGGGTGACGACGAAGCGGATATTGAGTTCAATAAGATTTCCATTAGTTCACCAATTGCACGTGCCTTGATTGGTAAAGAAGAGGGTGATGTAGTTGCGGTTCAGGCGCCTGGTGGTAATCGCGAAGTCGAAATTCTTGCGGTTCGTTACATCTAATATTCTCAAGTAATCAGAGATGAAGCCTTTGGATGCTCCTAATTATCTGGGTGCCCAAAGGCTTTTCATTTTGATTGCAGGCTTATGGGTAGGCAGCTTACTCACGGTAGGTTATCTGGTTGCTCCAGCCATCTTTAGCACCATGACTGATCGCCAGGCAGCTGGAATGGTTGCCGGTACTATCTTTAGAATAGAAGCCTACCTCAGCTTGATTGTCTGTATCGGCTTGATGGCGCTTGCCAATCTTTTAGTTGCTCGTGGCCTAAACCCATTTAGGTTGATACGCTGGCTACTATTGGCAATGCTGATTTGTTCAATCGCCGCTGCATTTATCTTCATCCCATGGATGAACTCCTTAAGAGATAACGCTTTAGCTCAAGGTATGCCGGTCATGCTTTCTCCCTCTGCAACCTTATTTTCTAGATTGCATGGTGTCTCTAGCATTCTGTTTATGCTGCAAAGTTTCTTGGGGATATTTTTAGTTTGGCGACTGAGCAAAAATCATCAGCAATAAAAAAACGCCGACTAGCGGCGTTCAGTATTAATGCGCAGTACCCTAAATACTTCCGAACGGCTTAAGAGCCCAATGATTTTTTCTTGGTGCTGCTCATGCGTGCTTTGCGTTTCTTGATCGGGGCAGGAGCTGCAACTGCTTTGCGATAGCCTGGTGATGACCAACCAATCTTGGATTCAGCGGCATCAGCGCGCAGAACGCGTTTCTTAGGAGTGGCGCTTTTCACAGCAGCCGCTCTTTCAAATGGCGACTTGTTGGAAGCGGAGCGCCTATCAGATCTCTCGGAAGTGCTAGTGCGAACACCTGTTTTTGCCACCACACGATTTGGCTGACGCTTCGTGCGTGGAGCTTGCAAGGATTTTTTGGTTTGCTTGCTAGATCTACCTAAATTGGATAAGGCCTCATCAACGATGTCAATTGGCTTCCAAAGCACCAGTAATTTACCGATGTGCTGAACTGGCGCTGCGCCAAGCTTGTCGCAGAGCTCTTCATAGATAGCGATGCGCGCTTCACGCTCGTCGCCAAAGACGCGAACTTTAATCAAGCCGTGGTGAGAAATAGCTAACTTCGCCTCTTTAATGACCGCAGGGGTCAGGCCATCGCCTCCAATCATGACGACTGGACTGAGGTCATGGGCATCGGTTTTAAGGGATTTGCGTTGTGCGGGGGTAATAGTAAGTGCAGTCATGGGCTCGATGATAGAGCATTAGGACTTGTAAAACGGGGCTATCGCCCATATATAAGCTCTAATCAAGACGTTTTAAGTCGATTCCCTTTGCCTTACAGGGCGTAAACAAGGAAAATGGACGCCGAAAGTGGGTAAGTTGTGGCAAAGAATAAATTTAATAAAAGTTGGTTGCAAGATCACCTAAATGATCCGTATGTGAAGATGGCCCAAAAAGAGGGTTATCGTGCACGAGCCGTCTATAAGCTCAGCGAGATAGACGAGCAAGACAGACTCATCAAAGCGGGTATGACTATTGTGGATCTCGGGAGCGCTCCTGGGAGCTGGTCTCAGTACGCCCGTAATCGCCTGACTGAACTTGGCAAAAATAATCCCAATATCGAATCTGGCAAGCCGGATGGAATCATTATTGCGATTGATATCCTGCCCATGGAAGACATTGCGGACGTTTCCTTTATTCAGGGTGATTTCCGTGAGGATGATGGTTTGAAGGCACTTGAAGCTCTTTTGCCGGCGGATGCAGGCGGTAAAGTAGATCTAGTCCTGTCAGATATGGCGCCTAATCTCTCTGGCGTAGGCGTGGCTGATGCCGCTCGTATGGCCTTTTTGGCTGAAATTGCCTTGGATTTCTCGGTACAGCACCTCAAACCAGAGGGGGCCTTGTTGATCAAGTGCTTCAATGGCAGTGGCTATAGCCAGATTGTGGAATCCTTTAAAAAGGTCTTTAAAACAGTTGCCTCCAGAAAGCCAAAGGCTTCTAGAGCCAAGTCCTCGGAAATCTTTTTACTGGGTCGTGACCTCAAACCTACTAAATAACCCACTGAAAATAGGGGTTTATTAAATAAAGTTGCTCCCAGCCCTTGAAAAAGCCTGGTAGTAGAATCAAATACTTAGGTATAGCAATCCGCTTTAACTCCCGGATTAATCCGGCAAAGGTCTCCTTTTGAATAGCAATATGTTGCAAAAAGTTGGTGTGTGGCTCATTGTGGGTCTAGTGCTCTTTACTGTTTTTAAACAGTTTGACAAGCCTAAAGATCAAACCCAAGTCACGTATTCTCAATTCATGGACGATGCCAAAGCTGGCAAAGTGAAACGAGTGGATGTGCAAGGTCGCACGCTACAGGTGACGCCGAATGACGGCAACAAATATTCCATCATCTCCCCAGGAGATATTTGGATGGTTGGCGATCTCATGAAATTCGGAGTACAGGTAACTGGTAAAGCAGACGATGAGCCAAACATGTTGGTTTCGGCTTTGTATTACCTCGGACCTACTTTATTGATTATTGGTTTTTGGTTTTTCATGATGCGCCAGATGCAAGGCGGCGGAAAGGGTGGAGCATTCTCTTTCGGCAAATCTAAAGCGCGCTTGATTGATGAAAATAGCAATACTGTGACCTTTGCTGATGTTGCTGGTTGCGATGAAGCCAAAGAAGAAGTTTTTGAGATTGTTGAGTTCCTCAAAGATCCGCAAAAGTTCCAAAAGCTTGGTGGTCGTATCCCGCACGGTGTTTTGCTGGTTGGCCCTCCGGGTACTGGTAAAACCTTGCTGGCGCGTGCGATTGCAGGCGAAGCAAAAGTTCCATTTTTCTCAATCTCTGGTTCAGACTTCGTCGAGATGTTTGTTGGTGTTGGTGCATCTCGCGTGCGCGATATGTTTGAGAACGCGAAGAAAAACTCTCCTTGCATCATCTTCATTGATGAGATTGATGCGGTCGGTCGTCACCGTGGTGCCGGTATGGGCGGTGGTAATGATGAGCGTGAGCAAACCCTGAACCAAATGCTGGTTGAGATGGATGGCTTTGAAAGCAATAGCGGTGTGATTGTCGTTGCTGCAACCAACCGCTCTGATGTATTGGATAAGGCCTTATTGCGTCCTGGTCGTTTTGATCGCCAGGTGCATGTAGGCTTGCCTGACATTCGTGGTCGCGAGCAAATCTTGCAAGTGCACATGCGTAAAGTTCCGATTGATCCAGATGTGGATGCGGCTGTATTAGCTCGCGGTACTCCTGGTTTCTCCGGCGCTGATTTAGCAAATCTAGTAAATGAGTCTGCCTTGTTTGCAGCGCGTCGCAATAAACGCGCCGTCGATATGAAAGACTTTGAAGATGCAAAAGACAAGATCTATATGGGTCCTGAGCGCAAGTCTGCTGTGATGCGTGAAGAAGAGCGTCGTAATACGGCGTATCACGAGTCAGGTCATGCGGTAGTAGCTAAGGTATTGCCTAAGGCTGATCCAGTGCATAAGGTCACCATCATGCCGCGCGGCATGGCTTTGGGTGTGACTTGGCAGTTGCCTGAGTTTGATCGTGTGAACTTATATAAAGATCGCATGTTGGAAGAGTTGGCCATTTTGTTTGGCGGTCGTGCTGCTGAAGAGGTGTTCTTGCATTCCATGAGTACTGGCGCATCCAATGACTTTGAGCGTGCTACTAAAATGGCGCGTGATATGGTGACTCGTTACGGCATGAGTGATAGCTTGGGTACGATGGTCTATGTGGATACTGAATCAGAAAGTATCTTTGGGCGTAACAGCACGAAGACGGTTTCTGAGCTGACACAGCAAAAAGTCGATGCAGAAATTCGGGCATTAGTGGATAGTCAATATGCTTTGGCAAGATCCATTCTTGAGCAAAATCGTGACAAGGTTGAAGCCATGGTTGCTGCATTGCTTGAGCTGGAAACCATTGATGCTGAGCAGATTACCGACATTATGGAAGGTCGTCCACCACGCGCTCCTAAGCCGCCATCAGCAACCCAGTTTGGTAACTCAGCTGGTACGCCAGGTCCTGCTGCGGGCGCTGCTCCAGCAACCGCTTAATCAGCCGCTAGTCTTAGCTAGGTGATGAAGCGAACTCCGCCCGCAACATGGCGTTGCGGGCGTTTTCTTTTTGATTTTAGTAAACGTCAGCGCCCACTGGTGATGGGCATCCTAAATGCCACACCAGATTCATTCTCAGATGGTGGAGAGTTCAGAACGCCTAGCGATGCGATTGCTCAAGCAAAGCGGATGATTGTTAATGGCGCAGACATCATTGACATCGGCGGCGAGTCGACTCGACCCGGTGCTGAGCCGGTTTCTTTGCAAGAAGAGTTAGATCGTGTTTTGCCAGTCATTGATGCATTGAAAGATTGTGGAGTTGCGCTATCGATTGATACCTATAAAGCGGAGACCATGTGTCAAGCTCTGCGAGCAGGCGTTGATTGCGTCAACGATATCTGGGCACTACGACAAGAGGGTGCAGTAGGCGCCATCCTTGAAAGTGATCTAGACAAAGATAAGCAATGTGGCATTGTATTAATGCATATGCAACGTGATCCGCAAACCATGCAATTTGATCCTGAGTATCAAGATGTCATCGCAGAGGTAAAGGCTTTTCTTCAAGAGCGAGCTAGCTTGTTAGAAGATAAAGGCGTTGCTAACAATAGAATTGCTATCGACCCAGGATTTGGCTTTGGCAAAAGTCTGGAGCACAACCTCAAGATGTTGGCTGATTTTGATCAATTCTCCCAATTGGGTTATCCGGTTTTGGCAGGGATTTCTCGTAAATCGATGCTGGGTAAGCTAACTGGGCGAGATACCAATGAGCGGGTAGCGCCCAGTGTGGCTGCCGCTATTCTGGCTGCAGATCGGGGTGCCCGCATTATTCGGGTTCACGATGTGCAGGAGACGGTTGATTCTCTGAAGCTCTGGGAAGCGATTCAGGGGTGACTCAGCTGGCTCAATGCCCACAAGTTTTATAATGAAATCCATGAAAAAACAATACTTTGGTACTGATGGTATCCGCGGTGAAGTAGGGCAATTTCCGATTGTTCCGGAGTTCATTACTCGCCTTGGCTATGCGGCAGGCATAGTACTGAGTCAGAATGCAGAACCGGGTGAGCGCTGCAAGATTTTGATTGGTAAAGATACGCGCGTTTCTGGTTATTTATTGGAAGCCGCTCTAGAGGCTGGTTTTGCTGCTGCTGGTGTCGATGTCATGTTGTGTGGACCTATGCCTACCCCAGGCGTTGCTTACCTTACCAAAGCCTTGCGTTTATCAGCAGGTGTGGTGATTTCTGCCTCGCACAATGCGTATCAAGACAATGGGATTAAATTCTTCTCTGCAGAAGGCGGCAAGTTAACGGATGAGTTTGAGTTGGCGATAGAAGCCGAGCTCGCAAAACCCATGGGTTGCGTTAGCTCAAAAGATATAGGGAAGGCATTTCGCATCGATGATGCTGCTGGACGTTATATTGAGTTCTGCAAATCGACTTTTCCTGGTGATCTCAATCTCAAGGGTTTGAAGTTGGTAGTTGATTGCGCCAATGGTGCTGCCTACCATATTGCCCCCCATGTATTTCATGAGCTAGGTGCAGAAGTGATTTCGATTGGAGTTCAGCCCGACGGTCGCAACATTAACGATGGCTGCGGTGCTACAGCGCCTGAGGCATTAATTACTAAAGTAAAAGAAGTTGGCGCTGATCTTGGTATTGCATTAGATGGTGATGCCGATCGCCTACAAATGGTAGATGCTACTGGTCGACTCTTTAATGGAGATGAGCTCTTATACGTTCTAGTTAAAGATCGCATTGACCGCGGCCAAGCATTGGGAGGGGTTGTCGGTACTCTCATGACTAATCTGGCAGTAGAAAATGCCATCAAAGGTTTGGGTATTGGATTTGAGCGGGCCAATGTGGGCGATCGTTACGTCTTAGAGCTCTTGAAAGAGAGGGGGTGGATCATTGGCGGCGAAGGTTCTGGGCATTTGCTTTGCCTAGATCAGCATTCCACAGGTGATGGCACCATTGCTGCGCTGCAGGTTTTGGCGGCCATGAGTAAAAACAAGCAAAGTTTGGCTCAGCTCCTCGATTTCGTAAAAATCTTCCCTCAGGTGCTTTTGAATGTGAAGTTCAAAGCTGGATACGACTGGAAGTCAGATGCCAAGCTCAAATCGAAGATTAGCCAAGTTGAGACTGATCTTCAGGGAACGGGCAGGGTGCTGATTCGTGCCTCAGGTACGGAACCCCTCCTGCGGGTAATGGTTGAGGCTCAAGATAGCGCAGTAGCCATGAGCTCAGCCAAGTCTATTGCAGATCTAGTGCCAATAAGCTAAATCATTGATTTTGTTGGATTATTTTCAAGCTCAATTAGTGTCATAAAAGGGTCATACTCAAAACGTATCGTTCAGCTATCGCAATATTGCGTTATTTATCTGAGGAACGATCCACATGAACTCATTCTTGAAAAAAGCGCTCGTTATTAGCGCGATTTCATTTGCCCCAGTTGCTTTCGCAGCGGATATGACCGGCGCTGGCGCCTCATTTCCATACCCTGTTTATACAAAATGGGCTGAAGCTTTCAAAGCAAAGACTGGCTCTAACTTAAATTACCAATCCATCGGTTCTTCTGGCGGTATTAAGCAAATCAAAGCAAAGACTGTTGATTTCGGTGCAACCGACAATCCAGTGAAGTTTGATGACTTAGAAAAAGATGGCATGGTTCAATTCCCAGCCATTATTGGCGGTGTTGTTCCAGTGATTAACGTTGATGGTGTTAAGCCAGGCGATATCAAATTAGACGGCCCAACATTGGCTGATATTTTCCAAGGCGTGATTTCTGACTGGGGTGATAAGCGTATCGCCATCATGAACCCAGGTGTGAAGATTCCTTCTGGTTCGATTACTGTTGTTCACCGTGCCGATGGTTCAGGTACAACTGCGATCTTTACTGATTACCTAACTAAGACCAGCACACTCTGGAAAGATGCTGTTGGTGCCGGTGCTGCCGTTAAATGGCCTGCTGCCTCATCTGTTGGCGGTAAAGGTAACGAAGGTGTTGCTGCAAACGTATCTCGCGTAAAGAATTCTATCGGTTATGTTGAGTACGCTTACGCTAAGAAAAATAAGTTAACTTATATTTCACTGAAAAATAAAGCTGGTAATTTTGTTGCTCCTGACGATACTACTTTTGCAGCTGCTGCACTGGGTACTGATTGGGCGAAGATTCCTGGTATGGGTGCTTTCATTACTGATGCTGCTGGTGCAAAGTCTTGGCCAATCACTGGCGCTTCTTTCATTCTTCTCTACAAGAACCCAGAAAACAAAGCAAATGCTGCTGAAGTGATCAAGTTCTTTGACTTTGCATTCAAGGATGGCAAGAAAATGGCTGAAGAGTTAGATTACGTTCCAATGCCTGATGCAACAACAGAATTTATCCGTAAGAATGTATTTTCTAAAGTAGTTACTAAATAAGTTTAGAGATTGATAGTAGTCAATCAAAACTAATAAACAGCCTCACTCAAGTGGGGCTGTTTCAATATTTAAATAAGCTCAATATATGATGGATATAACCCAGTCCGCTTCAATGCCGACGCCGCAGGCTCTTCGAATCGCTAAATATCAGCGTATTCAAGATTTCCTCTTTCATGGTATTACCCAATTTTTTGCGCTGTCAGTATTGATCGCATTGCTCGGTATTATTGCCTCTTTACTTTTCAATGCGTGGCCAGCGCTGCACACCTTTGGCCCTGCCTTCTTTTTTACCCAAGAGTGGGATATTGTGAATGGGGAGTTTGGTGGCCTGATTGCCATTTATGGCACCGTCGTCACTTCAATCATTGCATTGCTGATTGCGGTTCCATTGAGTTTCGGGATTGCTGTTTTTTTGACCGAGTTATGTCCAAGTGCGCTACGTAGGCCTTTAGGTACTGCAGTAGAGTTGCTGGCCGCTGTACCATCGATTATTTACGGTATGTTTGGCTTGTTTATTTTTGCGCCTCTATTTGCCGAGTATGTTCAACCAGCGCTTGCGGGAACCCTTGGACAAATTCCTGGGCTGGGTATTTTGTTTTCAGGAGCATTTAATGGTATTGGTGTTTTATGTGCCGGCCTCATCTTAGCGATGATGATTTTGCCGTTTATTGCTTCAGTCATGCGCGACGTATTTGAAATCGTTCCTCCGGTACTCAAAGAGTCTGCATACGGTATTGGTTGCACCACTTGGGAAGTAGTTAATAACGTAGTACTTCCGTACACGAAGGCTGGTGTTATTGGTGGCGTGATGCTTGGTTTGGGTAGGGCACTTGGTGAGACGATGGCTGTGACCTTCGTGATTGGTAATGCTCACCGCTTGTCCCCATCTTTATTTGCCCCAGGAACTTCAATTGCCTCTACTTTGGCAAATGAGTTTGGTGAGGCTGAAGCGGGCAACCATTTATCTTCTTTATATGCCCTAGGATTAGCCCTGTTCATCATTACCTTTATTGTGTTGGCATGTGCTAAGTGGATGCTGAACAACATGGAGAAGAAGCAAGGACTAAAAACATGAATAACGTTTCTAATATCGATCCAGCACTGTTTTCTAAGCGGAAGCGCGCAAATAAGATTGGCTTAACCTTATCCATGTCTGCCATGGTTTTAGGTATGATTTTTCTGTTTTGGATTTTGGCTGTATTGTTTTTCAAAGGATTTTCTTCGCTCGATCTATCCATATTTACTCAAAGCACTCCAGCGCCTGGCTCTGAGGGTGGCGGCCTTGCTAATGCGATCGTAGGTAGTTTGATGTTAGTGGGTTGCTGTACTTTAATTAGCACTCCTGTTGGAGTGCTGGCAGGCTTGTACCTCTCTGAATATGGAGATCGTAGTCGCATAGCTTCAGTCACTCGCTTTGTTACCGATATCATGCTTTCAGCACCTTCTATCGTGATTGGTTTGTTCGTTTACGCTCTAGTAGTTGCACAAGTTCGACATTTCTCTGGTTGGGCGGGTACGATTGCACTGGCATTGATTGCTGTTCCAGTGGTTGTGCGTACCACCGAAAATATGTTGCGCTTAGTTCCTGGTAGCTTGCGTGAGGCAGCCTATGCTTTAGGTACGCCCAAGTGGAAAGTAGCCTTCATGATTACTTTGAGAGCAGCCCAATCTGGAGTGATGACAGGTATCTTGCTGTCCTTAGCTCGCGTTAGTGGCGAAACTGCACCGTTGTTGTTTACCGCACTCAATAACCAGTTCTTCTCCACCAATATGAATGCACCCATGGCCAACTTGCCAGTGGTAATTTTTCAGTTCGCCATGAGTCCGTATGACAACTGGGTCGATTTGGCTTGGGGTGGAGCGCTATTAATTACGATTGCTGTATTGGGCTTAAATATTTTGGCTCGAGTGGTATTCCGCGAGAAGGTCCAAGGATGATGAGCGATATGAAAACAATGTTTGACTTAAATCAGATTGATAGTCAAGGAGTGGGAACAAATATGAATACAAACCAACAAACACAAGCCCCGGCTAAGAATGCGCTTGAAGTACGCAATCTCAATTTCTTTTACGGATCTTTTCAGGGTCTCCAAGATATCAATTTAGATATCGAAGAGGGCAAAGTAACTGCATTTATCGGACCATCTGGTTGCGGTAAATCCACTTTGCTCAGAGCCTTGAATCGAATGTATGACCTCTATCCTGGTCAGCGTGCAGAAGGTGAGATTAACTTCTACGGTCAAAATATCTTGGCCCCAGGTCAAGATTTGAATCTCCTGCGTTCAAGAATCGGCATGGTTTTTCAGAAGCCAACACCATTTCCAATGTCTATTTATGAGAATATTGCCTTTGGCGTACGTCTCTATGAAAGACTTTCTCGCTCTGAAATGGATGAGCGCGTTGAGTGGGCTTTGAATAAAGCGGCACTTTGGAATGAGGCGAAAGACAAGCTTAACCAGAGTGGTTTATCTCTGTCTGGCGGTCAGCAGCAGCGTTTATGTATTGCCCGAGGCGTAGCGGTAAAGCCATCAGTTATTTTGCTAGATGAGCCAACTTCAGCCCTAGATCCAATCTCCACAGGTAAGATTGAAGAGTTGATTAATGAGCTCAAGCATGAATACACGATTGCCATCGTGACTCATAATATGCAGCAGGCAGCTCGCGTCTCCGATTACACTGCTTATATGTACCTTGGAAGTCTCATCGAGTACGGTAAGACTGATGAAATCTTCATCAAGCCTAAGCGTAAAGAAACAGAAGATTACATTACCGGCCGTTTCGGTTAATTGGAGATATAAATGCCAGATAAACACCTTTCATCACAATTTGATGCAGATTTAAATTCCCTCTCTAGTCGATTGCTAGAAATGGGCGGTCTTGTTGAGTCACAGATTTCAACGGCGATGCGCGCATTTACGCAAATGGACGTTGAAACTTGCAATGTGGTTATTGCCAATGAGAAAATCGTTAACGATCTTGAAATTCAGATTGATTTAGCTTGTACTGAATTGATTGCACGTCGCCAACCTACAGCGCGAGACTTGCGCTTGGTGATGGCAGTGTCTAAAGCGATTACCAATTTGGAGCGTGCTGGCGATGAGGCCGAGCGTGTTGCTAAGAGAACCAAACGTCTTATCGAGGCTGGTGCGACTTACAACATTAACGTTGCTGAAATTCGCTTATCTGGACAAATGGCGATTTCATTATTGCGCCGTAGCTTAGATGCCTTTGCCCGCTTGGATACGGTTGCGGCTGCGGAAGTAGTTCAGGAAGATCGTCAGATCGATGAGGAATTTAGAGGCTTTGTACGCAAGTTGATTTCTTACATGATGGAAGATCCACATATGATCTCTACTGGCTTGGACATGTTGACTATTGCTAAGGCGATCGAACGTATTGGCGATCATGCAAAGAATATTGCCGAGTTCGTAATCTATATCGCTAAAGGCTCTGATGTGCGTCATATCCCGCACGAGGATTTGGTGCGCGAGGCGAATAAAGAATAAGTAATATCAATACGGATTTCATGATGACTCACCGCATATTGATTGTTGAAGATGAGCCTTCTATCGCCGAACTGATTGCGATTAACTTAACTCATGCTGGGTATGATGTTAAGAAGGCAATGCAAACTGACATTGCATTAAATATGATGCGCGACGAACTGCCCAGTTTGTTGATTTTGGATTGGATGTTGCCGGGCAAGTCTGGCGTTCAGTTTGCTAGAGAGTTGCGGGCAAACGAGCGCACAAGATCTTTGCCAATTCTGATGCTCACCGCTAAAAGCGAAGAGTCCGATAAGGTGCTGGGCCTAGATTCGGGTGCGGATGACTATGTCACCAAGCCTTTCTCGCCGAAAGAGTTGGTTGCTCGTGTCAAGGCACTCTTGCGCCGCCAAACTCCAGTTGAAGATACGGGACCACTGTCTGTTGGACCGCTAAGGCTAGACCCTCTATCGCATCGAGTGACGGCTATTTGGCCTAATATGGACCCGCAAACAGTGTCATTGGGACCCACCGAATATCGATTACTTCAGTTTTTGATGGCCAACCCTGAAAGAGTCCACTCCAGAGCAAATCTGCTGGATAAGGTATGGGGTAATGAGGTCTATATTGAAGAACGTACGGTGGATGTTCATATCAAGAGGTTAAGGGCGGCTTTGGCTCCCACAGATTCGGATCGTTATATCGAGACGGTACGTGGAAGCGGTTATCGAATTACCAAGATCCCAACTCAGACCTAAATAAGAGGCGCTTCTCAGGGCGGTTTTGTCCGCCGCCATCCAGATGCTCTAAGATTGTCGTATGTTATCTGTTATCACCCGATTTGCCTTACTCATTTTCTTGGCGTTTCTTGCAGGCTATATTGCATTAGCCCAACTAGGTCCTATTTCAGCAATTGGCGCTGGAATTTGCGTGCTATCAATACCTTTAATTTATTCGTACATTAATTTAGCCCGCTTACGTAAGTTTACGGTTGCTGATTCTGTTGAATCCATGCCATTGCCTAGTGGTTACTGGGAAGAGATATTTTTCCGCCTGCAGCGCTTAGTTCGAAATCTGAAGCAGCAAATGCGGTCTATTGAAAAGCAACACAGTCGCTTTATAGAGGCTTTTCAGGCCTCTCCTAATGGCATTGTGATGCTCGATGACCAAGACCACATTGAATGGTGTAACGCTATTGCTGAGCAATTCTTTGGTTTAAATTTCAAGCGCGATGTAATGCAAAGAATCAACTTCCTTATTCGTCGCCCAGAATTCGTTCAATACCTTTACAGACGTCAATTTGATGAGTCTTTACTGCTGGAAAGAATGGGGCCTGCTGCAAATCTCAGTTTGATGTTGCAAGCTTTTCCGTTCGGCGATATGCGCCACCTCTTGCTCATTCAGGATGTCACCGATTTGCAAAAAGCCGATGCTATGCGACGAGATTTCGTGGCCAATGTTTCTCATGAGATGAGAACGCCAATTACGGTGTTGATGGGTTTTTTAGAAACCATGCAATCACTGGATTTGGATAAGGCCCAGCAAAATCAATATTTTGAGATGATGATGTCTCAGGCTCAACGCATGAAGAGTTTGGTTGAGGACTTGTTAACTCTCGCCAACCTAGAAGCCAATACCTTGCCAGCTCCGATGCAGGCTATTAGCATCCCAACCTTAATGGCCCTTCTCAAGAATGATGCGGAAGTGCTCTCACAAGGACATCATGCATTTAATTTTGAGGTCTCCAGCCCAAGTAATTTAATGGGGGAAGAGCGCGAGATTCTGTCTGCATTTGGAAATCTAGTTTCCAATGCAATTCGATACTCTCCAGATATTGCTTCAATTAGTACTAATTGGCGTGTTAATGAGCGCGGGGAGGGTGAGTTTTCTGTGACTGATACTGGCCCCGGAATTGCTTCAGAGCATCTCTCTCGATTAACTGAGCGCTTTTATCGTGTAGATAGAAGTCGATCTAGGGATACTGGAGGTACGGGGCTGGGCTTGGCAATTGTTAAACATATTGCCAATCGTCATCAAGCCCAGTTAATTATTGAGAGTACACCCGGCAAGGGGAGCACATTTACTTTGCGCTTCCCTAAAGAGCGTGTTGTTGCTTAAGAAGGCTGAACTGACTTAGTCCTCCTTGTCTTTCTTATCCTTCTTATCCTTCTTGTCTTTTTTATCTTTTCTCTCTTTCTTCTTCTTAGATTCTTTCGGGAGCTTATCTAGCTTACCGCTGGCATAGAGGCACCATACCTTGATTTCCTCAAGAAGTTCATTCAGATCATCGTAAGACAGATTTTTAAAGTCTTGTAAGCCAATAGCGCCAGACTCTTGAAGTTGTTTTACAGCATCTTCATATTTGTAATCGCTCATGGTTTTTTCCAGATAAAAGTAATAAGAACGAACAGATGCTAGCAAAGTAATATGACAAAACTGATTTTTTTGCCTTTAAATGCCGTTTTTAGTCTGGATCCGGGGAAATCTCTGATTCACGCTTAATCCCAGTAAGCTTTCTAATCAGCTGCTCTAGCGGCCCCCCTATAAGGAGGGTAATAATGATCGCAGCCAGCGCTAGACCGCCTAGGATGAGCTCACCAGCCCCAAATGCGGCTGCAATTAAGGCGCAAGACCAGATGCTCGCTGATGTGGTCAGGCCGTGGACCCTTTGTGAGCTGCGTTCCCGAATAATTACACCGGCACCCAAAAACCCTAAACCCGTGATGAGCCCCTGCAATACGCGACTCAGGGCTTGAACATCGGTTGATCCAAGGTGTCCGATGGACAGTACTGCCGTGGCTGAACCGATAGCCACGAGGGAGTGGGTGCGTAGTCCTGCGGATTTATGATGCATCCAGCGATTTAAGCCCAAAATGGTTCCAGCTAAAAGCGCTAAAAAAAGGCGGAGGGCCATTTCTCCATACAGATCCCAATATCCCATAAATCCTCTTATGCAAATGTAGTTATCGTGAAAGCATCCATGTTAAACGTATGTGTTAAATAATTTTTCTAACTTTAAGTGCAATGTATACGGCAACACCAGCAGTGGCCATTAAGGCCATCACAATGTAGAAAGATTCCTTGAGTCCTGGTAGGTCTTCCATATTCATACCCATGATGCCGGTTAGCAGGGTCATCGGCAAGAAGATTACCGTCATCACCGACAAGACTTGCAAATTACGTGCATTAAATTCAGCAACGTGTGCCGATTGCTCATCTTGTAATACCTTGGCTCGATCATATGAGTTAGAAATCTCCTGCACTAAGTAGGAGAGAAGGTCTAAGTCATCATTCAGTCGATACTTATCGTCATCCGAAAACCAATACGGCAGACGCTTTTGTAGGCGACTAAGTGCGATCAGTTCAGGCGAGAACTGGCGGCGTAGGCGGCTACATTGCATCCGTATGCGCCCCAGGTATTCATGTTCAGGCAATTCCTTGCCCTTCAGCAAAGTTTCCTCAAGGTCATCCATCGTTTCGGATAGGCGCATTAGGAGTGTCCGCAGATACTCGGCGCGAAAATCAATCAGTTCATGAAATAGCTCAATGGCCGAACAGGGGTTCAATAGACCATTTTTTAAATCTGAGCGCAATCTATCTGTTGTTCTCAGCGGGTTATTTCTCAGGGAAATCATGAGTCGAGGCGTGAGGATTGCCCATAAGGTACCCAGACTTGAGTCGCCATCCTTCTGACCAAACTCTTGATGAAAGTCATTCATCACCATCAATAGGCAGTCATCGAGCTTTTCAATTCGCTCTAGTCGACTGCGAGTAACGCCTTCATCAATCATCTCTACAACACGCTCCGGTATTAAGTCGGTTTTTTTAAGCCAACGTTGAACTTGAGAGTTGGATAAGTTGAGATGGAGCCAGACCGATATGTCGGGATTGTTTAATGAATCCGCAATTTCAAACAAAGGGATTTCATGACTCTTGCCGGAGGAGGTCATGGCCCAAGCAAATACAACGCCATTAATTGGGAAGGGGTGGCTTAGGTTTTGAGTCACGGCGGAAGGTTGGTTTTATTGTGATATGGCATGAGTAATAAAGATTGTAAGGCAGTCACCCTATAAATAGAGTCTGGCATCCTACTGACTCATTGTTTATCTATTATGGATTTTGGAACCAGGGAGCATTCCTCTTAAAAGCCACTCCAAAACCATGAAAGAATCTGCTGAGATGAAAAAATCAATCATTAAAGCCTTGTGGCTTACTTTTCGATGCCTAATACATTTAAAGGTATCAAGAGTGGGCGAAAGCTGAAAGGGCTAGATTCTTGTGAATTCACTTGCACCTCGACCGCTTGTACTTGGTCAGCACCCATCACCTCTAGTCTATATACGTTTTCTAGCGGCTTGTTCTTGCTGCTGAGTAGGGGCTGATCTATTTTCAATCGATGACTATCGCCGTGTATTAAGAGAATAGGGATCGGTAGGTTTTCAGACCGATCTCGAAAGGTGGAGACGGTCTCACGATAGCCACTATTGGTGCCATTGGCTGTTTCAGCCGAGTAAAAAAGATCTGCTTGGAATGCAAAAATGATTCCCGCATATTTTTTTCTGCTGCCAGATCAAAGGCGTGATTGATCCATGCTAAGTTGGCTTGGTTGCGTAAGGCGTACTCTTGATTGGATTCTTCATCTCGTCCAAGATTATTGTTAGACCCTGGGATATGTACATTCACAAACAAGAAGTTGCCTCTAGTCCATAGAGAATTTTCTACGTATGTACTGAAACTTGGCATCACATCTGCTTGGCGTTGCAGTTTTAACTTCGCCTTTCCAAAGCTATTAGCAGAATTAAATTGAGTGGCACGGATATAGTCTAGTCGCTCCAGCGGGTTGTATCCCCCTGCCAAAATGCGGTGACAGTCAGTCCATTCGTTATCACCAATACTGTAAATCAGAGGGGATTTAAATGAGTTAAAGTAGGCCGTCATTTTCTGGCTATGCTCATTGCTGCATGGAGAGCTACCCGATTTCGTATCCCCTACAAATATTGAGAATGCTGGTTTTTTAGAATTAATAGTCTGGATGAGCCGCTCAAATCTCACAAAGTCTGCTGGTTGAGAGTAGGGCATATCGCCTAATGCGATGAACTTAAATGGCTCTGCCCGTACATTCCCAAAGAGCATGAAGGTCAGGACAATCAGAGTAAAGCTAAATGTGTAGGGTATTTTGTATTTGAGTATCACTGAAACCTCCAGGTAAATCCAATTTCAGAACGTGAGGAACTCACGCCAGAATTGGAGATAACAATGCCCATATTAGCCGCACTGCGCATGTACGATAGACCAATATCTAAATCATCCGCTACTGAGAAGATGCCCGCCAATAAGGCATAACTTGTTAGATATTGCTCGCTACTAGGTGGATTGGTCGTGATGCCCGCATCTAGGGCTAGTCTCACGCCCTTAACCACCGTCCAAACTGGTGCTGCTGAAAAGAATAGGATATTGGTGCGGTTCGCAACGGAACTCATCCCAACCGGATAATTGGTATTGTAGGGGGACTTCATATAGGACGCATTCAGATGCAACTCCACTTCATCCCAGTACCGAGAGCCAATCAGATTTAAACCATAGTTTGGTAGCGCAAGATCTAGCCCATGAGCTTGTTGCTGCTGCGAGCCGGGCAATGTCAGGCTGGGCTTGATTGCTAGCGCCCATTTTCCCTGATCATCTTCAGCAAATCGCCATTTAAAGGCGATGACTTTATTGGATAAGGGTGAGTAATTGCCTCGTGGGATTGCAAAATAAGTGGCCCCCAAGGAAGCCTCTAGATTTTCTGTAATCCCTCTGGTGTAGGTGAATGGAAATGCTTTGGCGCTCCCGGCACCAAAATATTCTTCACCTGGGGTGATGATGTCTACAGTATCTGCTGTCCCCCCGCCATGGGATGCGGTTGTGAAGTAATACTGCTCTATTTGATTTCTGTCTTTGGGAACGGTTCCCGCATCATCCGTGTTGAGGGGCTCAAACGCATGACCAATAATGGGGATCAGAAGGAGAAGCAGGGCGATCAAGCGCATTACTAGAGCGACTTATCTTATGTAAAGACAAGAACTTACCCTATCAATATGACAGATTAGAGTAGTCGATACCTAGTAGATTGTTTGTCACATTACTTTAATCAAACTGAAATATTAGATCTCTAGTATTTGGGCATCTCCACTGATACTGTTATGAAAGGGATTAAGAATGATGACCCTTGAAATGAAAAGCAATTTAGCTCAGATTTTCCGTCAACCTGAACCCAGACTCAATTTAGGTCAAGTTGATAGGAATGAGCAAGCAATCGCACATAAACCATTTTCTTTGCGAGCTGCAGCAACCCCCTTTGTTGTTGACAATAAATTCGCCTTACAATTGGATGAAATTATTTAACCTTGAGCGGCAATGAGTAATCCCCATAATATTTTGTTTATTTGTAGTGGAAATTCTGCGAGATCTATTCTTGCGGAGGCGCTAGCTACCACCCTAAGTCATGGCCGATTTATTGGTTATTCAGCTGGAGCAAAACCTACTGGCAAGGTTCACCCCATCGCGATAGAGTTAATTAAAACGATGGGTTACCCCTTGGATCTCCTTAAAAGTAAAAGTTGGGATCAGTTTGGTCGTGAGGGTGCGCCCAAGATGGATTTCATCATTACTTTATGTGACTCGGCAGCCGGGGAAGATTGCCCTTATTGGCCGGGACACCCTTCAACTGCCCATTGGGGTTTTCCGGATCCTGCTGCTGTTGAGGGTGATGAGGAGGCGATCTTGCATGCATTTAAGCAGGTGGAGATGGGCTTACGCAACCGGATTGAATTGCTAATGGACCTTCCTATTGCTCAATTAGATCACCTGGAGCTCGGGGAGCACTTACAAAGCATTCACCATCGAAGTTAGTCTGGTCAGTAGCCATTTTGTGATTTCTGCGAGTCCTGTAATAATGTGCGCATCTTTCACATTGGAGCAGGCATGTCAGCCACTCAAAGAAGCCGTCGGACAGGCGCAAAGTCTAAGCCAAAATCCCTAGATCAATTTTCTATTCTTACGCCCGTTGAGTTGCACAATGGTAAGCGTTTAAGCATTGCGAGGCGCTTGAAAGATGGTAGGGCTTTACGCAAGATTGTTAGCTTTGCTGATCAAGCTGTCTATACCCCACCAAAGCATCGGCTTGGCCCCATTGAGATTCTTGACAAGCAGGCTGAGTCGCGGATTGCATATCTCATCCCCATTCGCCATGAGCGTATGTTGCAATCCCCATTTGCGTTTTATCGAGGTGGTGCGGCCATCATGGCTCAGGATTTGGCCAATCAACCAAGCACCGACATCATTGTTCAGCTTTGTGGTGATATGCATGTCTCTAACTTTGGTTTATTTGGAACGGCTGAGCATCGCTTAGTTTTTGGTATTAATGATTTTGATGAAACGCTGCCTGGAAGCTGGGAGTGGGATATGAAGCGCTTGGTTGCTAGTGCCGTCATTGCCTGCGAAACGCTGGGCGGTTCCCCAGCCCTTAGCAAAAAATTAGTGCATCGTATTAGTTTTGAGTATCGAAAGCGTATGGCTCAGTATGCGCAGATGCCTTATCTAGATCTTGCTCAGCAATTTATTGGTGAGAAAGATATTCGTAAGCACTTTAATAGCGCCCATCAAAAAAAGTTAGATGCCTATTTAAAAGAGACTAAAGGCCAGACTAATATTCAAGTCCTGGAAAAATTGACTACATTGGTTGGTAAAAATCGCAAGATTATTAATAGACCTCCGCTGATAGAGCATTTTGATAAAACTACTCATGGAGTGCCGCTAGCTGGCTTGGTTAAAAAGGCCTTGCAAAATTACAGCAGCACTCTATTGGCAGACCGCCAAGTGCTATTTGACCGCTATACATTGCAGGATTTCGCCCGAAAGGTTGTGGGTGTTGGCAGCGTTGGAACCAATTGCATGGTCTTATATTTTGTTGGCGATGGCCAACATGATCCATTATTTCTTCAGTACAAAGAGGCTCAAGAATCGGTCCTCAGCCCTTATCTAGGGCGATCGATATATTCTAATATGGGGCATCGCGTGGTTGCTGGACAGCACTTACTTCAAGGGGCTCCCGATATCTTTTTAAATAGTGGGGAGATTGAGCATAGGCAGAATCATATCCAGGGTTTTTATCTGCGCCAGTTGCGAGATATGAAGGGTGGTATTGATGTAGGCCCTGGCGGCGTTTCTTTAAAGAATTTTCCAGACTACGCCAAGCTGTTTGGCTGGGCGCTTGCGCTCGGGCATGCCCGCTCCGGCGATGCAGCCATGATTTCAGGTTATTGTGGTCAGACTCGCGAGTTTGATGAGGCGATGTACAGTTTTGCACAGTCTTATGCAAAGCAGAATCAGGCTGACTATGAAGTATTTTGTCAGGCCGTGAAGAATCGGCAGATTAAGGTTGCCAAGAAGAAAACCCTCAAATAAATCCTGCCGGGATAGAGTCAGTGGGTTTAAGTAATTTTGATGCCGGTAGGCTTTGCAGTGATGTAGCCTACCGCAGCACCAAATCGATCCTTGTAATTCTTTTGAATTAAGGGATTCAATATCGGCATGACTTTTGCATGTAATTTTCCTAGCCAATCACCCGGATGTTGAAAGTTGGCGGTGATGTAAGTCCAGCCATTGAGATTATCAACCACACTTAAGCCAGTTGCTTCTGCGCCAGATGGCATAGAAGCAATTCTGCTGAGTTTCTTGGTGTCTACGTTATAGGCCCAAATAAAATTATTCACATGGGTGCTGCTGTCTTCGCCAATAAAGAGGGTCCTGAGTTTTTCAGAAAACTTGAGGTTATCTGGATTGGAGATGGTATTGGGGTCGGCCAAGTTCCCGAGTTCGTCTTGCTCAATATCTCGACCAATGAGCAGTGCTGATAGTTGACTAGGAACCCAATGACTCTTGATGGGGCTTCCTGATTGATCGTGTTGATTGCCCTCAAGCTTACTTATCATGACGGCGCCTGCGATTAAAGGCTTTTCGAGTTCAATCATGCTCTGCGAATTCCAGCCCTTACCCCCTTTGATCATTGAATCTTGGATGTTTTGCAGGGCAAAGTACGCCACTTTATCTTTGAGATTGGCGCAAGTTCCTTCCATCTTGCTAAAGCCCATACTGCCACCCATTAAATAGGCATAGCGATGGGTTTCTAAAAATGCTGCTGCCTTTTCCATTCCGGGTTTGAGCTTTACCCAATTTGCTATACCGTCGTAGTAAATTTTGGTGAATGTGTCGTCATTAGGATCAGCCTTTAAAACGGTCATGATGTCCGATGGTTTTAAAGTCAGCGCTAGTTTTTTGATTTCATCACTAGTGGCGTGACCGAGCTTGATCCAAGATAATTTTGCACCTTCATCTTTTGGATCAATGGAAAATCCCTGACCGAGTTTGGCTACATACAGCGTTCCAGAAGACAGGTCAGACTCTTTATCCGCAATGAACAGAAATAGGCCGCTATTCGTATAATCATCACCCATCAGAACAGTTCTTCTATCGGGCATCACTTCGACTAGCTCATGTGAAATCCGACCAAGACAATAGTGTTTTACAAGAGTGCCTGTTCCATCAGGGTTTACGGTTACTTCAGGCAGGTGGCCATAGTTGTATGGATTTGCACTAGTTTCATTGCCATAGAGATTCTTACTAAAGGCTTTAAAGCGTTTATTCTCATGCGCAAAGGGTGCGTCTGGCTCATACTCCTCACTAGATAAATGCGTATTCCATGGTGATAGGCTGGCACCACAGGTGATCCATAAGCCTTGAGCGCTAGAAGTATCTACAGGGGTGTATTTGACTAAGGTGAGTTTGCCGCTGGCCGGATCCTGGTTGAGTGTTAAGACGGCAATTTGAGAGGGCAGTACCCCGTACATTTTTTCCTTGCCCTGATTGGTATTCGTATATTCAAATTGAACCACTGCAAATACCGTATTGCCTCGCACCCCTTTAACGTTTGCTTTTTCAAGCTTCAATAAAGACATGCCATCTGGACAATCAGAAAAGAATTGTCTTTCTTTGCCTGGTACGGAGTTATCCATAATCGGCCTATTGTGAATATCGACATATCCTCCAGCCAATATTTTTCCGTTTTTACCATCTGGTACCAGATCTCCAGTGATAAAGAATGGCTCATAAGCAAGCTTGTATGTTTTTTTATTTCCATTCTGCAGGGTGATTTCAAGCATCGATCCCACTGAAGTGGTAGCCATTGCTTCTGGATTGGCTAGTGAAGGCGCCTCCATGGCGATAAATTCTGCAAACTTAAAATTGGAAGCAGATTCGGCAGCAATTAATGGGGAGCTATTAAAGATGGCGGCAAAACCGGCAGATCCTATGGGGAGCATGGGGGTGCCAACAGCCATTTTGATAAATGAGCGACGCTTGAGTGCAGTTGGATTTGACATAGCGGATATGTTTTTCTTTATTAGGCTTGTATTGGCTGCGGCAAATAAGCGTGGAGCCAATGTTTGGTTAAGAATTTATTGTCTAGCCGGAATATGACAGTTTGATTATTGCTCCGATTGGGCTTGATCTAGATTCAGATCCAAGTTGAATTGAGTATGATCACTAGATGGAGTCTTTAAACAACATCAATTTCATCTCTTTGGCAGATACTGCCATTAGTCTTTGCACGGCTTTTATTCTCGGTGGCCTGATAGGGCTTGAGCGCCAGTATCGTCAAAGAACTGCGGGACTGCGCACCAATATTTTGGTTGCAGTTGGCGCAGCCATTTTCGTAGATGCAGCCAATCGATTGGTTGGGCATGAAGGCGCTGTCCATGTGATGGCTTATGTAGTTTCTGGTATTGGCTTTTTGGGCGCTGGTGTCATCATGCGCGAAGAGGGGAATATTCGCGGTATCAATACTGCAGCGACGCTTTGGGGTTCGGCTGCAGTTGGGGTGTGCGCTGGTGCAGATCTGATTTTAGAGGCCTTGCTCGCAACCTTATTTGTTCTCGCAGCCAATACGCTCTTGCGACCCGTGGTGAGTTTAATTAATAAACAACCCTTGGATACGGGCTCCGTCGAGGTGACTAATTCTATTTACATCATCACTCCAAAGCATTCTCAAAAAATCGCCTTAAAGCAGTTCATTGACACTTTAGAGCGGGCTGGATATCAAACTCAAGATGTTGAGGTTCATCAGTTCGGGGCGGATGATGTGGAGATTCAGGCGGTATTGACGGCATCTGCTGTTGAGGGGGAAGAAATGGATGTTTTGATTGCCCAATTGGCGGCTATGGACTTTGTCAATCAAGCATTCTGGAGCCCCAGTACAACGGATTAGTGCTATCGAATCTATTGTTACTGTCTTCATTTTGAAATATTTACAGTTCAATATTTGGCTGTGAATACCATTTCTAAAAACCAGCATTCCGTCATTACTTGCCCCAACTGTCAGGGTCATGAAATTCTAGAGATTCCCCAGGGATCTTCTCAGCACTTATACCGCTGCCCATCGTGCAGCACTATTTTGAAGCCAAAGTCAGGTGACTGCTGCATCTTCTGTAGTTTTGGCAGTCTTGATTGCTCCAGCTCAGAGCAAAATTTGGCCGCCTAGACCAGTCTCGATAGGGTTAGCTAGTAGACTAGCTGTTCTTTTCACGAATGTGTCATGATAATTTCATAAAATAGACATATTCATTTAAGCGCAGCCCTATTGGAACCATCTTGGCTTTATATAAAGACGTCTCTGGAAAAAATGCATCTGACTTAGTCGCCGCTGTCGACTTGGGCTCGAATAGTTTTCGGATGTTGGTAGCTCAAGTTGTTCATACGCCCTCTGGTACTCAGCTCCGTCCTATTGATACCTTAAGGGAATCTGTTCGGCTTGCAGCAGGCTTAACAGACAACAAATTACTAGGTAATGACGCCTATCAGCGTGGCATTACCGCGATACGCCGCTTTGGTGAGCGGATCCGAGGTTTTGACCCATCTAAAGTTCGTGCGGTTGCTACCAATACCCTTCGGGTCGCAAAAAATGCCTCCAACTTTATTCGTGATGCTGAGGAGGCCTTAGGTTTCCCCATTGAAATCATTGCAGGCGTTGAAGAGGCTCGCTTAATTTATATTGGCGCCGCCCATGAGGTCCCGGCAGTCCAGGGCAATCGCTTGGTGGTGGATATTGGCGGAGGCTCCACTGAGCTCATTATCGGCAGGGGCTATGAGCCTAAGCTGATGGAGAGTCTGTACATTGGTTGCGTTTCTCATAGTTTGCGTTTCTTCCCTAAAGGGAATATTGATTCTCATGCCTTTAAAGAAGCTGAGCTAGCTGCGCGCCGTGAGATCCAAGTGATTTCTGGGGCGTATTTGAAGTCCGGCTGGAAGCAGGTGATTGGTTCTTCCGGAACTGCTCGCGCCTTGGCTGAACTCATTGCAGAAAACAACTTTAATGGCCAGGTGGATAGCCTCACTATGGGGCGAGTCAATGGCTCTAGCGGTTTGATCACTCGCGATGGCCTAAGAGCCATGAAGAGGCATCTGCTGAATTATGAGCACATCAGTCAGGTAGAGTTGAATGGTCTAAAAGATGATCGACGCTCAGTCTGGCCTGGTGGACTTGCGATCATGATTGCCGTGTTTGATGAGCTTGGTATTGAGAGTATGGAGGTGACTGATGCTGCCTTACGCATCGGCGTTCTATATGATCTATTGGGGCGCTCTCAGCATGACGATATGCGTTTTGTGACGGTCGAGCAATTTATGCAACGCTATGCTGTAGATCGAGAGCAGGCTAAGCGCGTTGGTAATTTAGCTGCTGAATTCTTGGCTCAACTACCTAAGCCGGATTCCGAGAGCAGGGCAGACAATATTGCCTTGCTGCAATGGTCTGCTAATTTGCATGAAATTGGTTTATCAATCTCACATAATGGATATCACAAGCATTCAGCCTATATTGCAGGTAATGCCGATATGCCAGGGTTCTCTAAGAATGATCAGGCCAGATTAGCTGCTTTATTGATTGGTCATGCTGGAAAATTAGGTAAGCTGGCTAATAACGCTAGCTTCGCCGATTGGCGTATGTTGTTCTGTTTACGTCTGGCCCAAGTACTTTGCCGTGGCCGAAGTGATGGTAATCTGCCTAAGGTGAAAGTCTCAGAGCATGATGGCTCTTATTTAGTGAGTCTTTCAAGAGAGTGGGCTAAAGAACATCCCCTCACAGAATTTAGCTTACAAAAAGAAGCGGCCGAGTGGGAGCGTATCGGCCGTCCTTACAGCATTAGCTTAAAGTAAATCCTACAAGCCTAAGAAGTGCTTAGCGTAGCGTGGATTGATTTCTGACAAACGCAACATAGTGAGCACATCAGCGGTATTAAAGTCTGGATCCCAGGCTGGAGCGCTACAAATCTTCGCACCTAACTTCAGGTAGCCCTTGATCAATGGCGGTGGCTCCACTTGTAAGCCGCCGTTGAGGCGATCTAGAGGCAAGGGCAGACGTGGGAAGGCATGATTCTCTACCGGCGCCATTTGATCATTGCTAAGTGAGTTGTAGAGGCTTGCAGCGAAGTGACCGCCATCGGCCATTGGAATGCTGGCGCAACCGAGCATGATTTCATAATTGTGCTTTTGCATGTATTGAGCAAGACCACTCCATAAGGCCATGATGACTGCGCCAGAGCGGTAGTCTGCGTGAACACAGGATCTGCCAAGCTCCACCATTTTTGGGCGCAAATGGTTCAAGCGTGATAAATCAAATTCGGAATCAGAATACAAACGACCAATTTCTAAAGCCTTATGTGGAGGCAGCACGCGGTATGTGCCAACTACCTTGAGGGATTCTTGGTCACGAATCAGTAAATGATCGCAATAGGCATCAAAATCATCAATATCTAGGTTTTCTGCATTCTTAGGCAGATTGGCGCCCATTTCTTCCGCAAATACCTTGTAGCGTAGGCGCTGAGCTTCCTTAATCTCGCTGGCGTTGCTGGCCCAAGTAATTTGGAAGGCAGGGCGTTTTGGCTTAGCAATTTTCTTTTCAAGAACTATAGCCTCTTGAATATCCGGTTCAGCACGAGCCCGAGTGGCAAACTTCTTACCAAAAAGCTTCTTGGCTATTTTCTTGGAGAATAATTTTTTAATGGCTTCTGTTTTGCTCTTCTTGGCTTTCTTTGGCTTACTTTCAAAGCGAGAATTGAAGATATCAAATGCACCTAGTGGGTTTGGAATATCCGACATAGTTTTCCTTAATGAGATTCTCTAATGGTAGAAGTGCTGTATTACCAATTCATGACAAGTGGTGTACATATAGTGATCCAAAGTAGTGCTGCTATGAGTAGGGATAGCATTACAGCAGCAGAACCAAAGTCTTTTGCTCGTTTTGACAGGTCATGGTGATCAAAGGAGATGCGATCAATCGCCGCCTCCACACTTGAATTGAGCAATTCAACAACCAAAACCATGATCAAGGAGGCAATTAGGGCGCATTTTTCTATGGGGGCGATGGGAAGAAAAAATGCTACCGGCGTCAGTACGGTCAGCAGGGTGAGCTCTTGTCTAAAGGCGCTTTCTTCTTCGAATGCATACACAATCCCACACCACGAGTTCTTGGCTGCATGCCAAGCTCTGGTGAGTCCCCGATTGCCTTTATGGGGGTTTTGATTGATGTTGTACGGAGTGGTCAAAATGCGGCCTTAAGCGAGGGCGGTAACATGAACTTCAGTTGATGGAACAGGCTTGAGGTGATTGGCAAATTGCTCTGAGGCGGCTCTCCAGGAGAACTTTTCAGCATGCGCTCTTGCAACCTCTCGAGGAATCTTAAGCGCTTGTAGACAGGCTTCCCGCAAGTCCTCGTTCATGGCACCTGCAGGTGAATTACCTAGGACGTCAATTGGTCCTGTAACGGGATAAGCAGCAACAGGTGTACCGCATGCCATAGCTTCTAATAGAACCAGACCAAAGGTATCTGTTTTGCTTGGGAAGACAAACACATCAGCTGCGGCATACACCTTGGCTAACTCCTGTTGTTGAAGAACGCCAAGATAATTAATGTCAGGATATTTTTCTTTGATGCTTGCCATGGCGGGACCATCGCCTACAACCCATTTAGATCCTGGTAGATCAATTTCTAAAAAGGCGTTGATGTTCTTTTCAACCGCTACTCGACCCACATAGAGGAAGATCGGATGCGCAGTATTGAGCGTTTTTGAATCTTGCATTTTGAAGATATCAAGATCTACACCTCTAGACCACAACACCACATTATTAAGACCGTACTCTTCTAAATCATCTTTAACCACAATGGTTGGCGCCATTACCGCCATGGATGGCCCATGGAACCAGCGAATAAAAGCATAAGTAATGGCAAGTGGAGTGCCGGTACGTGCTTTGACGTACTCAGGAAAGCGTGTGTGATAAGCCGTAGAGAGGGGGAGGTTGTTTTTGACTGCATAAGAACGGGCCGATAAACCTAATGGACCTTCTGTAGCGATATGCATCGCATCCGGTGCGAATGCTTTTATTTTGCGGGCTACTTCTTTGCCAGGAAATAAAGAGAGGGCAATATCAGGATAAGTAGGGCATGGAATGGATCTAAAGCCATTGGGAGTAATCATTTCCACTTCATGGCCCATGGCAATCAGTTCGGCACGCGTTTGCTTTAGCGTTCTCACAACGCCGTTCACTTGTGGATCCCATGCATCAGTGATGATCATAATTTTCATACGGTAGCCTCTTTAATAAGTGCTTCAACAGCGGGTTGGAGGGTAATTGCAGGAGCTTGCGCTGGATCACCTTGGATCTTGGTCCAGTAAATAATTTTGAGTTCGCCTTCAACTGTCTCAACTAAGGCAGATAGGCTTTCAACCCAATCACCATCATTGCAATAGAGCAGACCATCGATTTCGCGGATCTCGGCTTTATGAATATGGCCACACACGACACCATCGCAATCACGCAAGCGTGCTTCCCTGGCCATAATGTGTTCAAAGTCAGCGATGTAACTCACTGCATTTTTAACTTGATGTTTGAGGTATTGAGAAAGAGACCAATACTGCAGGCCCATCCTGACCCGCAACATATTGAAATAGCGGTTGATATATAAGATGAAGGAGTACAGAGTGTCACCAACGTACGCTAGCCATTTGGCGTATTGCATCACACCATCAAATAGATCGCCATGGGTAACCCAAAGCTTGCGACCATCTAGAGTGGTGTGGATAACCTCTTCTTGAACCTTAATATCACCAAAGGACATGCCAAAATACTGTCGGGCGGCTTCGTCATGATTGCCGGGAATATAAATGACCTCGGCACCTTTACGTGCCTTACGTAATAATTTTTGAACTACGTCATTGTGGGCTTGAGGCCAATAAAAAGATTGTTTCAGTCGCCAGCCATCGATAATGTCGCCAACCAAATAAAACTGATCAGCCTCATTGTGTTTCAAGAAATCGAGGAGGTAGTTTGCCTGACACCCTGATGTTCCTAGGTGTACATCTGAAATCCAGATAGCTCTGTAATGCATCATGAGTAAGCATTAAGCCCAATCAATATGTAAGCCATGTGACGCTTTTAAGTCAATTTGATGACTTGATTTATATTGATGCTTGTTTATGAAAAACCTTTCTCCAAACTCTCAGTCAATCGAGACGCCAAAACCAGTGCGTCTTTGGATATGGACCCAAATCTGGGTTCATGTGCTTTGTGGCGTCTGTACACTTTCTTTTATCTTTCCCTTCCTTAATCGCAGAAGCAAAGACGAAAAAATACAGGAGTGGTCTAAACGCCTTCTGAAAATATTTCATATTGAGCTGGTGGTACAGGGTGCTGCCTTACTTGAAAATACGCCGCACTTGATCGCCTCAAACCATATCTCGTGGATCGATATTCACGTGATCAATGCATTTAGGCCTGTCCGTTTTGTTGCGAAATCTGAGGTGGAGGGGTGGCCCATATTTGGCTGGATGGCCAAGCAACTGGGCACCGTATTTATCCGCAGAGACAGCTCGCGGCATGCAAGGCAAGTCGTAGGTCAGATGGCAGAGGTATTGAAAACAGAATCCATCTGCATATTTCCGGAGGGAACCTCCACTATCGGCGATGCTGTTTTACCGTTTAAACCCAATCTCTTTGAATCGGCCATCGAAGCCCAAGCTCCCGTTTTTCCGCTCGCCGTTCAATATCTCTCAAAAACGACGGGGGTGAGGAGTTTGTCCGCGGCCTTTATTGGGGACATGGGTTTATTAGAGTCGATGTCCAGCATCATCAAGAATCGATCTTTAGTGGCTCAAATTACTGTTTTACCCTCATATTCCAGCCGTGATCAGGCGCCTGTTGATCGTAAGCAGTTGGCAAATTACTGCCAGGAATCCATCGCTAAAACCCTTTAAACAGCATTTGTAATAAAAGTGTCATATCCTTGGGATACAAAGTTAGTAACGCACCAGAGGAAGAAATGACGTCAAAACATAAAGAGATGGCTGAGTGGTACAAGCGCGCTCAAGAAGAAATCTTAGATAGCATGGACGAAGAGCTCGAAATGGAGCTCGATGATGATCGTCTATCTCAGGACGGCGGGAGTGGATCCGTTATCCCTCGCCAAGTCTATTTCAAAGAGCTTTTCCGCTTGCAGGGAGAGTTGGTTAAGCTGCAAGATTGGGTCGTCGAGAACAAGCTCAAGGTTGCCGTTCTGTTTGAAGGTCGAGACTCCGCAGGTAAGGGTGGTGCAATTAAACGTATAACCCAACGGCTTAATCCCCGCGTATGTAAGGTAGTTGCCTTAACGGCCCCAAGTGAGCGAGAGAAGACCCAATGGTATTTTCAAAGATATATCTCCCAGCTACCGGCTGGAGGTGAGATTGTCTTGTTTGATCGAAGTTGGTACAACCGCGCCGGTGTCGAGAGGGTGATGGGTTTTTGTACCGATGCGGAGTACGAAGAGTTTCTGCGAACAGTGCCAGACCTCGAGCGCATGATGATCAATTCAGGAATTATTCTGATTAAGTACTGGTTCTCTATTTCCGATGATGAGCAGTACAACCGCTTCATGATGCGTATTCATGATCCACTAAAGCAATGGAAGTTGAGCCCAATGGACTTAGATGCGCGTCGTCATTGGGAGGCTTACACCAAAGCAAAAGAGACCATGCTGGAGCGCACGAACATTCCTGAGGCCCCTTGGTGGGTTGTGGCTGCCAATGATAAGAAAAAAGCACGCTTAAATTGCATTACGCACTTTCTTGATCAAATTCCGTATAAAGAAATCAACCACCCAGAAATTACCTTGCCGGCCCGCGTCCATAATCCAGATTATTTGCGTGGTCCAGTACCCCGGGAAATGTACGTACCCGAGGTCTACTAGGCATTTGCAGAAAGTGTTAATCTCTTAATCATATTAAGGGGTTAACACATGAAGCTACACGAATCGATCACTAACCGGGAGTTCAAACTCCTGATCAAGCCTAATGGCTTGGACCGACGTCGCAAAATCACGGAATTGAGCGACCAAATTCTGCAGTTCTGCAAAAAGAGCAAAGTTGATTTTTTCCATCTTGATAATGCGACTACTGGCCTTCGCAATATTTACTTTTACGACACGCCGGGTGAAGACTTTCGTCGCAATAATATTATTTTGCGAGTTCGCGAATCCCGTCAAAATGTTTGGGTAGATGATTGGTGTGAGGTCACTCTCAAATGCCGAGCTCATGATCTAGTCGAGTCCTCTAATTTCGACCCTAGCCCCAATAAAAAACTGAAGTCACGACTGCGCTTAAAAGAGGAAATATTGCGAGGTGATGTTGTAGGGACAAAGCGATCAATCTATTCAAACAATGCTATTTTGGATGCCGTGCCTTTGGATGATTTATTTGATAGAACATTGGGTAGTGCTACTAAATTCTTTCCTGGCCTAGTCCATTTGCCAATTAATAAAAAATTACCACTTCGGATTGTTGGGGGAAGTACCAATAAAATTTTAGAGGCCTGCTTGCCAATTGGTAATTTGGTATTTGGTGATGGAGTGCAAGCGCATTGCGACATCGCCATTTGGATGAAGAGCGTAGGAGAGCCTATTGTTGGAGAGTTGGCATTTTCTTATCGTGTCAACGATGAAAATCGCGCTCAGGCAAAAGCGCATAAGCGTGCTGATAAATTCTTTAAAAAGCTTCAAATTGAGTTGGCTGACTGGCTGGAAATTGGCAGCACTAAAACGGCCTTGATTTATGGAAAGCCAGAGTGAGTCTAGATGTGAATCATCCGGCATCGACTACTGAAGCTTCAAAGCTTGGGGATATATTCGTTCAGTTTCTGATGATTGGCGCCATCAGCTTTGGTGGTGGAATTATTGCCTACGAGCGCATTCTTTTGGTAGAAAAGCGCAAGTGGCTTTCTCCGGATGAATTCATGGCTTATTTAGCCATTAGCCAAACCATGCCAGGGCTCAATTCAGTCAATATGGCTGTCTTAGCTGGGGATCATTTGCGTGGCGTCTTAGGTGCTATTACCGCCACACTTGGTTTAATTTTGCCGGGTGGGTTATTCGTACTGGGTATGGGGGTGCTCTACGCTGGCGCCTCTGACCATCCTCTAGCTAATTTGATTTTGATGGGCATTGCAGCTGCAGCAAGTGGCTTGCTAGCTGCGATTACTTATCGAATTGGTGAGGCCAATTGGCGTCATCTCAAATCGCTCCTCATTATTATTGCCACCTTCTTGCTGATGAGCGTTGCTAAATTATCTTTACCGCTGGTTCTCCTCATCATGGCGCCTATGGCTATCTATCTTTATCGACCAGGTAAGGGCGCATGAGTCTTTTAATCAATCTAGCCCTAAGTTTTTCTTTACTATCGCTTTTGGCGGTAGGGGGAGGCACTGCAGTCTTACCAGAAATGCAGTCACTGCTATCCCATCAGTTTGGGATAGATCACACCCAATTTGTTCATATCTATAGTTTTGGTCAGTTAGCACCAGGACCCAATATGTTGATGGTCTTGGTGATTGGCTACCAAGTAGCTGGCCTTCTGGGCGCCGGGATAGTTTTGTTTTCTTTCTTTTTGCCATCTAGCATTCTGTGCTTTTACATCGGCAGGTTATGGAATCGGTTTGGTGAGAGCCCTTGGCGACGTGCAATTCAAAATGCCTTAGAACCCATTTCGATTGGCCTAATGGCTTCGGGAGTTTATGCCGTTGGTAAGGCATCCATCGTAGATGGAATTACTGCGACACTTGCTTTAGTAAGCCTTTACCTCATCCTCAGAACCAAAATTAACCCAGTATGGGTTATTTTGGGCTCTGGAGGATTTGGCGCACTGCTCATGACTTATCTGAAATAGCCCAGGGTTTAGAACGTACCTCTTAAGCCTACCATCAAGCTTCTACCGGGTTGTGGTGCAAAGAGTCTTACAGCCATTGGTGTAGTGGCATACCGAATTTGCTCATTGAGTAAATTCTTGAGGTTCATATACACAGTCCAGTTCACATCCTTAATTTTCTCTGTGTAAGAGATTCCAGCATTTAATAAGTTGTAACTCGGTGCAGGTCCAATTTCCCAATTGGCTAATCGGTTTTGCTGGTAGCTGTAGATATAAGTGGCGTTGGTAAGCCAGCCATTCTGTTGATGCGCAATTTCTGCACCCAAACGTGGAGCGGGTTGCAAAGGGAGATTGCCGCCCGCATCAAAAGTGCCTTGCGAGGCATCGCCAAACACACGTCCGCCAAGGCCATGTTCTCGCCAGTTATAAGTTAATTCACCTTCCACGCCTTTAATCGTTGCCGCTGCTTGTTGTGCTACCACTACCGAGAAGTCACCAGCATTGGGAACGGATTGCCCAGTGTAGTAACCATAGATGTAGTTGTTGAATCGATTGGCATACACACTTGCTTTAGCTCTCATCAAGCCACTCGTTTTCTGTATATTAAATTCAAGGTTATGAGAAGTCTCTTTATCGAGATTGGGGTTGCCAATATCAAATGTGGCAGTAGATTCATGCGCACCATAGGAATAGAGTTCTTGTGCACTAGGCGCACGCTGTGAAACTGTATAGGCAAGACCAGCACCATGCCCTTGCATAAAGTTCCATAAACCACCGGCTGAATAGGACATTAAATTAAAGTTGCGGTTTTGTAAGGTAATGGCGGGCGTATCACCACCAGTATTTACAGGTTCGGGTACCAGCTCGGTTCCTAAATTTGGTTTTTGCGCAACGTTGTTATAACGCAGACCTAAATTACCTTGCAGAGAATTCCATTTGCCTTCCTCAATCCAGAACAAGGCATTGGAGTTGGTCTTGGTTGGCGGAACGATGGCGTAGCTACCGGTGCCTACTTCAGTGGCGTTCAGTGATGCAGCTGATACTTGTGCTCCAAAGGTGCCTTTCCAGCCAGCCAAGGGGTTATGGGCAAGTTCAAAGCGCGCTTCATTGGCAATGTTCTTCCACAAAGATGCTGCTTCACCAGCGTTATTAAATTCGGTATGGTTGTAATTGGAATTGGCTGCGCTAAATTTGAATGATGAAAAGCCCGAAAATGGATCACGTGTTTGGTGCTGCAGGTCATAGCGATTCTGCGACTGATTAATTGACCCACCTTCAGGTGTTGGAATGCCGTAGTTATTATTTAAACGCTCTACAGAAACGCCGGTATAGCCGTTCTGCCCAACATAAGAAACACCAACACCTAAATTATTCTGATTGCTAAATGAATTCGGAAGTTTTCCTGAATATGGAACGCTTAATGGTTCACCTGGATTGATTGCCCACTCTTGATTTGGCCCGCCTTGATTGGCATAGCCTGGAATTCGGTAGTCATTAGCGTTATTGATAGCAGTATCCACGTGGACTGCTACCGAACCAAATGCCCCGTCCACTTCAACTGCTCCAGCTCTGCCATTGTTAACGGTCTCATAACTGGTATTGAGTGCTCCTGTTGGTCTATCAGGTAAGTTCGTCAAGATGCGATCGTTGACCACGTTAACGAGTCCACCACTTGAGCCTGAGCCATAGAGAAGGGCAGCTGCACCACGAAGAATTTCTACTTGATGCGTGTTTTGCATATTGTTGCCAACAGCATGGTCTTGCGAGATATTGGATACGTCACCAACAGATAAACCATTCTGCAAAATTTGTACACGAGAACCCTCAAGGCCCCGAATAACTGGCCGAGATGAGCCGGCACCATAGCCGGTGGCTGATACGCCCAACTCATTAGCAAGTGTTGCACCGAGTGTTGTGCCTAACTTATTGAGGAGTTCATCACCCTGCAAAATCTTGGTTGGAGTCAAAATGCTTTGAGTTGCCTCTTGCGATCCAGTTGAAGTGATTTCGAGAGAGGGTTGAGATTGCGCAAAGGTGGTAGTACTAATTAATCCTGAAACCAGGACGTAGATTAGCTTTTGCTTAGCCAATGGCTGATTGATTTGATACATGGCATTTCCTTCATTCCTGATGCATGCCACTGCTTGAGTGGCGCAATAAATCAAATAGCCAAACAGTTCAGTTTGACAGGTGGAGCGATTTATAGAATGAAGCTAGGTGGGGCTCTTGATTGGTATAGCCCAATATGAATTCGGGTCAGTGAAGCATCGGCTGATACCAATTGCACTTCACGAAAAAAGTTGATGCCAATGAAATGATTGGGAGTTGAGGCAATGAAGCCAGCAAGCGTAAGCGCATCTAATAAGTGGCAACCTGCGGAGCTGTGCCCAAGAGTAGGCGCCTGATCCGCGCAACTAAGTTCAATGGATGGAGAGTGAATTCCTGAGTGGGCAATGCCGTGAGCAAAGCCGATCCAATGGGTACCTAATAAGCTGACCAGCAGAAAGCCAAGGGCAATAGCACCCGTAAATTGCTTTCTAAATTTGCTTAAAAATAAGGCTTCCATGCCCCAAATACTACAGTATTTGCCCTTGTAGGCCATCTCAGTGTAGAATATCGATTCCGTCGGAGTGTAGCGCAGCCTGGTAGCGCACCTGCTTTGGGAGCAGGGGGTCCAAGGTTCGAATCCTTGTACTCCGACCACTTTCTCATTTGTTTTAAGTATTTCAGTCCCAGTACTCACTGCCTATAGCTCAGCTGGATAGAGCAACGCCCTTCTAAGGCGTAGGTCGCACGTTCGAATCGTGCTGGGCAGACCAAAATTTCATATTACTTTATATAAACCTTAGCTGTTCTATTGCGCTCAGTTGACTCGATTATGGTCGACCTTGTCTTGCGTAAGAGTGAGCTTGCTATAGTGCTACCTAGTATCTTGATATTGATCATTGGAGCTTTTTTGAAAAATACTGAACTACCGTTAATTGATGACATTCGCCTCTTAGGAAAGATTTTGGGCGACATCGTTCGCGAGCAAGAGGGCGATTCTGTCTATGCATTGGTAGAGCAGATCAGGAAATTATCAGTGGCCTTTCATCGTGATGCAAATCAGAAGGCCAATCACGAACTGAGCAAACTGCTTAAGGGGCTTAGTAGTGAAATCGCCGTAAAAGTGCTTCGTGCTTTTACTTACTTCAGTCATTTGGCCAATTTAGCCGAGGATAGACATCACATTCGCCGCCGCGTAGCTTATGAGCGCATTGGCAGTTATCAAGATGGCAGCATTCCGATGGCCATGAAAAAGCTTCATGCTGCTGGCGTGACAAGCAAGATGATCTCTAAGACATTGGAAGAAAGCTTGATCTCGCCAGTGCTCACCGCGCATCCAACTGAAGTGCAAAGAACTAGTATTTTGGAGGCCGAACGTGATATTGCTAATTTATTAACTGCCCGCGATCAGATTAAAGAATCTTCTAAAGCAAATAACCCGCAAAAAGATGCTTTGCTCAATAAAGAGCTAAAGGCCAATGAAGAGCAAATTCGTGCACGTGTACTTCAACTCTGGCATACCCGTTTATTACGCTTTACTAAGCTCACGGTTGCTGATGAGATTGAGAATGCGCTGACGTATTACGAGACTACTTTTTTGAGAGAGATTCCCAAGATTTACGCGCAATTGGAGGATTCTCTTTCTGGAAATGCTGTAGCCAGTTTCCTAAAGATGGGTCAGTGGATTGGCGGTGATCGCGACGGCAACCCCAATGTCAGCGCTAAGACGCTTAAGTATGCTGTTTCAAGACAGGCAGAAATGGTGCTGCGCCACTACTTAACTGAAGTGCATTACTTAGGTAGAGATCTATCGGTATCCGCATTGCTCCTAACATTTCCGAAGAAGATGCAAGCGCTTGCAGCTAGCTCGCCCGATACTAATGAACATCGCCAGGATGAACCCTATCGAAGGGCGCTTACTGGCATGTATTCAAGATTGGCAGCTACTTTAAAGGCGCTTACTGGTACAGATGCAGCGCGACATGCGGTTGCCCCACAAAATCCCTATATCAGCGCGCAAGAATTTTTATCTGATCTCAAGACAATTGAAGCTTCACTCATTTCTCAAGGTGCTAAGGCGCTAGCAGATCGCCGGCTACGTGGCTTGATCAGAGCGGTGGAGGTATTTGGCTTTCATTTAGCTACTGTGGATTTGCGCCAAAGTTCTGATATGCATGAAGCTGTTTTGGCTGAGTTGCTAGGTATAGCATCGATTCAAAAAGATTATTCGAGTCTTTCTGAAGAGCAAAAGCGTGCGCTCTTGTTATCTCTATTAAAAGATCCAAGACCTCTTCGGGTTGTGGGGCATCAATACTCTGATTTTGCCCTTTCCGAAATCGCCATTTTTGAAATGGCTAAAAAAATGCGAGAGCTCTTTGGTAAAGATGTCATCCGCCATTACATCATCAGTCACACCGAAACTGTCAGTGATTTGTTAGAAGTTCTACTGCTTCAAAAAGAAGTGGGCTTAATGCATGAAACTTTAGGCAAGAAGTCCTCGGCCGACTTAATTGTTGTTCCATTATTCGAGACGATTGATGATTTACGCAATGCCGCGCCAATCATGCAAGATTTTTATGCATTGCCAGGGATTCTGGGTTTAGTAAAACGATCTGGCGCTGAGCAAGACATTATGTTGGGCTACTCCGACTCCAATAAGGATGGCGGTATTGTTACTAGCAATTGGGAGTTATATTGCGCGGAGCTTGCCTTGGTTCAGGTGTTTGAGCCTTTAGAGCAAAAGCATGGGGTGAAACTCCGGTTATTTCACGGTAGGGGTGGCACAGTAGGTCGTGGGGGTGGTCCAAGTTATGAGGCAATCCTGGCACAGCCTCCAGGCACGGTACGCGGACAAATTCGTTTAACCGAGCAGGGCGAAGTGATTGGGTCAAAGTACGCCAACCCTGAGATTGGCAGACGCAATCTAGAGACCCTAGTAGCCGCTACACTAGAAGCCACTTTATTAAAGCCAACCAAACAAGCCAGCAAAGCTTTTTTGGATGCTGCCGCGCAAATTTCTCAAGCCAGCATGGATGCTTATCGTGGTCTTGTATATGAGACCCCGGGATTTGCAGAATATTTCTTTGATGCGACACCTATTCGGGAGATAGCAAAACTCAATATTGGCTCTCGTCCCGCAAGTCGCAAAGCCAGCCAGAAAATCGAAGACTTAAGAGCGATTCCATGGGGATTTAGCTGGGGTCAGTGCCGCCTAACACTTCCGGGTTGGTTTGGCTTTGGTTCTGCCGTAGAGGATTTCTTGAATCACCCTAAGGCTAAAGATAAAAAAGCGGCACTCGCTTTGTTACAAAAGATGTATAAGGATTGGCCATTTTTTAGGACCTTGCTATCCAATATGGATATGGCTCTAGCCAAGAGTGATTTAGCATTAGCCTCTCGTTATAGCGAATTGGTTTCTGATACTAAGCTTCGCAAGAAGATTTTTAATTCCATTGAAGCTGAGTGGAATAAAACAGTAGATGCCCTGAACTTGCTTACTGGAGAAAAGGTGCGTCTGGCTAAGAATCCATCTCTAGCCAGATCGATACGCAATCGTTTTCCTTATATCGACCCACTGCATCATTTGCAGGTCGAGTTGGTGAGGCGCTATCGAGCAGGTAAGCATGACGATAGGGTGCAAAGAGGTATCCATATTGCGATTAATGGAATTGCGGCCGGACTCAGAAATACTGGATAAATTAGCCTGCTGGGGCTTACTTACTTAAGAGCGCCTCTAGCTTTTCCGTGTCAATGCAGAAATTACGAATTCCCTCGGCTAACTTTTCAGTGGCCATCGCATCATTGTTCAATTGCAGTCTGAAATTCGATTCATCTAGTTTGAGTGGGATGATATGTTCGAAGGCAATGGCACTTGCCGCATTGCTGGCATTCAATTTTTTCTCAATCACGGCAGTGCTCAATTGCAATTCACCTAAGAGTTCTGGGCTGATCGTCAGCAGATCGCATCCTGCCAGCTCTAATATTTGGCTGGTGTTACGGAAGCTGGCACCCATGATTTCAGTGGTGATGCCAAAGTGTTTGTAGTAGTGGAAGATGCGCTTTACTGAAGTGACGCCAGGATCGTTTCCCCCGCCATTGACGGTATCGCTCCAGTTGGCTCCCAGCTTGGCCTTATACCAATCAGTAATACGTCCCACGAATGGGGAGATTAACTTCGCATTCACTGCGCCACATGCGGCGGCTTGCACTAATGAGAAGAGCAAAGTCATATTGCAATGAATACCTTCTGCTTCTAGCGCCTTCGCCGCCTGAATACCTTCCCAAGTACCAGCCAATTTGATTAAGACGCGCTTGCGATCAATGCCGTGAGATTCATAAAGAGAGATGAGGTGTTTGGCCTTATGAATGGTTGCCTGAGTATCGAAGGAGAGGCGGGCATCCACTTCAGTCGAAACCCTTCCTGGGACGATCTTCAAAATCTCCAGCCCAAAGGCAACCAGAATGTAGTCCACCAAATCGACTGGTTTCATACCAGGGTGCGCGGTCTTAACCCGATTAAGTAAGTCCTGGTAGTTGGCTTGCTGAGCAGCTTTAAGGATCAAGGAAGGGTTGGTAGTGGCATCCTGAGGCTGGTATTCCTGCATTCGCTCAAAGTCGCCCGTATCAGCCACGACGGTGGTGAATTGCTTGAGTTGGCTCAGTGCGGTAGCGTTCATAAGGTTCTTTAGGGCTCTTTAAGGTTCTTTAAGGCTCTTGTTTGATTAATGTGGAATTACATTGAATATCATATGATAGATGCATCAATAACACCGATCCAGTACAGATAAGGGCATCAGGCAAGATCATGAATCAAGATCAACTTAAGCAATTAGTGGGAGAAGCGGCGCGCGACGAGGTTCTTCAATTGCCTGCTGGGCAAATTTTGGGGGTTGGAACAGGTTCAACTGCCAATTGTTTTATTGACGCTCTAGCACCCCATAAAGGACATTTCTCTGGAACGGTATCGAGCTCAAATGCCACCACTGAACGCCTGCTAAAGCATGGTTTTAAGGTCTTGGACCCCAACGACGTTGGTATTTTGCCTGCTTATGTTGATGGTGCCGATGAAATCGACCCTGCCGGACATATGATTAAAGGTGGTGGCGGGGCCTTGACTCGGGAAAAGATTATTGCCTCGATGGCCAAGCAATTTATCTGTATCTGTGATTCCTCTAAACAGGTTCCTGTATTGGGTAACTTCGCATTGCCTGTGGAGATTATTCCCTTGTCTAAAGGCATTGTGACTCAGGAACTATTAAAGCTTGGTGGCACAGTCACCCTCAGAATGGCAAAAGACACGCGCGCTGATTTGGGCCAGACCCCAAGCCAGCCCTTTGTGACGGATAACGGCGGATGGATTTTGGATGTCGCTGGTTTGCAAATTACCAATCCACTAGCGCTCGAAGCTCAAATCAACCAAATCGCTGGCGTGATTACGGTTGGCCTATTTGCTAAAGAGAAGGCTGACATTCTGCTGGTTAGCAATGCATCGGGCGTGAGCAGGGTTAGCTTCTAATTAAAAAACCCGACGGGGCAGCAAGCTGATCCATCGGGTTTGTTTGCCATGATGATCATGGCGGAGGCAAAAGGAAGAGATTGAGTTCCTAGTGCCCAATAAGCATATAGATATGCTTACGTATAGTGGCTTTCGCCAATGTAGTTAGCCACAAGAGCTGACTAACTACAACTTCATCCTATTCCCCTCAATTTCAGCCGTCAAGGGGTGGGTGAAAATATTTATTCTGCGGGTGGAACGTAGCCCTGCGCCATATCTGCACCGCCTTCAAAGAAGTATTTTTCAACTTGCTTGAGGAGGTATTGACGAGCACGAGGATCGGCCATGTTGAGACGATTCTCATTAATTAGCATCGTTTGGTGTTTCAACCAAGCGGCCCATGCCTCCTTGGAGACCTGATTCCAAACCTTCTTGCCGAGTTCTCCCGGAAGGGGAGCGAAGTCCATTCCTTCAGCTTCTTTATTGAGTTTGATACATTGAACCATGCGTGCCATCTGTAATACCTTTCAAATACTGTTTTACTAAATAAGTAATATAAAAAAAGAATGCTTAAAGATCTTTGGTGAGAACCATCGACTTGCGATCCCAGTTATAGATCTGCTTTCTTTCTTCCGGAAGATCTTCTACGGAAGCACGTTTAAAGCCGCGCTTCAAAAACCAATGTTCTGTTCTTGTGGTCAAGACGAAAAGCTTCTTAATACCTTCCCGTTTTGCCCGCATCTCAACGCGCTTCAGTAAACGCTCTCCATCGCCTGAGCCCTGGACATCGGGGTCAACTGCTAGGCAAGCAAGCTCGCCAACGCCATTAGGAAATGGGAAGAGGGCTGCGCAACCAAAGAGAACGCGGTCATGCTCAATCACGGAGAAGCGCTGAATATCACGCTCGATCACGTCTTGACCGCGTGCGGCCAAGATACCTTCTTCTTCCAGCGGGCTAGTCAACTGCAAAATACCGCCCACGTCATCTTGGTTGGCTTCACGCAGATTTTCAATATCAGATGAAGCTAGCATCATGCCAATGCCATCATGGGTGAAGAGTTCTTCCAAAAGGGCGCCATCTTGATTGCAGGGTAAGAAGTGCACACGACTAACACCAGCGCGAATTGCTCTGCCAGAAATATTGAGTAAGCTTTTCATGCCTAAATCCAGTTCTGGATGTTGGGCTACATATTCGTGAAGCTGTGGCATCGAGAGTTCGGTGATGAAATCACCTTCCTCATCCTTTAGGCCAGCATAGGGACTTAAGAAAATGAGCTTATCCGCTTTAAGTGCAGCAGCAGTAGAGGCGGCTACATCTTCAAAGGCTAGGTTAAACGCCTGACCAGTAGGGGAGAATCCCAAGGGTGAGAGCAACACAATCTTATTGCTATCAAGCGAGAGCTTGATGGAGGTGGAGTCCACCTTGCGTACTAGACCAGTATGGATGTAATCAATGCCTTCAACTACGCCCACTGGCATCGCGGTAATAAAGTTACCTGAGATCACAGAGATGCGCGATCCAGCCATTGGGGTATTGGGAAGGCCGCGACTAAACGCAGCCTCAATATCCAGACGCAGTTCACCAGCAGCCTCTTTGACGCACTCTAAAGCAGCGGCATCGGTGATCCGGTAGCTATGCATTGCGCTCTGGCCAAATTGGCTCTTGATATTGCGAAGCGTCAGTTGCTCTTCAATCTGAGGGCGGATGCCATGAACCAAGACAATCCGCATCCCCATAGCATGGAGCATGGCGATATCTTCAATCAGGTTCTCAAGGCCAATTTCCTGGGCAAGTTCACCAGCAAAAGCAATGACAAAGGTCTTTTCGCGGAAGCTATGAATATAGGGCGCAACATCACGCAGCCATCCTACAAAAGGAAAGTTGGAGCTAGATTCTTCGGCGTTTGAGCCAGGGTTTGGTGCATTTGTTGGCATAGTGAGAAAATTATAGGGTGCAAGAGCCTATAAACCAACAAAAACCCAAAGCAAGCCCTGTAGCTGTGCCTGCTTCCAACACCCCGCGTCGCTTAGAGATTCGCTTTCCGGAGGAGTTGCCGGTATCTGGTCAGCGTCAAATCATCAAGGACGCCTTGTCTTCGCATCAGGTGGTGATTGTTTGTGGTGAGACTGGTTCAGGTAAAACCACCCAATTGCCGAAGATCTGTTTGGACCTCGGTAGAGGCACTATCAACGGCGGCAGACTCATTGGTCACACTCAGCCTCGCCGAATTGCCGCAACGGCCACAGCCAAGCGCATAGCCCAGGAGCTGGGCAGCCCAATCGGTCAAGACGTGGGTTATCAGGTACGGTTTGCCGATAAGACCAGTCAAGGCGCTTCTATCAAGCTCATGACAGATGGTATTTTGCTGGCAGAGACCCAGCGCGACCCTCAGTTGCGGGCCTATGACACGCTCATCATCGATGAAGCCCATGAACGTAGTCTCAATATTGATTTCCTTTTGGGTTACCTCCGGCAGTTACTACCTAAGCGTCCAGACCTCAAGCTGATTATTACTTCAGCCACCATAGACGCTAAGCGCTTCTCTGAGCATTTTTCAATGCGCGGCCAGGCGGCGCCAGTGATTGAGGTTAGCGGGCGACTCTTTCCGGTCGAGCAGCGCTACGAACCGCTAGAACCCGACGTCAAGCCAGATGGCAAAAAGGAATCCAAAGAGGCCAAGGAAATTCCGGATGCAGTTACAGAAGCCATTGCCAATGTGTGGCGAGAAGGCGCATCCGGAGCAGGTGATGTATTGGTCTTTTTGCCTGGCGAGCGAGAAATTCGGGATTGCGCTGAAGCCCTCAGAAAAGACCATGTTCTTCAGCAACGCTTTCATCCGGAGATATTGAGCCTCTTTGCACGTCAATCGGTTGCTGAGCAGGAGCGCGTTTTTAATCCTGGTAATGGTCGTCGCATCATTCTGACTACTAACGTAGCTGAGACATCTTTAACCGTTCCCAATATTCGCTATGTGGTGGATAGTGGTTTAGCGCGAGTTAAGCGCTACTCTTATCGCAATAAAGTTGAGCAACTACAGATCGAGCCGATATCCCAGGCTGCCGCTAATCAACGGGCGGGACGTTGCGGGCGCGTATCAGATGGTATTTGTATTCGCTTGTATAGCGAGCAAGACTATTTAGGGCGACCAAAATTTACTGATCCGGAAATTCTGCGCAGTTCCCTAGCGGCTGTCTTGCTTCGCATGAGTTCTCTGCGCTTACCCAGAATTCAAGAATTTCCATTTATTGATAAGCCACTGGGTCGTGCCATTGCGGATGGCGTGCAACTGCTAGATGAGTTGGGCGCGATTGTCTATGACGATTCCACTTCGGGCGACATCAAGGACATTAACAACAGTTTCAAGCTGACACCTATCGGCAAGCAATTAGCAGACCTTCCCTTAGATCCTCGTATCGGGCGCATGCTTTTAGCCGCTAAAGAGCAGAACGCATTACGTGAAGTCACCATCATCGCCTCTGCTTTGGCGACGCAAGATCCGCGCGACAGGCCAATGGATCAAGCTGCTGCCGCAGATCAAGCCCACTTACAGTTTGCGGATGAGCGCTCTGAGTTTCTGAGTTTTGTAAAGCTTTGGGATTGGTATCAAGATGCTTTGCAGCATAAACACAGCAATCGCCAACTTGAAAATCTGTGCAAGAGTAAATTTTTATCTCCAAGACGTTTGCGAGAGTGGCGTGATGTTCATGGGCAACTGCACACGATGCTCGGCGAAAAAGGCTGGAAAGAGAATCCATCTGCAGCAACTTATGAACAGGTACATCTGTCTTTATTGACTGGCTTATTAGGCTATGTCGCTAAAAAAGAGGAAGATGAAAAATCGCAAGAGCGGGGTAGTAAGACTGGCGGTTACATCGGCGCCCGTGGGATTCGTCCATTCATTTGGCCTGGTTCCACTATTGGCAAAAAAGCGGGTGCTTGGATTTTGGCTGGCGAGCTACAAGAGACTAACCGCATGTATGCCCGCACGATCGCGAAGATTGAGCCGCAATGGGTAGAGAAGGTGGCTGCTCATCGCCTCATTAAATCCCTCAGTGATCCATTTTGGGATAGTCGCCAAGGCGAGGTGATGGCATTTGAGCGCGGCACCTTATACGGTTTACCCATCTATCACGGACGTCGAGTGCGTTATGAGCTTCATAACCCTGTAGATGCTCGCGAATTATTTATTAAGCAAGCCTTAGTTCAGGAAGAAATGTTTGGTCGTATGGATACGCCAGCATTGATGCGGGAAACTGAAGCGGATGCCAGAAAAAAATATCCCGGCAGTTTTGATTTCTTCTGGCATAACCGCAGGCTGATTAAAGAGATCGAAGCGCTAGAGCATCGCTCACGTCGTCCCGATGTGCTGGTGGACGATGATCTTTTATTTGCTTTTTATGATTCACGTATTCCTAAAGATATATTTAGTCGTGAGGGGATGAAGGCTTGCTTAAGAAATTCAAGCAAAAACCAAGATTCAGCCCAAGAAAATCTTGATGCGCAATTGCGTTTATCTAAAGCAGATTTAATGCGCCATGAAGCTGCTGGTATTACGGTGGACCGTTATCCGAAAAAGATGACAGTTGGCGGTGGTGACCTCAGTTTGACCTATCACTTTGAACCAGGCAGCCCTAAAGATGGTGTCACTCTTGTGGTTCCCTTGACGCTATTGAATCAAGTGGATGGTCGCCGTTGTGAATGGCTAGTACCTGGGATGTGTGAAGAGAAAATTCATTTGCTACTAAAGTCGCTTCCACAGAAATTACGGCGACACTGCGTTCCTTTACCTGAGTATGCAAAGTCCTTTTTGGAGCGCATGCTGACAGATAAACAGTTTGGCGTCGGCGACTTCTTGGATAGCTTGATTACGGATATTCGTAAAGAGCGTGGTTTAGAGATTAAGCGCACTGACTTTAGGCCTGAATCTTTGCCACTCCATTCTTCTATGAATTTCCGCCTAGTAGATGAACATGGGCGTCAACTGGAGTTGGAGCGTAATTTAGCGCGCCTGCGAGCAGAATATGGAGAAACTGCCCGAACTGCCTTTCAGGCTATTGCACAGCACGCTGTCCATGAGGAGCTTGGCGCTGATGCCCCGCCAAGCTCAGCTAGTAAAGCCGCTCAAAACAAGCAGACGTCCACAGCAAAAACTGTAGAGCAGGGTGGGTATCGAAGCTGGGACTTTGGTGAACTGCCTGAGACGCTAGAAATTCAAAAAGGTAATCGCACCTTATTTGGTTATCCGGCCTTAGTTGATCGTGATGAGTCATGTGATCTCGAGGTATTCGATGATTTAGTTGAGGCTAGAAAACATCACTGGCAAGGCTTACGTCGACTATTTGCTTTATCAAATAAAGACACCTTGAAGGCGTTGCAAAAACAGCTTCCTGGAATCCGTGAGCTTGGTTTGTTATTTATTAATGTTGGGTCGGTCGATGGCTTGATTGAGCAAATTCTAAATCTTGCTCTAGAGCGGGCATTCATGAACGATCCGCTACCCGTTCATGCTGAGCAATTTGCAGAACGCCTGCAGGCAGGAAAGCCGCGCTTGGCTTTAATTGCGCAAGAGATATCCAAGCATGCATTGGCTGCATTGCAGGCGCATGCTGATCTGCAAAAAAAGCTGGCTCAAGCAAAAGCTGCCTCTGCTAGCGCGTATGCGGATATTCAGACTCAAGTGCAAGGCTTAATATTCTCAAAATTTGTCTCGGATACGCCTTATGCTCAGCTGGTGCATTTTCCTCGTTACCTCAAGGCCATCGCGATGCGGATTGACAAATTACGCTCCAATCCCAGCCGAGATGCGCAATGTCAAAAAGAATGGGAATCCGTTGCTCGCCCATGGCAAAAACTGGTTCAGGGTAGTCGTGCATCTGCGTCCTACGCGATGACCGAAGACCAGGCGCTGACAGATTTTCGCTGGCAGCTTGAAGAATTGAGGGTGGCTCTGTATGCCCAGGAGTTAAAGACCCCAAGCCCAATGTCTCTCAAACGCCTAGAAAAGGTCCTAGCCAGCTTGCGTTAGGTCAAATTGATCTCTATTGAACGGGTGGTGGCGGGCCATCAATTGCTTACAATGTGGGCTATGCATACATATATTAGTAAAGCCAGATTTGGCACTATTTCAGCTTTGGCTACATTTGCCCTCATCGGGTTGCACAATGGCGCGTTTGCTCAGACATCAGCAGCGACTGACTCCAAAGCAGAGCCCAAGTTAGCGGTGGTATTGAACTCTGGTGAGGCAACAGTGAGTTTGATTGATATGCCCACTCGCAAAGTCATTAAGACTGTCCCAGTCGGCAAAGAGCCTCATCATCTGATGATGACTCCAGACCAGAAGACTCTGCTCATTGCAAATGCGGCTGGCAATGATGTTGTGCTGATGAATCCCACCACTGGCGAGCTGACTGGAAAAATTCCCAACATCATTGATCCATACCAAATTGGTTACTCACCGAACCACAAGTGGTTTATTGCTAACGGCAATCGCTTGGATAGGGTGGATGTCTACCATGCGCAGGGCGCTGATCTGAAGCTGGCCAAATCAATTAAGTTAGGCAAGACACCCAGTCACGTCGCTTTTACCTCTGATAGCAAAACCGCATTTATTACTTTGCAAGACTCCAGTGAGTTGGCTGCAATTGATTTGGATACGCAAACCGTCATTTGGAAAATGCCTACAGGCAATGTTCCTGCCGGTGTGTGGATGACCCCTGGGGATCAATATCTCTTAATTGGTATTACTGGCGAAGACAATGTTCAAGTCATCGACTGGAAAAATCGCAAAGAAGTAAAACGTATCTTGACGGGTAAGGGTGCTCATAACTTCCGCCCCTTGGGTGATAAAAAGCATGTGTTTGTTAGCAATCGGATTGCTTCAACCATCAGCTTGATCAATATGCAGACCCTAGAAAAGGTTGGTGATATCACTGGCCTGCCTGCTGGACCGGATGATATGGAGATCACCCCTGACGGTAAGACATTGTGGGTAACTTTCCGTTTCTCTAAAAAAGTAGGCGTAATTGATATCCCTTCAATGAAGTTAATCACCGTTATTCCGGTTGGTAAATCTCCGCACGGGGTTTTCTTTACGCCGCGCGCTGGTTGGGAATAAGCTAATTAGATGCATTTGCATGCCGCTCTCCTGAGGCTTACGACGCTCATTGTTTTGGTGGCATGCTCGTCACTTGGGTTTGCACAAGAAACGCATTGTAAGAAAACGGTTTACCTCAGCTTTGATACCGGCAATATGTCGGTGGCGCAAACTGTTGCTGATATCTTGAATCGTCAAAAGATCAAAGCTACTTTTTTCCTGGCAAATGAAAAGACCAGTCGTGGCGATTTTTCTTTAGACGATTCCTGGAAATCCTTTTGGCAGGATAGGGTTCGCGAAGGCCACCACTTTGGCAGCCACACTTATGACCATGTCTATTTTGTGAAAGATGGTCCCCCAGGGGAAATCTACGCAAAACCTCAGTTCGGCCCAAAGGCAGGAGTAATGAGTCTCTACAACGAGGCCAGTTACTGCCGAGAAATTAGAAGAGTGAATGAGCGATTCAAAGAGTTGACTGATACAAACCTTCAGCCCATTTGGCGTGCCCCCGGCGGAAAAACTTCGCCGCGCTCCATCAAGATGGGAAGTCAGTGCGGTTACCAGCATGTTGGTTGGAGTCCGGCGGGATTTCTGGGTGATGAGCTCAGCTCCCAGACTCACCCAAATCAGATGCTGTTAGATAAAGCAAGTAGCAAGATTGAGGATGGCGATATCACGATGGCGCACTTGGGTATCTGGTCTAGAAAAGACCCTTGGGCACCTGCGGTTTTGGAACAGCTCATTGTTAATTTGAAGGCTCGTGGCTTTTGCTTTGCGACGCTGCCAAAACTAGATAAATAAGTCACAATAGAGTAATGGAGTCTAATTCCGTACTTGCCAGTATTGCTGCTGCTTACGCCAGCACTCAAGAATTCTTATTTGCCAATGTAGCTGGCCCCATTCTGTACGAATTTAATTTGATGTCGATGGCAGAAGATGTCTTTGATGGCATCGACTGGTTTTTATTCGGCTGCATTCAGATCGTGCTTATCGCACTGATTCTTCGGACTTGGGAAAGATTTGCCCCTGCCGAAACGCAAGCGCGTTTTGCGAATTCATCGAAGGCCGATATCTTTTATACCTTGTTTCATCGATTGGGCATTTTTCACGGCTTGATTTTTATTGCTTTATCAGGATTCTTCTTTGAGATTGATTCGGTATTGCATGATTTCCGTTTTGGCAGGCTCAATGTTGAATCTTGGTGGCCACCGGTGACTTCAATTCCTTTAGTCAGCTTTTTCATCTATTTTGTATTGCTAGATTTTGTTGAGTATTTATATCATCGCGCGTCACATACCTTTAATTGGTGGTGGCAGTTGCATGCTTTGCATCACAGTCAAACTGTCATGACCGCATGGTCAGATGACCGCAATCATATTTTGGATAGCATCATGCATGCGGTGGTGTTTGCATTTTTTGCTTTATTGTTCGGAGTTTCACCAAGTCAATTCATTATGTTGGTGGTATTGAGTCAATTTATCCAAAGCTGGCAACATGCCAATATCAAAGTTCACTTGGGGCCATTAAAGTATGTCTTGATCTCCCCGATGTACCATCGAATGCATCACGCAGTTGGTTATGGACACGAGGCTAAAGGTAAGCCGGGAGTGTTGGGCGGTTGTAATTTTGGTATCTTGTTTCCGTGGTGGGACATGATGTTGAATACTGCGATTTTCCCTCGGGATGTCCATCCAACTGGTGTGAGGGGTTTGGCGGTTTCACCGAATGTATTACATCAGCAGTGGCAGGGTCTTGTTCACGCAGTTCGTGAAATCCTTCCTAGAAATAAATAAAATCAGCAGTCTTTTAAGGTGGCAAAAGAAATCTATGGATAGCATGCAGCAAGTATTTAAGTCATTTGGCTTAGCTTTGGTTGGCACCATGCATCCCAAAATGCTGTGGTTAAGCTTTCGTCCATTCTTGATTGTGTCGGTCTTGTGGGGTTGTTTAATTTGGCTCACTTGGACGCCTGCTTTGGAGATGCTCAGTACTTTTTTGACCACTTCTATTTTTACAAGTTGGATTCAGGATGGTTTGATCTGGGCGGGCTTTGAAGATGCGAGAGCATGGATTGCGCCTCTCTTTTTTGTCATGCTACTGATTCCCTTGATTTCGATTAGCTTGTTGGTGTTTATTGCCTTTACGACTGTACCTGCGATTGTCAAAATCGTTACTCGGCAACATGCCTATAAGGATATTGAAAAAAGAAAGGGCGGCGGTCTATTTGGTAGCTTCATCTATACCATTTGGTCGGCATTAATTTGCTTAGCTCTAGTCATGTTGACTTTGCCAGTGTGGTGGATCCCTCCACTGGTAGCAGTCTTACCACCACTACTGTGGGGTTGGTTAACCATGCGCCTAATGTCTTATGACGTGCTTGCGCAACATGCTAGCGCTCAAGAACGCGATACGCTCTTACATCAGCATCGTTGGCCACTATTAGCGATGGGAATTGTTTCTGGGATGCTCGGTGCCGTGCCAACATTCTTTTGGGCGACTTCGGCTTTGGCTTTGGTGTTATTTCCGATTGTCAGTTTCGTGGCACTCTGGATCTATTCTCTGATCTTTGTGTTTGCCGCACTGTGGTTTACACATTACCTACTTGAGGCCTTAAAAGATCTGCGCAGAATTGAATTGGAACAGTCCTTAAATATTGAGGCACGTGTAATTGATATGGAGCTTCCGTACCATGGTTGATGCCTTGAAAAAAGTGGTTATTGATGCCCCTGAAGTGAAGTCTCGTCGTTTTGGCTTGATCGTAATCGGCGATGAAATCTTGTCTGGCCGCCGTCAAGATAAACACCTGAGTAAATTGATTGAACTCCTCAATGAGCGTGGCCTGAGTTTGTCTTGGGCTAGGTATGTGGCAGATGACCCTGAGCAAATCACTGCAACCCTCAAAGATAGTTTTGCCAGTGGAGATGTGGTCTTTAGCACCGGCGGCATTGGTGCTACTCCAGATGATCACACTAGGCAGTGTGCTGCTTTGGCCTTGGGTACTAAAACAGAGTTACATCCATCTGCTCAAGAGTTGATAGCAGGGCGCATTCAGTCGATGGCTGAGGGTGATCCCATTAAGGCGGATCTGAGCACCCCTGAGAATCAACATCGCTTCAAAATGGGTGAGTTCCCCATTGGTAGCGACATCATTCCCAATCCCTATAACCAGATACCTGGCTTTTGTATCCGTGAGCATTATTTTGTTCCCGGCTTTCCAGTAATGGCCGCTCCCATGATGGCTTGGTGCTTAGACACGCACTATCAGAGTCTATTTCATCGTGAGAACTGGGCTGAACAGAGCTTTATTGTTCCCAAAGGAATTGAATCGACCTTAACGCCCTTAATGGAGCGCATTGAGGCTGCTTTTCCTGGAGTGAAGGTCTTTAGTCTGCCGTCTGTGGGCGACGCTTCAAAGGCCGGGGTTTATACCGAGCGCCATATTGAATTGGGGATTAAGGGCAATGCCAATCTATTAGAAAACGCTTGGATTGCACTCCGCACTGGCACCGAAGCCCTGGGCTATGAAATTCATGATATCGCCCAATCCTCATAAGCACTTATTTGGTGCATATTAGGGTTTTTTTAGGGGTTTAGGCAATATTTGAGCACTTAAACAGTGCAATAATGGCAATTCCCATTTGTTTGCTTCAGTAAATTAGATGCATCCCAAGGGCATGTTTGATGCCTGGAATGAACAAGGGTGTATGCCTTAAGTTTGTATTCCGAATTTAGTTAATAGAGGAGATTTGCATGACGAAGACCGTCGCTGATGTGATGAAGTTAGTTAAAGAGAAAGAATGTACTTTCGTTGATTTCCGCTTTGTAGATACAAAGGGTAAAGAGCAACACACAACGGTACCTATCTCCCATTTTGACGAAGACAAATTTGAGAGCGGTCATGCGTTTGACGGTTCATCTATTGCTGGTTGGAAGGGCATTGAAGCATCTGACATGTTGTTGATGCCAGATCCAACAGCTTGCTACATCGACCCATTCTATGAAGAGCCAACATTGGTGATTACATGTGATGTGATCGAGCCTTCAGATGGCAAAGGTTACGACCGTGACCCACGTTCGATTGCGAAGCGCGCTGAGTCTTATTTGAAAAGCACCGGCTTAGGCGATACCGCTTATTTCGGTCCAGAACCAGAATTCTTTATTTTTGATGGCGTCCGTTGGGGTGCTGACATGCAGGGTTGCTTCGTTAAGATTGACTCTGAAGAGGCTCCATGGTCTTCAGGCGCTGAAATAGAAGGTGGTAACACTGGCCACCGTCCAGGTAAAAAAGGCGGTTACTTCCCAGTTGCTCCAGTAGATTCTTTCCAAGACATGCGTTCTGAAATGTGTTTGATCCTCGAATCATTAGGTATTCCAGTCGAAGTTCATCACCATGAAGTTGCCGGTCAAGGCCAAAACGAATTGGGTACAAGATTCAGCACATTGGTTGAGCGTGCTGACTGGACTATCTGGCAGAAATATGTAATTCAAAACGTAGCGCATGCTTACGGCAAGACAGCAACATTTATGCCTAAGCCAATCGTTGGTGACAACGGTTCTGGTATGCACGTTCACCAATCTATTTGGAAGAATGGCGAGAACTTGTTTGCTGGTAACGGCTACGCTGGTTTGTCAGAATTCGCATTGTTCTACATCGGCGGCATCATTAAGCACGCTAAAGCATTGAATGCGATTACCAATCCAGGTACAAACTCATACAAGCGTTTGGTTCCAGGCTTTGAGGCTCCAGTGAAGTTAGCTTACTCTGCACGTAACCGTTCTGCTTCGATTCGTATTCCACACGTTTCTAGCCCTAAGGGTCGTCGTATTGAAACTCGCTTCCCTGATCCATTGGCTAACCCATACCTCTGCTTCGCAGCATTGATGATGGCTGGTTTGGATGGTGTTCAGAACAAGATTCATCCGGGCGAAGCTGCTGACAAGAACTTGTATGACTTGCCACCAGAAGAAGATGCAAAGATCCCAACCGTTTGTGCAAGCTTAGAAGAAGCTTTAGAAGCCTTGAACAAAGACCGTGAGTTCTTGACTCGTGGTGGTGTCTTTACAGACTCTATGATTGACGCATATATCGCATTGAAGATGGAAGATGTCACACGTTTCCGTATGACAACTCATCCGATCGAATTCGATATGTACTACTCCCTGTAAGCGAAGGAGAAATGTTGAGCGCAGGTCTATTGCGCAATTCGTTCAAAGGGGCAGCTTCGGCTGCTCCTTTTTTTCCGACATTGCTCGACCAAATGCCGAATGCCATTGTGGTGTTCGAAGCGGAGAGCCAGCAATTGGTTTATGTGAACCCAGCTGCAGAGTCAGCGCTGGATCTTTCCCGTAAATCTCTTGAGGGCCAGTCTGTGCACAACTTGTTTGGAGATAACGAGTCGATTAGGCACATGATTGAAGAGGTGAAAGCAGGGCATGTGCCAGCGCAACGCCAAGAAATGGTCTTACATTCTTTGCCGAGCAGCATTCATCAAGATTCAATTCCCGCTCACGTTGTTGTGGCGAGTTTAGATGATCCTACTTTGATCATGATGGAGTGGTTTCCAATTGACCAGCAATTGCGTAGTGAGCGTGATGAGCGTGTGACGCAACAGGTTGAAGCAAATAAACAGTTAATGCGTAATTTAGCGCATGAGATTAAAAATCCTTTGGGTGGCATTCGTGGTGCCGCTCAATTGCTCGAGTTCGAGCTGCCAGAAAAAGGCTTGCGTGAATATACCCAAGTCATCATTAAAGAATCCGATCGGCTGCAGAATCTAGTAGACCGACTGCTTGCACCGCATCGTAAGGCGCATGCCATGGAATCATTTAATGTCCATGAGGCCTTAGAGCGCGTTCGAAGTCTGGTGTTGGCTGAATTTCCTAAGGGGCTCAGAATTATTCGCAACTACGACACCAGCCTTCCTGAAGTGCTCGGTGATCGCGAGCAGTTAATTCAAGCAGTTTTAAATATTGCCCACAATGCAGCCCAAGCGCTTACAGAAGAGATTGCCCAGGGCATTGCCCAAATTGAATTGAAGACGAGGGTGGCTCGCTCCGTCACGATTTCCAAGCAACGCTACAAGATGGCCATGGATTTACATGTGATTGATAACGGGCCTGGTATTCCAGAAGATATTCGTGAGCGAATTTTCTTTCCACTAGTTTCTGGTAGGGATGGAGGCAGTGGCCTTGGTCTTACCTTAGCTCAAACTTTTGTACAGCAGCATCAGGGCTTTATTGCTTGTGACAGCCGTCCTGGCCTGACTGATTTCCATATTCAAATTCCTTACCGTAGGCAGGAGAAAGCATCATGAAACCCGTTTGGATAGTTGACGATGACCAATCAATTCGTTGGGTGTTAGAAAAAGCACTTACTCGAGAGAACATCCCTCATAAGAGCTTTTCCAATCCCAATGATGTGCTCAATGCCTTGGAAAAAGATGCGCCTCAGGTATTAATTTCTGATATTCGCATGCCGCGTGGCAATGGTTTAGATTTGCTACAGAATGTAAAAGAGACGCATCCGACACTTCCCGTCATCATCATGACCGCGTATTCTGATTTGGATTCAGCGGTCTCGTCTTTTCAGGGCGGCGCATTTGAATACCTCACCAAGCCATTCGATATTGATAAGGCGGTTGAGTTAATTCGTCGTGCGATGGAGCAAAGCGAGCGCAACCAATCTGGCAATAAAGAGATCAATGGCTGGAGACAAGATTCCACGGAGATTATTGGCCAAGCTCCTGCCATGCAGGAAGTCTTCAGGGCAATCGGCCGCCTTGCTCAGTCACATTCCACCGTATTGATTACTGGTGAATCTGGTACTGGCAAAGAATTAGTGGCTCAAGCTTTGCACAAGCACAGCCCGCGCGCTAAAGGGCCATTCGTTGCCTTTAGTACTGCAGCAGTACCCAAGGACTTATTGGAATCTGAATTGTTTGGCCATGAGCGGGGCGCATTTCCTGGTGCCTTGACATTGCGTCGTGGGCGCTTTGAACAGGCTGATGGCGGCACCTTATTCTTAGATGAAATTGGTGAGATTCCATTTGATTTACAGACTCGCTTATTGCGCGCATTAACTGATGGTCATTTTTATCGTGTTGGTGGACAGGATCCGATTAAGGCAAATGTTCGCATCATTGCTTCTACTCATCAAAATCTAGAGGCGCGAGTTGCAGCCGGCGCTTTCCGTGAAGATTTATTGCATCGCTTGAATGTCATTCGCTTGCGGATGCCAGCCTTGCGTGAACGTGCAGAAGATATCCCGGTATTGGCACGTCACTTTATGTTGTCCTGCGCTAAGTCATTGGGTGTAGAGGCTAAGAAATTGTCAGACGAAGTGTTAAAAGAAATTAGTGCCATGCCTTTCCCTGGAAATGTCCGCCAGTTAGAGAATTTATGCCATTGGCTGACAGTCATGACGCCATCCAACGTAATCGGTACGGGTGATTTGCCTGCTGACATTCTTGCTGAAGCTAGTGAGCAACCTGTTGTATTGCAGGGCGACACAATGGCATCGAGCGCTAATCTACCCAGAGGTAGCAGTGTGGATTGGGAGAGTGGTTTGGGTCGACTAGCAGTCAAAATGCTGCAGGATGGCGAGACAGGGGTTTATGAGGTTTTATGCTCTAAGTTTGAAAAAGCGGTTTTACAGGCTGCACTCGAAGTGACTCGTGGTAGGCGTGTAGAGGCGGCGCAAAGATTGGGTATCGGTCGCAATACGATCACTCGTAAGCTGCAGGAGTTGGGAATCGATGACTGAGTTGGTCAGAATTGCCGCTTGGAATGTCAACTCACTTAAAGTGCGTTTACCCCAGGTCTTGAAATGGTTGCAGGATCAAGAGCGGGCAAAGAAACCCATTGATGCTTTATGTCTGCAAGAGCTCAAGTTAACGGATGATAAATATCCCCATCGAGAACTTGAGGATGCTGGCTATTTAAGTCTGGCTGCAGGGCAAAAGACCTATAACGGTGTAGCCATCATTGTTCGCAAAGCTGCATTAGCGCCGATGGCTTCTGACTTAGAAACTACCTTCTTAAAACCCATCAGAAATATTCCAGGTAATGTCGATGAGCAGCAGCGCATCTTGGCTGCAACGGTTTGTTTTAAAGGCACACAACCCATCCGTTTGATATCCGCTTACTTTCCCAATGGCCAATCGCCGGATAGTGATAAGTTTGTTTACAAGTTAGGGTGGCTCAAAGCACTTGAGGCTTGGCTAAAGGATGAGATAAGCCAGAACAGTCGCTTGGCATTATTGGGCGACTTTAATATTGCACCTAACGATTTGGATGTATATGACCCTTCAAAGTGGATAGGTCAGAACCTCGTATCTCCACCAGAGCGCGAAGCATTCCAAAGACTACTGGAGTTGGGTTTAACGGATTCTTTCCGGATGTTTGAGCAAGCGCCTAAATCCTATAGCTGGTGGGATTACCGCATGATGGGTTTTAGGCGTAATGCAGGCATGCGCATTGACCACATTCTATTAAGTGAAGCCCTCAAAGATAAATGCACAGCCAGTATGATTGATAAAGAGCCACGAACTTGGGAGCAACCCTCAGATCATGCTCCCGTAATCGCTGAAATCAAAAAGGCCTAAATTAGGCCGATTGAGGTCGTTTACCCCCAATAATCTCCCATATTTGGTGCATAGTACTAGTAGACATATACCAATACCAGGGTAATAATGCTAAGAATTTGAATTAATTTACTATACTTTTAAAGCCTAGAGCCCTTAAATTTAATATCTGTTTATGTATTTATTCGGACCACATCAGTCGTGAAGCGACTCATTCTACTGGGCATCATTCTCGGCGGTTTTGCGTATGCTTGGAATGCTGTTGATGTAATCAATCTCAGAGTGGTTGGACAGCAATCAATGACAGGCCCAATCCAAAAGAACTTAGAGCAACCATTCTTTGAGTCCCTCCAGAAAAAGACTGGACTACCGATTAAGGTTGAATATCGCACAATTGATAAATTGGGCTTTAAAGATAATTATGAGCTTGCCATGTTGAAGGGCGGTATGTTTGATATGGTCTCTTTGAGATTCTTGCAGAATTCTCAAGAAGAGCCCAGCATTGCTGGAGTTGACTTGCCAGGTCTTAACCCAGACTACCAATCCGTACGCAAGATTGGCGAAGCTTATGGCCCCGTCATCGATGAAAATTTACAGAAACGATTTGGTGCAAAATTATTGGGTATATGGACATTTGGTCCACAAGTTATCTTTTGCAATAAACCAATCCATCGACTTTCTGATCTTAAGGGTTTAAGAGTTCGTGTGGGAGCCCCTACCTACAATGCGCTGATCAAATCGCAAGGAGGCATCCCCGTTGTCATTCCTTTTGACCAGGTACTAGAAGCTCTAGCTTCAAACATGGCTGATTGCGCCATCACCAGTCAAACCTCAGCCTATTCAGCCCAGTGGCCCTTATATTTAACGTACATATATCCGATTGCCACTCAAATGGGAACGAATGGCATAGCGATTCGTCTGGATACTTGGAATAGATTTAGTGAAAGCCAAAAGCAGCAATTGCAAAGTGCTGTAAATGCATATATTGATCAGGTATGGATTCATTCTGAGCAATTCAATAATCAAGCATCAGATTGCCTGCAGGGGAAGAGTACTTGTAGCTTGGGTGTTAAATACAAACTGATTCAGACTCCCGTTACCGAAGACGATAAGCTCTTTATGCGAAAGTTTGCGCTGGAGAAATCATTTCCAGCCTGGGCGGATAGTTGCGACAAATTAGAGCCCAATTGTTCCATGCGGTGGAAGGCAGCTGTAGATCCTATTCTAAAGCAGGCAAATCAGCGCCCATGAAATCTAAACTCTTAACTTCATCACAGCAAAGCGGTATGCAACTTAATATCGCTTCACCTCCATTGCAAGTTATTGCGGCGCTATCGGCCCTCGTTTTTGTTCTGAACTTTACTTTAGAGGTTCTTGTTTCTTATGGCGCTTCTTATGCCCACCTTGTGCAAGTACTCTGTCTTATTGGCATATTGAGTGCCTGGGTGTTAGTAGAGGGCTTACTGATTGCAAGGCTTCACAATTGGAGTCCCTTTCGGGTTTTAACTTACTTGATATGTATGCAGGTAGCGCTAACAATCCTCAGATTGGGTTTCTTGATAATTGATTCGCAAGAAGTCAGCTCTGATTGGTTGCCACATGCTCGAGAGCAGGATAACTGGCATTACCTATTCTTAATTCCATACGGCTTACTTTTTATGGGAATTCATAGGTCGATCGTGAACCTTTTTACCTTAAATGAAAAGGTTCAAGTTCTGAACACAGAAAAGCAAATGCTCATGACGCTCAATGCATTGGCATTAGCGCGTGATAACGAAACCGGAAATCATGTTATTCGCACTCAACACTACGTCAGAAATCTAGCCTTAAGACTTAGGATGATGGGGCACTATGTAAATGAGTTAACTGATCAATGTATCGATACCTTATATAAGGCAGCCCCCTTGCATGACATAGGTAAGGTAGGCGTACCCGACAATATCTTGAATAAGGTGGGGCGTCTCAGTGATGAAGAATGGCAAATAATGAAGTCTCATGCCGCTATTGGTGAAGCGGTTCTATCGTCTGGTGATATTGAGGCTGGGGGTGATCACGGAGTGGTGAAGAAGGCCATTCAAATTGCTGGTGGACATCATGAAAAATGGGATGGAACAGGTTACCCCCGTGGCTTAAATGGCAATGCAATCCCGCTATCTGCTCGTATCATGGCGCTTGCAGATGTTTACGATGCCTTGGTAAGTGATAGGCTTTATAAGTCCGGGTGGAGTCATGAAGATGCCGTTAATGAGATCGTATCAAAGAGCGGCACTCATTTTGATCCTTTAGTTGTTGCTGCCCTTATTGAAGAGCAGTCCAATTTCCAAGAAATAGCCAAGAAATATCGAGACAACTAGACGTGCGCCTCTGGTCGCGTGTTAGAGTCACACAGGGCTCACCAAGAATCCTTAATTCAAATATTAATGTCAGTATGCGTTTATATAGACTCTCTTTATTCTTATTGCCTTTAACCCTTTTTGCATGTGCAACTCAGTCAGGCATATGGGTTAAGAGTGGTGTGGCGCCTCTACAATTTAATCAAGACAACTACGCCTGTCTCCAGGAGTCGCAGCAGCCATTCGGATATAGCCAAGGTGGTTATGGCTGGGGCAATGGTTGGGGTCCTGGATGGGGCGGGTATAACGGTTACTCGGGCGTTCAAACAAATCAAGAGCTCTATTCAGCTTGCATGAAGGCGCGTGGATACATCTGGCAGCCAGATAAAACTCCTGGTCAGTAAAGTCTATTTTTATCTAGCTACTACTGCGTCTGCGTGAAGTTCAAGTCGAAATAACTATATTGCTTGTTCTATATCAATACTGCTATTGGTATTCAGAGTAAAAATATTTCTTATGAATGCCGATGTCATTATTGTTGGGGCCGGCCCCTCCGGTCTTTGTTTGGCCAGAGCGCTAAGCGGTCAAGGCCTTCGTATTACTCTCATTGAGAAACAATCATTAGAAGAACTTTCAGCACCCTCGTTTGACGGCAGGGAAATAGCGCTCACTCAGGATTCAGTTGGGTTGATGAAGGAATTGGGCTTATGGGGCAATATAGATCCCCATGCAAAATCACCATTACGCGATGCCAAAATTCTCAATGGCAATTCAAATTTTTCAATGAATATTTCGCATCAATTGGGTAAGCATCAAGAATTGGGCTGGCTTATATCCAATCATTTGATTCGTGAAGCAGCATTTAAGTCGGTCCAGCAAGCAATTCATGAACACCATGATATTACGATATTGCCCAATCAAAAAGTAACCAATGTTCGCGCAAACAATCAAATAGGAATTGTCAATCTAGAGGGTGGTATTGAGCTAAAGACCCAATTGATTATTGCTGCAGATAGCCGCTTTTCTGAGACTAGGCGCATGATGGGAATAGCGGCAGAGATGCACGATTTTGGAAAGAACATGCTGGTATGTTGTATGAGTCATGAAAAACCGCATGAGCATATCGCTTGGGAATGGTTTGATTATGGGCAGACATTGGCACTATTGCCCATGAATCCAGACCCAGTCACAGGGAAATACCGTAGCTCAGTCGTGATCACGGTAGATGCTCAAGAAAACAAGCTGTTGATGGAGCAATCCTCGGAAGAATTTTCTAAAGGGGTGACAAAGCGATTCATGAGCCGTCTAGGGCTTATGAGCTTAATCAGCACTAAGCATTCATACCCACTTGTCTCGGTTTACCCAAAAAATTTGGTTGCTAGCCGATTTGCAACTATCGGTGATGCCGCCGTTGGAATGCACCCAGTGACTGCTCATGGCTTTAATTTTGGGTTACTAGGGGTCAAGACGCTCGCGCGCGAAATCATACAAGCCAAACAAGCTGGGCTTGACATTGGTAATTCTGATTTACTTTTGCGCTACCAAAGTAGGCATCGATCCCAAACGCGACCATTATTTTTAATCACCCGCCTTATTACCGATATTTACACCAAAGAATCTCACCCGGCAAAGCTATTACGTAAGTTGCTGATACATGCTGGCGAGAATTTAAGGCCACTGAAGCGGGTTATTGCCCTCTCTTTAAGTGGGTCGAGATAAATATGGCCTTGTACCCCACAAAGTGAACGTTTTTAATCAAAAATCATTGGAGATCTTATGAATGTCGATAAACAGATGTTGCGTATCCCATGCCCAGAATGTGGCAAGGTTATTGAGGAGACCATTGAGAATGCGAGGCGGGAAATGAAGGTCTTTTGTTATAGCTGTGGGGCTTTTATTAATGTTGATGCTCAGTACCTAAAAAGAGTCATTGATGATATTTCAGCTACTTAAAGGCAATTCAATTAACCCAATATCCTTGCTAAAGTACTCAAGCCAAAATATCGCTGTTGCCTTCTGCCGCAACTGGAATGGTAATTTGATTCTTAAGCCAAGCCTCCGTGACGCAGAAGTGCATCAATGCTTGGCTCCCGTCCTCTAAAGGCCTTAAAGGATTCAGCAGCAGGGCGACTGCCACCCACCTCCAGAATTTCCCTTCTGTAACGAGTACCTGTCTTGGCATCAAGAACACTACCAGTGAGCTTGGCAGCTTCTTCAAATGCGGAGTAAGCATCAGCAGAGAGAACTTCAGCCCACTTATAGCTGTAATAGCCAGCCGCATAGCCACCAGCAAAAATATGGCTAAATGAATTAATCCAACGAGAGATCTCGGGTTGCGCAATGATGTTGTATTCATCGGCGATGGCTCTTGAGGCATCCAGCACGGCTTGGCCTTTTGCACCCTTTGCATCAAAGCTCGAATGCAATCGCCAATCCGTTAGTGACATCACGATCTGACGCAAGGTCGCTAAGCCATTTTGAAAATTCTTTGCGGCTAACATTTTGTCAAAGAGCTCGCGCGGCAATGGTTTGCCAGTTTGTGCATGCGCTGTCATTTTCTCAAGCACTTCCCATTCCCAGCAGAAGTTTTCCATAAATTGACTGGGTAATTCCACGGCATCCCATTCGACACCATTGATGCCTGACACACCCAGAGCACTTACTTGTGTAAGTAGATGATGTAAGCCATGACCACTCTCATGGAAGAGGGTAATGACATCATCATGAGTAATTGTGGGCTGGCGCATCACGCCATCCACTTTGACTGGCGCTGCAAAGTTACAGACTAAATAAGCGATAGGGATTTGAATCTCGCCATTAGGAAGTTCTCTGCGCCCACGGGCATCATCCATCCAAGCCCCGCCACGCTTACCAGGGCGAGCATAGGGGTCGAGATAAAAGTAAGCCCGTATTTTTCCAGCTTGATCTTTCACTGCAAAAGACTGCACATCGACATGCCAAGTAGGCAGGTTGGCGGATTCAATTTTGACGTCAAATAGTGTTTGAATGACTTCGAATAAGCCATCTAATACCTTTGGCAAAGGGAAGTATTGCTTGAGCTCGTTCTCAGAGAATGAGTAACGCGCTTGTTTTAATCGCTCGGCAGCAAAAGGGATATCCCAGGGTTCAAGGCCATCAACAAGTGCAAGCTCTGCTTTAGCAAACTCACAAAGCTCTTGCCAATCTTTCTGGGCAAATGGTTTTGCTTTAATAGCAAAGTTCGTCAGAAAGAGATCAACTTCATCGACGGTATTGGCCATCTTCGGTGCCAGGCTTAAATCAGCATAATTCGAAAATCCCAACATGTGGGCTTCTTCTTCGCGCAGGCAAAGTTGATCCAACATGTTTTGCGTGTTGTCCCAATCGAGCTCACCTTTTCCATATTGCGGCGCCAACTCTGATGAGCGCGTGACATAAGCCAGATACATCAGTCGACGGAGCTCTCTGTTCTCGGAATACTGCATTACCGGGTAGTAAGAGGGGAAATGCAATGAAAATGCCCAGCCCTGGAGATTCTTTTGCTTTGCAAGATCAGCAGCTGCAGCGATCGCATCTTCTGGAAGTCCAGCCAACTCGGAAATATCTTGAATCGAATGGACAAATCCATCCGTAGCATCCAAAACGTGATCAGAAAATGCCTTACCTAACAAAGCCTGCTCATCTTGAATTTGTGCAAAACGCAGCTTGTGTGAGTCGGGAAGCTCTGCACCACCCAGACGAAAATCTCTCAATGAGTTGTCAATGACTTTTTTCTGGGCATGACTCAGGCTGGAAAAGTCAGCGCTTAGACTGAGATCCTTGAACTTTTGATACAGCGCCAGGTTTTGTCCTAGACCTGAGAAGAAGGCGGTGACCTTAGGCATCATCTCGCCATAAGCAGCCCTGAGTTCTGGTGCATCAGCCACACTATTGAGATGGGAAATCACACCCCATGATCTGGTTAAAGATTCAGTAGCGTCCTCTAGGGGCTCCACTAAATCATTCCAATTTGCTGGAGTGATAGGATTGACCGCGAGGTCAACCGCATATTGCGCTTGCTCTAGTAGAAATTCAATGGCGGGTGCAATGTCTGTCGGCTTTACTTCCAAGTAGGCGGTAATGCCTCTGCCAAATGAAATGAGCGGATTTTTTTGAAGTTCAGCGGATGGCTTTGGGGATGTAGATTGGGTCATCCCTCTAGCTTAATGGACTGGGAGCATTTTTGCCAAACGCCCCAGTAATTTTCTTAGCGTTTTGCTGCCTTTTCTGCTGCCTCTAAGGTGTTCATGAGGAGCATGGTGATGGTCATAGGGCCAACGCCACCCGGTACGGGAGTAATCCAGCCAGCAATATATTTGGCGGTATCAAAGTCGACGTCGCCACATAGCTTGCCATCCGGCATGCGATTGATGCCAACGTCAATGACCACAGCACCATTCTTGACCATATCACCGGTAATCATTTTGGGTTTGCCGGTAGCAACTACCAAAATATCGGCATCCTTAGTGTGGTGCCCCAAGTCTCGGGTTTTGCTATTGCAGATAGTGACAGTGGCGCCAGCCTGGAGCAATAACATGGCCATTGGTTTGCCGACAATATTGGATGCGCCCACAATGACTGCACGTGCACCGCGAATAGGGTATTCAATGCTTTCAAGAATCTTGATGCATCCATAAGGTGTGCATGGTTTGAATTGTGGTTGACCTACCATTAAGGCGCCAGCATTGGCCACATGAAATCCATCCACATCCTTATCAGGGGAGATTGCTTCGAGTACGCGCTCGGCTGCAATATGTTCAGGAAGAGGTAGTTGAACTAGGATGCCATGTATCGCTGGATCCGCATTGAGTGTAGCGATGCGGGCCAGCAATTCTTCTTCGCCAAGTTCTACGGAGTAGCGCTCGAGCACGGAATGAAAGCCAACATCCTCACAGGCCTTTACTTTATTTCTGACATAAACCTGACTGGCAGGATTTTCACCAACAACAATTACTGCTAAACCGGGTCTAACACCCTTGGCTGTGACGATTGCTCCACGCGCAGCAATTTCAGCGCGTAGTTTTTTGGATAAGGCGACGCCGTCGAGTAACTGTGCTGGCATAAGCAATTAATTCGGTTGTGGATCTGAGAGTGCCAAGCGAAGTAAGTCGGCAACGGTATTCACGTTAAGTTTTTCCATAATGTTGGCGCGGTGCGCTTCCACTGTTTTGATGGAGATACCGAGATCGTCTGCAATTTGTTTGTTTAAGCGACCAGCCACAATACGCTCGAGAACCTGACGCTCGCGACCAGTTAATTTGCTTAAGAGGCTTTGAGTAATTTTGCGCTGACTGGCTTGTGAGTAATCAATGCGGGCTTTTGCAAGCATGCGATCAACTAAACCACAGAGATCATTTTCTTTAAATGGTTTTTCAATGAAATCGACTGCACCGCGCTTCATGGTGGAGACCGCCATGGAGACATCGCCGTGACCAGTAATAAAAGCAACTGGCATTGGCAGGTTTTCACTAATTAAGCGCTCTTGTAATTCAAGACCGGACATGCCTGACATGCGGACATCCAAGATTGCGCAAGAGATAGTGGATTTATCAGTGCTTTGCAATGACTGCAAGAATCGTTCCGCACTTGCGTGACAGCGAACAACATAACCATTGCTTTCTAGCAACCACGTGAGGGAGTCACGCACTGCCTCGTCGTCATCTACAACATAAACCACTTCAGCTTGGTTAGGTTTGGTGGTGGCACTGATATTCATATTGGCTCTCGCAGATCAATCTCAAAAATTGCATAAATTAAACATTGCCTTTAGAACCCGGGGATTCTAGAGGCAATAGTATTGTAAAGGTGCAGCCAGATAGCTTTGTATGTTCTGCGTCCATCTGGTTTTTTGCCCAGAGTCGGCCTTGATGGGATTCGATTACGGAGCGGCAAATATTCAAGCCCATGCCCATACCATCATTTTTGGTGCTGAAAAAGGGCTCAAACATGCGCTGAATGACGGATTCTGCGATTCCGCCACCGCCATCAGTCACTCGGATGCGCAACATGGCGGGGAAGGTGCTGGTATCGAGGTCAGCTGAAATCTTGACTGGAGGAGCTGACCAGCGCGAGGAAAGGGGGTAAACCTCTCTCAAACCGTCCAAGGAGTTCTTTAGCAGATTAACCAGTACCTGCAGAATTAAGACTGGATCCAGGTCAACCGGTGGCAGGTTATCGGCAAGCTCGGTGCTGATGCTCAGGCGATGACGATGCGCTTCAATCTCCGCCAAGCCAACTGCATCATTAATAATTTCCCTGATATCGCAGGATTTGCGTTGTGGTTCACTGCGCTTTACAAAGCCCTTAATGCGCTGAATGATGGTTCCCGCTCGATGCGCCTGATCCGAAGCTTTTTCCAGTGCCGGAAGAATATCTTTTTGCAAGGCGGGGTCTAAATTCCCTTTCAATCGTTTTGCCACGCCCATGCAATAGTTCGAGATCGCAGCCAGCGGTTGATTCAATTCATGGGCCAATGAAGAGGCCATTTCGCCCATGGTTGTTAAACGGCTAGTAAATTGCATGCGCTCTTCTTGTTGGCGAGCCAAATCATCCGCTTCAACACGGATCGTGATGTCAGTTGCAATGAGCAGTTGCGCTAAATGCCCATCTACCCACGGCACAAAACGCCTACGAACCTCATACCATTTTGAAGTTCCCGTAGCTTCATCTAGCAGCTGAATTTCTTCTGATTCCGATTCTTGATACAGGGAGGAGGGTGGAATGCCCTCAGTGATCATATCGCCAGACTCTTCGGCCAAGGCTTGCATCATATTTTGGTTGATATCGCCACCAGCTAATTCAAAATGCCCTTTAGCGGTATTGCCAAAACGCTCACGATAAAAGCGGTTTGCAAATAACAGTTCTCCGGTCTCATTTGATATAACTGAAACTGCTGCATCAAGGCCCTCCAGAACGGTAATGAAGCGCTCTTGTGAAGCCGCCAATTCTTCACGAATCTTTTTTGGCTCTGAGATATCAATTAATGAGGTAACCCAACCAGTTTGCGCGCCTCTTTCATTAATCAAGGGTGCAATAAAGGTGCGCGTCTGAATGACGTGGCCGTTTCGATGAATGATTGAGCCTTCGACACCAATTTTCTTTTCTTGACTCAGCGCCAGCTTAAGGGCCTGATTCATTTTCTCGGTGAGCTCGGATTTTTGCCCTTCAGGCCAGAAGGCAAAGGGTGGATTTTGACCAATCAGTTCATTGGCGGACCAGCCTGTCATCTCGCAAAATGCGGGATTGACATAGGTGATGGTTCTATTCATATCATGCGCACGAATTCCCACTGGTGTGGAGTTTTCCATTGCGCTACGGAAATTGGTTTCTGCTCGAAGATTTGCTTCTGCCTCTTGCCTGACCTGCATTTGCTTTAACACCGACCACAAGCTCCAGATCACAAATGCACTTAATCCCAGCACCACACCAATCAGCATCCTGAAGGTCAAATTAGTTGCTGGTGGGTAAGTATCAATTCTCAAGCTGAGATTTGGGCTGAGTACTCCAAGATCCAGACTAGTTTGGTTGCTAAAAGCGCGCTTTGGCGTATTTTTATCAGATGAAATCGCAAGAATTTTGTCACTATCCGTAATTAATGTAAATCGATACTGTCCTTTAAGCTCCCCTGGGATCATTTCAAGCAGGCCTTGAGTCGTATACAGGACAGCAACCATTCCCTTGATTTCAGTTCCAGATATTTGAGGCACTACTTGCCAGAATACATTCCGGATTTCTTTTGAGATCAGTTCGTCGTTAGGAACTTGTACTGAAATAAAATGACTGAAGGCTGGTCTATTTGTTGCAGTACTTAATTCAATTGTTTTTTTCAGGCCTTGGCTTATTGCCCCAGCATTTTCTGTCTTATTAAACCAATCTGTTTTTAAGTTGTCCGGTGGAATTTTCCATTGTCGCTGACCAGCTTCATTGATCCAAATTATTTGGGCAATCTCATGATTACTTTGCAGTAAGTTCTCTGCCTGAATAAGCACATTCTCTTTTGATTTTGCTAAGTCACCAGCGCTGACAATGTCTCGACCAATGGATTGCAGAACATCTGTGTTATTTGCAAAGCGCAATTGAATGCGCTGTTTTGCAAATGAGAGCTCCCTAAATAGTGCGGCCTCTTGCTGGCCTTTTTCTTGAAGTTGCAGGGTGCCCATAATCACCCCCATGACTACGGTAAAAAGCACAATCGCTATAAGCGGGGTGTAGACAAGCCTAAAGCGCCGCATATGACGGATCCACTTCACAGGCTTTAGTTGCCAGATAGAAAATGCGATTTTTTTCATGTAATCCGCTTATTTTGCCTGATTGACTTCATTATTAAGGCGATCTAGGTCACATTGAGAATCTATTTGCGTTGCAACAAAATCCCACATAGTGAGAAATACTATCATTATGTGGAAAATTGCTTGTTTACACCCATAGACCTTCCTAGAATATTGACTATAGAGTGAATAAATAAGACCGATGTGACTAATGGAGGCAGTTTATGGCAGCAGTTCCAGATCAAATTTTGGGTAGCGCAGGCAAGCAAGATGCGGATCCAGGTGAAACCCAAGAGTGGTTGCAGGCGCTAGATGGTGTTATTCGGAATGAGGGTGCAGCAAGAGCTGCCTATCTTATTGACCAACAAATTTCGCATGCACGCGTGAATGGTGTTAATCAACCATTCCATGCAGAAACACCTTACATCAATACGATTCCGGTAGAGCAGCAAGCCCGCTTGCCAGGCGATCAAAATGTGGAGCACCGCATTCGCTCATACACCCGTTGGAATGCAATGGCCATGGTCTTGCGTGCCAACAAAGACACCAACGTTGGTGGACATATTTCATCGTTCCAATCAGCAGCTACTTTGTATGACGTTGGATTCAATCATTTCTGGCATGCGCCTTCTCCAGAGCATGGTGGCGATCTGATATTTGTACAAGGACATTCAGCTCCAGGCGTTTACGCCCGAGCTTATATGCTCGGCCGCTTGTCAGAAGATCAGCTCAATAATTTCCGTCAAGAAGTTGGCGGTAAAGGTATCTCTAGTTATCCCCATCCGTGGTTGATGCCTGATTTCTGGCAATTCCCAACAGTCTCTATGGGCCTTGGCCCCATCATGGCCATTTATCAAGCGCGCTTTATGCGCTATATGCAGGACCGTGGATTTATTAAGGCTGAAGGTCGTAAAGTGTGGGCCTTTTTGGGCGATGGTGAAACAGATGAGCCGGAGTCACTTGGCGCAATCGGCATGGCTGGTCGTGAAAAATTAGATAACCTCATTTTTGTTGTGAACTGTAACTTGCAACGTCTGGATGGTCCTGTTCGTGGAAACGGCAAGATTATTCAAGAGCTCGAGGGCGAGTTCCGTGGTGCAGGTTGGAATGTCATTAAAGTAGTTTGGGGTGGTCATTGGGATGCTTTGTTCGCGCGCGACAAAAAAGGCATCTTGATGCAACGTCTGGGCGAAATCGTCGATGGCCAGTATCAAACCATGAAGGCTAAGAGCGGCGCTTATGTTCGTGAGACGGTATTTAATACTCCCGAACTTAAAGCATTGGTTAGCGATTGGAGTGATGATGAGATTTGGCAACTCAATCGTGGCGGCCATGATCCCCATAAAGTATTTGCAGCCTTTCATTCAGCTGTAAATCACAAAGATCAACCTACTGTCATCCTAGCCCACACCATTAAGGGTTACGGCATGGGTGGTTCCGGTGAGGCAATGAATATTGCTCACCAAGCGAAGAAGATGAATGCGGATGACGTGCGTCGTTTCCGTGATCGCTTTGAGATTCCAGTTAAAGATGAGCAATTAGATGAAATGCCTTTGGTGAAATTCGCTGAAGGCAGTCCAGAGCTTGAGTACATGAAGGCTCGCCGTCAAGAGTTAGGTGGCTACTTACCGCAGCGTCGTATGAAGGCGGAAAGCTTGCCGGTTCCAGCGCTAGATGTTTTTGCGCCATTGCTTGAGGCTACTGCTGAAGGACGCGAGATCTCCACTACCATGGCATTTGTTCGCATGCTCAATACGATTGTGCGCGATAAGGTTCTTGGAAAGCGCGTAGTTCCAATTGTGCCGGATGAGTCTCGTACCTTTGGTATGGAAGGCATGTTCCGCCAATTAGGCATTTGGAATCAGTTGGGTCAGCTTTACACCCCAGAAGATCATGATCAATTGATGTTCTATAAAGAGGACAAGCACGGTCAGATTTTGCAAGAGGGTATCAATGAAGCGGGCGGTATGTGCGACTGGATCGCCGCTGCAACTTCATATTCGACCCATGGTGTGCCGATGTTGCCTTTCTACATCTTCTACTCCATGTTTGGCTTCCAACGAATTGGGGACTTGTGTTGGGCTGCGGGCGATATGCGTAGCCGTGGTTTCTTGTTGGGCGGTACTGCTGGTAGAACCACATTAAACGGTGAAGGTCTTCAGCATGAAGATGGTCACAGTCAGGTATGGAGCGCTGCTATTCCAAACTGTATTAGCTATGACCCTTCATTCTCTTTTGAGGTTGCGGTGGTCATTCAGGATGGTATGCGTCGCATGCTTGCCGACCAAGAGGATGTCTATTACTACATCACTTTGATGAATGAGAACTACGCTCATCCAGCGATGCCAAAGGGTGCCGAGCAAGACATCATTAAGGGAATGTATAAGCTCAAATCCGTTGGTGATGCCAATGCGAAATTGCGCGTACAACTCTTGGGCTCAGGCACGATCTTCCGTGAAGTGATTGAAGCCGCTGAAATCTTGCGTAAAGATTGGGGCGTAGCTTCTGATCTGTGGGGTTGCCCAAGCTTTACTGAGTTGGGTCGTGACTGGAATGCAGTTCACCGCAATAATCTGCTGAACCCAACAGCGGCACCAGCGCTATCTCATGTAGAGAGATGCCTTAAAGATACTGTTGGCCCAATTGTTGCGGCAACTGACTATGTACGTTTATTTGCAGAGCAAATTCGCCCAGCCATTCAGCATATGGGTCGTCGCTTTGAAGTATTGGGTACAGATGGTTTTGGACGTTCTGATACTCGCGAAAAATTACGTGATTTCTTTGAAGTGGATCGCCGTTGGGTTGTTCTTACAGCACTACGTTCTTTGGTGGATGCTGGACAGCTTGATCGCCAAAAGCTTGCTGAGGCAATTAAGAAATACGACATCGACACCACTAAACCAAACCCAATGACGGTTTGATAAGAGACAGATACTATGAGCCAACTAATTGATATTAAAGTCCCGGATATTGGGGATTACAAAGATGTACCCGTCATCGAGGTATTGGTAAAAGCCGGTGACCGTGTTGAGAAAGAGCAATCTATTGTTGTTTTGGAGTCTGACAAGGCAACAATGGATGTTCCTTCATCTCACTCTGGTGTGGTGAAAGAAGTCAAAGTTAAAGTAGGTGACTCGATCTCCGAGGGCGCTATTGTTCTTGTTCTTGAGGAGAGTGGCGAAGCAGCGGCTCCGGCCGCAGCACAAGCCGCTCCTGCGCCTGCAGCAGCAAAAGTGGATTCAGTGGCAGCACCCGCTCCAACAGTAGAGCCACCGATTGTTCGTGCTCCAGCGCCACCACCCGTGAGCAATGCTCCTGTAGAGGTAGATCCAACAGCAAGTCACGCTAGTCCCTCAGTGCGCAAGTTTGCTCGCGAACTCGGCGTGACTGTTCATCAAGTAAAAGGCTCAGGTCTTAAAGGGCGCATTACTCAAGAAGATGTACAGGCTTTCGTAAAAGCGGCGATGAGTGGTGGAGCGGGAAGTAGCTCTAATGCATCTGGTGGAAGCTTGGGTGGTCTAAATTTAATTCCTTGGCCAAAAGTCGATTTCTCCAAATTTGGTGAGACAGAGCGTCAGCCATTAAATCGCATTAAGAAGCTCACTGCAGCAAACCTCGGTCGTAACTGGGTGATGATTCCTGCGGTGACTTATCACGAAGATGCAGACATTACTGATTTGGAAGCCTTTAGAGTTCTCACTAATAAAGAGAATGAAAAGCAGGGTCTCAAAATCACGATGCTGGCTTTCTTAATGAAAGCTGCGGTAGCTGCGCTCAAGAAATTCCCTGAGTTCAATAGCTCTATTGATGGCGATGACTTGGTATTGAAGAAGTATTTCAATATCGCCTTTGCTGCCGATACGCCAAATGGCTTGGTTGTGCCGGTGATTCGCGATGCGGATAAGAAGGGCATCTTTGAGCTGGCTCGCGAAACTTCAGAGTTAGCTGCGTTGGCACGTGATGGCAAATTAAAGCCGGATCAAATGCAGGGCGCTAGTTTCACCATCTCTTCATTAGGGGGTATTGGTGGTACTTATTTCTCGCCAATTGTGAATGCGCCAGAAGTGGCAATTATGGGTGTGAGCAAGGCTGCCATGAAACCCGTTTGGGATGGCAAGCAGTTTGTCCCACGCTTAATTTGCCCATTGTCATTAAGTGCCGACCATCGTGTCATTGATGGTGCTTTGGCAACGCGTTTCAATGTCTATATCGCTCAGCTGATGTCCGACTTCCGTCGCGCAGCGCTTTAAGGAGAAGATATGGCTAAGCAAATTATTCTTGTTCCAGATATTGGCGATTATTCAGATGTCCCAGTAATTGAAGTGCTCATCAAAGTAGGTGATGTTATTGAAAAAGAGCAACCACTGCTCGTACTGGAGTCCGATAAAGCCACCATGGAAGTTCCTGCTGATGCGGCTGGAACCATCCTCAGTATTGCTGTAAAGGCCGGCGACAAAGTAGGCAAGGGCAGTATCGTTGCTGAAATAGAAGCAGGGGCTTCAGCGGCACCTCAAGCAGCATCGCCTGCCGCACCTTCGGCTACTCCGGCTCCAACAGCGGCGCCAGTAGCTGCCCCGGTGATTAGCGCTCCCATTGCTGGTCAATACAGTGGCAAAGTTGATCATGAGTGTGAAGTGCTCGTATTGGGTGCTGGCCCTGGCGGTTATAGCGCTGCATTCCGTAGTGCGGATTTGGGAATGACAACGATTTTGGTAGAGCGCTATGCGACATTGGGCGGTGTTTGTCTGAATGTCGGCTGCATTCCTTCTAAAGCCTTGCTTCACACCACTGCGGTAATGGATGAAGTGAAAACGATGTCTAAGCATGGTATTAGTTACGGCGCTCCGAAGATTGAAATTGATCAACTGCGTGGCTACAAAGATTCTGTCATTGCAAAACTCACTGGTGGTTTGGCTGGTATGGCCAAAGCACGCAAGGTGACCGTAGTACGTGGTCTTGGCCGTTTCTTAGATGCCAATCACGTCGAGGTCGAATTAACTAAGGGCGAAGGCCAAGATCTAGCAGGCCAAAAAGAAGTGATCCGTTTTCAGAAGGCGATTATTGCGGCGGGTAGTCAGCCAGTCATGCTACCTTTCTTACCAAAAGACCCGCGCATTGTTGATAGCACGGGTGCTTTATTGCTCAAGAGTATTCCGAAGCGCATGTTGGTGATTGGTGGCGGCATTATTGGTTTAGAGATGGCTACTGTTTACAGCACTTTAGGTTCACGCATTGATATTGCGGAAATGATGGATGGCCTGATGGCTGGTGCCGACCGTGATTTAGAAAAGGTCTGGGAGAAGTTTAATGCCGGCCGATTTGAAAAAATTATGCTCAAGACTCGCGCCTCTAAAGCCGAAGTGAAAGCAGATGGTATTCAAGTGAGCTTTGAAGGTGAGAATGCTCCGGCTGAACCACAAACTTATGATCTCGTATTGGTAGCAGTAGGGCGCACACCAAACGGTAAAAAGATTGATGCATCTGCTGCAGGTGTGATCGTGGATGAGCGTGGCTTTATCCCGGTCGACAATCAAATGCGCACCAATGTGTGCAATATCTTTGCGATTGGCGATATCGTTGGCCAACCAATGCTTGCCCATAAAGCAGTGCATGAAGGTCACGTTGCTGCTGAAGTGGCTGCTGGCGAGAAATCGTATTTCGATGCCAAACAGATTCCTTCGGTTGCTTACACCGACCCAGAGGTAGCTTGGGCTGGTTTGACAGAAGAGCAATGCAAAGCTCAAGGAATTGCATACGAAAAAGGTTTATTTCCATGGGCCGCTAGCGGTAGAGCGATTGCTAATGGACGTGATGAAGGCTTCACCAAACTCATTTTTGATGCCGCTAGCAAACGCATCATCGGTGGCGGTATTGTTGGAACACACGCAGGGGATTTAATTGGTGAAGTTTGTCTCGCAATTGAGATGGGTGCAGATGCAGTGGATATCGGTAAAACCATTCATCCACATCCAACCTTAGGTGAGTCTGTTGGTCTGGCCGCAGAAGCTGCTCATGGCCATTGCACTGATTTACCTCCGGTGAAAAAGAAGACGCATTAAATCGTTCATGTTTTTTAGTTCTGAATAAGAAAATGCCCCGATCTCTCGGGGCATTTTCTTATATTTACTACAACACGAATGCTACAGATTAATTCTGAATACCTAAGCTAGTCAGAATTACTTCTTGGCGCTGGCTTTGCTTGCTGTCTTAGTGGCAGTTTTGACTGTCTTTTCAATAGAGCTAGTAGCATTGCTGAGGTTAGTTTGAGCAACTTCAACTGCATGCTTAACTGCTTTTTGACTTGTTTCAAATACATTGGTAGCCGAAGCGATGGCTTGTTTCATTGCGCTAACAGCGGCATCAGATCCAGCGGGAGCATTCTTAGTCCAATCTTCAACCAAGGCGTTAATCTTTTTTTGACCTGCTTGAAATTCTTTTTCAGCAGACTTAGTGAAGTTCGCTTGAGTTTCATGAGCTAACTCATATAGATGGCGACTATAGGCCATGATTTTTTCAGCCATTGGCTGAACAGCTTCTGCTTGATGCGCTAGAAGTTGTTGGATATCTTTTACTTCCATTGCTTTCTTGGCGCTAGACATACTGTCGCTCAAGCTTTGCTTGGCAATATGCATATTGAGTTCAACTAATTTCTCAATGCTCTGCAGGGCTTGATTAGTAAGGCCACTCAAAGTTTCTAAATTCGCTTTTTGTGCTGCTGCAATCTGTTCTGGTGTTAAGTTCATTTCAATCCCTTTCTTGTGGACTCAATGTATTTGCCTACTATGAGCTATATCTGCATATTGTCAATTTAATTACGCACCATTATATGGCACCTATGGTGCGTTGCAACATAAAATAGACGCTGGGCATGACTTGGGGCAGGAGTGTGGAAAAGAGCCTAAAATCATAGATTGCCCAAAAATTCCCACATATTCAATAAGTTATCCATGAACTTGAAGCTTGACGGCCTGATTGCACCTTTATTTGTATTAATTTGGAGTACAGGCTTCGTGATTGCACGTTTGGCTATGCCTTATGTTGAGCCCGCCACCTTTCTGTTTTGGCGCTTTGCAGGGGTATTGATGGCCATGGCATGCCTCAGTATGGTGTGGAGAATCACCTGGCCGAGTTGGTCGCAATTCAAACATATCGCTGTAGCGGGTTTATTGCTTCAATTTGGCTATCTCTTGGGCGTATGGTTCGCAGTGCGCCTTGGCATGACCGCAGGTCTCGTGGCTATCATCGTGGGCTTGCAGCCTATCTTGACCGCCTGGTTTGCTGCCTGGGTTTCTGAAAAAGTCACTGGACGTCAGTGGATTGGTCTGGGATTTGGTTTTGCTGGCGTTGCCTTAGTGGTTGCTGAAAAAATCGGCTTTGCCCATATTCCGCTACTGAGCTATGTACTTGCTTTTGCTGCCTTACTCTCCATTACGTTTGGCACGCTCTATCAAAAGAAATTCTGTCCAGTATTTGATCTTAGGGCAGGTTCATCAATCCAATTTGGGGTATCGGCCGTCCTTTGCTTTATTTGCATGTATTTCTTTGAGTCCGGAGTCATGGTGTGGAATGCCTCGGTTGTCGGGGCATTGCTGTGGGCAATCTTTCCGCTATCCATTGGATCAATTAGCTTGCTATTCATGATGATTCGTAAGGGGGCCGCGACGAAGGTGACGAGTCTCTTGTATTTAACACCGCCAACCACTGCTGCGATGGCATGGTTCTTATTCGATGAGCCATTTACCTTAATGATGGCAGGCGGGCTAGCATTGACGATGACAGGTGTTGTCTTGGTGAACGCTAAGCAAACCAATTCAGTTGCAACCATCGCTGAATAGGCGTGCACTACATTTAGGCATTTATTACACTCTGCGGGCGCAATAAACCCAGCTGAGTCTTAAAAGTTATTTATCATTCTGTATGTTTAAAGTTTTGGAAGGTAATTTGGGATGTGTTTGAATCGATTGTGGCTCTTAGCTTTTGTTGGTCTGGTGTCATTTGGCATCGCCACTTCTTTTCAGGCAAGTGCAGCCAATAAGGATTCTCAAACTGCAAAATCAAGCAAGGCTTCAGCAAAGACGCCTGTCAAATCAGATGTAAAAAAGACCGCAAAGTCTTCCAAGAAGCCCAAAGCAGTTCGAACTACCGTTACTCGCACTAGCGAACCTGTTGTTGAGGCTAGACCCTCATTTGCAACTGCTTTAGGCTTGCGTGGTCAGCATGATGATCTGAGTCTAAAGTCCAGCGTGGCGATGGTGGTGAATCAAGATACTAAAGAAGTGTATTTTGAGAAAAACTCTTCCGTCAGTTTGCCGATTGCCTCCATTACCAAGTTAATGACAGCGATGGTGGTGCTGGATTCTAAATTGCCACTCGATGACACCATTGTGATCAATGCAGATGACGTTCATATTTATCGAACCTCACGCCTTGCTGGTGGAACAGTGTTGACTCGTGAAGAGGCTCTATTGTTAGCCTTGATGTCTTCTGAGAACCGCGCAGCTTATACCCTCGGCAGAAACTACCCAGGAGGCATCCCAGCATTTGTAGATGCCATGAATCGCAAAGCAAAAGAAATTGGAATGACGCATTCGCATTTTGCAGATCCGACTGGCCTGATGAGTGAGAACGTAGCATCAGCTGAAGATCTCACACGCATGCTGAGTGCTGCTTATCAGTACAAAATGATTCGAGAGTTTTCTACTTGGCCAGATCTGACGATGGTGATTGGAAAGCGTCCACAGAAATTCTTAAATACTAACCGTTTAGTTCGAGCTGGTGATATGAATATCGGTTTACAAAAAACTGGATTTATTAATGCTGCAGGTAAGTGCTTGGTGATGCAAGCTAGAGTCAATAACACACCATTACTGTTGGTTTTCTTGGATTCTGTTGGCACTCAATCGCGTTTTGCAGATGCAGTGAGAGTGCGCGATTGGTATGAGCGCATGCCCTCAGGTGAGCCTACTGCTATACGCCGCTTGATGTAGGCATTAGCTGCTTAAATCGCTAGCCTTGGGTTTGTAGCCCATCCCTTTAGAAATCTGTAGCGCTGTTTCTTGCAACAGTTTGAGCCAGCCTGCCTGAATGCGATCTGTAGGGGAACTTAATGAGAGTCCAGCTACTAATTTTCCGCTGTCATCATAAATCTCAGCCGCTACACAACTCACGCCCAGCTCTAATTCCTCGTTGTCACGTGCGTGACCTAACTGGCGTACTTGGTTGAGTTCAGAGTCCAATTTTCCTAATTCTGTGATGCTGTTTCTAGTGTGACCTGCTAGCCCAGTGCGAGTAACGTAGGCACGAACCTGGCCGGGATCATCGCTGGCTAAAAAAAGCTTACCAACAGAAGTCAAGTGGAGTGGGGCACGACCGCCAATGGCGCGGACAACCTGCATGCCGGAGCGTTCGCTATATGCACGGTCGATATAAACGATTTCATCGCCTTGCCGCACTGAGAGGTTGATAGTTTCACCGGTGAGTTTATGCAGGGCTCTCATTGGTGCTTGTGCAGCTTCACGTACAGACAGACGCGCTTTGACTAAGTTTCCAAGCTCTAATAGCTTTAGACCGAGCCGATAGGTACCGCCATCACCACGCTCTACTAATCGGCATGCTACGAGGTCATTGAGAATGCGATGAGCTGTAGAGGGGTGTAAATCTGTTTCTTCTGCCAGGTTTTTAAGGCTACTAGACTCTTCATGAACGGCTAAGGCATCGAGTAGGTTCATCATGCGCTCGACTACCTGGATAGCTGTTTTTCCAGCCTCACCGGGTACTTTTTGCGCTTTTTCAGGTTTGCTCGTTGTCATGCGTTCAATTGTAGCGATTTTTACTGAAATTGCACAATATGAAATTGAATTTCAGCGCTACTGCATTTGCGGCGCTAACTAGTTGCATAAAGCGGCGGCGCACTCAGCAATCAGCTTGGGACCGCGATAAATTAAACCGCTATAGAGTTGAACCAGGCTGGCACCAGCTGCCATTTTCTCCTGCGCATCTTTACCTGACAGAATGCCGCCAACGCCAATAATCGGAATGGCATCACCCAAATTTGCTTTGAGGCACTTGACCACTTCTGTAGAAGCAAGACGTACTGGTGCACCTGAGAGACCACCTGCTTCTTGGCCAAACTCAAGGCCTTGGACGGCATCACGCGCAATTGTGGTGTTGGTAGCAATAATCGCATCAATGCCAAATTCCATCAAGAGGTCGGCGATGAGTTTGATGTCATTTTGATCTAGGTCTGGAGCTATTTTCAAAAAGAGGGGTTTACAAACACCATATTGATCACTCAGGGCTTCACGCGCTAAATGCAGCGAGCCAAGCAAGGAGCGGAGCATTTCTTCGCCTTGAAGAGCGCGTAAATTTTGGGTGTTTGGGGAGGAGATATTGACGGTGATGTACGAGGCGACCTCATAGACAGCCTCCATTGCGGTGACGTAATCACTGGCAGCGTTCTCAATAGGCGTACTTGCATTCTTGCCAATGTTTAGACCAAGGATGCCACCGTTTTGCCAGTAAGCGGAATTGCGCACACGCTTTACACAGGCGTCGACACCATCATTATTAAAGCCCATGCGATTAATGATCCCTTGCGCTGCGGGAAGTCTAAACATACGTGGTTTTGGATTGCCGGGTTGCGGTTTCGGAGTAACGGTACCAATTTCTAAAAATCCAAAACCTAAAGCACCCAGCGCATCAATATGCTTACCGTCTTTGTCTAATCCTGCAGCTAGGCCAACTGGATTAGGAAAGGTGATGCCGCAAATAGAACGTGGATCTGGAGCAGGCTGCTCAATCAAGCAGCGTAATAGACCCCAGCGCTCAGCACGGTCTAAATTGCTCAGCGTGACATTGTGAGCTTGCTCTGGGTCTAAAGAAAAAAGCCAAGGACGAAGGAGTGGATAGCTATCGATCATGGGTAGATATTATGGCCCAATGATGGGTTGCCAGCGATCATCAATCAAGCCTTCAATGGGCTGATATTTGGCTTTATAGGACATTTTTTCACTATCTTTGATGTAGTAGCCGAGATAGAGATAAGGCAGATCTAACTCTAAGGCTTGCTGAATTTGCCACAGAATACTGAAACTTCCATAGCTTGTTGAGGTATTACTGGTGTCAAAGAAGGTGTAGACCGAGGAGATGCCTTGGTCCAAGATGTCGATCATGCTGACCATTCGTAAGCGGCCTGGGTGAGGATCGTGGGCCCCATCTCGAAACTCAACAATTCTGGAGTTAACGCGGCTTTGTAATAAAAACTGCATGTACTGGTCTTGATCATCTTGATCCATGTCGCTGCTAGCATGACGTTCATTTTGGTAGAGCTGATAGAGCTGATAGTGCTCCTCTTGGTAGCCAAGATTGAGGACGCGAATATCTAATCCAATATGTTTTTTCCAGGAGCGTCGTTGGCTACGATTGGGCTCAAAGTGTTTGACTGGAATGCGAGTGGCAGTGCAAGCATTGCATTCATCGCAATAGGGGCGATATGTATATAAACCACTTCTACGAAATCCAGCATTAACTAACTCGCCATATAAATCAGAATGAATTAAGTGCGAGGGTGTTGCCACTTGTGAGCGAGCTGTCTTACCTGGAAGATAGCTACAGGGATAGGGTGCTGTTGCATAAAACTGAAGCGCTGTTAGAGGGAGTTCTTTTAGTTGAGTCATAGCCAGTGACGCAGGATTTCTTTATCAAATTTCCAGGGAATCTCTATATTAGTTTGCTTTAGAGCAATTTGCAGATGTGCTAAAAATTCATTGCGGGAAATGGCTGCAGCCCCCAAAGAATCGAGGTGAGCCGTCTCTTGCTGGCAATCGATCATTTCGACTTGATTTTGATTGCACCAAGCGGCAAGAGTGGCTAATGCAATTTTGGAGGCATCCGTTTGATGGCTAAACATCGACTCACCAAACACCATGCCACCAAAAGCCACGCAATAAAGGCCACCTATCAGGCCTCCATCTTCTACGACGGCAATGCTATGGGCGTGGCCTTGCTCATGCAGATTGGTATAGGCATCCATGATTTCATGGGTGATCCATGTCCCATCCTGATCTTTTCTTCTGGTAGTTGCGCAAGAGCGAACGACCGCGCCAAAATCATGATCTACCAGGATTTCTTTTTGAGGATCTTGTAAAAAATGCCGAATGGATTTCTTCAGTGAATCATGGCATTTGAAGTCAGCGGGTTTTAATACCATTCGTGGGTTAGGTGACCACCATAAGACGGGCTGGTTATCTGAATACCATGGGAATATCCCCATTTGGTATGCACGAGCTAGCTGCCCTGCATAAATACGCTCACTCACTGCAATCAAGCCTGGAACGCTAGGGTCAGGATCGGGGGAGTGAATGGGATTGGGAAAAGCATCCTGCGCTCCTAGCCAATTGATATTACTCATGCGTTCGCGATGCCTAAATCTTCTCTGATGGCAGAATGTCTCTGCTGCGAACACTGAATTCAGTATCCAGATCAAAAAGCCCTGCAGCGCGATCAGCAAAGAACCACTCCAGAGTTTGCTTTACAGTAGGAAATGCAATGTCATTCCAAGGAATGTCTTGCTCATGAAATAGCGCAACCTCTAGACTTTCTTCGCCAGCATAAAAATCCGGAGAAGTCATGGTGGCTAAATAAAAAAGGTGGACTTGTTCTGCATGCGGCACATTTAGTAGTGAGTAGAGGGGGCCAATCTCTACAATCGCACCAGCCTCTTCTTGTGTTTCTCGAGCCGCTCCTGCGCTAGTGCTCTCACCAAGCTCCATGAACCCAGCGGGCAGAGTCCAATAACCATGTCGTGGCTCTATTGCACGACGACATAATAGGATCCGATTACCAAACACGGGAATGCTACCAACAACATTACGTGGATTGAAATAATGAATTACCCCACAAGACTCGCAAACATGACGCTCCCGTGAATCATCCGCGGGGATCTTCATGGTGATAGGCGCAGCGCAGTGCGAGCAAAACTTCATGCGGGCTTTCTAAAAATGGGCGGGGATGAGGCCGCGTAATGCATTGCTAAGCATAATCTCTTTCGCATTGCGAAGCTCATCAATAGTCAGGTTTACTTCATGGACATTCCATTTTGGATCGTTCAATATGATTGATCTCATTACCCCCGGGAGAAGGCCGGCTGCAACAGGTGGTGTAAGCCAGCGATCGCCAGACTTGATAAAAATACTGCTCCTACCACCTTCAGTAACAAAGCCTTGCTCATTAACAAAGATGGCGTCAAATCCACCAAGGCCTTCAGCAATTTTCCAGGCTTGATCATAGCTACCTCGACTGCTCACTTTATGTCTTAACAAGACATTGCCTGAGTGAAGAATTGCGTTGCTGGGATTGGGAAGAATTTCACTAGCCCAAAAAATTTTGACTGGATTTGTCAGTGGAATCAAGGGAGTAAGTTGATAACTTGCTTGCCCGGCAGGATCTAAATCCAATCTCAATCGATATTGAGTATCGACGGCGCAATTCTCAAGAGCGATCCCAAACACTTTTTTGATCTCTGCTAGCGAAGAGGGGATTCCAAGCGCTTGCGCTGAATGCGTTAAACGCTCCAAGTGCAGATCTAGGTTTTGAGCTTCACCTTGACGAACTAAGATGGTTTCAAATAAACCGACTTCGCTAGGTAACTCATTTAAGAAGGCTGCCTTAATGCGGCACTCTTCCCATTCTTGTTTGGCTTCAGAATCAATCGTGATGCCAGCGCCAATGCCCAAAGTAAAGGGCGAGGCATGTGTATCCGGGTCGCGATCAATTTCAACCGTACGGATTGGAACGCTAAATGCAAAATCACCGCTAGGATCAAGCCAACCTAGAGCGCCACAGTAGTAGGCTCGATCTTCTGGCTCTAGCTCCTGGATGATCTCCATACTTCTTTTTTTCGGAGCACCGGTGACTGATCCACAAGGAAAAACTGCATTGAGAACATCTTTTAATTGAATGTCAGGCCTTGCTTCTGCCTGAACGGTTGAAGTCATTTGTAGGACATCGCCGTGCCGTGCTACTTCGAATAATTGAGGAACTATTACAGTGCCTGGCAACGCTAAGCGGCTGAGATCATTGCGTAACAGGTCGACGATCATGACATTCTCAGCTTGATTTTTTGCGTCATGCGATAAATGATCTGCTGAATCACTCAAGGCACTGGCAGTGCCCTTCATAGGCATGGCTTTTAAAGAATTGCCTTGCCGCTGTATGAATAGTTCTGGGGATTGCGAAAGGATACAGTTGGAACCCTCGGCAATAAATGCCCCAAATCTGCCTGGTTGGCGATCTCTTAAGCGCGCATATAAAGCCAGTGGTTCCCCATAGACCTCACCCGTGATACGAAAGGTGTGATTGATTTGATACGTATCGCCATTGCGAATGTACTCTTGTATGGTTTTGATATCTGAGGTGAATTGCTCTTCATTGATAGAGAAATCCAGATTGGCAACCCCAGCTATTTGAGCTTCAGGTTCTAGTGCAGCAAGACCATTCTTAATAAAAGTATCCACATCATTCTTGCTTAAGCTCTCATAAGACTTGAAAGACCAGGCTTGAACAAGTGGGTGTTGATGGGCTGCGCTTGGATGCTTGCGCTGCTCTAGTTTATGAATGTACTGCCCTAATTCATAGGCAAAAGCAGCCACAACATACTCACCCTGGGCGAGGGCATCATTGATCTCCTGAAGACACTGATCTACTGCCTTGATTGTCTCTGATGCATTGGGTGAACCATAGACCGACCAACGCCGAATTGCTTTGTCATAGAGGCGACTGCTGGGTTTAGCCTCGGTGCTTTGGGCGTCATCCAGCAATATCATTGGGTGGGCTGCCTGGACTCTAAAATTTGCCGGTATTACTTTAGAACAGTCGCAGATTCAATGGTCACCGTCTTGCTAGGAACATCGGACATGCGCCCCATCTTTGGTGCTGTTGCAATCATGGTTGGGATTTTACGAATGGCATCAATTGTTTGTGTGCCAGAGATCACTTTGCCGAATACGGTGTAGCCATTACCCATGGCGTTAGGATAATTTAACCCCTCATTGTCTTTTACATTAATAAAGAACTGCGCTGTTGCGGAGTCAGGATCGGAAGTACGAGCCATTGCAATGGTGTAAGTTTGATTCTTCAGACCATTCTGCGCTTCAGAAACTACAGGTGCATTGGTAGGTTTTTGCGATAAGTCTGGAGTGAAACCCCCACCTTGAATCATGAAGCCATCAATCACGCGGTGAAAAATCGTGCCGTTATAAAAACTGCTATTCACATAACTTAAAAAGTTGGCAGTCGTCTTTGGCGCTTTAACGGAATCAAGCTCAACCACAAAATTGCCCATCGTTGTTTTGAATTCCACTTTAGGGCCTGCAAAGGCGAGGGCGCTAGCAAGAAGGCTGGTGACAATAAATAGGGAGGCGATGATTTTGCGCATGTTGATAATCCTTAGAGTTCTAGTAAATAGTCGATAAATCTAATTGTATTGCTCAAAGTCCAGAGGGGACTTGCCCTGCATAACGATAAGTTGTTTCTTCAAACATATTGGGTCTGTCTAAATAATCTAGCGCCCAGTCAATCGTGTCGACTCCCCAAAAAGCATGCCCATTGAGCACTAAGGTGGGCACCCCAAACGCGCCATCTGCTTTGGCGCGTTCAGTATTGGCTAGCAGCTGTGCTTTGACTTCTGGTGCATCGGGTTTTGGGGTATCTGCTGCCAGCCCAAGGTATTGGCAAAATTCGGGCCAAGATAAGTTGGGATCCTTGCCCTCAACCCACACATATTCAAATGCTCGTTCAATCATCTCCCACTGGGCGTTTTTTTGAACCAGTAGTCGCTGTGCTGCAACCGTGAGAAAAGGGTGGTGTTCTGGAAAGCGGAAAGGAAGACCTAATTTCCCCGCCAGCCATACACAATATTGGTAGGTATGTGGACGCTTGGCGGCAACCTCGCCAGGGCCGCGATTGTCGGTCGCACGAAAAAGACCGCCGACCAATATAGCTACAGGCTCAATATCAACCCGCTTATCTAGGCGATGACGTTGCTGGATATAGAAATACGAAAATGGTGAAATGATGTCGTAATACAAAACACCTTTGATTGGTGTTGTGCTCATCCGATCTTGATTCATTTCTTCTTGGAATCCTCATCTAGCTTACTTAAAAAGGCCATCTTCTCCGCAATCTGGGTCTCTAGGCCGCGATCGACTGGTTCATACCAATGGGGCTCATTCATTCCCTCTGGAAGATAGGTTTCACCGGCGGCATAGGCATGGGGCTCATCATGCGCATAGCGATATTCTTTGCCATGACCCAACTCTTTCATAAGTTTGGTTGGCGCATTGCGCAGGTGATTGGGCACCGGCTTGCTTTGATCATTGGCAACATAGGCTCTCGCAGCGTTAAAGGCCTTGTAGCTTGCATTACTTTTAGCGGCAATCGCTAGGTAGACCACAGCTTGCCCTAAGGCTAGCTCGCCTTCAGGGGAGCCAAGTCGCTCAAAAGTCTGAGCGGCGTCATTGGCTAATTGCATTGCGCGGGGATCGGCAAGGCCGATATCTTCCCAGGCCATGCGGATAATTCTTCTGGCTAGGTAGCGGGGATCCGCTCCGCCATCTAGCATGCGGCAGAACCAGTAGAGGGCTGCGTCTGGATTGGATCCGCGAACAGATTTATGCAATGCAGAAATTTGATCGTAAAAATGATCCCCACCTTTATCAAAGCGCCGCGCTTGGACGGTTAAGGCATTTTCAATGAACTGCTGATCAACCGTCTGAATAGTGGAATTCGGTGTGGAGACAGCATTGCGAACTTGCTCTACTAAATTGAGTAGTCGGCGTGCGTCGCCATCTGCATGAGAAATCAGGTTGTCAATTGCAGCAGATTCGAACGCAACATCGGGCATTGCAAACTCGTGCGCTCGAGCAAACAGTTGCTTGAGTTCTATCGCGCTTAGCGACTTCAGTACATAGACCTGCGCGCGGGAGAGCAATGCCGAGTTCACTTCAAACGAGGGGTTCTCGGTAGTGGCGCCAATAAAAGTAAATAGGCCAGATTCAACATGGGGTAATAAGGCATCTTGCTGACTTTTATTGAAGCGATGTATCTCGTCAACAAACAAAATAGTTTGTCGCCCGTACTGAGACATGCTTTGTTGCGCTTGTTCGATTGCCTCACGAATTTCTTTAACGCCTGCAAGGACAGCAGATATGGCGATGAATTCACGATCAAACGCTTTAGCAGAGAGTCGCGCTAAGGTAGTTTTACCAACCCCCGGAGGTCCCCACAAAATCATGGAGTGGGGCTTGCCGGATGCAAAAGCCAGATTGAGGGGCTTGCCTGATGCTAGTAGATGGGTTTGGCCAATGACCTCATCAATCGTCTTAGGGCGTAAGGCCTCCGCTAAGGGTGGTGGGGGCGCTTGATCGAACAGATTGCCCATATGCGCTTATTTAGTTCTGAACAAACAAGATCACGAGGGCAGCCCAAAGCAAGCATCCAGCAGAAACGATCGTGAGCCGATTGCGCAAAGTAATAAATGCTTTGCAAGCCTCTTCATTGGAAAAGTAATATTGATAGGTTTCTTTATCAATATTGCGCTGAATGACTAATGCTGACGCCAGGATGACCAAGCCAACTGGAATGTAAATATGCAACGCAACCCAGGCAACTAGAGCGGGTATGACGCCCCAGATCCAAGCATTACGATCTTCCCAGCGATCACTTTGAGGTGCCTTACCTAGCGTATGTAAATTGGCACCCCAATGCAAGGCACCCATGAACGCAGTGATGATTGCTCCATATCCTGCAAGCGACTCTGCGCTTAAATAATTTAGCGGGGTTGGTGCCAGTTGCACCATCAAGGCTAAGCCTACAAAGGGAATAAGGCCAGCATAGGCTAATTTACGAACGAGAGGTGGCAAGGGATTCACAAAAACGTCTTTATCAAGGTTGGTGATGGTTAATTGAATTACTGATCGTAGGTATAAACGCCGCGCCCCGTCTTGCGTCCGAGATAGCCAGCAGCGACCATTTCGCGCAAGAGTGGGCAAGGTCGATACTTAGAATCGCTGAAGTTCTCAAAATAGACCTCCATAACAGCTAGGCAGGTATCAAGGCCAATTAAGTCGGCCAGGGCAAGTGGACCAATTGGTTGATTGCAACCCAACTTCATGCCAGCATCAATATCCTCGGGGCTAGCAAGACCTTCATATAAAACAAAGAAGGCTTCATTAATCATTGGCAACAAAATGCGGTTAACAACAAAGCCTGGAGAGTTCTTCACGGTGATTGGCTCTTTGCCTATGCGTTTAGCCATTTCAATAATGGCAGCGTGAGTTGCGTCCGAAGTTTGTAATCCACGAATCACCTCGACCAATGCCATCATTGGAGGCGGATTGAAGAAATGCATGCCAATAAAGCGGCTTGGATTGGAATCTAGAGCAGCAAGCTTTGTAATCGATAGCGAGGAGGTATTGGTGGCGATGATGGTTTCTTTGCCAACGATCTCATCTACTTGATGCAAAATCTTTTCTTTAACCGCTTGATTTTCGGTGGCAGCTTCAATCACCAATTGCAGGCCCTTAAAGTCAGCATACGATGTGCTGCCCTTGATGCGTTTTAATGTAGCCTCTTTGCCTTCGGCACTTAAAGTTTCTTTTTTAACTAGGCGATCAAGACTTTTACTAATCTGACTCAAGCCGCGCTCAACGGCCGCATCATTAATATCAACCATCACCACATCTAGACCAGCAACTGCGCATACTTGCGCAATACCATTGCCCATCGTGCCTGCACCAATTACTCCGACTGATTGAATCTTCATGCTATTTCCTTTTTTGATACTGTGATGAACCAAATAATTGTTCCCGTGCCTTGTCATCATGCAAAGGTTTGCGAAATGCAGTTAATACCTCAAGGCCACGCTTTACAGCAGGGCGCTCGCCAATCATTTCAAACCAGCGCTTAAAATTCGGATACTCATTGAGATCGATTCCTTGGTTCTTCCAATTGCGTGTCCATGGAAAAATGGCGATATCTGCGATTGAATAACTTTTTCCAGCAATATAGGGATTATCTTTCAGTTGATGATCGATCACCCCATATAAGCGCTTAGCTTCATTAGTGTAGCGAGTAATCGCGTAATCAATTTTCTCTGGTGCGTAGATCCTAAAGTGGTGGTTTTGCCCTAAAAGGGGGCCTAAACCGCCCATCTGAAACATCAGCCATTGCAGTACTTCATATTTGCCGCGGGTAGATTTAGGTAAAAACTTCCCCGTTTTGGCGGCGAGGTAGAGCAAGATTGCGCCAGATTCAAAGAGGTGAATAGGTTTGCCGTCCGGACCTTGTGGGTCATATATCGCCGGAATCTTGTTATTCGGGCTCATCACTAGGAAGTCTGGCTTGAACTGATCACCCGCACTAATATCGACAGGGTGTGCAATCCAATCCTTATCGAGCCTGTAACCACATTCCTCGAGCATGATGTGAACCTTGTGACCATTAGGAGTGGGCCAGCTATAAACATCAATCATGTCTTTTTTGGGTTTAGTTATCGCCACTATCAGTTCCTTTATTTATTGCAGAGATTGCAAGCGCTGTAATGCATTAGTCAGCGTTTGTTCTTTTTTGGCAAAACAAAAACGAATGACGCCTGACTCAACAGGGTTTTCATAAAACGCAGAAACAGGAATCGCTGCTACGCCGATCTCAGTAGTCAGCCAGGTACAAAAATCAGCTTCGCTCAACTTAGATTGAGGAATATGAAGATTAGTGTAGTTAACGCACTGAAAATAGGTTGCCGGTGCTGGCAGCAGCTTGAAGCCGGTGCCCTGTAAACCATGCATGAAGTAATCCCGCTTAGCTTGGTAAAAAAAGGGCAGGCTTAAATAATGATCCGCATGTTGTAAATATTTTGCTAGTCCATGCTGCATCGGAGTATTTACCGTAAACACATTGAACTGATGCACTTTACGAAACTCCCTCATCATCGCTGCAGGAGCTGCCACGTAGCCTACTTTCCAGCCAGTGACGTGATACGTCTTACCAAAGCTAGAAATTAAAAAGCTTCTCGCAGCAAGGGCGGGATGACTGGCGATGCTTTGATGTTGGTGTCCGTCATATACCATATGCTCATACACTTCATCGCTCAAAATGAGCGCATTCGTGTTTTCGACTAAATGTACCAAGCGCTCAAGATCAGATTTTTGCCATACCAGCCCGGTTGGATTGTGTGGCGTGTTAATAATGATGAGTCTCGTCTTTGGGCCGATTGCCTTGGCAAGATCGTCCCAGGGGATTGCATACGAATGAACTAGACCTTGACCATCGCGATTTGCAATTAAAGATACTGCTTTGGTATTCCCGCCAGCCAAATCAATTGATGGGCGATAACTATCGTAGGCCGGCTCAATGATGACAACTTCATCTCCTGGGCTCACGCATGACAATATCGCAGTCATGATTCCTTGAGTGCCACCTGCGGTGATGGTGATTTCTGTATCTGGATCATAGTCATGACCATATAGGGCGGAAATTTTCTGCGCTATGCCATGCCTTATCTCTGGAATCCCCACCATCGGTGGATACTGGTTGTGATCAGCTAGCATGGCTGCATTGACATCGGCTATCAGCTCTCTATCGCAAGGAAAGTCTGGGAAACCTTGCCCCAAGTTGATTGCTTGATGCTTTGCTGCCAGGGCTGACATGACGGTAAATACCGTTGTCCCTACCTTAGGTAGGCGACTCGGAAATGCCGGGGTCAGAAGGGGGTTTTGGTCCATACGGGCGGTTTAAGGCAAATAAGGTGGGTAGTCGCTAGAATGGAAGAAATTCATATTCAAATTGTGCCATGCTGATTGTCCTTTCACCTGCTAAATCCCTAGATTACAAAACACCAGCTAAGGTTAAGGCTCCCACCTTGCCTGAGTTTGCATCTGAATCGGCAAAGCTCATTGCCGACCTAAAGAAACTTTCACCACAAGATGTCGCTCATTTGATGGGCCTATCTGATCAACTGGCTGCACTGAATGTGGGTCGTTATCGCGATTGGTCGAAGAAATTTACCGAGGAAAACAGTAAGCCAGCCATTTATGCATTCGACGGCGATGTCTATGATGGTTTTGACGTTAAAACGCTGCCTACCAAGGCGGTCGATTTTGCGCAGGACCATATTCGAATTCTTTCTGGTTTATACGGCGCCCTGAGACCACTTGATTTAATGCAGCCTTATCGCCTAGAGATGGGTACTTCTTTTAAGAATGCCCGAGGCAAAGACTTATACGCATTTTGGGGTGAGCGGGTCACGGACTCCCTCAAGAAGGTGCTGGAAAAACAAAAGAGGCCGGTATTGCTCAATTTGGCATCGGAGGAGTATTTCAAAGTATTGCAATCTAAGAATTTAGATTGCCCAGTGATCTCTCCAGTATTTCAAGATGCCAAGGACGGTAAGTACAAAATCATTTCTTTTTATGCGAAGCGAGCCAGAGGGTTAATGGCGCGTTACGTAGTTGAAAATCGCATCACCGATCCCGAGGATTTGAAGGGCTTTGATTTAGATGGATACAAATATGTAGCCTCAGAATCGAAGCCAGAAAAACCCCTATTTAAACGTCCCGAAAGAAAGTAAGAAAATTTCATGGCCGTTCATCGTACAAAGTCCTCGCAACGCTCATCGCCTGATGTAGAGCGATTGGTGGCGGATGCTATTTCCTTGGCAGCCTCAGGCAGTCATATCGAAGATCAGTTTTGGGAAGAGCGCTTAAATGTGCGCTTAATGCGCCTGCTCAGGATTCAAAATCAAAACGTCATTGATGCTGCTCTGGATCAAACTTTTAGAATTAATACGGTAGCCTTTGAAGTCCTTGCCGATTGCGCTGAGACGCTTGCTGAGTCATTAGTCATGGAGCATGAGGGGCAGAGCTGGGATGTCTTGTTATTGGCCTTGCCAATCATTGCGCATACCCGCTATCAAATTCCTTCTGGCGCGCTACCGGTTCACGTTATTGAATCTACCGCCGCCGCTCTACACGACTCAATTGCCTCCACGGATACGCGCCTGGCAATTGTTCCTTGGCTTTACAGCATCGATCAAATGCCACATTCGCACTGTCAAACTCAATTGCTCACAGAGGCTTTGGCAACAGCAGCCATTACTGCTAGTGAAATCAAAATAGAGTTGCGTGAGATGTCTGAGACGATCGCAGTCTTGGCTGATCCACGTTTTATTATTGCGGCCGTTGCGGCTCCAGCCGGCACACCATTGTTTCGTTGGCAAGCAGAAGCACCAACGCGACAAGAGCGGGGCATGAGCCTTATTGGTTGGCAAACCACTATGCAGGAGCCGATTGCTTCACTCTTACCTGGTTGTGAGTTTGAGCTCTTATTGCCAGAAGCATATTTTACGAACTGCCGTTTGGCAGATAAACAGGTACGTCCATTAAGCATTAGAGCCGGCGTAAACTTTTTGGAAAGTACTCTTGGAGTCTTGCCCGCTGGATTGTCTTGCGTGGTGGGGGCATTTGGTGAAGATCAGGCTGATGAATATCGAATCTCATTTAGTTTAAAAGGCTCCCCTGAGGTTGTGTATGGGGTGATATGGCCTTTGTACGACCGAGAGAGCGTTGCCAATGATGCATTGAATGATTTATCGGATGACGAAAGTCCGATGAAGCGCATTGCGGATGCACTACGTGATGCGGGTGTTGACGATGTCTTTCGTCATGCAATGCTCTTTGACCCAGAGCTTTGTGATGATTGTGGCGCACCTTTGTTTCCGGATCGATCTGGTGATGCAGTGCATGCTGAGTTGCCAGATGATGCCCCAATACAGCAGCCCTTATTTCATTAGAGCAAGCCCAAATGTCCTGAGCTCAGTAAGAAAAAAGCCGAGAAATTCTCGGCTTTTTATTTTGAAGCTAAAACGGTAACGCTGATATTAGTTTTGCGTAAAAGGTTCTGCACCTGCAAACAAATGGGGAAGTTTGCCTGTCTTCATTTCTGCTGTTTGGCAGAAGTCAGCAAGACGCGTTCCAGACTTGATATTAAAAAGCATGGCCTTATTACCTAACACCACAAGATCGTGACCGGTATTGGTGTTCTTGTAACGCAAGCTACCTGGTAAAGAATTCTCACGCTTCAGGTCGAACGTTTTAGATTCCCAAGTGAGGCGAACCGTTTCTGTTGTTCCAGAGGTTTTGAATTGTTTACTTTCGCTACAAGTCCAAGTAGATACTTCTTCGTTAGCAATGGCTGCTGCCGAACCTAATAGGCCGGCTACAGCCATGCTGACGATGAGAAGAGTTTGCTTCATATTTATAAATCCTTATGAGAGGAGATGCTTAACGCCAGCTTGCTCTTCAAGCAATTCATTCAAAGTGTGATTCATGCGCTCACGTGAGAACTCATCGATTTCCAAGCCTTCAATCATCTTGTACTCACCGTTTTCGCAAACTACTGGGTAGCCATAAATCACTTCAGCTGGAATACCATATTCACCTTTAGATGGAATACCCATAGTGACCCATTTGCCATTCGTGCCCAGAACCCAATCGCGAATGTGATCAATCGCTGCATTGGCTGCTGAAGCTGCAGAAGAAAGACCGCGCGCTTCGATAATGGCTGCACCACGTTTGCCAACTGTAGGAATAAATGTGTCTTTGTTCCAAGCTGCATCATTGATGCTGTCTTTTACAGACTGACCATCAACAGTTGCGAAGCGATAGTCAGGGTACATCGTTGGGCTATGGTTACCCCAAACAACCAATTTCTCAATATCAGCAACTGGTTTGTTCAACTTGTTTGCTAATTGCGAGAGAGCGCGGTTGTGATCGAGGCGCAACATTGCTGTGAAGTTTTTCGCAGGAATATCTGGAGCAGATTTCATGGCGATGTAAGCATTGGTATTTGCTGGGTTACCAACAACCAATACTTTGACAGTCTTCTTAGCTACAGCATTGAGTGCTTTGCCTTGTGCTGTAAAAATTTGAGCGTTTGCTGAGAGCAAATCTTTGCGCTCCATGCCTGGGCCACGTGGACGTGCGCCAACCAACAATGCAACATCGATATCTTTAAATGCGGTCATTGGGTCAGAGTGAGCTGTCATGCCAGCTAGCAATGGGAATGCGCAATCTTCTAATTCCATCATCACGCCAGCAAGCGCTTTTTGCGCTTTTTCGTCTGGAATTTCAAGTAACTGGAGGATTACTGGCTGATCTTTGCCCAGCAAATCGCCATTGGCGATGCGAAAAAGAAGGGAATAACCGATTTGACCGGCTGCACCGGTGACTGCAACACGCATTGGGGCTTTTGCCATTACTAATAACTCCAGTTGAGGTTAATTAATGAAATCTTTCTTATTATCCATTCAAGTGTATGCACTTTCCATTTACACTGTCAATCATGTCTTATATAAGATATGAGATAAGCCTGAATTTTATCCAATAGAAGCTGTCCTGGAGTTAATTTGTCACTGATATCCGAACCAATTGCCTCATTTAGCCCGCTTTATGAGCAAATTAAAGCCATGATTTTGGCTAGTTTGCAGGCTTCCGAATGGTTGCCTGGGGATGCAATTCCAAGCGAAATGGAGCTCGCAGCACGCTATGCCGTCAGTCAGGGCACGGTTCGCAAGGCTATTGATGAGTTAGCTGCGCAAAATTTATTGGTGCGACGCCAAGGCAAGGGCACTTTTGTTGCCACCCACCAAGAAGAAGACTTCCAATACCGTTTTTTACGTTTGGAGCCCGACTCTGGCGATAAGTTGCATCTCAAAAACCAGTTCTTAGCCTGTGAAAACATTAAATCTGATGCATATATTGCTCAATTGCTTAAATTAAAGGCAGGCGACCCCATCATTCGCATTGATCGTGTTCAGAGTTCTGCAGGTCGACCGATCGTATTTGAGGAGATTTGGCTGCCAGAAGGGCGCTTTAAGGGGCTTACTTTAGATGCTCTGAACGCTTGGTCAGGGCCAATGTACGCCTTTTACGAGGGTGAGTACGCTACCCATATGGTGCGAGCTGAAGAAAAGATTAAGGCTGTACTAGCAAACCAGGACCTTGCTCAGTATCTGCAAATTCCGGTTGGGACAGCCTTGCTATCGGTTGAGCGGGTTGCTTTCACCTACGGGAATAAACCAGTAGAAATTCGACGCGCAAGGTACGACACTTCTGATCAGCACTATGACAATAAATTGAACTAGGTAGTACACTCAAAAATCAGTAAAAACCACTATTTAAGCCCTTTAAACACTAAAAAGTCCCCACCACCCGCAAGGTTTCCAATAGAATATGTTGCGACACAACAAAGCCACACTGAACCTCCACCGAAAGATTGAGATTGCCCATGGTTGATTCACAGCAAAACGTAAAAAAAGACAGACCGGTTTATCGAAACATTGGTCTTGCCCAATTGATCAAGTACCGCCTTCCTTGGGCTGGAAAAGTATCGATTCTTCACCGCATTAGCGGAGCAGCACTGTTTTTAATGTTGCCATTCTTGCTTTATCTCTTGGATCAAAGCTTGGCTTCCGAGATGAGTTACCAAAAATTCCAGGCAATTACTGGTCATGTGCTGGTAAAAATTATTCTTCTGGGATTGATCTGGTCCTTCTTGCACCATTTTTGCGCCGGTATTCGTTATCTCTTGTTGGATTTGGAGATTGGCGTAGAAAAAGTCGATGCAAACCGCTCAGCGATCTTTGTATTTTTCTTGGGTCTCGCTTTGACAGCGGTGGTCGGTCTCAAACTATTCGGCTTGTACTAAGCGTTTCTTCATTAAGGAAATCTAATGCCTATTTATCAAATCGGACCGAAGCGCTTAGTTGTTGGCGCTCATTACGGCCTTAAAGAGTGGATTATTCAGCGTGTTACTGCCATCGTGATGGTGGTGTTCACGATTGTTTTATTGCTTGACTATTGCATTACTGGTAGCGCGACTTATGAGGGTTGGGCTGCATTGTTTAGCAATCAGTTCATGAAGCTCTTAACGCTCTTGTTCTTCATTAGCTTGTTCTATCACGCATGGATTGGTATCCGTGATATCTGGATGGATTACATCAAGCCTGTCAGCATTCGTTTAACACTGCAAGTGTTAACTGTTTTGTATCTCGTAGCCTGTGCGGCCTATGCCGTACAAATTTTGTGGAAAGTGTAATTCAATGACCGCGATTAAAAAAGCATTGCCACGCCGCCGTTTCGACGCGGTAATTATTGGTGCAGGTGGTTCAGGTATGCGCGCTTCTTTGCAATTAGCAGAAGCTGGCCTGAACGTTGCGGTATTAACTAAGGTTTTCCCAACACGTTCACATACTGTTGCTGCACAAGGTGGTATCGGTGCCTCACTCGGAAACATGAGTGAAGACAACTGGCACTATCATTTTTACGACACCATTAAAGGTTCCGACTGGTTGGGTGACCAAGACGTGATCGAGTTTATGTGCCGTGAAGCGCCTAAAGCAGTTTACGAGCTCGAGCACTTTGGTATGCCTTTTGACCGCAACCCAGATGGCACAATTTATCAGCGCCCATTTGGTGGCCATACAGCCAATTATGGTGAGAAGCCTGTTCAACGTGCTTGCGCTGCGGCTGACCGTACTGGTCACGCAATGTTGCACACTTTGTACCAGCGTAACGTTCGTGCAAAAACCAATTTCTTTGTTGAGTGGTTAGCGCTTGACCTCATCCGTGATGACGCCGGTGATGTCGTTGGTGTTACTGCGCTCGAAATGGAGACTGGTCAGGTATATATCCTCGAAGCCAAAGTTGTGTTGATGGCAACTGGTGGTGCGGGCCGTATTTGGGACGCATCTACTAACGCATTTATTAATACTGGCGACGGTATGGGTCTGGCAGCGCGCGCAGGCATTCCATTGGAAGACATGGAGTTCTGGCAATTCCACCCAACCGGCGTAGCTGGTGCGGGTGTATTGCTGACAGAAGGTTGTCGCGGTGAGGGCGGTATCTTGCGTAACAAAGATGGCGAGCGTTTCATGGAACGTTATGCGCCAACATTGAAAGACTTGGCTCCACGTGACTTCGTTTCACGTTCAATGGACCAAGAGATTAAAGAAGGGCGCGGTTGCGGTCCTAATGGTGACTATGTGGTTCTTGATTTAACCCACATTGGTGCCGAGACCATCATGAAGCGTTTGCCTTCTGTATATGAAATCGGCATTAACTTTGCTAACGTTGACGTTACTAAAGAGCCAATTCCGGTTGTTCCAACAATTCACTATCAGATGGGCGGTATTCCTACCAACATCAATGGTCAAGTAGTTGTGCCAGGTAACGGTAAGCCGAACGACATCGTTAATGGTTTATATGCGATTGGTGAGTGTTCTTGCGTATCTGTTCACGGTGCAAATCGTTTGGGTACCAACTCGTTGCTCGACTTGTTGGTATTTGGTCGTGCAGCTGGTAATCACATTGTTGCGATGGACCTTAAGAACCGCGAGTTCAAGAAGTTGCCTGAGAATGCTGGTGAACAAACGATGGCGCGTATTGCTTCGCTCGATAACTCTAGCTCTGGTGAGTATGCTCAAGACGTTGCAAACGATATTCGCAAGACCATGCAGAAGTATGCTGGCGTATTCCGTAATCAAGAGTTGATGGACGAAGGTGTTCGTCAAATGGCGAAGTTGACTGAGCGTGCTAAACACTTATGGGTTAAAGATAAGTCTGAGATTTTCAATACAGCACGTATTGAAGCTTTAGAAGTTGCCAACTTGGTTGAGACTGCTAATGCAACCATGATTTCTGCAGCGGCTCGTAAAGAAAGTCGTGGCGCGCATTCGCACGATGATCACCCACATCGAGATGATGACAACTGGATGAAGCACACTCTTTGGTATAGCGAAGGTAACCGCTTGGATTACAAGCCGGTTCAGCTCAAACCATTGACTGTAGATTCAGTTCCTCCAAAAGAACGTACTTTCTAAGCAAGAGAGATAGAAGATGAGTGATATTCGTATATTTGAAATTTACCGCTACGATCCAGATGTCGATGCTGCTCCACGCATGGAGCGTTATGAGCTTGAATTGACTGGTGAGCGTATGTTGTTGGACGCCTTGATTTCTTTGAAGAAACAGGACGAGACTATTACCTATCGCCGCTCATGTCGCGAAGGTGTTTGTGGTTCTGATGCCATGAACATTAACGGTAAGAATGGCCTAGCTTGCTTAACCAATATGTTGACCCTGCCAAAGGTAATCACATTACGCCCATTGCCTGGCTTGCCAGTTGTGCGTGATTTGATTGTGGATATGACTTTGTTCTTCAAGCAATATTTGTCTATCAAGCCTTACTTGGTTAACGACAATCCACCTCCTGAAAAAGAGCGTCTCCAGAGCCCTGAAGAGCGTGAAGAGTTGAACGGTTTGTATGAGTGCATCTTGTGCGCATCATGCTCTACTTCATGCCCATCATTCTGGTGGAATCCAGATAAGTTCGTTGGTCCAGCAGGTTTGCTCCAGGCTTATCGCTTTATTGCTGATAGTCGTGATGAAGAGACTGCGCAGCGCTTGGATAACTTGGAAGACCCATATCGTTTATTCCGCTGCCATACCATCATGAATTGCGTAGATGTATGTCCTAAGCATTTGAATCCAACCAAAGCAATCGGAAAGATCAAGGAATTAATGGTACGTAGAGCGGTATGACCCTCAGCACCGCAGAGTTATATCGTTTAAAGAGTGATGCCCGCAGGGGTTTACTTGAGAATGATTTAATTTTGCAGCGTTTTTTTGAGCGCTATGGCGCCCAGCTGAATGCCGAAGATGGAAAAGTATTAACCCAGTTGCTAGCTCTAGAAGACAATGACTTGATGGATTTATTAATCGGTCGCAAGGATTCTGTAGCGGTATTGGAAAAGGAGTGCGAATTGCCTTCCTTTAAAGCGGTTTTACAAAGGCTGAGAGAGAAGTAATTCAGCATTTTGGTGCAGTGGTAGTGCGGATGCAGGATCAAATAGTGTATTAATCATCAATTTGAATGACTAAGGATTAGAAATGATTGAATCGGACATCAAGGCAAAATTATCGTTTTCGGACGGCACACCAGACATTGACTTGCCTATTTATAAAGGCACGGTTGGCCCTGACGTAATCGATATTCGTAAACTGTACGGTCAAACCGGTAAGTTCACTTACGATTCAGGATTCCTTTCTACTGCATCTTGCAATAGCAAAATTACCTATATCGATGGCGACAAGGGTGAGTTGCTCTATCGCGGCTACCCAATCGAAGATCTAGCTCACAACTGCGACTTCTTAGAAGTTTGCTACTTACTCTTGAATGGTGAGTTGCCAAACGCAAATCAGAAAAAAGATTTTGAAGAATTGGTCATGCACCACACAATGGTTCATGAACAAATGCAATTCTTCTTGCGCGGCTTCCGCCGTGATGCACATCCAATGTCGGTGTTGACTGGCTTAGTTGGTGCAATGGCTGCTTTCTACCATGATGAGATTGACTATAGCCAGCGACATGCTCGTGAAGTTGCTCAGATTCGCTTGATTGCGAAGATGCCAACATTGGTTGCGATGGCCTATAAGTATTCTGTTGGCCAGCCATTCATCTACCCTGATAACTCTTTGTCATACACAGCAAACTTCATGCGCATGATGTTTGCTACACCATGTGAAGAGTACAAAGTCAATCCAGTATTGGTTCGCGCTTTAGATCGCATCTTCACATTGCATGCTGACCATGAACAAAATGCATCGACTTCAACTGTGCGTTTGTGTGGTTCTTCTGGAACCAATCCTTTTGCAGCTATCTCTGCCGGTATCGCTTGCCTTTGGGGCCCAGCACACGGCGGCGCGAACGAAGCTTGCTTACAGATGTTGAACGAGATTCAAGCAAATGGTGGTGTAGATAAGATCGATGAATTTATTGCTCAAGTTAAAGACAAGAATTCAAGCGTTCGCTTAATGGGCTTTGGACATCGTGTTTACAAAAACTTTGATCCACGTGCAAAATTGATGCGTGAGACTTGCTATGAAGTATTGAATGAAATGGGCCTTGAGAATGATCCATTGTTCAAATTGGCAATGACACTCGAGAAGATTGCCTTGGAAGATGAGTACTTCGTTAGCCGTAAGCTTTATCCAAACGTTGATTTTTACTCAGGCATTGTTCAGCGCGCTTTGGGCGTTCCAACAGAAATGTTTACTTGTATCTTCGCCTTGGCAAGAACAGTGGGTTGGATTGCTCAGTGGGAAGAAATGATTACCGATCCCGAGTACAAGATTGGCCGTCCACGTCAGTTGTATGTTGGAGAGACTTCACGCAAGGTTCCTAACATCACTGTTCGTAAATAAAAGCTTTAGAGGGTTTTATGTCACGCACGCTTTACGACAAATTGTGGGATGACCATGTCGTCTATTCTGAGCAAGATGGCACGGCCACGATTTATATAGATCGTCAGCTACTGCATGAGGTGACAAGCCCTCAAGCTTTTGAAGGTTTGAATTTGGCTGGCCGCCCAGTTTGGCGAATTTCTGCCAACCTGGCGGTTTCAGATCACAACGTACCAACGACTGACCGCTCCCAGGGAATTGCAGATCCGATATCTAAGTTGCAAGTAGACACCTTGGATCAAAACTGCGATGCCTTTGGCATCACCCAATACAAAATGAATGACGCCCGTCAAGGGATTGTTCACGTGATTGGACCAGAGCAGGGCGCTACTTTGCCTGGCATGACCGTAGTCTGCGGAGATTCCCATACAAGTACCCATGGTGCCTTTGGAGCACTGGCGTTTGGTATCGGTACCTCAGAAGTTGAGCACGTATTAGCCACTCAAACCTTGCTCATGAAAAAGAGCAAGAACATGTTGGTGAGAGTCGATGGCCGTTTGCAGCCTGGCTCTACTGCAAAAGATATTGTGCTTGCCGTGATTGGCAAGATTGGTACTGCCGGCGGCACTGGTTACACCATTGAGTTTGCTGGCGAAGCCATTCGTAACCTGTCGATGGAGGGTCGCATGACCCTCTGTAATATGGCGATTGAGGCGGGCGCTCGTGCTGGTTTAGTTGGTGTTGATGAAACCACCATTGAATACATCCAAGGCCGACCTTATGCTCCTAAGGGTGGAGCATTGCGTCATGCCCTGCAATACTGGCGTACATTGCATTCTGATGCGGGTGCACAGTTTGATGCTGTAGTTGAGTTACGTGCCGAAGAAATAGCACCGCAAGTGACTTGGGGCACTTCACCAGAAATGGTTCTTTCCATTAGCGATCGCATTCCGGATCCTGAAAAAGAACGTGATGCGAATAAACGTTCTGCGATGGAGCGTGCGCTCGAATATATGGGTCTGGTCCCAAATACTCCCTTAAGCAATATTTCTGTTGATAAAGTATTCATTGGTTCATGCACGAACAGCCGCATTGAAGATATTCGCGCTGCTGCTAAGGTGGTAGATCGATTAGGTAAAAAAGTAGCTGCTAATGTCAAATTGGCAATGGTGGTTCCTGGTTCAGGTTTGGTTAAAGCCCAAGCAGAGCGCGAAGGTTTAGATCGTGTGTTTAAGGCTGCTGGCTTTGAGTGGCGTGAGCCCGGTTGCTCTATGTGCCTTGCAATGAATGCTGATCGCCTTGAGCCAGGAGAGCGTTGCGCTTCGACATCTAATCGTAATTTTGAAGGTCGACAAGGTAACGGTGGAAGAACGCATTTAGTTAGCCCTGCCATGGCTGCAGCTGCCGCCATTGAAGGTCACTTTGTTGATGTTCGTAAGATTTCTTAAGGAAATACAGTGTTTAAATGGTCTTCTTTCACAATGATTAAAAAGCTAACTATCGTTGCAATCGCAGGAATTGTTATTTCAGCCTGTAGCAATACGATGGAAGGAATTGGTAAAGACATGCAAACCATGGGCAACTCCATGGGCGGAAATAGCACTACAAACAACCAATCCCAAACCAAAGGGAAAGATGTTGTTGTAACCCCAGTTAAGTAATCAAGTAGTCGATATTCAGCAAAAGATCATCATGGAAAAATTTACGGTATACAAAGGTTTAGTTGCTCCGCTTAATCGCGAGAACGTAGATACCGATGCCATCATTCCCAAGCAATTCTTAAAGTCCATTAAGAAGACTGGCTTTGGTCAGAATCTATTTGATGAATGGCGTTACTTAGATCATGGTGAGCCTGGGCAAGATTGCAGCAACCGTCCGATCAATCCCGATTTTGTTTTGAACCAGCCGCGCTATAAAGATGCTGGTATTTTGCTAGCCCGCAAGAATTTTGGTTGCGGTAGTTCACGTGAGCATGCGCCATGGGCGCTCGATCAATACGGCTTTAGAGCTGTCATTGCCCCTAGTTTTGCCGATATTTTCTACAATAATTGCTTCAAAAATGGTCTTTTACCGATTGTGCTGTCTGAGCTACAGGTAGACCATTTATTTAACGAAACGCTGGCATTTAGCGGTTACCAGCTGATGGTTGACCTTGCGGCTCAGCAAGTGATTACTCCCGATGGCACTGCTTATAGCTTCGATGTAGCGCCATTTAGAAAGCATTGCCTGCTGAACGGCTTAGACGATATTGGCTTAACCCTGCAACATGCAGATAAAATCAAGGCTTATGAAGCTGAGCGCATCCTCAAGATGCCTTGGCTTGCGACACAACTGCCGTAGTTTTATTGAGTTAAAGGCCTTTCATGAAAATTGCAGTCCTACCGGGCGATGGTATCGGCCCGGAAATCGTTGCTGAAGCCGTTAAGGTATTAAACGCGCTTGGTCCTAAATTTAATCTTGAGACAGCTCCTGTTGGTGGCGCCGCCTATGATCTTGCCGGCCACCCATTGCCGCCCGCCACATTAGAGCTTGCTAAAAAAGCAGATGCAATTTTGTTTGGCGCTGTTGGTGACTGGAAATACGATACCTTGGCTCGTGAACTGCGGCCTGAACAAGCCATTTTGGGATTGCGTAAACATCTCGAACTGTTTGCGAACTTTAGACCAGCGATTTGTTACGACGAGTTAACTGCCGCATCTAGCCTCAAGGCAGAAATTGTTGGCGGTCTTGATATCTTGATTATTCGTGAACTGAACGGTGACATTTATTTTGGTCAACCGCGTGGCATTCGTACATCAGAGCTTCCTTTATTTAAGGGTGCGCGCGAAGGTTACGACATGATGCATTACAGCGAACCAGAAGTAGAGCGCATTGGTCGGGTTGCATTTGAGGCGGCACGTAAGCGTGGCAAAAAGGTCTGTAGCGTTGATAAGGCAAACGTTTTAGAAACTTCACAACTCTGGCGCGATGTCATGATTCGCGTTGGTAAGGAGTATCCAGATGTTGAGTTGTCACATATGTATGTTGATAACGCGGCGATGCAGTTAGTAAAAGCCCCAAAAGCATTTGATGTGGTTGTCACTGGCAATCTGTTTGGCGACATTCTTTCTGATGAAGCGGCGATGTTGACTGGCTCTATTGGTATGTTGCCGTCTGCTTCATTAGATAAAAATAACAAAGGCTTGTATGAGCCTAGCCATGGTTCAGCTCCGGATATTGCAGGCAAAGGTATTGCAAATCCTTTGGCTACGATTCTCTCAGCAGCCATGATGCTTCGTTACTCATTAGGCATGCCGCAAGAGGCTGATCGTATCGAAGCAGCAGTGCAAAAGGTTTTATCTCAAGGCTTACGTACTGCAGATATTTTTACCGAAGGTACAAAAAAGGTTTCCACCATTGAAATGGGCGATGCTGTAGTAGCAGCTCTTTCAAAATAAGAAATTTATACACTTACATTAAATCATCACACTAAATAGATAGTTGATCATCATGGCAAATACAAAAACACCATTGGTAGGCTTAGTTGGCTGGCGCGGTATGGTTGGTAGCGTTCTCATGGAGAGAATGTTGGCCGAAAAGGATTTCGATCTCATTGAGCCAGTATTTTTTAGTACCAGCCAAGCTGGTGGAGAAGTGCCTTTATTGAACGGTCAAAAAGTTACCAAGAACGAAAACGTTTTACTTGATGCAAATGACATCAAGGCGCTTTCACGCTGCGACATCATTTTGACTTGCCAAGGTGGCGATTACACCAATGACATCTTCCCTAAATTACGCGCTGCTGGGTGGCAGGGTCACTGGATTGATGCGGCAAGTGCACTGCGCATGAAGGATGATGCAGTCTTGGTTCTTGACCCAGTCAATAGGTCTGTTATCGATCAGGCTTTAGCTGCTGGTGGAAAGAACTGGATTGGCAGTAACTGCACAGTGAGCTTGATGATGATGGCCATGGGCGGTCTAGTAAAGGCCGATATGGTTGAATGGATCAGCGCCATGACCTACCAAGCAGCCTCAGGTGCTGGTGCGCAAAATATGCGGGAGCTTCTTTTGCAGATGGGCGCTTTGCGTGATAGCGTAGCAACTGAGTTGGCTGATCCTTCATCCTGGATTCTGGATATTGACCGAAAAATCACTGAGACACTGCGTTCACCAGATTTTCCAAAGAAAAACTTCCGCAATACGCCTTTGGCAGGTAGCTTAATCCCATGGATTGATGTGCCTGTTGAGAATGGCCAAACCAAAGAAGAGTGGAAGGGTGGAGCTGAGTTCAACAAGATCTTGGGGCGTCCTGCATTTAGAACTCCTGGCAGCATTCCAATTGACGGCCTCTGTGTGCGTGTTGGCGCAATGCGTTGTCACTCACAAGGTTTGACAGTCAAGCTCAAGAAAGATATTCCTTTAAACGAAATTGAAGCAATCTTGGCCAATGACAATCAATGGGTAAAAGTAATTCCCAATGATCGTGAGACTACCGAGCGCGAGCTATCACCTGCTGCGATCAGTGGCACATTGACAGTTCCTATTGGTCGCCTGCACAAGATGGCGATGGGTCCTGAGTATCTTGGCGCCTTCACAGTTGGCGATCAACTCTTATGGGGTGCCGCTGAGCCACTGCGCCGCATGCTCCGTATCTTGCTAGAGCACTAATGTTTCGAAATAGCCAAATTAAGCTTGTAAAAGCACTTTGCTTAGTTTGGCTAAGCTGGTCATGCGTGGCTGGCGCGATCACTCTGGGTTCCCCTAAGCTTCAATCTAGAGCTGGCGAGCCACTCAAGGTCGAATTTCCAATTCGGCTTGGCGAGGATGAACAATCTACTTTAGCCAGCTTGAATGTGTCTATAGCCAATAAAGCCGCCTATGAGCGCTTGGGTATCTCTAAAAAGATACTGGATCTGAACCCGCAAGCGATGATTTATCGCAACCAGCAACAGCGCTTAATGGTCTTGGTGGAAACGGTTGAGCCTGTTCCCATGACGGATGATCCATTCTTGGATGTCTTGGTAACGCTTAATTGGTCTGCAGGTAGTCTTACTAAAACATTTACCTTGCTCTTAGGTGATGCTCAAAAGATTGCTGTAAGACCGGGCCAGACATTATCTGAAATTGCCGCTCAATTAGCGCCGCAATTAGATGGAGCGACTTTAGATCAAACCATGATGGCTTTGTTTAAAGCTAATCCAGATGCGTTTGCTAGTGGCAGTATTAACCGACTTGAGGCTGGAGCGGAGTTAAGTAAACCGAGTCAAGCTTTGTTGCGATCCATTAGCCCGGCTGAAGCCAATCAATTTGTGGCCGAATCCAATGCGCAATGGCAGTCTGAACATGAATCGAAGGGCGGTGCCGCGACTACTTCTGCGGCCACAAAGGGTGGTGAAGCTGTACCAGCTAAGGACAGATTAAAGATTGGCTCAAGCGCCCAAGGCAATGCTGAAGAGCGCCGCTATACAGAAGAGCTGGTCGCACAAGAAAAAACACTTGAGCAGACTCGTGCTCGTGTTGCTGAACTCGAAAAAAATATTGCTGATTTGCAGCATCTGATTGACCAAGCAAAGGGTAAAGAAAAGAGTGGAAATACCGATGCCAATACTTTTGGGCTAGGTGGATTTGCACCCGCCTTATTGGCTTTGGTATTAATGGCCTTTACAGGTTTACTGCTCTGGTTATTGGCAAAGAATGCGCGCAAATCGGAAGTGCGTGATTTTTCCAAAGATATTTCTAAAGCAACTGCTACCCCTAAAGACAATTCCGCATCTCATGGCGTGATGCCGGAGCGTGCCAAGGCATTGTTTGCTGGCATTGACTTAGATCTTTCGCCCAGCAAGAAAACTGCTCCTCAATCTGCGCCCACTGAAGCTAGTCCATTAGCAGATGCACTGCGTGTCAAGCTGAATCTTGCCCGCGCCTACATCACTATTGAAGATTTTGTGGCTGCCAAGAAATCTCTTCAAGAGATCGTTCATATTGGTGGATCTATTGACCCGGCAATTACAGTAGAAGCTCAAGGTTTGTTGGTTGAGTTGTCACACCGCAATCAATAAGACTTTGCTATGCGCATCGCCTTAGGCCTCCAATACGATGGTAGCCCCTATTCAGGTTGGCAGTCTCAAGTAAATCAAAATACTATCCAAGATGAATTAGAAAAAGCCATTTCTGCATTTGTCGGTATTGATGCGCAAAAATCTAACCCTATTCGCGTGATCACCGCCGGTAGAACGGATACGGGTGTTCATGCTTTAGGCCAAGTGGTGCATTTTGATGTTGAAGTAGAGCGAGAAAATTGGTCGTGGGTGCGGGGGGTTAATACCTTCTTGCCGGAATCCATTGTGGTGAACTGGGCTCAGCCAGTTTCGGATAACTTTAGCGCCCGCTATTCTGCTCATGAGCGCACTTACGTTTATGCATTGCACGCTGGACCTTGCCGCTCTCCAATGACTGCTGCTCGTGCGGGTTATGTGATGTTGCCAGCAGATCGCTGGTTTGATATTGATGCCATGAGGCAGGCTGCTGAATATTTAATCGGTGAACATGATTTCACATCATTTCGATCTTCAGAATGCCAGAGTAAGACCCCTGTAAAAACCATGTATTCGATTGAAATTATCTCTGATGAGCCGTGGTTGTATTTCAAGATCAAAGGGAATGCCTTTTTGCACCACATGGTACGCAATTTGGTGGGCAGTTTTATTCAAATCGGCGTTGGCAAACAATCAGCCAATTGGATGGCCGAAGTATTGACTGCGAAAGATCGTAGCATTGCGGCGCCCACGTTTTCACCAGCTGGCCTGTATTTGGCTCAAATTGCTTACCCAGAAGAATTTAATATCCCAAAGCCTTGGCTTGAGAACTCCTGGCTCCCCAAAAGGCTGCTTTAGTCAAAGCCAGTCATTTCAGGGCTAAAGCCTTATCATTTCCCTTATGGGCTTACTCAATTACTCCCCCGGACGAACCAGAGTCAAAATCTGTGGTCTTAAGACGCCTGCAGATGTAGATGCTGCTGTTGCTGCAGGTGTAGACGCAGTGGGTTTTGTCTTTTATCCCCCAAGCCCTAGGGCTGTGAGCCCCAATATCGCGGCCTCATTGATCTCTAGACTCCCTGCAGGGGTTGATGCTGTAGGGCTAGTTGTAAACGCGACAGATGCCCAATTTGAGGCTATTCGGGCGGTTGCCCCAATCACTTTATGGCAGTTTCATGGGGATGAGTCTCCTGCGCAATGCCAACGCCTTGCTGAAGGTCAACCATGGATGAAGGCGGCACGTGTTGGTGCCGGCTTCGCCTTTGCTGATTTTTCCCTACAATATAGGCAAGCAAATGCCTTTTTGCTCGATGCCCTAGTTGAGGGCTATGGAGGAGGGGGCATTCCTTTTGATTGGTCAGGAATTCCACAAACATGGATAAGCGCAAACGCGCCTCAGGTCGTTTTGAGTGGTGGATTGAACGTTCACAACGTGGGCGAAGCCATTGCACGCCTACATCCTTGTGCGGTTGACGTCTCTAGTGGCGTAGAAATCAGCAAGGGTGTTAAAGATCACGTGCTGATGAAGGAATTTATCCAGGCAGTGCGTGTGGCAGACGCAAGCCCATCACTCTAATATTTGCTGTAACTAATCAAAAGAGGTATTTATGTACGATAAGCCAGATGCACGAGGACACTTCGGTCCTTACGGTGGCGTATTTGTTTCTGAAACTTTGATGTTTGCATTAGATGAACTCAAAGCGGCTTATGCCAAATATCAACATGATCCAGAGTTCTTAGAAGAGTTTCATTACGAGCTCAAGCATTTTGTAGGTCGCCCATCACCGGTCTATCACGCCAAGCGTTGGAGCGAGATGTTGGGTGGTGCGCAGATCTATCTCAAGCGTGAAGATTTAAATCACACTGGCGCTCACAAAATTAATAACGTCATTGGTCAAGCCATGTTGGCTAAGCGCATGGGCAAGCCACGCATTATTGCGGAGACTGGAGCTGGCCAGCATGGTGTTGCTACCGCAACTATTTGTGCACGCTTTGGATTGGATTGCACTGTTTATCAAGGCTCTGTTGACGTTGCTCGTCAGGCACAAAATGTATTTCGCATGAAGTTGCTCGGCGCCAAAGTGGTTCCCGTTGAATCCGGCACCAAAACACTAAAAGATGCGCTCAATGAAGCGATGCGCGATTGGGTTACCAATGTGGATGATACGTTCTACATTATTGGCACCGTAGCTGGTCCTCACCCATACCCCATGATGGTGAGAGATTTTCAGAGTGTGATTGGTGAAGAGTGCAAAGTGCAAATGCCTGAAATGACTGGGCGTCAGCCTGACTATGTCATGGCCTGTGTGGGCGGTGGTTCTAATGCCATGGGTATTTTCTATCCTTATATTGACTTTCCGGAAGTGAAGCTCATTGGTGTTGAAGCTGCTGGCCATGGCTTAAATAGTGGTCTTCACTCTGCAGCGCTTTGTGTTGGTAAGCCAGGTGTATTGCACGGTAATCGCACGTATCTGTTGCAAGATGAAAATGGACAGATTTCTGAAACGCATTCTGTTTCTGCGGGCATGGATTATCCCGGTGTTGGGCCCGAGCATGCTTGGTTGAAAGATTCGGGTCGTGCCGACTATGTTGCGATCACCGATGATGAGGCGCTCAAGGCTTTTCATGATTGCTGCCGTATCGAAGGCATCATTCCTGCATTGGAATCTTCACATGCCATTGCTTATGCCTGCAAACTCGCCAAGACTTTACCTAAAGATAAAACCATCTTGGTGAACTTATCTGGTCGTGGCGATAAAGACATGCATACCGTTGCACAAGCTACCGGCTCTGAAGGTTAATGCGTAACTCATTCCAAAGCAGATAAAAGAAAATATATACAAATTGTTATGTCAAAAATTACCGCACTCTTTAACGACTTAAAAGCTTCTGGTAAGAAAGGGTTAATTCCTTTTATTACTGCTGGCGATCCTGCGCCTGGATTAACTGTAGAGTTGATGCATGCCTTGGTTCGTGGTGGTGCTAACGTGATTGAGCTAGGCGTTCCCTTCTCAGATCCGATGGCCGATGGTCCAGTCATTCAGCGCTCCTCTGAACGAGCTCTATCTCAAGGCGTTACTTTGCACGGCTGCCTAGAAATGGTGAAAGAGTTTCGGAAAAGCGATGCCAATACTCCCGTAGTTTTAATGGGCTATGCCAATCCTGTTGAGCAGATGGGCGCAGAACGCTTTGCAACTGAAGCCAAAGCTGCTGGTGTAGATGGAGTGTTGATTGTGGATTACCCGCCAGAAGAGTGCGTTGATTTTGCTGCTCGTATGCGGGTTGCTGGAGTTGACCCGATTTTTTTATTGGCACCGACTTCATCACCAGAACGCATAAAAGAAGCCGCCAAAATAGCTTCTGGTTATATCTATTACGTATCGATGCGGGGGGTTACTGGGGCATCTCACCTCAATACCCAGGATGTGGCCAGCATTATTCCTAAGATCCGTGAAGCCACCCCAATCCCGATTGCCGTGGGTTTTGGCATTAATGACGCCGAAAGTGCCCGTACGGTATCAAAAACAGCGGATGCAGTAGTGATTGGAAGTCGAATTATTCGGCTTTTGGAGGAGTCACCCCCTGGCCAAGCGGTACAATCGCTTGAAACCTTCATGCGTGAAATTCGTGTCGCTTTAGATAGTTAATGCACTGGATAGTTAAAAACTGATGAGCTGGATCGATAAATTACTACCTCCCCAAATCCAACATACGGATCCTGCGAATCGCAAGTCTGTTCCTGAGGGTCTTTGGGTTAAGTGTCCTAGCTGTGAAACCGTGCTTTACAGCACTGATATCGAAGCCAATCTTTCTGTTTGCCCCAAATGTAGTCATCACATGCGGATTGGTGCCCGTCAGCGACTCGATAGCCTCTTGGACCCTAAAGGCCGCTATGAAATTGGTGCAGATATTTACCCAATTGACCCACTCAAATTTAAAGATTCAAAAAAGTACCCTGATCGCCTGAAAGAGGCGAGCGATGCATCCGGCGAATCCGAGGCTATGATTGTGATGGGCGGCAAGATTGAAAGTATTCCTGCTGTTGTGGCTTGTTTTGAATTCCAATATATGGGCGGCTCCATGGGCTCCGTTGTTGGTGAGCGTTTTGCACGCGGTGTTCAAGATGCCATTGCAAGAAAATGTGCATTCATTTGCGTTACCGCTACTGGCGGTGCTCGTATGCAAGAGAGTTTGCTATCCCTTTTCCAAATGGCAAAAACCAACTCCATGTTGACCTTGCTCTCTAAAAAAGGTTTGCCATACATCAGCGTTTTAACTGATCCAACCATGGGCGGGATTTCTGCTAGCTTTGCCTTTATGGGTGATGTTGTGATGGCTGAGCCTAAGGCCTTGATTGGTTTTGCTGGTCCTCGAGTTATTGAACAGACTGTGCGTGAAAAATTACCTGAAGGTTTTCAGCGTTCTGAATTTTTGATGCAAAAAGGCGGTCTTGACATGATTGTTGATCGTCGCCAAATGCGTGGTGAGATAGCCCGTTTGTTAGCCTTGCTCCAACAGCTTCCAGAGCCTGCGATTGCGGGTAGCGCAGCTGTATAAAGCGCTTGAGCACAGCACACCAAGCCCCCATCCTTTTTACTAGCCTACCGGCTTGGCTTAGTCACCTCGAAACGACTCACCCTGTCGGCATCGATATGGGTCTTGACCGGATCAATCGGGTTAAAGCGGCTTTAGGTCTTTATTTTGATTGCCCTGTAATAACGGTTGCCGGCACGAATGGCAAAGGTTCAACCTGCGCTTATCTCGAAAGTATTTTGCTGGCATCGGGTTACAAGGTGGGTTGTCATATGTCGCCACATCTGTTGTCTTTCAATGAGCGCGCTCGCGTCAATGGTGAAGAGGTAAAAGACGCTCTATTGCTAGAACATTTCTCCGCTGTAGAAAAGGCGCGTGTCAGCTTGGTTGATGCGCCAACCTTAACTTATTTTGAATTCACCACCTTAGCAATCATTCACCTATTTTCCAAAGCAAATTTAGATGCCGTTGTTCTAGAGGTAGGTATGGGTGGACGCTTAGATGCTGTCAATATTGTTGATGCTGATTGTGCGATTGTCACGAGTATCGATATTGACCATGCGGATTTCTTAGGCGCTACACGTGAAGCTATTGGATTGGAAAAAGCAGGCATTTTCCGTGCAGGCGCAATTGCCGTTTGTGGCGACCCTGTGCCACCACAATCTTTAATTGATTACGCTGAAAAACTAGGTTGTGATTTATGGCTTCAAGGGCGGGACTATAACTTTCAAGGTGATAAGCAGCAGTGGGGCTGGGCAGGGCGTCAAAAACGCTTCAGTGGCTTAGGTTATCCCGCACTGCGTGGCGCTAACCAGATCCTAAATGCCTCCGCTGTTATTGCTGCTTTAATGGCCTTGCATCAACGCTTGCCGGTGAGTGCTCAAGATATACGTAATGGCTTTGCCTTGGTAGAGTTGCCTGGACGCTTCCAGGTGCTTCCGGGTCAACCTACCGTGGTTCTAGATGTTGCTCACAACCCACATGCTGCCGCGACTCTTGGCCAAGGCCTGGATAAGATGGGCTACCACCCCTATACCTATGCCGTTTTTGGTGCCATGGCAGATAAAGATATTGCTGGGGTCATTAAGCCCTTGCTAAGCATTGTGGACTTCTGGTTTTGCACGGATTTACCCACCCCAAGGGCCGCTACTGCCCAGGCTTTATCCGAGAAGCTGGTGGAGCTGGGCGTAGCTGTTAAAAATGGCGAGGACGGTGGCATTGAATGCTTCTCAGATCCTGCTGCAGCGTATCAAAAAGCCCTTTCTAAAGCGGGTGAGGGTGATAGAATTGTCACCTTCGGATCCTTCTATACCGTTGCCGGAGTAATGGCATATCGAAATAACCAGGCGCATTGATCCATGATTCGTTTACCGAAGCTTTTTAAGCGAAACCCTGAGACTGAAGACCTCGATCGAGGTTCAGCAAGGGGTCGTCGTACCGTCAATAAATTAGCCCCCCGTAGCTTTCAACGTGCTCAAGAGAGTGAAGAACTTGCTCTGACTGAAGATCCTGAGCAGCAACGTGCACGCCATCGTCTGATTGGTGCAGCTGTATTGGTGTTGATTGCAGTAGTGGGGCTTCCACGAATTTTGGATAACAAGCCAAAATCTGTGAATAACGATATCGCTGTAAATATCGTCACTAGCCTTCCTACGCCAACCGCTGTTCTGCCTTTGGTTGAGGAGAAGATCAAGCCTGTAGTAGATGCGCCTACACAGGAAAAAGAAGTTGCCCCAAGTAAGGAGGCAGTTGTTACCCCAGCGCCTGAGGTCAAATCGGCTCCTGTAGCAAATAAAACAAGCTCTATTGGATTAGCTGCTGGAGAGGAAGTAGTTGCTACTCCAAACTCAAAATCGAAGACAGAAGAGCTTCCCAAAAAAGCTGGTCCCGGTAAGTACGTCATTCAGATTGGTGCTTTTGCATCAGAAGAGCGTGCTAAGGGTTGGATTACCAAAATGAAGGATCAAAAGATCCCGAACTACGTGCTTAATAAAACCGGTACGGACGGCACTAAGCTCTTCGTCTTAAGAGCGGGACCATTTGCCGATAAAGAATCGGCGGAGGCTGCCGAGAAAAAGGTGAAGGCCATGGGTCTTTCTCCAAGACTGGTTGAGGTTGGAGCGCCTTAATGGAATATTTATCCACCCTGAAATTAACTACGGTGGATTACTTCACCCTAGTAGTCTTGTTGGTGTCTGCCTTGGTTGGAATTTCACGGGGCTTATTTAAAGAAGTATTGGCGCTTGCATCTTGGTTCGTAGCTGCTTGGGTCGCCTACCATTACACCAACTACCTTTCTGTGGAATGGCTATCTACCTTTCACATGGATGAACTCTTGAGTTTAGGTGTGAGCTTTCTCATTCTATTTATCTTGGCCTTGATTGTTTGTGGGCTGGTCGGTAACCTCATTCAAAAAATTATTTTGTCTGCTGGTTTGAGCATGACCGACCGCTTTCTAGGCCTTGTGTTTGGTTTGGCTCGCGGTGTTTTAGTGGTAGTGGTGATGGCCACCTTAGCGGCATTAACTCCGATTCCCCAGAGTGTTGCCTGGCAAAAAGCAATCACACGCCCAGCTATCGACATGGCAACTGGTTTAATTAAAAATTGGCTACCAGCTGATTGGGCAAAACAATTAGGCGATACATTACCTAAAATTACACCCACCGTAACACCTTCATTAACAATAGGGATCTAGGCTTATGTGCGGCGTCGTTGGAACAGTTTCCCACTCCCCAGTTAATCAACTGATATATGACGCTTTGTTGCTTTTGCAACACCGCGGTCAAGATGCAGCAGGCATGGCTACGATGAATGGAAATTCATTCACGATGCACAAAGCCAATGGTTTAGTACGAGATGTATTTAGAACTCGGAATATGCGCAGCTTGTTGGGTAATGCTGGCATTGGTCAGGTTCGCTACCCAACTGCTGGCTCTGCTAGTAGTGAGGAAGAAGCTCAACCGTTTTATGTCAGCGCGCCTTACGGAATTATTTTGGCGCATAACGGCAATCTCACTAATGCACCAAGCTTACGAGTTGAAATGGCATATCGCGATCGTCGCCATATCAACACTAACTCCGATACAGAAGTGCTGCTCAATGTATTGGCTGATGAATTACAAAAAGAAACCAACAGCGCCGCTTTGGATGAGAGTGCGATGTTTAACGCCGTTACTCAAGTAACTAAGCGCGTTAAAGGTTCTTATGCGGTGGTATCTTTGATTGCTGGATATGGCTTATTAGCCTTCCGTGATCCATTCGGAATTCGCCCTTTATGTATTGGCCGTATTGATACACCGAAGGGCCCTGAATGGATGATTGCCTCAGAGTCTGTTGCGCTTGATGGCTTAGGTTTTACTTTTGTTCGTGACGTTAATCCGGGCGAAGCAATTTATATCGATTTGGATGGTAATTTCTATTCACGTCAATGCGTAGCAGATGCTGTACTCACGCCTTGTATTTTTGAGTACGTTTACATGGCTCGTCCAGACTCCACGATTGATGGTGTCACGGTTTACAACGTACGCATGCGTATGGGTGATTACCTTGCGGAAAAGATTCGCAAAGAAACCATTCCTGGCGAGATCGATGTAGTCATGCCGATTCCAGACTCTAGTCGTCCAGCCGCAATGCAAGTGGCAAAACGTTTGGGCGTTGATTATCGAGAAGGTTTCTTTAAGAACCGTTATATCGGTAGAACTTTCATCATGCCGGGTCAAGCAGTTCGCAAGAAATCCGTGCGTCAAAAACTCAATGCAATGCGTATTGAGTTCAAAGATAAGACAGTGTTGATTGTGGATGACTCCATTGTTCGTGGAACCACTTCATTTGAGATTGTGCAAATGGCTCGTGAGTCTGGTGCCAAGAAGGTCATTTTCGCTTCAGCAGCGCCTCCTGTGCGCTTCCCGAATGTCTATGGTATCGATATGCCAACCCGCAGTGAGTTAGTTGCCTATGGCCGTACTGATGAAGAAATTAATAAGATGATTGGTGCAGACCAGTTGATCTATCAAAGCGTTGAGGATATGAAACAGGCTGTTAAGGATATCAATCCCAATATCCAACACTTTGAAGCTTCTTGTTTCGATGGTTGCTATGTCACCGGCGATATTAATGAGTCCTATCTAGATGCCTTAGAGGCGGCTCGTAATACCTCTGAAGCAAAGGCAGACCGCCAACGTGATTCGAGCGACTTTGCCCGTTCACAGCTCCACTTGCATTTGGCTACCGAAGACTAAAAACAACGATCAAGTTCCTCAGGCGCTCCCGTCTGAGGCATTTCTTCAATTCGGTGTCAAAATAGCGGTATGAAGAGCAAAACTACTCGCCAAAAACCTGATTTTTCAAAGCTTGCGCTTGAAACCCTAGCGGTTCGCGCAGGCACACGTCGCACCGCTGAATACCAAGAGCACTCCGAGGCCATGTTCCTGACCTCCAGTTTTTGCTTTGATAGCGCTGAGCTAGCAGCAGATGGCTTTGCACATGCAGATCAAGGCTTTATCTATTCTCGTTTTACCAATCCTACGGTTAGCATGTTTCAGGATCGCCTTGCCGCACTAGAAGGCGGAGAGGCCTGCATTGCAACTTCTTCTGGCATGGCTGCTATTTTGACAATGGCAATGTCCCACCTTCAGGCAGGCGACCATGTGGTTTGCTCTCGTTCTGTTTTTGGTGCAACGATCCAATTGTTTAGCAATATTTTAGGGCGGTTTGGGATTACAACTACTTACGTAGATTTATCTAATACCAAGGCATGGCAGGATGCCGTCCAAGCAAATACCAAACTGTTTTATTTGGAAACGCCATCCAATCCCTTAACAGAGATTGCAGACATCAAAGCCATCTCTAAAATCGCCAAGAAAGCGAAAGCACTCTTTGCGGTAGATAACTGTTTCTGCACTCCAGCTTTGCAAAGACCACTGTCGCTGGGTGCTGATGTCGTAATTCATTCAGCTACCAAGTATCTAGACGGTCAGGGTCGCGTTGTTGGTGGGGCAATTGTGGGTAGCAATGATTTCATCATGGGTAAAGTATTTCCCTATGTACGAACCGCTGGACCAACACTGTCAGCATTCAATGCCTGGGTATTTCTCAAGGGTTTAGAAACGCTTGAGTTGCGTATGAAGCAACAGAGCCAAAATGCTTTGGCAATCGCCCAATGGTTAGAAAAACAGCCTGGCATTGAGCGTGTTTATCATCCGGGATTAAAGTCCCATCCTCAACATGCTTTGGCTAAGCGCCAACAAAAAGCAGGTGGAGCAATTGTGTCTTTCGCGCTCAAGGGCGGTAAGAGGGCGGCATTCAAACTCATCAATCAAACCAAGCTTTGCTCTATTACTGCAAACCTTGGAGACACTCGTACGACCATTACCCATCCAGCAACAACTACGCATTGCCGAGTAAGCCCTGAAGTTCGCAAGGCTGCCGGCATAACAGACGGATTGGTACGCATTGCCGTTGGCCTTGAAAATATCAATGATTTGAAGAGCGATCTCATTGGGGGACTCAAAAAATAATCAAGTCCATCAAGACAGATTAATGAGTTTTTCTGATGCCACTCAATTCTGGAATGAGCGCTTCGACAAAGAAGAGTTCATCTTCGGTAAAGAGCCAAATGAATATTTGGTTGAGCAAACAGCCCAATATTTGAAGTCAGGGCATTCTGTACTTTGTATTGCCGATGGTGAAGGGCGCAATGGCGTCTGGCTTGCAAAGCAAGGCATGCAGGTCACCGGCTTTGATGTCTCTGATATAGCACTGATGAAGGCAAACCAGTTTGCCAAAGAGAGCAATGTCGACATTCTATATAGCCTTTGCGATACCGATGGATTTGATTGGCAGGCCAACTCATATGATGCGGTGATTGGAATCTTCATTCAATTTTCAGATCCAGTTATGCGCGCCAGAATATTCAAGCAAGTGCATCAAACTCTTAAACCAGGCGGTATCTTCATTCTTCAAGGCTATACCCCAAAGCAGTTGGAATATAAAACCGGTGGCCCTTCATTGATTGAGCATCTCTACACTGAAGAGATGATTCGTGACCTTAGCCGGGAATTTGAAATTCTGAATCTCGCATGCTATGAAAAAGAATTATCTGAGGGGGCTAGGCATACAGGAATGTCGGCATTGCTTGGAATGGTAGCTAAAAAGAGCGCATGAAAACTCAAATTATGCTTATGCAAAATAAAACTGTATAAGCATGAGCGGCTATTAGATTAAGTAATAACGCTGATTTCAGTCTCCCCCTATCAGAGTAGTGACTTTGAAGTAAATAAGCGCAGTAAATAAAGGCTGGTAAGACGGCTATAGTGACAAGACTCCTGCTTGGGATGTCATTGGTAGCGATACTTACTATTTGCAAAGTATATGCCGCAGTAAAAATGCCAACATACCAAATCCAGATATTTTGAACGCCGCACTTTGCGGCAAGAGTCATTTTCCCTGCTAATGTATCTGCACGAATATCGGGGACTTGATTGACTAGTAATATGTTTGACACCATGAGTCCGAATGCCATCCCCGATGGGATTGCCTCATATGCTAAGCGTGATCTCTCAAGTGTCGCAAATCCAATAACCAGCATTGACCAAGCGATGGCAATTGCGATTTCCCCAAGAATTCCTTTTGACATTAACTGGAGGGGTTTAGCCGAGTATGCCCAGGCCATAAATACCCCGAAAATACTGATGGGTAATAAAACCCAGCTACTCAGGTAGCAAATTAATAAGCCTAAGGCGGTTGATGTGGTGAGTAGGCATAGGGCAAAAACATAAATTATCTTTGCGCTTAAGCGTTGGTTTTGAATAAATCGACTTCCGCCGGTAAAGGGGCTGATGCGGTCTTGATTGCATTCATCGCTTCCATTCAAATGATCAAAGTAATCATTAAGCAAGTTTGCTCCAGCATGAGCAAGAATGGCTACGGCGATTCCTAGTAAGCCCATCAACCAGGTTGACGAACTAGTGCTCCCGGGAATGGAGAGGCCGAGGAAGCATCCAAGTAGAGTAATGATTAAAAAAGCGGGCCTAGTAGCTAGGAAATAGTCCTTGAGTCTATTCATTGGGCAAGGAGAGCACTGACATCGAACGCTTTCTCATTGGTCGATAAAGCGCCGCGGATCATTAATCGGGCGAAGCGGCATGATGTGAATTTGTTTACCATCTAATTCAATATGCATTTGGCTACCGACCTCCATACATAGTCGTTTGACCTCTGCGGAAGAGGCTTCCCATTCAAGGATATTCTCACTGTTGTTAATCCGAAGCTGAATGACTGCAATTTGTCCTAAGCTGCTAATCTTTTCAACCGTGGCGCATACGCTACTATTTGACGGATTGCTATGGACGCTTAATCCACTTTGCGGGATTACCCAAGCAACACGCACGTTCGGCGGAATTTTTCCCTTATCGGCAACCGAGAATATATGTTCGCAACCATCCCAGCTCAATTTCCCGGAATCAAAGACTCCATGGAACATATTGCTAATTCCAACAAGTTCGGCAACTCGAGAGTTTCTGGGTTTTTGGAAGAGGGTTTGTGGCGCGGCTGTCTGCAGACCAATCCCTTGATCAATCACAGTAATTCGATCAGCCAATAGATCAGCCTCTCTTAAATCATGAGTAACTAATAGGATTGGGATATTCAAATCCTTGCGTAGATCTGCCAGTGTCTTGTAAAGATTTTGTCTTGTAGGTGCATCAATCGCAGAGAAAGGCTCATCAAGTAACAAAATTTTGGGCTTTCTTGCCAAGGCTCTGGCTAGTGCCACACGTTGTTGTTGTCCGCCCGATAATTGATGAGGCAGTCGATCAACTAAGTCTGCAATTCCCATTCTTTCTAACCACTCTTTAGCAATTAGCTTGCGCTCAGTTTTGCTGAAATCTGAATTTTGCAGCGGGATGCAGACATTTTCCAATGCGGTAAGGTGCGGAAAGAGGGCGTATTGTTGGAATAAGAATCCACAAGAGCGTTGGGCTGCAGGAAGTGACTTGCTAACCCTTTTCATGTCGTCGCCCTCAAACCAGATTTCTGAGTCGCACTCAATTTTTCCAGAGCTAGGTTGTCGAAGGCCGGCAACCGTTCTTAAGACGGTTGTTTTACCACTCCCAGAGGGTCCCACTAAAGCATGTAGCTCGCCAGCTGCGCATTCCAGATTGATTTGGATCGGCATTGGCGAACTTTGGCTCAGTTTGATTTTTAGCATTACGCTCTACCTCCTCGTTGTGAGGGTGTTTTGCGACCAAATAGTCCATAGGATATGGCAATGGCTACCAATGAAATGCCCAGGAGTAGCAATGAGAGTGACCCTGCGCCTGCAGAATCAAAGCTCTGCACCTTGTCATATATTGAAATTGAAATCGTTTTGGTTTCCCCGGGGATGGCACCACCAACCATGAGAACAACGCCGAACTCACCTAAGGTGTGGGCAAACGTCAGGACGCCTGCGCTGACAATACCGCGCCATGCCAGCGGTAACTCTATTAGCCTGAATATCTGCCAATTACTCAAGCCGCTAACTTCTGCTGCTTCACGAATTTCTGGGTTGATATTCTCGAATGCTCTTTGTATCGGCTGAATAGCGAAAGGGAGGTTAACAAACAAGGATGCCAGCAGGATCCCAAAAAAAGAGAAGACCAAGGGGATGCCAAAAAGACTCTTGCCTCCAAAGCCAACCAAAAAATAGTAACCAAGTACCGTAGGAGGCAAAACAAGAGGAAGGGCTAAGGCTGCCTCGAACCATGGGCGACTTCTATTAAGCTTGACCAGTCTATGAGCAGCCCAAATCCCGAATGGCAATATGAGTGCCATCGTCCAAAAAGCGAGTTTTAAAGAGAGAAGAATTGCTTCAATATCCATTCATTTGGATTGTATTGCCTTTGGGGATAGGGTATCTCACTATATAAGTCGACGAAGCTTCGGTGTCCAATATATGCACGTATACGCATATATTGTTAACGACCGTGAATAGCAAAGCAAAAGTAAAAAAAGCAACTAAAGACCTTTCCCCAAAAGCAATGGAGAAGGTGTTTGTGCGCGTTGCTGAATATTTCAATGTGCTGTCCGAGCCATCCCGTTTGCGAATCATGTATGCCGTTTGTAGTGGTGAAAAGTCTGTTTCTGAGGTTGTTGAGTTATGCGGCTCCAGTCAGGCTAATGTGTCACGCCATCTTCCGGCATTGCACAAATCAGGCATTTTGCTTAGACGCAAGGAAGGAACGACTGTTTTTTATTCAATAGCTGATAACGCCACTGTAGAAATGTGCCAAACAGTGTGCGCCAAGATTGCTGAGAACTTGCATTAACTTTTTAAGTATCTATTCATCAAAGTAGAGATCACATGACAAAAAAACAAATTGAGATTAGCGCGCAGGATATTAGCGCTATCGAAAAGCCGGCTAACCGGGCTCGCCTGGTCAAGGCGCCTGAACATTTCATTTCTCAAGAGCTTATTGCCGATATCAATGCCAACAGCTTAGATGAAAACCGTCGTGGATTTTTACGTAAAGGTTTTATGTCAGCGCTTGGTGGTGCTACAGCTGGTTTAGCTGCTCCACTGGCTATGGCTGCAGGTGAGGGCGATCCAGCGATCTTAGAAAAGCAAGAATGGCAGACTACGCTCGGTAAAAACGTGGCCACTATGCCTTATGGCGTACCGTCAATCTATGAGTCAAACCTCATTCGTCGTGAATCACCAGGTTTAACGCGTGTATCGGCAGCTTCTGTTGCCTTTACTCCTCTGCAAGGTTTATTTGGAACAATTACTCCAAACGGATTGCATTTCGAGCGCCATCATCAGGGTTGGTACAACATCAACCCTGAGACCCATCGTTTGATGGTGAACGGTCTGGTAAAAAACCCGCGTGTTTTCACGATGAATGATTTGATGCGCCTTCCTTCAGTTTCACGTACCCACTTTATTGAGTGTGGTGCAAATACTGGCTTAGAGTGGGGTAACGTTGCAGTTCCTACAGTTCAGTACACGCACGGCATGTTGTCATGCTGCGAATTCACGGGCGTACCGCTTAAAGTGTTGCTCGAAGAGTGCGGCGCAGACCTCAAAAAAGGTAAGTACATGCTCGCCGAAGGTGGTGACGGATCAGGCATGACTCGCACCATCAATCTTGAGAGTTGTCTGAATGACACAATCGTTGCTTGGTCTATGAATGGTGAAATGTTGCGCCCAGAAAATGGCTTCCCATTGCGCCTGGTAGTACCTGGCGTCCAGGGCGTTAGCTGGGTGAAGTGGTTACGCCGTCTTGAAGTTGGTGATGCTCCATGGAACTCAAAAGATGAGGCAGTTCACTATATTGAATTGATGCCTAATGGTGATCATCGTCAATATGCCTCTATTCAAGAGTGCAAATCCGTTATTACAACGCCATCGGGTGGTCAACAGCTTTTAGATAAAGGCTTCTACAACGTGAGCGGGATGGCTTGGTCTGGTCGCGGAAAAATTACCCGTGTTGATGTTTCTTTTGATGGTGGTAATAACTGGCGCACAGCGCGTTTGGAAACACCAGTTCTCACCAAATCTATTACCCGCTTCAATATCGATTGGGTTTGGGATGGCTCACCAACCATCATGCAATCAAGGGCGATGGATGACACGGGCTATATCCAACCATCGATCAAAACACTGCGCAATGTTCGCGGCACTCGATCGATCTATCACAACAATGCAATTCAATCATGGAAATTGGATTCAAATGGCGAGGTGAGCAATGTTCAAGTTGGATAAATTCTGCGTCCGCTTAGGTTTTGCGGCATTCATTGCCATTAGCGCGCAATTGTCATTTGCGCAATCAGGTTCAGCCAAATTTCCTGGCATTGGTAGAGTGGCGACTCCAGCAGAAGTTGCTGCTTGGGATATCGATGTGCGTCCAGACTTTAAGGGTCTACCAAAGGGATCTGGTTCTGTTGAAAAGGGTCAAGTGATTTGGGAGGCTAAATGTGCAAGCTGTCACGGCACCTTTGGTGAGTCCAATGAAATCTTTACTCCTATCGCTGGCGGCACAACTGCGGATGATGTAAAGACCGGTCGCGTAGCCTCATTGAAGGACATGAAACAACCGCAGAGAACGACCTTGATGAAGGTTCCTACTGTTTCCACCTTATGGGATTACATCTATCGTGCAATGCCATGGAATGCCCCAAGATCATTAACACCAGATGATACTTATGCGCTTGTTGCTTTTATTCTGAGCTTGGGTGAAATTGTTCCGGATGACTATGTTCTGAGCGATAAGAATATTGCTGATGTCAAAATGCCCAACCGTAATGGCATGACCCGCAAGCATGGCTTCTGGAATGTGAAAGATAAGCCAGATGTCAATGGAAACAGTTGTATGCATAACTGCGTTCCATTTGTGCAGATCGGCTCCACATTGCCAGACTTTGCTCGTAATGCACATGAAAATATTGCAGAGCAAAATCGCTTATATGGTCCTTATCGTGGGGCAGATACTACCAAGCCACCGATTAAGCAGTTACCTGGCGCCTCCGGAGAAGGTTTGGCACATGCCGCTGATACTCATGCAGCAAGCTCAAAAGGCCCTGCAGCGCTATTTAAAAATGAGAATTGCTCGGCTTGTCATGCGCCAAATGCGAAGCTAGTTGGCCCATCAATTACGGATATCTCTAAAAAGTATGATGGCCAGAGCGGGGCGTTAGATAAGCTAATGGCCAAGGTTAAAGCTGGCGGTTCTGGGGTCTGGGGTTCAATTCCGATGCCTCCCCAAACCCAATTATCAGACGAAGATCGTAAGACTTTGGTATCTTGGATGTTATCTGGCGGCAAATGATATAAATTTGGCAGTTCATAGCAGGTTTTGAAGCAAAATAGCTTATGTATGTAGGTAAAGATTAATAAAGGAGTTTTTATGAATCAGCAGCGTCGCAGTCTATTGAAGTACTCAGCAGTATTTGGTCTGATGGCCTCAACCGGGCTCATTAGCGTAGCGCAAGCACAAGAGTGGAATAAAGCCGCATTCGAAGGCAAGAGCCTCGATGACGTTTTCAAAATTCTTGGTGCTGGTAGCCCAGACAAATCGTCTGCCGTTACCTTGAATGCGCCCGATATTGCTGAAAATGGTGCCGTAGTGCCAGTCGGCATTACAACCACTTTAAAAGCAGAGCAAATGGCGATTTTGGTTGAAAAGAACCCGAGCGCATTGGCCGCTCAATTCTTTATCCCAGCCGGCACTGACTCTTTCGTGACGACTCGTATCAAGATGGGTCAAACATCCAATGTTTATGCCTTGGTAAAAGCTGATGGTAAGTGGAACATGACTGTTAAAGAAGTCAAAGTGACGCTTGGTGGTTGCGGCGGTTAATCCCGAAGCAAATACATAGACACAATTCATTTATATATAGAATAAAAGAGGAACAAAATGGCTGATCCAATGCGCGTAAGAGCTGCTGAAAATGGCGGTACTGTAGACGTTAAAATTTTGATGAAACATGATATGGAATCTGGTCAGCGCAAAGATGCTTCTGGCAAAACAATTCCTGCTTGGTTTATCAGCACAATCAATGTAAAAGCAAATGGCAAAGATGTATTTAATGGTCAGTTTGGTCCTGCAGTTTCAAAGGATCCATTTTTGAACTTTAAATATAAGGGCGCTAAGGGCGACAAGATTGCGGTAACTTGGATGGACAGCAAGGGTGACAAACGCACTGACGAAGCAACGGCTTCTTAATTGCTTTTTGCTTTAATAAATCTTTACCGCCTCCGTGGTTCTGAAAGGGTAGGAAATGCAGCGTAAATTGACCTTAGGGTTGGCTACTGGCTTGGTAGCAACTTTATTAACAATGACATCTTCGGTGTCGGCACAAAATAGTGCTACAGACGATATTGCAAAATATCGAGAGATGATTGCTGATGGCAACCCTTCGGAACTTTACGAGGCAGCCGGTGAAGACTTATGGAAAAAACCGGCTGGACCTAAAAATGCTACTCTTGAAAAATGCAATCTAGGGCTTGGACCTGGTGTGGTTAAGGGTGCCTCAGCACAATTACCGCGCTACTTTAAAGATACTAATAAGGTTCAAGATCTTGAGTCTCGCTTAATGACTTGCATGCAAGTGCTGCAAGGTCGTGATCCACAAGAGATGATTGATGCGCCATTCCAGAAGGGTCCCAAGAAGGACATGGAGGCAATCGTTGCTTACGTTGTGACCCAGTCTAAGGGTGACAAGATTAAAGTGAGCACCGCGCATCCAAAAGAAAAAGAAATGTATGACCTAGGTAAGCGCGCCTTCTTTTTCCAGGGCGGTCCAATGGACTTCTCTTGCGCATCTTGCCATAGCGAAAGCCGTAAGCGTATTCGCTTGCAAGATCTCCCTAACATTACCGAGCAAAAGGGTGCCGCTTTAGGTTGGGGTTATTGGCCCGCTTATCGCGTCTCTAGCGGACAGTTTTGGACTATGCAGCAGCGCTTAAATGATTGCTATCGTCAACAACGCTTCCCATTCCCAATCTATGGTTCAGATGTCACCGTTGCCTTATCAATGTATATGGCAAAGAATGCCAATGGTGGCACAGTTGAAACACCTGGATTGAAGCGTTAATAGATAAGAGATGACGAAAATGAAAATTACACACTTAAAACAACTCTTAGCTATTTCTGGATTTATCTTTGCCGCTGGTTTGGTGCAAACCCCTGCATTTGCTCAGCAAAAAAATGATCCAAAATTCAATAAGATGATGCAAGACAGCTTTAGGGCTCAAGGCATCGCTGGACTTGACCGCATTGATCAAGACGCTACTCAGAAATTCTGTTCAGACCCCCAGTTTGCCAACAGCAAGCAGGGCGAGGCCATGCGCGAGAAGATCCAGAAGATCAATATGGACTCTATTCAGCAACCATCCGATGGAAAATACATCGGCGACTGGAAGAATGGTGAAAAGATTGCTCAAAGTGGACGCGGTGCAACTTGGACAGACAAGGCTGATACCGTCATTGGCGGCGGCTGCTATAACTGCCATCAAATTGACCCTAAAGAAATTTCTTATGGAACGATCGGCCCATCATTGACTGGTTACGCTAAATTGCGCGGCTACTCCAAAGAAGTGGTTACCTATACCTGGAACCGCATTAATAATGCCAAGGCTTACAACGCATGCAGCAATATGCCACGTATTGCCCACTTCAAACTCCTCAATGAACAGCAAATACAGGATGTTATGGCTCTATTGCTTGACCCAGAATCACCTGTAAATAAATAACAGATTAAAACGGGCCGAAAGGCCTGTTTTGTTAAGGGAATAAATATGTCATTAAATCGCCGTGAGTTTTTGCAAGCATTAGCTATTGCATCAGCAGGTGGTATGAGTCTGCAATCCAATTTTGCTGGTGCACAAAGTACCGCGCAAAAATTCTATGATTTACCTAAGTTTGGTAATGTGCATTTTCTTCATTTCACTGACTGCCATGCCCAACTTTTGCCAATCTATTTCCGTGAGCCAAACGTGAATCTAGGCATTGGGGCGCAAGAAGGCAAGACACCCCATTTAGTAGGCGAATATTTCCTTAAGGCAAATGGAATTGCTGCTGGTACTCGTGATGCTCATGCATTTACCTATTTAGATTACGTTGCAGCTGCGCAAAATTACGGCAAGATGGGTGGCTTTGCGCATATGGCAACCCTGATCAAGCAAATGAAAGCAAGTCGTCCAGGCGCCCTATTGTTAGATGGTGGTGATACTTGGCAGGGCTCTGGAACAGCACTCTGGACTAATGGTCAGGATATGGTTGATGCAGCCTTGCTCTTAGGTGTTGATGTCATGACTCCGCACTGGGAAATGACCTTAGGTGAAAAGCGTGTGATGGAAATCGTCAATGGCGATTTCAAAGGCAAGGTCTCTTTTATTGCCCAAAACATTAAGACAGCCGACTTCGGTGATTCTGTTTTTAATCCTTATGTCATGAAGGTGCAAAACGGCATTCAAGTTGCAATCATTGGCCAAGCATTCCCATATACGCCGATAGCAAATCCACGTTATTTCACCCCTGACTGGACTTTTGGAATTCAAGAAGAAAATTTGCAGAAGACTATCAATGAAGTGAAGTCAAAGGGAGCTAAAGTTGTTGTTTTACTCTCCCATAACGGCATGGATGTTGATTTGAAGATGGCCTCTCGTGTAACTGGCCTTGATGCAATCATGGGTGGTCATACGCATGATGGCGTCCCGATTCCAGTCAAGGTGAAGAATTCTGGCTGTGTTACCTTGGTAACCAATGCTGGCTCGAACAGTAAGTTCTTGGGCGTACTCGATTTTGATGTGAAGGGTGGCAAGCCGGTTGATTTTCGCTATAAGCTTTTCCCAATCTTCTCCAATCTAATTCCCGCTGATCCAGCGATGAATAAGCTGATCGCTAAAGTTAGGGCACCATACGAAACCAAGCTCAATGAAAAATTGGCTACTACGGATGGTTTGCTATATCGTCGCGGCAATTTCAATGGAAGCTTTGATCAATTGATTTTGGATGGCCTTATGGCGCAGAAGAATGCGGAAATCGCCTTCTCCCCAGGTTTCCGTTGGGGAACTAGCTTGTTGCCAGGCCAGGCCATTACTCGTGAAAATCTGTTAGATCAAACTGCCATCACTTATCCATACACTACCGTCACCAATATGACTGGCGAGACCATCAAGACTATTCTTGAAGATGTGGCTGATAACTTATTTAATCCCGATCCGTATTATCAGCAGGGTGGCGATATGGTACGTGTAGGTGGTATGCAGTATACGATCGATCCTGCGGCGTCCGCAGGTAAGCGCATTAGCGATATGCGTTTAAATGGCAAAGACATCGACCCAAGCAAGACTTATAAAGTGGCAGGTTGGGCGCCAGTAAGTGAAGAAGCCAGGAATGCTGGTGGAGAGCCAATTTGGGATGTGATCGAAAGACATTTGCGCGATGTGAAGGTTGTTAAAGCCGTTAAGCTGAACGAACCGATCATTAAAGGTGTGCAAAATAACCCAGGAATGGTTTCACTCTAATACTTATTGAGCCGATAAAAAAATGAAAAAATTACTTCAGTATCTTGCGGTCTCTTTCGCCCTAGTTGTAATGGGAGCTTATGCTGCAGGCCCCACTGAGGTGGTTTATCACATTGATGATGCGGAGTCTCAAGGGGTTAAGGGATTGCGTAATATTCGTAATCATTTGGATGTTGCCCCTCAAACCAAAATTATTGTGGTTACGCATGCTAATGGCGTAGACATCATGATGGAAGGTACGAAAGACAAAAAGAATGGAATTGAATATGCGCCCCTGGTTGGAGCTTTAAAATCACGCGGTGTTCGCTTTGAGGTTTGTGAGATTACTTTGAAAAATCGTAATTTGCAGAAGGATCAATTCATTCTTGACACTGACTTCACTCCTTCTGGTGTTGTTAGGATTGCAGACCTTCAGTACCAAAATCACTTCGCCTACATCAGGCCTTAAGCTATGCCACTTAGGGCTCTTAGGATTCGCTCTTGTGCTTTAGGGGCAATTTTATTTAGCACTCTCTCGCTACTATTTTTCTCATCCTCCGTTAATGCTTTGGATGACTTGCTCTTAAAACCTATCCAGGTGGCTCCGCACACATATTTCGTGCAAGGCTTGCCCGAGATGGGTAGCAGCCAAAATCAGAACTTTATTTCAAACGCAGGTTTTGTCATTACTCCAAAAGGCGTGGTGGTGGTAGATGCTTTGGGTTCACCAGTTCTGGCGAAGAAACTCATTGCTGAAATTAAAAAGCTTACTTCGCAAAAAGTAGTGGCTGTCATCGTGACACACTATCATGCCGACCACATTTATGGTCTGCAAGAATTTAGAAAGATCGGGGCTAAGATTTATGCCCAGAATCAGGGGATAAATTACCTTGCGTCTGAAACTGCCATACAAAGATTAATAGCATCCCGCGTGGACTTTGCCCCTTGGGTTAATACAAGCACCAAGCTCACGGGAGCAGATCTTTGGATAGATCAAAGCTATATGCTTACAGTGGGTGGCGTGGATTTTAAAATTAGTCGAGTGGGGCCGGCACATGCACCAGAGGACTTGATGATCTACGTCCCATCCGAAGGGGTCTTGTTTGCAGGAGATTTGGTATTCCGTGGACGCATCCCATTTGTTGGTAATGCGGATAGTAAGGGCTGGTTATCAGCTTTGGATGCAATTGAGCGTATTAATCCAAAAATCGTGATTCCAGGGCACGGCAATTACTCCATCCATCCCGCAGAAGATATCGCTTTTACAGGGGATTATTTGCGCTATTTGCGGGAATCAATGACAAAATCAGCGGTAAATATGGATCCTTTTGAGGAGGCTTATCAGCAAGCTGATTGGTCTGAATACGACGGAATGCCCCTATTTAAGGCTGCCAATCGGATGAATGCCTATAACGTCTACCTCTCAATTCAGTCGGAATAAGGCATATTTATCATCTGGGCTTTAAAATAGTCATTTACTTGGCTAAATGACTGATTTCAAATGAAATTACCACTGTTAAAGCTTGTTCTATCCCTGATAGCGTTCTTAGGCTTGAATGTGCCTGCATTCGCTACACCCGATCTAGCGAATGGGAAAAAAATTGATCAGCAGAAATGCTATGCCTGCCACGCCAAGAAATCTGGCTTTGGTAATGGCGACATGATTTACACGCGCAGCGATAGCAAAGTTAAAAACTTGCAGAATTTAAAGTCCATGGTGGCGATGTGCAATACCGAGTTGCGCTTGGATCTTTTCCCTGAGGATGAAGCTGATGTAGCGGCCTTTCTCAATAAACAATTTTATAAATTTAAATAATTTCAGTTAAAGAATTTTGAATATGGAAGCGGTAGATATTTCCTCTCTAAGTAGGTCGGTTTTATTAGCCACTTTTGCAATTACATTTATGCTTGGTGCCGTAATGCAAAAGACGGGTTTTTGTAGCATGGGTGCCGTATCCGATATTTTTATTATGTCTAGCTGGGATCGACTAAAACAGTGGTTCTTAGCTATTGGCGTCGCTATTGTTGGCTTTGCCTTGATGTCTTACTTGGGCCTCATTGATCCACTCAAAAGCATGTATACCGGTAGCAAATTTTTATGGCTCTCCACCATCGTGGGTAGTACGCTATTTGGTTTTGGCATGGTGCTCTCGTCTGGCTGCGGAAGTAAGACCCTCGTGCGTATTGGAGGCGGCAATCTAAAGTCTTTCATTGTATTTATGGTTCTGGGACTTTCTGCTTATATGACCATGAAGGGCTTCCTTGGTGTTCTGCGAATGAATACTCTAGATTCTGTATTCATCGCTCTCAATACTCCGCAAGATTTACCGAGCATTCTCAGTCCCATTACTGGAATCGCCAGAAACAATTTACATCTTGCGCTAGGTTTAATAGTGGGTTTTGCTTTTATTGCTTATGCATTAGCAAGTAAGGTTTTTTGGACAGCAGAAAATCTATTTGCCGGTATTTTTGTTGGCCTCGCTATTTGCGCAATCTGGTGGGTCTCCGGTAATCTGGGTCATGTAGCTGAAGATCCGAATACTTTGGAGGAGGTCTTCCTGGTTACTAACTCTGGCCGGATGGAGAGCCTTTCCTTTGTGGCACCTTATGCTTACTCCTTGGATTGGCTCATGATGTACAGCGATACATCAAAGATCATCACCGTTGGCATTGCTGCGGTTGTTGGAATGATCTCTGGCTCCGCATTTGTGGCATTTATCAGCAAGTCCTTCCGCTGGGAAAGCTTTCGCAATACTGAAGATACCGCCAATCACTTGGTCGGTGCTTCGTTGATGGGCTTTGGCGGGGTTACTGCTCTAGGTTGTACTGTCGGGCAGGGGCTTAGTGGTATTTCTACTTTGGCGATTGGGTCCTTGCTAGCACTTCCTGGATTTATCTTTGGAGCTTATTTGGCATTACGCTACCTACAAGTGCGCCTCGCCCCAAATCCTTGCAGTTAACTCAGAAAGTAGATTTGACAATATGCAGATAGATTGGTTGGCATTCACCCCTGGACCAGCTTTGCTTGGTGGGATGATATTGGGCATCGCTGCCGCTTTATATGTTCTGTTACACGGCCGTATTTTGGGAATCAGTGGAATTATTTCTGGCCTACTTTCACCAAAAGCGGGTGATGCAAATTGGCGCTTAAGTCTTGTACTGGGTTTACTCACAGCACCATTCTGGGCAACCTTGCTGCTTGATCTCCATACTACAGCCGTAATTGATACCGATTGGATTGGCATTATTGTTGCTGGTTTGCTTGTGGGTTTCGGGGCAAACTATGGATCAGGCTGCACTAGCGGTCATGGTATCTGCGGCTTATCTCGTCTTTCCCCTAGGTCCTTGGTTGCTACACTATCTTTTATGGGCGCTGGTTTTTTAATGGTGTTCATCATTCGTCATGTGTTGGGCTGGTAAATCATGAGAAGATATTTCAACTTATATAGTCAATATTTTATTGGCGTGCTATTCGGTTTTGGTCTAATCATTTCTGGAATGAGTAATCCTCAAAAAATTCTCAATTTCCTCGACATCGCTGGTAACTGGGATCCTTCCTTAATATTTGTAATGGGCGGTGCAGTAGTCGTTGGCTTGGGCGGTTTTTATTTAGCCTCACAACGTACTGAAGCCTTTTTTGGCGGTGCACTTCACATCCCCGGTAGAAGAGATATTTCGAAGCCCCTGGTGATCGGTAGCGTCATCTTTGGTGCGGGCTGGGGTATTGCTGGGCTTTGTCCAGGGCCAGCAATTGTGGCGCTTGGAGCAGGTCAAGTAAAAGCACTAGTCTTTGTGCTGGCAATGCTTGCTGGCATGGCGCTTTGCAACCGCTTCTTTACGGGCCATAAGCAGTAAGTCTGCTTTAGAATCTCACTTATTCGTTTTCATTTCTTATATATTTTTTGAGGTTTAGATGAGCCTTCCTATTTCTTGCCATACCAATCAATTTGGCACGCTTGGTCAGATTGATCCTAGTCATTTAGCTGAGATTGCAAAACAAGGTTACAAGAGCGTAATCAACAATCGGCCTGACTTTGAGGGCGGGCCCGATCAACCGACAAATGCAGATATTCAAGCTCAGGCGGAAGTACTTGGTTTGAACTACGCTTTTTTACCAGTCATTCCCGGTGCATTTACACAAGATCAAGTGGTGGAGATGGCGCGCTTACTGAAAACGATGCCAGGTCCAATCTTGGCATTTTGTCGCTCGGGTGCACGTTCTACCAATTTGTATCAAATGGCTTTGCAGGTTTGCTGATTCATTCGGGCGGCACTTATGCGTATTGAGATCCCGACTGAGGAAAAGTTTGTTCATGAAATGAACATGCCGATTCGTTGGGGTGATATGGATGCCTATGGTCACGTCAATAACACGGTGTACTTTCGTTATATGGAGCAGGCCAGGGTAGAGTGGATTACCTCTTTAGGCTATAACGTTGCCCCTGGAGATGAGTCTATGCTGATGATGAATGGCTTTTGCAACTTCCATCAACAACTAGCCTATCCAGGTGAACTAATACTGAAAACCTATATTGGAAACATTGGCCGCTCAAGCTTGGATGTTTATACCTCTATGGTGCTAACAACAGAACCAGAGGTAATTGCTGCCGTTGGTGGCGCCACTATGGTTTGGGTTGATTTCAAGACAGGTAAATCTGCGCCTTGGCCTGATCACGTGATTAGCAAGCTGCGCTAGGATCTTGTTTGCAACCAAGTAATTCGCACATACTCAGCATTGATAAGCTGTCTTCTTGCCTTAAGGAGTTTGACGCAATCATCGATGTCCGCTCGCCCGCGGAATTCGCCTTAGACCACATCCCTGGTGCAATTAACCTGCCTGTTTTAAATAATGAAGAGCGTATTGAGATTGGCACTCTCTACAAACAAGTTTCTCCTTTTGCTGCAAAGAAATTAGGCGCTGCTTATGTGTCCCGGAATATCGCTTACCACTTAGAAAACTCACTCATCGATTTTCCTAGGGAGTGGCGCCCACTAATTTACTGTTGGCGCGGTGGAGAGCGGAGTGGGGCCTTTACCCATATTCTCAATCGCATTGGTTGGAAAGCGATGCAGCTAGAGAATGGTTATCAAGGCTTTCGGCGCATTGTGATCGATGGCCTTGATCAAGCCGCTAAAGCATTTTCTTTTCAGGTCATTGCTGGAATGACTGGTAGCGGTAAGACGCGCATTCTTCAAGAGATTGGTGCTCTTGGTCAGCAGATTCTGGATCTTGAGGGTTTGGCGATTCATCGTGGTTCGGTTCTGGGTAATGAGCCCAATATTGAGCAACCCTCGCAAAAAGGCTTTGAAACTAATCTGTGGGATGCCTTAAATTCATTGGATCCGAGCAGGATTGTTTTTGTTGAGTCCGAAAGTAAGAAGGTAGGGGGCTTGCATGTGCCTGATGCCTTGATGGAGCGCATTCGCAATGGTCGATGTATAGAACTGCGATCGAGCACCAAGACTCGAGTATCTTGGTTGCTGCGGGAGTATCAACACTTCTTATCGAATCCTGAAAGCTTCAAACAAAAACTCAGTTTGCTGACATCGCGTTATGGCAAAGTCCAAATCGAAAAATGGCATGAGACTATTGATCAAGGTGACTTTGGAAATTTAGTAGAAGAGTTATTGGTGATGCATTACGACCCATCCTATCAGTCCTCAATCGTTCGGAATTTTCCAAGCTATCGCGAAGATCATTTCGTTGAACTAAGGGATGATGGCGATGAAGCCTTTACGCTAGCGGCAAAGGACCTCATCATCAAGGTGAGCGCTTAACTGAAGGCTTGAATGCCAGTTTGTGCACGGCCCAAAATCAGGGCATGAATATCATGTGTGCCTTCATAGGTATTGACGACTTCAAGATTCAGCATATGACGGACAACGCCATACTCATCTGAGATTCCATTTCCACCATGCATATCTCTTGCTAGACGAGCCACATCCAAAGACTTACCGCAAGAATTGCGCTTCATCATGGAGGTAATTTCTGGGGCGGCAATACCTTCGTCTTTCATGCGACCTAAACGCAAACAACCCTGCAGGGCCAGGGTAATCTCGGTTTGCATATCAGCCAATTTCTTCTGAATGAGTTGATTTGCAGCTAAAGGGCGGTCAAATTGCTTGCGATCCATCGTGTATTGGCGTGCTGCATGCCAACACCACTCAGCAGCGCCGAGGGAGCCCCAAGCGATACCGTAGCGTGCAGAGTTCAAGCAAGTAAAAGGACCTTTAAGGCCGGTAATTTCTGGGAATTCATTTTCGGCAGGAACAAAGACCTCATCCATGACGATTTCACCAGTGATAGAGGCCCGTAGGCCCATCTTGCCGCTGATCTTGGGGGCAGATAAACCCTTCATACCCTTTTCCAGGATGAAGCCCCTAATCAAGCCCTCATCATTCTTGGCCCATACGACAAATACATCAGCGATAGGGGAGTTAGAGATCCACATCTTAGAGCCAGTTAAAGAGAAGCCGCCTGGGACCTTTTTGGCTCGCGTAATCATGCCGCCAGCGTCTGAGCCATAGTTAGGCTCAGTCAATCCAAAGCAACCAATCCACTCACCGCTAGCCAACTTGGGTAGGTACTTTTGTTTTTGGGCTTCGCTACCAAATTCATTGATAGGGACCATCACCAAAGAGGACTGAACACTCATCATGGAGCGATAGCCCGAGTCAACGCGTTCGATCTCGCGGGCAATTAATCCATAGGAAACATAGTTCAGATTTGCGCCACCGTATTCTTCGGGAATGGTGATGCCAAGGAGTCCTAATTCACCCATCTCGCGAAAGATCGCCGGGTCAGTGGTTTCATTGCGAAACGCATCATGAATGCGGGGCATCAAACGTCCTTGAGCATATTGAGCAGCGGCATCACGTACCATGCGCTCCTCTTCGCTGAGTTGCGTGTCGAGAAGTAGGGGGTCAGCCCAATTGAAACTAGCTTTACTCATTGTTCTTAGCCATCCTATTTTGGTTTTTAATCTGCTCCCTGTGAATTTCCAGGAATGCAGATATTCTTATTTCTATTATCCATTTTTTCATACTTATGGACTCGTCTAGACATCATCACCGCTACTACGACTTAATATTGGCTGCCTTTGTCGTGGTTCTACTGTGCTCTAACTTTATTGGCGCTGGTAAGGTAATACCCCCGCCCCTTAACCTGAGTTAAAAGTAGAATTTCTAAGTTGTTTGATTTAAAGGAAATTCTATGAAAACCTCCCGCTTTACCGATAGCCAAATCATGGCCATCCTCAAACAAGCCGAG
>NZ_JACVOS010000030.1 GCF_018882335.1 Polynucleobacter sp. AM-25C3
ATATATCCACTACTACAACCATGATCGAATCAAACAAAAACTAAAGGGATTGAGCCCAGTGCAATACCGAACTCAATCCCTTCTGGTAACCTAATCAAACTGTCCAACTTTTGTGGGTCAGTTCATATTGCGGAGCTTTTTTATTACTCTCAAACAAGTATTTACCATCTCATGGATCAGGTGATATGCGTTTGAAAAGATGGGTGAGCTAGCCTACGATTTCGGTGTTTTAATCAAATCAGGGTTAAATAGGCAAACTTGATTTCTGCCCAGAGACTTTGCGCGGTACATAGCTTCATCTGCGTTTGCGGTGAGCTCTGCATCAGTCTGTCCATGTTCCGGATAAATTGCAATTCCCATACTTGCCCCCGTAACGAGCTCTAAATTGTGGGCCATAAATCGTTCGAATAACTTACCCCTAACTTTCTCGGCAATGGCTAAGACGTTTGCCACACTCTCAATATTGGGCAATAAGATAACAAACTCATCACCACCAATACGAGCTACTGTGTCAGAGGATCTGACACAGTGAAGCATTCGTTTAGCTGCTTCGCGAAGGGCAATATCGCCAGCGGCATGGCTATGGTTATCGTTGATTGACTTGAGGTTGTCTAGGTCAATAAAGATAAGGGCAAATTTTGTTTTATTGCGCTTAGCTAGCTCTAAAGTTTGCTGGAGTCTATCGGTAAAAAGTAAGCGGTTAGGCAGATTGGTTAAATGGTCATGATTGGCAAGGTGTTGATTCTTGCCAGCAGAATTTAAGGCCCTTAACAACAAACTCAAGCCAATCACGATAAAGATGAGGCTTAACACCGTTGCATATAAAATTCCATAGACGCTTTTTCTCCAACTGGCCAGATACAGTTCTTCAGTGGCTACTGCAGCAACGACTAGTGGATGGCCTGGTACTGAGCGGAATGAGATCATGCGCTGTACATTGGCGCTATCTCGGATGGTCGTTTGAGCGTCGGTAAAAATTACACTTCCCTCTAGCGCTGGATTTTTTACGACTTCATCAAATATCTTGCTTGTATTCTTTCGGCCAATCCGCTCGTCTAAAAATGGCCAGCGGGTTAGCAAAACTTGATCTTTCTTAAATAGGGTTAGGGAAGAGCCTTCACCTAAATTGGCCCCAATCTTTTCATAAAAGCTAGAGAAGACCTCTACTGAAATCCCAATCAGGGCCACCCCAAGAAATTCATTTTTTGAATTGCTAATTCTTTTGGCTAGATAAAAGACCCACTTACCATTTCCTTTGTTTCGAACGGGGTTGCTGTAGTACGTTTGCGCAGAGTCATGGGTGCTGAGATATTGGAAGTAGTCTCGATCAGATAAGTCGATGCTGGGGGGTGGATAAGACCTTGAAAAGTTAATGACCTTGCCATCGGGGCCGATATAGGTTGCTACATCAATAATCGTATTTAAGGTTGTTTTATCCTTGAGATTAAGAAACTGCTCTTTCTTGCTCGCGAATTCTCGATATGCTTTTTCTGTTTGAATATTTGCGGAGCTTACCGCTTCAACTAAGCTTTCCAAGGCCGTGTTTCCAGAATACATAGTCTGGCTAGCGTGTTCTGCTAAAACAATGGTGAGATTGGAAATTTGTTCTGAGCGATCCTGAATAGAGCTTTGCTTCAGGATGTACGCCGATACGACAGCGCTTACAATAAACACCAGCGCTAAAGTCAAGCCAGCCATCATGGTGAGGCGTGCTACACGCTGATTTCTAGAAATTAAATCCATATTTAATTTTAACGAATAAAAATGATGTTTTTTAAGGGTAATACTCAGGCGAATGAAAAAAGTAGATATCTACCAAATTATTTTTGGTCTAGTTCTGTCGGTAGTCGCCCTGTATTTCATGTTGAGACCTTCGGTAATCCCCCCATTTTTAACTTAAGCTAAAAGTAGAAGCTGGTACTGCAAGTGCTAGTTTTTGCTTTGGTGTAATTCCACCTAAGCCCATGTTCGGTCTTTCATGATTGTATGTCCACATCCA
>NZ_JACVOS010000031.1 GCF_018882335.1 Polynucleobacter sp. AM-25C3
CAAACTTGAGCTTTTCATCCATCTTCGTACTTTCATTCCACGGCATAGTAAGGTCCCTCCTATGCCAAAAACTGTAAAGTATGTGTCCGGTATAAAGTGTTAACTATGTATCGAGTCGTACAACTAAAACCACTTTCGAGTGGTTTTTCATTTGGGCTCTTTATCTTTGATATGCTCACCCTAGGGGCTTATCTCTAATCTTATCCACACTTTTATTTAAAGGCATCCAGATGATTTCTGACTCGTTTTCAAAAAGTACGCGATTCATTGCGATTCTTTGCCTCACCTGTTTTTCTTACGCTAGCATGGCGTGTACTGCAGTAAATACGGTTGCTAAAGATGGAACGGTTGTAGCTGGCAGAAATATGGACTGGGCCTTTGACATGAAGTGGACGCTGATGGTGATGCCACAAGGCACACCTTTGCTTCTGAGCGCCCCAGCAAAGATGAATCTTCCCGCCGAACAGTTGTCTAGCAAGTATGCGTTTATCGGCGTAAGTCCAGCCATTCTGAAGGGTGGAAATGCGTTTCTTGAGGGGCAAAATAGTGCGGGTCTGGGATTGAGTGGAAATTTCATGCCAGGCTTTACCGAATATCAATCTATAGATAAGCAAGATAAGCGCTATGTGTCCATCGTTAATCTTGGTGGATTTGTTCTGGGAATGTTTTCGACGGTTAAAGAATTAAAGCAAGAATTACCTAAATACAAAGTCTGGTTTGATCCAAGTGAAGTTTCTGGGATACCAACAGCGCCATGGCTACATTTTGTATTCACTGATCGCACTGGCGCCAGCATTATTGTTGAATTCATAAAGGGGCAAATGGTTATTTATGACAATATTGCCAATACTTTGACTAATGCCCCAACCTACGACTGGCATTTAAATAATGCGAGAAATTATTTGGCACTTTCGGGAACCGCTCCAAAGCCGCTGACCATCAAAGGCAAAAGCATTAATGAATTAGGTTCAGAGGGCGCTGGAATGATCGGGATGCCCGGTGATTACACAACCCCTGGCCGCTTTATTCGTGCCGCCTATTTGCAGCAGATGGCAGGTCAAGTGAAGACTGGTGCCGAAGCAAATCAACTGGTCGGACATATCTTAAATAATGTGGATGTGCCTCTTGGAACATCAATTTCGCTTGAGGGTAAAGCAACCGTCTCGGACAGCACGCAATGGGCAATCATTAAAGACTTGACCCACAATCAACTAAAGGTGGCCAATTATTTAAATCGTACAAATTTTATTCAACTAGATCTAAATAAGCTTTTTGCTGCTAATAAGCAAATGTCTTGGTTAATCGATGGCCTGCCTTATTCAAGCGGTGATTTAACTAGTCAACTAATGAAGTAAAGGGGCATCCTAGGCTCTGGTCGATTCCTCCCTGGGCCACCAAGAAACACGATAGCCCACTCGTTGGGCTATTTTCTTTTGGTCTGGCACGGTAAGCTGCCATTAGTCCCGAGAATCCCAGCATGAACCGTCCTTTAAAAGGGCAAATCTGTTAGATATCCTTGAGTCAGTCAATGTCGTTTGCAACGACATTTCCAATGATCTTTAGTACTATCTAGTTCATGGAATTAGCTAACCAAATTTTTTTTATTGTTTTTTCGTTAATTGGTCTGGGGTTATTTTTAAGTTCCCTCTATCAATATCGAGCTAACAGGACAAGTGGATTCAGCATCTACTATCCCTTAAGCTTGGGAATTTTCTCTCTGTCCTCCTTTAGCTTTGGCATCGCCTTGTGGACACATAAGCTCTTTCTCACAATAGCCAATACCTCTTTTATTGTTTCAATTCTTTTGCTTGTATTTTTATACCGCTCTTGGAATCAACGCCCGTTTACCAAGTTACAGACCTTGCTGTTATGGGGTAATCCCCCCATTTTTAACTTAAGCTAAAAGTAGAAGCTGGTACTGCAAGTGCTAGTTTTTGCTTTGGTGTAATTCCACCTAAGCCCATGTTCGGTCTTTCATGATTGTATGTCCACATCCAA
>NZ_JACVOS010000032.1 GCF_018882335.1 Polynucleobacter sp. AM-25C3
TGAACTGACCCACAAAAGTTGGACACCAAATCCAACTCAAAGGGGTCAGCTTCATGAGCAAATACAGTACGCAGTTCAAGCTAAAAGTAGTTACTGAGTATTTAAAGTCTGGGGGCTACCTCAGGGTAGCCAATAGTTATGACCTTAATACCACCGATGTTCGTAAATGGGTTTTGACCTATAAACTACATGGGATATCTGGCCTGCAAAAGAGGGGCTATCAACAGTACACTCCACAGTTCAAGCTATTAGTTCTTGAGCACATCAGCGCCTACGGGGCATCCCCACGCTTGGCGGCCGCCCACTTCAACATTGCCTCCCCTAGTACCATTTTGGTTTGGCAGCGCCTCTACAATAAAGGTGGTATTACAGCCCTAGAACCCAAACCTAAGGGACGACCATCGATGCCTAAACGTCATGAGATCCAAGCACTTTTAGCCAAACCTTCTTCTGAGCTCACGCCTGATGAGCTCCTACGTAAGTTGCACTATTTAGAGGTGGAGAACGCTTACCTAAAAAAGCTGCAAGCCTTAGCCCAGCAAAAGTACTTGGCAAGCAAGAACAAGCCCAAGTCATCACTGAGTTAAGGCGGCGACACCCCTTACAAACGATTCTGGGGGTAGCTAATATGGCCAAAAGCGTCTATTACTATCAGCTTGGCGCTGGTACTAAGGCGGATCCCTATCGCGAGGTCAAGGAGAGCATTAAGACCATCTACCATCGCCACAAAGGTCGCTATGGTTATCGGCGTGTGCAAGAGGAGCTAGGACATCAAAACTGCTACCTCAATCCGAAGACGGTGCAAAAGCTCATGGGCAGACTTCACCTTAAATCGACCGTGAGACCTAAGCGCTATAAATCCTACAGAGGATCTGTAGGTAAGGCGGCTCCCAACTTGCTTGAGCGTAACTTCACAGCTACTGCCCCCAATCAAAAATGGGTAACCGATGTCACGCAGTTCAATGTCTTGGGTCACAAGGTGTATCTCTCACCCGTATTAGATCTGTACAACCAAGAGGTCATCTCCTATGAGATCGCCGACCGCCCCCAAATGAACATGGTGATGCAAATGCTTCAAAAATCTTTTAAGAAGCTCAAACCCAAAGATAAACCGATGCTGCACTCAGACCAGGGTTGGCATTATCGAATCGCACCATACCAGATGGCTCTCAAGCAAAAGGGTATTACCCAAAGCATGTCTAGAAAAGGGAACTGTCTAGATAACGCCGTCATGGAAAACTGGTTTGGGATCATGAAGACCGAGTTCTTCTACCAAGAGAAGTTTGAGAGTGTGCAGTCGTTTAAAGCAGGGCTAAAGGAATATATCCACTACTACAACCATGATCGAATCAAACAAAAACTAAAGGGATTGAGCCCAGTGCAATACCGAACTCAATCCCTTCTGGTAACCTAATCAAACTGTCCAACTTTTGTGGGTCAGTTCA
>NZ_JACVOS010000033.1 GCF_018882335.1 Polynucleobacter sp. AM-25C3
TGTACGACTCGATACATAGTTAACACTTTATACCGGACACATACTTTACAGTTTTTGGCATAGGAGGGACCTTACTATGCCGTGGAATGAAAGTACGAAGATGGATGAAAAGCTCAAGTTTGTATCTCGTTACCTTGATGGCGAGAAGATTGCTACCCTGTGCCAGGAGTTTGGAATCTCCAGAGTCACTGGCCATAAAATCATTGATCGCTATAAAGACAGTGGTTTAGAAGCCTTTACGGATCGATCTCGACGACCATTTCGGCAAGCCAACCGCTTGCCCTTCCAGGTCGAGCAATTGATCGTGAACCTCAAAAAAGAGTTCCCAACCTGGGGCGCTCCTAAACTACGAGACCGAATCCATACCCACTACCCTGAGCTGGCTTTGCCCGCTAAAAGTACGGTACACGCAGTTCTGGATCGCCATGGCCTAGTCAAGAAGAAGCGACGCCGCCAGTATCCCAAACTTACCGGGACAAACCTATCGGATCTTAAAGAGCCCAATGCCCTATGGTGCGTGGATTACAAAGGGGAGTTTATGCTGGGTAATAAGCAGTACTGTTACCCCTTAACCGTGACTGACTATGCCAGCCGCTTCCTCATTTGCTGTGAGGGCCTAGAGAGCACCAGAGAAGCTGGGGCCTTTACGGTCTTTGAACAACTCTTTAAGGAGTATGGGCTGCCAGGCTCTATCCGCTCAGATAATGGCGTGCCGTTTGCATGTGCTAATGCGCTCTATGGACTCTCGAGCCTATCGGTGTGGTGGTTGCGCTTAGGCATTGGTATTGAGCGCATTAAGCCCGGCAATCCTCAGCAAAATGGTAGGCATGAACGCATGCACTTAACGCTCAAGCAAGCCACGACTAAACCACCAGCCAAAACGATGTTGCAACAACAAGATAAGTTTGAAGACTTTATCTATGAGTACAACTTCGAGCGTCCCCATCAAGCTTTAGCGATGAAAAAACCAGCAGAGTTATATCTACCATCTACCAAGAGATATGAAGGGCTACCTGATGTGAGTTATCCCTTCCACGATAAGACAGTGACCGTGACCAACTGCGGACGCATCTGTTTAGATGGTAAGAAGATTCACTTTAGTACGGTGTTCGCTGGTCATGACGTGGGCTTACGGCAGGTCGAAGACGACGTGTGGTTGGTGAGTTTTATGGATTACGATATGGCTTACTTTGATATGGAGTCTTCTCGGGTACAGGCCCTAGAAAACCCATTTGGTCCCAAAGTATTGGGGATGTGATTGGTAAAGGTGTAAACCATGTGGTCGGTACCGGACGTAAAGCATGTGTCCGGTACGTACC
>NZ_JACVOS010000034.1 GCF_018882335.1 Polynucleobacter sp. AM-25C3
CGGCTTGTTTGAGGATGGCCATGATTTGGCTATCGGTAAAGCGGGAGGTTTTCATAGAATTTCCTTTAAATCAAACAACTTAGAAATTCTACTTTTAACTCAGGTTAAGGGGCGGGGGTATTACCGAGTCTTAGCATTGGCCTACCTGATGACCGAGAGCAAACAAGAGCTAAGAACATGGCCCAAGCAGTGGCTGGAAGCATTAAAAGTCAAATTCCCCAAAGAGACTCGTCAGCTTGCGTTGAGATCAGGAAATGGCTTAAGAGAGTTACTCATTCAAGAGAATGACTTTGAACAGGCAGTCAAAACATGTAATGATGGGCTGCTAGTAAGTCATCATGTCACTCTAGGTCAACTAAAAGTAACTGCAGAACGATTCATAAGCGATGTCATCGATCCGCTTGAGGACCAGGTTGGTAGATGAAATGTTCCAATTAAACTAATTTTTAATCGCAGATCATTTTCCAAAGTCATAGAAAAACCCCGGGGGTGAGCACTATTAAGAGGCTTGGGGATATTGTTGTGTTTATTGTACGGGCAAATAAAGACCATCTTACTTAATGAGCCTATTCAGCAAGACATGCAAAAGAACAGTGTAATATCTTAAAGAGCTCTGACCCCAAAATCGATGATAGCTTGCAAGACGGCCTTGTCCTCACCAACGGCCGTCGTAGCGCTTAAAGTAATTGCTGGGAATTTCTCCTGGCAAGCGGAGAGCAATACTGGAAAGTCATTGCGTAAATGACCGCCTTGCCCAAAAAAGACTGGCACTACCACCACCTCAGTAGCACCAGCGGCCACCTGAGAAGCAATTGCCTCTTCCAAACTGGGCTGCATTAACTCCAAGAAGGCTAATTCCACCCGTACGTCTGGGTTTTGCGACTTCCATAGGAAGGCCAAACGATCAAATGGCTCACGCCAGCGGCTATCTCGGGCGCCATGGCCAAACAGAATGAGGGCTTTCATATGGATCTTTATCGGGTTAGTAGAAAAGTTCTTTAAATAAATGCAATTAAATCACTTTAAAATAGAGCGATTAAATAGGCTAAGTTAGTAGCTCCCTATATTAACGAGCTGACCCGTCCTGAAATGGTAATCCCCCCATTTTTAACTTAAGCTAAAAGTAGAAGCTGGTACTGCAAGTGCTAGTTTTTGCTTTGGTGTAATTCCACCTAAGCCCATGTTCGGTCTTTCATGATTGTATGTCCACATCCA
>NZ_JACVOS010000035.1 GCF_018882335.1 Polynucleobacter sp. AM-25C3
AAATAAGTTGACACTTTTTCTAATCAGAAAGGAAGTGTCAGATGGGTATTGGGATTAAGCGAACACAAAAAGATTACACCATGGCCTTTAAGTTGGCCGTTGTAGCGCAGGTCGAGCATGGGGAGATGACCTATCGGGAGGCTCAGGACCGCTATGGTATTCAAGGTAGATCCACCGTTTTAAAGTGGCTCCATAAGCATGGCCAACTCGATTGGCGTAAGCTCACACCGTCAGATATAAAACGCGGGGGTGCGATGAACGAAAATCCACTGCCTCAGAGCCCAGACCAGCGAATTAAAGAGCTGGAGATGGAGCTCAAAGAGGCAAACTTAAAAGCCCAACTCTTTGAGGCGATGCTCGACATCATTAAAAATGAATATGGGGTAACTCTGCCAAAAAAGCCTTTAAGCGCGCCCTCGAGGAAAAAGAGGCTATTGGAGTAAGCATCACTCAGGCGTGCCGCTTTGTCGGAATTAGTCGTCAAGCGTATTACAAGCGAGGGTCTAGAGAGTCATGTTTAGCCCAGCAAGCAGAATCCGTGAAGGTGCTCGTGCGTAAAGAGCGAATGGATCAGCCAAGGGTTGGCACGCGCAAGTTACATTCGATCCTTCATGAGCCCTTAGCCAATCAGGGTATTAAGCTTGGTCGTGACGCTTTGTTTACTCTGCTTCGTCAGGCCCAGCTCTTGGTGCCACGGGCTCGGGCTTATCACAAGACCACCAACAGTCATCATCGGTTCCGTAAACACCCCAACTTGTTCAATGGAGTAGCCAAAGTGGTGCCGAAAAGACCAGAGGAGGTTTGGGTGGCTGATATCACGTATTTGCCAACACAGCAGAAGGTGGCCTACTTAAGCTTAGTGACAGATGCCTACTCGAGGAAGATTGTGGGATACCACGTCCATCCGACTTTACAAACCGAGGAAGTGGCACAAGCTTTGAAGATGGCCCTCAAAGCGCGTAAAACAGACTTGCCATTAATCCATCACTCAGACCGAGGGCTGCAATATTGCGCTAATTATTATCAAGACTTGCACCGGAAACATGGTCTCACCTGCTCAATGACGGATGGCTACGACTGCTATCAAAATGCGCTTGCAGAGCGGGTGAATGGCATATTGAAAACAGAATTTTTGTTAAATAAACCGTATGACCTAAAGCAGGCTAAACAAATGGTGAAAGAGTCGATCCGTATCTACAACCAAAAGAGG
>NZ_JACVOS010000036.1 GCF_018882335.1 Polynucleobacter sp. AM-25C3
AATCCCCCCATTTTTAACTTAAGCTAAAAGTAGAAGCTGGTACTGCAAGTGCTAGTTTTTGCTTTGGTGTAATTCCACCTAAGCCCATGTTCGGTCTTTCATGATTGTATGTCCACATCCAATCGGTAGCAAAGTCTTGAACTTCATCAATCGATTCAAAGAGGTATTGATTAAGCCAATCGTAACGTACGGTGCGGTTGTATCTTTCAATATATGCATTTTGTTGTGGCTTACCAGGTTGGATATAAGTCATCTCTATTTGATGTTTCGCAGCCCACTGCACAAGCACACTACCCACAAGCTCGGGGCCATTATCGCAACGTATTTTGAGTGGTTTTCCACGCCACTCAATGACTTGATCTAGTGAGCGTACCACTCTGGCTGCTGGCATAGAAAAATCAATATCAATGGCTAAGGCCTCCCGATTAAAGTCATCAATTACATTAAACAAGCGGATGGATCTGCCATCGTGCAACTGGTCATGCATAAAATCAATGGACCACGTATCGTTGATGCCCTCAGGCACTGCCAATGGCACAGGCTTCTCGCGAACCAAGCGTTTATGGGGCTTGATCCGGAGGTTCAGTTCTAACTCCCGATAGATGCGATAGACCCGCTTATGGTTCCAAGTAAAGCCCTTCACATTACGTAAGTACAAAAAGCAAAGCCCAAAACCCCAGTTACGCTGGTTCTGAGTAAGGCGCACCAGCCAATCAGCAATGAGGGCATTGTCGGTCGATAGCTTCGGGTGATAGCGATAGCAAGTCTGGCTAATGACAAAGGTATCGCACGCTAAACGGATGCTCAT
>NZ_JACVOS010000037.1 GCF_018882335.1 Polynucleobacter sp. AM-25C3
GCGGTACTCAAGCTGTTAGTAGCGGTGGTAGTGCGATTAGTGCGACCATCAGTTCTGGCGGTACTCAAGCTGTTGGTAGTGGCGGTATTGCAAGTGCTACTACGGTAAATGATGGTGGTACTCAAGCCGTTAGTAGCGGTGGTAGTGCGATTAGCGCGACCATCAGTTCTGGCGGTAATCAAGCTGTTAGTAGTGGCGGTATTGCAAGTGCTACTACGGTAAATGATGGCGGTACTCAAGCCGTTAGTAGTGGCGGTATTGCAAGTGCTACTACGGTAAATGATGGCGGTACTCAAGCTGTTAGTAGCGGTGGTAGTGCGATTAGCGCGACCATCAGTTCTGGTGGTACTCAAGCCGTTAGTAGTGGCGGTATTGCAAGTGCTACTACGGTAAATGATGGTGGTACTCAAGCTGTTAGTAGCGGTGGTAGTGCGATTAGCGCGACCATCAGTTCTGGCGGTACTCAAGCCGTTAGTAGTGGCGGTATTGCAAGTGCTACTACGGTAAATGATGGCGGTACTCAAGCCGTTAGTAGCGGTGGTAGTGCGATTAGCGCGACCATCAGTTCTGGTGGTAATCAAGCTGTTTATGGTGGTGCTAGTGTGAGCGCTACTACGGTAAATGATGGCGGTACTCAAGCCGTTAGTAGTGGCGGTATTGCAAGTGCTACTACGGTAAATGATGGCGGTACTCAAGCTGTTAGTAGCGGTGGTAGTGCGATTAGTGCGACCATCAGTTCTGGCGGTACTCAA
>NZ_JACVOS010000038.1 GCF_018882335.1 Polynucleobacter sp. AM-25C3
TTGATAAAGCCAAAACCTTTTGCATCATTGAACCACTTAACAATTCCGGTCGCCATGCGAACTCCATTACATAAACTTAAAACAACCGTGATGAGGGTGAATACTTTTTAATCAGTCTCGCTCTACAGCACGCCTAAATAGGACTTCAAATAAAGCCTACCCCCTGATTGTTTGCCATTTATGGTGGTTTGTCTAGGTTTAATTTAAAAGAAATGAGTTAAATTGCATCCCTAGGTAAGCCGGCAATACCCCAAATACCTTAATTGCTGGCGTGCTCAAATGGGGTTTTTGGGGTCAAACCTTAACGGGCGGCCTTAAACCCTCTCCAGCTGGTAAACGGATACCCCTGCCTAGGTCTTCCCCTTAAGTAGATTACGGGAATGTTGCAAGGTAGGGCGTTGTAGGAGCGGGACCCTTATATACCCCCAGTACATTGGTAATCCCCCCATTTTTAACTTAAGCTAAAAGTAGAAGCTGGTACTGCAAGTGCTAGTTTTTGCTTTGGTGTAATTCCACCTAAGCCCATGTTCGGTCTTTCATGATTGTATGTCCACATCCAAT